>CAVULS010000003.1:0-709093 GCA_963742385.1 uncultured Alphaproteobacteria bacterium | reverse complement strand
CGACCGCGCCGCTGAGCTTGATGGTCAGCGGCTGGCCGTAGCGGTCGAGCGCCTTGCCGGCGGCGACGCGGATCCAGCCTTCGCTGACGCAGTACTCCTCGACATTGGTTTTCTCCGCGCCCTTGAAGCGGATGCCGACGTCGCGCGCGAGCACCTCGGCGTTGTAATAGGGGCTGCGCGGGTCGATGCAGAGGCGGTCGGGCGGAGTATCGGCGTCGGCCATTGCGGGCTTTTCCCATGCGCCGCAGGGGGCCGCAAGCGATGCCCCGATGCCGCCGTTTTTGCGGCCGAGATTTTCGTCCGCGCCGGTGCTAGGCTCGCCGGCGGGGAGTTCGAGGGGTTTGCCGATGCGATGTCTGCCGTATCGCGTTGTGTGTTCGCCGCGCTGGCGCTCGCCGCCGCGCCGGCCGCCGCCAAGCCGGCCTATGTGCCGTCGACGGTGAACCTGCGCGCCGCCCCCGGCACCGCGAGCGAGATCGTCGGCAAGATTCCCGGCGGCAGCCTCATCGACGCCGGCGACTGCAGCGAGGGCTGGTGCGCCGTCACCTGGCAGGGCAAGAGCGGCTTCGCCATCCAGAGCGCGCTCGACTTGAGCGGCCGCGTGCCGCCGCGCCGGCCGCCCGGTTACGCCGGCCCGCCGCCGGGCTATGCGCAACGACGAAGTCGTGGTCGAGGGCCCGCCGGTCTATTACGAACCGCCGCCGCCCTATTATTACGGATATTACGGACCGCGCTACCGCCCCTATTGGGGCTGGCGGCACCACTGGTGAGCTACGCCGACGAGCCGGCGCCCCAGGCGAGCCCGAGGCCGACCTTGACGAGCGAGATAGGCGACCGTCGCCACCGGCAGGGCGATGTAGATCGCGATGCCGTAGACCCTGCTGCAGCCCGAACAAAACGGCGGCGCCGACCAGCACTGAAATCAATCCGGTGACCATCAACCGGTTCATCGCCGCGGCCTACTTGCTCTTATTTGCATTGGTGGCGCCGCGCATGTTGGCCCACGGGTCGGTCTTGGCCGGCGCGGTGCTCCCGGTCGACGTCTGCTCCAGCGCGCGGTGGTACTGCCTGTCCACCGCCTCGCGGTCCTGCTTCTTGTCTTTTTCGAGCAGCACAAGCGGATCGTCATCCTTGCGCTCGGCGGCGTAAGCCGAACCCAGCACCAAGAGAATGCAATGGCGACAGCCAGCAATCGCTTCATCATGTTTCCCCCGCCATTTCTGTTTGACAAAGATTATCACGTCATGGCCTGGGCGCCACAATCGGCCGAAATCGATGGCCCAAAAGGCCGCCCCTTTTGATATAAAACGCGTCTCTGCGGCCGCAGCCGCATCTCAAGGACGTGCAATGTCGCTAGCGCAGGAAAACCGGCCGCTCCCGGCGATGAATTTGCCCCGGCACGACTGGACCCGCGCCGACGTGCGCGACGCTGTTCGCCCTGCCGTTTCCCGGAGCTGATGTTCCGCGCCGCGCTCACGCATCGGCAGAATTTCGATCCTGCCGAGGTGCAGATCTCGACCCTGCTGTCGATCAAGACCGGCGGCTGCCCGGAAGATTGCGCCTATTGCCCGCAGGCTTCGCGCTACGACACCGGCGTCAAGGCCGAGAAGCTGATGGGTCTCGACGCGGTGCTCAGCGAGGCGCGTGCCGCGCGCGACGGCGGCGCCTCGCGCTTCTGCATGGGCGCGGCCTGGCGCTCGCCGAAGGACCGCGACCTCGACAATGTCTGCGCCATGGTCGAAGGCGTCAAAGCGCTTGGGGCTGGAAACCTGCGCCACGCTCGGCATGCTGACCGCCGAGCAGGCGGCGCGGCTGAAATCGTCCGGGCTCGACTACTACAACCACAATCTCGACACCTCGCCGGAATTCTACGGCGCCATCATCACCACGCGCACCTATCGGGACCGTCTCGATACGCTCGAGCACGTGCGCGCAGCCGGCATCCATGTCTGCTGCGGCGGCATCGTCGGCATGGGCGAGACGCTCGACGACCGCGTCGGCATGATCGCGACGCTGGCCAGCCTGCCGGTGCACCCGGAAAGCGTGCCGATCAACATGCTGGTGCAGGTCGAGGGCACGCCGCTTGCCGGCGCGCAGAAGCTCGATCCGCTCGACTTCGTGCGCACCATTGCCGTGGCGCGCATCTGCCATGCCGGCTTCGGTGGTGCGGCTCTCCGCCGGGCGCGAGGACATGAGCGAGGAGACGCAGGCCCTGTGCTTCCTCGCCGGCGCCAATTCGATCTTCTACGGGCCGAAGCTGCTTGACCACGCCGAACCCGGGCCGCGACCGCGACATGGCGCTGCTCGACAGGCTCGGCTTGAGGCCGATGGGATAGTTACGCGCTCAAAAGAGACTAAGTGAAACTGCGCACCACCGCGAGGCCGGCAAACAGCGCGGCGATCGACGCCAGCACCGACACGCCGACGTAAAAGGCCGCGAGGCCCCAGTTACCCGCGCTCGTAACAGCAACGCGACATCGAGCGAGAAGGCGGAGAAGGTGGTGAAGCCGCCGAGCACGCCGGTGGTCAAAAACAGCCGCCAATGCTGCGAGGCGTCGCCCTTGAAGGCGAAATAGGCGGCGATCAGCCCCATCAGCAGAGAGCCGACGACATTGACGGTGAGCGTGCCGTAAGGGAACGCGGTGCCGACAAGCCGCGCCGCGGTGACGATTGACGCCGTGTCGCAGCGCCGCCCCGATGCCGCCGCCGAGAAATACAATGAGATAGACCATCGACAATCCCTCATGCTTTCAGGGCAATAAAAAAGCCGCCCTGCGGCGGATAGATTCCTGACCGCCGTGTTGCGCGGTAGGAGTCATCAGCCCCTTTCGGGCGGTTATCGGGGAACCCCATCCCCATCCGGGCAAAAGTACCGGCGGCGACGGGCGCGGTCAACCGGCAGGCAATGGCGAAAGGCCGCTAGAGGCCGCCTTCCCCGAGCCATTGGCTCAGCGGCTTGACGTCCGGCTTCTCGCCGGCGGCATGGGTCCACGAATCGACCGCCCATTCCTTCTGGTCGCCGAGTTCGACGACCACAGCGGTCGCGTGCGGCCAGCGCCCGTCAATGAACGCGCCGCGCGCCACCGTCTGCTCGACGCGGTGATATTTCAGCAAATGCAACTCATCGAGCACCAGCAGCAGGCTCGTCGTATTGCGGCTGGCATCGATGCAATCGAACTGCGAGTTCGGGCTTACCGAACTGATCATGTCCGGCGCGCGCAATATGATGCTCGGTTCCCGCTTCCGGCCCGACGCGACGATCGAACCAGGCGACCGCCGTTGCGATCGCCCGACGCTCGGCGGCCGCCGAGGCTTTTCCGGCCGCGAGGATCTGCGTCAATTTTGCCCGGTCCGCAGCGGTCAGTCCGATTTCGGTGCGCAGGCGGCAGCCAAAGCCGTGGCAGACGACGACGAGCGAAGGCGATGGCAGCACCAACGACAGGTCTTCATAGGCGGCGATGGTTTCGGAATCGAGTCTGCCTGAATAGGCGGCGGAGCAGCCGGTCACTGTTGCCGCGGCGAGGCAGAATAAACGCAGGATCAATGAGCGCACGCCAATCTCCGGTGATCGCGCGACCACCCCCAACCGGCATCGTAGAGCGTCGCGCGTGGCGTGCAAGGGAAATGCGGGCGGCTAATGCACGGCGGCGTCCGCGCGCGGCGTAATTGCGCCGCGATGGCGGATCACTTCACCGGCGAGCTTGTGCGCGGCGGCCGCCGCTGCGATGGCGCCGGCGCCGGAGAGCCTTGCCGCGAGATAGCCGGCATTGAAGCCATCGCCGGCTGCGGTCGGATCGACCGGCGCTACCACATCCGGCACCGGCACCATGTCGCGCGCGCCATTGGCAGCCACCAGCGCGCTGTTCGGCCCGTTCTTCACCACGATCTCGTTGACGCCGAAGGCTTGCAGCCGCTCGATGGTCGCTTCGCGGCGACGGATCGCCCCACAGCACCGCCTCGTCGTCATAGGCCGGCAGCGCGATATCGACGCGCTTGAGCGCCTCGGCGAACACCGTGCGGGCGCGGCTCAGATCGCCCTTCCAGCCGCGCGGGCGGAAATTGCCGTCGAAGGCGATCTTGGCGCCCTGACTGCGCGCGATTTCGACCGCAGCGAGAAAGCGCCCGATGCCGGTATTGGAATAGAGCGACAAGGTGATGCCGGAAAAATAAACGAGCCGCGCCGCGGTCAGTGCCTCGGCGATGCGGCTCCACGTCGGCAATTCGAACAGCTCGCGCGCCGGCGCCGCGTCGCACCAGGAGTCGATGCGGCGGCCGCCTTTGCCGTCGGCTTCGACCAGCGCGAGGCCCGGCAACCGTCCGGCGGCGCGCAGGATGAGGTCGGTGTCAACGCCTTCGGCCGAGGCCAGCGCCGCGATCCGTTCGGAATAAGCATCGTCACCGAGCGCGCTGGCGAAGGCGACGCTTTGCCCGGCGCGGGCGAGATAGATCGCGGTGTTGAAGGTGTCGCCCGAGCAGCCGAGCGTAAAGCGCCCGTCGCCGCCGCGGGCAAGCTCAATCGTGGCTTCGCCGATGCAGATGCTGCGCGCCTGGCTGCTCATGACAGACTGCTATCACGGGCAGGTGGTGAGCGTCACCGGGTCGATGTGCGCAGCCGCGGCGCGCCGAGACAGGCGAAATAGACGAGGCCGCTCAGCAACGCGATGCAGAAGCTCACCGGCCAGTCGGTGTAATAGGCGACCGTGATGCCGAGCCAGGCTTCAGCCAAAGCCAGCGCCGCCGCGAGGGCGAGCCCGCTCCACAGGCCGGAGGCAAGGCGCTGCGCCGCCGCCGGCGGTCCGACCATCAGCGTGAACACGAGCAGCACGCCGACGATCTGCGCGCAGGCCGATACCGCCAGCGCCACGACGGCAAGGAAGGCGGTGGAGACGAAGCGCAGCGGCACGCCCTTGGCCTCGGCCAATTCGGGCTGCAGGCTGGCGAAAATCAGCGGCCGCATGATCAGCGACAGCGCGGCGAGCGTAATGATGCCGAGCACGCCGAGGGTGACGATGGTTGCGCGATCAACCGCCAGCACATTGCCGAACAGTAGCGCCGTCGCCTGCGTGGCGAAGGCGGTGTAGTAGTGCAGGAACAAAAGCCCGAAGCCCAAGGCCAGCGCCAGCACCACGCCGATGGCGACGTCGCGGTTGCTGATGCGCTCTGAAAGCACGCCCATGGCAACGCCGGCGGCGAGGGTGAAGCCGATCAGCCCCCACAGCGGCGAAAGCCCGATCAGCCCGGCGCCGGTCGCGCCGGCAAAGCCGATATGCGACAGCGCGTGGCCGGCGAAGGCCTGCCCCCGCATCACCAGGAAAAAGCCGACCAGCCCGGAAACCACCGCGACAATGCCGGCGGCTTCGAAGGCGTTGATCATGAATTCGTATTGCAACATGTCAGTGATGATGATGGCCGTTGTGGTCGTGCAGATGATCGGCGTGCTCGACGTCGCGGCCGCGCGACATGACGAAGATGTGGCCGTCGGCCCGCAGCACGCTGATCTCGGTGCCATAGAGCCGCGACAGCACCGGCGCGGTCACCACTTCATCCACGGTGCCGAGCGCCGCCTTGCCGTTGCCGAGATAGAGCACGCGGTCGAGCGTGCCGAGCAATTGATTGAGTTCATGCGCGCTGAACAGCACCGTGATTTTGTGCTCGCGGCAGACCTTGCGCACGACCTCGATGGCGACTTCCTGATGGCGCTGGTCGAGGCTGATCAGCGGCTCGTCGAGCAGCAGCAGCTTGGGCGCGCCGAGCAGCGCCTGCGCCAGCAAGAGCCGTTGCCGCTCGCCGCCCGACATATCGGACATGGCCCGGCGCGCAAGATCGCGGGCGCCGACGGCGTCGAGTGTCAGCTCGATCATGCGGCGGTCGGATGCCGAGAGCGAGGGCAGCCCCCAGCGCTCGCCGTGCATGGAACTGCCGATGAAATCGAGGCCGCGCACGCGCAGGTCCGGCAGCACCGTGCGCACCTGCGGCAGATAGCCGATGGCCGAATCGCCGCGCTGCGGCTCACGCCCGAACACACGCAAAGTTCCCGCGCTCGGCGGCAGCAGGCCGAGAATGGCGCGCATCAACGTGGTCTTGCCGGCCCCGTTGGGACCGAGCACGCCGATGAATTCGCCGGCTTCAATCGCGAAGCTTACGCCTGAGAGAACGCTGCGGCCGCCAATGCCGATGGTGGCGTGGTCGAGCTCAACGACGGAGGTCATGAAATGCTCTTGGTCATTCCGCGACGGCGCGGAGCGCCGGACCCGGAATCCAGATACGAATTCGCAAGTTTCTGGATTGCGGGTTCGCTCGCTTTGCTCGCGCCCCGGAACGACCGGGAAAAGTTCATGAAGAGGGGCCTGCCAACGCCTTCTCTGTATCATTGAGCTGCGTCAGCATCCAGTCTTGGTAGCTCAGCCCGGCCGGGGCGGTTTCCGTGATGCCGACGACGGGAATGCGCGATTTGCGCGCCAGGCTGACCAGGCGTTCCACCGCCTTGTCGGACGCCTGCTTGTTGAAGAACATCACTCGTACCTTGTGGTGCTTGAGGTCGTCTTCGAACGCGGCGACATCGTGCGCGCTTGGTTCGGTATCGTTCATGATCGACAGCTGGAATTTTTCGTTGCGCATCTTCAGCCCGAGTGCGCTCGCCATGTAGCCGAACACCGGCTCGCTGGCGGTCACCGCAGCGCCGGCAAATTTGCCGCGGATCGCGGCGATCTTGTCATTGATCGGCTTGAGCGAAGCGATGAAGGTCATCAGCCGCGCATTGTAATCGTCCTTGTGCGCTGGATCGGCCTTGCCGAAGGCTTCGGCCAGCGCCTTGGCCACGGCCGGCATGGTGGGCGGGTCGTACCAAAGATGCGGATTGTCGCCCGCCTTCTTGGCCACGAGCTTGGCGGCGTCGATGACGGTGCGGCCGGGATGCGGCGCGGCGCTGAGGATCTTGTCCATCCACGGGTCGTAGTCGGCGCCGCTTTCGATGACGATCTGCGCGGCGGCAATCTGGCGCACGGTGCCCGGCGTGGTCTCGAACAAATGCGGGTCCTGATCGGGATTGTTCATGATGCTGACAACCGCGACCCGGTCGCCGCCGATCTGTCTGGCGACATCGCCGTAAAAATTCTCCGCCGCGACAACGGCGATCGGCGCGTCGGCAGCGCGGGCGGCGACCGGTGCGGTGACGGTCAGCAGAAGGGCGAGGGCGGCGACGCTTTTCATGGAGGGGGCCTGTATTTCAACAATTTGGAGGAGCCGGGAACTCAAATAATGTAACATTATAACATTTCCATGGCAAGGCGGTTTTGGCATTCGCGGCGCGCCGGGGCTGAACTATAAGCAAACCCATGCGCGTCAACGGAAAAGCCTACCGCACCATCTGGCTCGCCGCGGACGGCAAGACGGTCGAGATCATCGACCAGACCCTGCTGCCGCACCAATTCGCGATTGTGCGCCTGACCGCGCTGGACGACGCGGCGAAGGCGATCCGCACCATGCAAGTACGCGGCGCGCCGCTGATCGGCGCTGCCGCCGCCTATGGCATCTGCCTGGCGATGCTTGCCGATGCTTCCGATGCGGCGCTCGACCGCGCCTATGAGGTTCTGCTTGCCACCCGTCCGACCGCGGTCAATCTGCGCTGGGCCCTCGACGTCATGCGCGAGCACCTGCGCAATCGGCCGCGCGCCGAGCGTGTCGCCGCCGCCTATCGGCGCGCTGCCGAAATCTGCGACGAGGATATCGCGATCAATTCAGCGATCGGCGAGCACGGCGCGGCGTTGCTCGACACGATCGCGGCCAAGAAAAAGCACGCTGCCCTCAACGTGCTCACCCATTGCAATGCCGGCTGGCTCGCCGCGGTCGATTGGGGCACGGCGCTGGCGCCGGTTTACAAAGTCTATGAAAAAGGATTGCCGATCCACGTCTGGGTCGACGAGACCCGCCCGCGCAATCAGGGCATGAGCCTCACCGCCTGGGAGCTCGGGCAGATGGGCGTCCCGCATACCGTCATCGCCGACAATACCGGCGGGCACCTGATGCAGCACGGTCTCGTCGATGCCGTCATCGTCGGCAGCGACCGCACCACCGCGCGCGGCGACGTCTGCAACAAGATCGGCACGTATCTGAAGGCGCTCGCGGCACGCGACAACGGCGTGCCGTTCTATGTGGCGCTGCCGTCGCCGACCATTGACTGGACCATCGAGGACGGCATTGCCGAAATTCCGATCGAACAGCGCGACGCGGCGGAGCTGTCGCGGATCAAAGGCCGGCTTGCCGACGGCCGCATCGTCGAGATCGATATCGCGCCGGAAGGAAGCGCGATGGCGAACTACGGCTTCGACGTAACGCCGGCGCACCTCGTCACCGGCCTCATCACCGAACGCGGCGTTTGCGCGGCCTCGGCGTCGGGCTTGCGCGCGCTATTCCCGCAAAGCGCGCGGCCAGGCATCCGGCAACATGCGTAATCTGTGGTCCGGCAAGAACGCGCGCGTGGCGGTGAAGGCCTGGCGCGCGCTAGGCGCCAACGACGACGTTGCCCTTTGCGTCTACACCACGCGGCTGCTCGGCGGCGAGCCGCGCCTGGTGCAGCACGGCGGCGGCAACACCTCGGTCAAGACCAAACTGCGCGAAAAGACCGGCGATACCGTTGAGGTCCTGTGCGTGAAGGGCTCGGGCTGGGACATGGCCACGATCGAGCCTCCCGGTTTGCCGGCGGTGCGGCTGAAGCCGCTGCAGGCGCTCGCCGCGCTGCCGGTGCTGAGCGACGAAGAGATGGTCGACCTGCAACGCGGCAATTTGCTCGACAGCACGGCGCCCAATCCGTCGGTGGAAACGCTGCTGCACGCCTTCGTGCCGCACAAATTCATCAATCACACCCACGCCAACGCGGTGCTGGCGCTGTGCGACCGGCCGGACGGTCTGGCGCTCGCCCGCAAGCTTTACGGTAAACGCGCGCCGGTCGTGCCCTACATCATGCCGGGCTTTGCGCTCGCCAAGGCGGCGAAAGCCGTGTTCGACGCGCATCCCGATTGCGAAGGGCTCATCCTGCACAAGCACGGCGTCTTCAGCTTCGGCGCCAGCGCAGAAGAAGCCTATGAGCGCATGATCGCGCTGGTGTCGCGCGCCGAACGTCATCTTGCGCGCGAAGGCGGCCGCCATCCGGTCCGCGCCAAACTGCCGAAGCCGATCGCGGGCGCGAGCGACATCGCGCCGATCCTGCGCGGTCTCGTCGCCGTGCCGCTCGACGTCAACGAAGGCCGCTTCAAGCGTTTCGTGCTTGATCACCGCGCCAGGCCGCAGGTGATGGATTATGTCAACGGCCGCGACCTGGCGCGCTACAGCCAGCAGGGCCCGGTGACGCCCGATCATGTGATCCGCACCAAGCCGCGGCCGCTGATCCTGCCCGCGCCCGAGGCGGGTGCGCTCGGTGCCTTTGCGCGCGCCGCCCGCCGCGCCGTTGCGACATATGAAGCCGGCTATCGCCGCTATTTCGCCCGCCACAACGCCAAAGCGAGCCCGAAGAAGCAGCCGCTCGATTCGATGCCGCGCGTGATCCTCGTTCCCGGCGTCGGCCTGTTCGGCGCCGGCGCCACGGCGGCGGATGCGCGCATCGCCGCCGACATCGCCGAAACCGCGATCGCGGTAACTCTCGACGCGGAGGCTGGCGGCCGCTTCGAAAGCATCAGCGAGCGCGACCAGTTCGACATGGAATACTGGTCGCTGGAACAGGCCAAGCTCGGCAAGCGGGCGGCGAAGCCGCTGCAGGGGCAGGTGGCGGTTGTCACCGGCGGCGGCGGCACCATCGGTCTTGCGACCGCCGCCGCGTTCCGCCGCGAGGGTGCCGAAGTCGCGCTGTTCGACATCGATGCCGGCCGGGTGAAAGCCGCGGTGAGCAAGCTCGGCGGGCTTGGTGTTGCCTGCGACGTGACCGACCGCGCCTCGGTCGCTGCTGCGTTCGGCAAGGTGATCGCCGCCTATGGCGGCATCGACATCGTGGTGTCGAATGCGGGTGCCGCCTGGCAGGGCCGCATCGGCGAGGTGGACGACGCCATCCTGCGCAAGAGCTTCGAGCTTAATTTCTTCGCCAACCAGAATGTCGCGCAGGCCGCGGTGCAGATCATGCTGCGCCAGGGTCTCGGCGGCCGCTTGCTGTTCAATGTCTCCAAGCAGGCGGTCAATCCGGGCAAGAACTTCGGCCCTTACGGCCTGCCGAAGGCGGCTTCGCTCGCGCTCATGCGCCAATACGCGGTCGACTATGGCGCAGCCGGTATCACCTCGAACGCGGTCAACGCCGACCGCATTCGCTCGGGCCTGCTGACGGAGAAGCTGGTGAAGCAGCGCGCCAGGGCGCGCGGCGTTAGCGAGACCGCTTACCTCACCGACAATCTGCTCGGCCGCGAGGTGCGCGCCGACGACGTCGCCGCCGCCTTTGTCTCGCTGGCGCTGGCGCCGAAGACCACCGGCGCGATTTTGACCGTCGACGGCGGCAACATCGCCGCGGCGCTGCGCTAGGCGCGCCAATTTCAAATTTGTGAAGATGGAGACGCTTGGCGGCTAATTCTGGTCGCCGTATCTCTCCTTCACCGCCGCCGCGATGAAAGCCTTTCGTCCCTGCCGCCCCGTGGTCGTGCCGTGCGCAGCGCACCAGATCGGGAATGTCGCAGGATCGATGCGTACCCGCATCACCGGGTGGCCGTAGGCCTTGAGGCCGGTTTCCATCTCGGTCGCCATCTTGCGCCATTCGGTCCAACTGGGCGGCATCGTGTCGCCGTCGGCGAGAATTTTCAGCACCGCCGGATAATCGGCTTCGTCGATCCAATAGACGCCGACAGCGGGCAGGGGTTTGTCGTCGGGAGCGGGCATAGCTGCAAGTCTAGCACGGATAGCGCGTGTGAATTCCGTCAACGCCCTGTTGCACGAGTGACCGATGCTGAGCTAGGCACAACACAGATCGGCAACAACGTGCGAGCCATGCGTCAGCGTCCCAGCCAAAATCCGCTGCCCAAAGATGAGCCGTCCTTGCCTCGCCTTGCGCTCAGCCGCCGCGCGCTGCTTGCCGGCCTGCCGCTGCTGCTCGCCGGCTGCGGCGCCAATTATGGGCACATGAGTGACGGCGGCTTCGGCATCCCGCCGGTCGATATCACCACCGTCGACCAGAGCCTGTTGCGCACGGAGGTTGCCTGGAAGGGCAAGGAGAAGGCCGGGACCATCGTCGTCAACGTGCCCGAGCGCCGGCTCTATCTGGTCGAGGCCGATGGCCGCGCGCTGCGTTACGGCATCGGCGTCGGCCGCAGCGAGGGCACGAACTTCCACGGCTCGGCGGTGATCGGCCGCAAGGAGAAGTGGCCGCATTGGACACCGACGGCGAACATGATGGCGGCGATCCCGCTCTATCGCCACTATGCCGGCGGCATGGACGGCGGCCCCGACAATCCGCTGGGGCCGCGCGCGCTCTATCTTTATCGTGATGGCCACGACACGTTTTTCCGCCTGCACGGCACCATCGAGCCGGACACCATCGGCCAGGCGGTCTCCTCCGGCTGCATTCGCCTGTTCAATCAGGATATCATCGACCTCTACAACCGCGTGCCTATCGGCGCGCATGTGACCGTGGTGCAGGGCTGACATGTCAAAGCAAACGCTGCGCGAGGAAGCGGAACGCCTGGTCAGAGAGGCGATGGAGCGCAAATCCGTCACCGTGACGGAAGGCGACACCCGCATCGAGACGCATTGCGGAAAGTGCGGCGCGCCAAACCGCATCAAGGCGCCGCGAGGGCAGGCGCGCACGGAATATACCTGCAAGGAATGCGGGCATAAGCAAAGGGCGCTTTGATCCGGGGCCGCGTGGGAACGCCGGAAAGAAGCGGCGGGGGCGGTCTGCGGACGCTTTTGCACCGTCAGCGAAGACACCCTATATCTGCTCCTCACGGAGCCCCCAACCCCGATGACCACCCCCGCTGCCCCCGCCAAAATCCCCGTCACCGTGCTCACCGGCTATCTCGGCGCCGGCAAGACCACGCTGCTCAACCGCATTTTGTCCGAGCCGCACGGCAAGAAATACGCCGTCATCGTCAACGAGTTCGGCGAGATCGGCATCGACAACGAGCTCGTCGTCAACGCCGACGAGGAAATTTTCGAGATGAACAACGGCTGCATCTGCTGCACCGTGCGCGGCGATCTGGTGCGCATCATCGACGGGCTCATGCGACGAAAAGGAAAATTCGACGCCATCATCGTCGAGACCACGGGCCTCGCCGATCCGGCGCCGGTGGCGCAGACCTTCTTCATGGACGAGCAGGTCGGCGCCAAGACCAAGCTCGACGCGGTGGTCACCGTCGCCGACGCCAAATGGCTGAAGGATCGTCTCAAGGATGCGCCGGAGGCGAAAAATCAGATCGCCTTTGCCGACGTCATCCTCATCAACAAGACCGATCTCGTCACGCCGGAAGAACTACGCGAGATCGAGGCGCGCATCCGCGGCATCAATCCCTACGCGACCCTGCACCGCACCGAGCGCGCCAAGATCGGGTTGGACGAAGTGCTCGGCCGCAACGCCTTCGACCTCGACCGCATCCTCGACATCGAGCCGCAATTTCTGGAGAAGGACGAGCATGACCACGATCATCATCACGACCATGGCGATCATCATGGCCACGAGCATCATCATCATGGCGGTGGTCTCAAGCACTACCACGACGAGGACATGCAAAGCGTGTCGATCCGGACTGACCGGCCGCTGAACCCGGACAAGTTCTTTCCCTGGGTGCAGGACCTCGTCGCCAAGGAAGGGCCGAACATTCTGCGCTCGAAGGGCATTCTTGCCTTCAAGGACGATCCTGAGCGCTTCGTGTTCCAGGGCGTGCACATGATCCTCGACGGCGACCACCAACGCCCGTGGCGCAATGACGAGACGCGCGAGAGCCGCATCGTCTTCATCGGCCGCAACCTGCCGGAAGCGCAGATCCGCTCTGGCTTTGAGGCTTGTGCCGCCTGACATTTTCCGTCAGTCATTCCGGGACGCGCCGCAGGCGCGGGCCCGGAATCCATAACCCCGGTCTGTGATTATGGATTCCGGGTTCGCCGCTGCGCGGCGCCCCGGAATGACAAGACATTAAATGACCGACACTCCCGCCACACTCCCCTCTCTCGCCGACCGCGTCCGCGCCGTGAAGGCGGACGGCACGGTCGTCGGCGTGCACTTCCTCGATAAAATACCGGTCTTTGTCCTCGGCGAAGAGGCGTTGCTGTTTGCGCCGGAGGCCGGCGAGCGCCGCGTCGCCATTCATGCCGGCGCAATCTTGTCGAGCGCCGCCGACGCCGGACGCCTCGTCACCGGCGGTGATGATGGGCAAGTTGTCGCGACGACGATCGACGGGCAGCACACGGTCATCGCCACCGATGAAAAGCGCCGCTGGATCGACCACGTCGCGCTCGGCCCCGATGGCGCGGTGGCCTGGTCGGCGGGCAAGACCGCCTTCGTGCGTCTCAAGAATGGCGAAACGCGCAGCTTCGAAGCGCCATCGACTGTCGCCGGGCTAGCCTTCGCCCCGAAAGGCCTGCGCCTCGCCATCGCGCACTACAACGGCGCGACGCTTTGGTTTCCCAATGCGCAAGGCGCCGCGCCGGAAAAACTCGAATGGAAGGGCTCGCATCTCGGCGTTGCCTTCAGCCCCGACGGCAAGTTCCTCGTCACCATGATGCAGGAGCCGATGCTGCACGGCTGGCGGCTCGCCGATGCCAAGCACATGCGCATGTCCGGTTACTCGGCGCGCGTGCGTTCGCTCGGCTGGACCGCGGGCGGGGACTTCCTCGCCACCTCGGGTTCCGAGCAGCTCATCTTGTGGCCCTTCGACGGCAAGGACGGGCCGATGGGCAAGCAGCCGCGGCTGATGGGGCAGTCGGACGCGCGCGTATCGGTGATCGCCTGCCATCCGCGCCAGCCTGTCGTGGCCGTCGGCTATGCCGACGGCATGGTCATGCTGGTGCGTACCGACGACGGCGCGTTGATCCTTGCCAAAGCGGCCGGCGCGTCGCCGGTCAGTGCGCTCGGCTGGAACGCAGCGGGAACGGTGCTGGCGTTCGGCACCGAGGACGGCGAAGCAGGTATCCTGGCGCTGTAAATTGCGGCAGGATTGCGCGGAACAATTCGGCTGGCGTTCAGCTTGGCGTCAGTAAGTTGCGAATCTTGCGCCGCCATGCGGCCGCGCAAAACGGGAACGAACAATCTCATGCGCGCTTTTTCCATTTTTCGCAGCGTCGCTTTCGCCGCACTGTCCGGTATTTTCATGCTCACGGCGCAAGCTTTGCTGCCGGATCGCGCCGGCATCTCAGCTGCTCAGGCGCAACCGGCCGAGCTCGGCGATTTTCATCTGGCGCTCGAGCCTTACGGCATGTGGCAGATCGACCGGCGGTGGGGCGAAGTCTGGGTGCCGTTCGACAGGCCGGCCGGGTGGCGACCCTATTCGATCGGCCACTGGGTCTATACCGACGAGTGGGGCTGGTACTGGATCTCCGAATTGGACGAAGAGGATTGGGGCTGGATCACCTATCATTACGGCCGCTGGGCGCGGAATGCGCAGTTCGGCTGGTTCTGGATTCCCGGTGATGAATGGGCCCCGGCCTGGGTGAACTGGCGTGACAGTGACGACGCCGTCGGCTGGGCGCCGCTGCCGCCGGACAACGTCATCGGCATTTACGACGACGATCCGGTCTACTGGACCTTCATTGCGCCGCGCTATCTGTTTCTGCCCGCGCCTTACCGGCATTACTACGCGGTGAACCGGCGCCCATTCTTCATGCGTCGCTCGATATTGGTGAACCGCTCGCTGTCGGCCGGTGGCGGGCGCCGCTTCGGCGTCAATCCTGGCATCCCGCCAGGCCGCATCGCCGCGGTCAATCGCGCGGCGGTGCCGACCTTCCGAGTGCAGCCGCGTGTATTGGCCGGGACGCAGGGCGTTGCCGGCGCCGTGCAAATCCAGCGCAGCCAGCTCAACGCCGGTCGACCCGCTGCGGGCCAGCAGGGCGGCCAGCGTGGGCAGCGCAGAGCATCCGGCGTCAACGCCGTGGCCGTGCAGCCGACGAATACTTCGGTCGCGCCGGCGGCGAACGTGCAGCCGTTGCAGCCGCTCGGCAAAGGTGAGCGTGGACGGCTCGGCAGCCAGCCGCCGCGCGCCGTGCAAGGCGGCGCTGCTCCGGCTGCCGCACCCAACGCGCCAGCCGTTGCACCATCGGCAGCTCCCGCCGCGGCGCCCAAGGCGCCAGCCGTGCCGCCATCGGCGACTCCCGCTCCGGCACCCAAGGCGCCGGCCGTGTCACCGCCGGCAGCGCCGGCTGTGGCGCCGCCATCGACGTCACCGCCAGCCAATGCGCCGCCGCCGCGCCAGGAATTGCGGCGCAATCCGCCGCAGCCCGGTGCCGGCAATCCGCCACCGCCGTCGCAGCCTGTCGCGCCGGCCCCGCAAATCAAGCAGGCCGCTCCGCCAGCGGTGCAAACACGGCCACCGCCGCCGCCCGTCGCGCGTCCGGCACCTCCCACCGTGGTGCGTCCGCCGCCGCCTGCCGTGGCTCGCCCGGCACCGCCGCCGGTTGCGCATCCGCCGCCGCCGGCTGTCGCGCGCCCGGCGCCGCCACCGGCAGCGCGTCCCGCGCCGCCGCCCGTTGCACGCCCGGCCGCGCCGCCGCCAAGACCTGCAACTCCGCCACCTCCCGCGGCCAAGAAACCACCGCCGAAGCCGGGTGAGCAGGAACAGCCGAAATAGCGGAAGCGATAGCCATTAAAATAAAGAGGGCGGCCCTCACGGCCGCCCTTTTTTATTGAAATCATAGGGGTTTTTTGGCTTCTCGGCGGGTCGCCCCCGGCTTGGACCCCGATTTGGCAACGGGGTTGCTAAGTAGCGGAAACCCTCGGTCCTGACTCCCGCGCAAGAAGCAGCGCCCGCTCAAGGGCATCAACCCAGTTTTGAGTTGGTTAACGTTTGCAGCCCATAGTTGCGTCCTGCCTCCAAAGTAGGCGCCGGCGCTATGTCGCATTCTTCCTTGCTTGCCGAATTGGAAGTTGCGGTCAAAACCGGCAGTTCGGAAAAGCGGGTGGAGACGCTGCGGCGTGTCACCAGCCTTTTTCTGGGACAGTCTCACCAACTCAGCGAACAACAGATCAGCGTATTCGACGATGTGCTGGTCCATTTGGTGCGGATGGTCGAGGCGAAAGCACTTGCCCAACTGAGCGAGACCCTGGCCCCAGTCGGCAACGCTCCGATTGAAACCATACGGCAATTATCGAGTCACGACGACATAGCAGTTGCTGGACCCGTGCTGACACAGTCGAACCGTCTATCCGAAAGCGACTTGGTTTTCCTTGCTAAGCACAAAGGACAAGAACACCTGTTGGCCATTTCTGGGCGCGCCTCCCTTTCGGAAGCCGTAACGGACGCGCTTGTTGAGCGTGGAGATGCGCCAGTGCACTACTCACTCGCGACAAATCCCGGCGCGCGCTTTTCAGAATCCGGCTTCGCCGGCCTTGTGAAGAGCTCTCAGCACGACGAAAGGCTTGCCGAGAAGCTTGGCCTGCGGCTTGACCTTCCCCTCGAGTTGCTTCGCCAGCTTTTGGCACGCGCGACAGATCTCGTGCGTTCGAGGTTACTGGCTTCAGCATCGGCCAAGAACCGCGACCGAATTGAAGAGGCCCTTGCGAGCGTCGCAAGCGAGGTCGGCGATGAGGCGATCAGGCCTCGCGATTTTGTGCGCGCCGACAATGTCGTTCTTGAACTCAACCGCCAAGGCAAGCTGAATGAGGCGGTGCTCGTAAAGTTTATCGAAGGACACCATTACGAAGAAATGACGGCGACACTTGCATTGTTTTGCGGAGCAAAGTCGGAGCTGATCGAGCGGCTTTTGAAAAACGTGCACTACGAACCGCTCATCATGGCCTGCAAAGCAGCGAAGTTGAGTTGGCAAACGACTAAGCTCATTATGCAGTCTCGGTTTTCGCACCATTCAATTTCGAAGGAAGAGCTTGCTCAGGCCAGGGATTCTTTCCTTGAGTTGTCACAATCGACTGCGCAAAGATCTTTGCGATTCATGCAGGTTCAGGAAAAGATAAAAACGTAGGCTAGAGCTTGTTCGCTTCATGGCGCAAAGACCAAAAACAGAACCCAAGCTTGAGGCTCGACCAGCAGCCCAGGGATGGTGTGTCTATGTGAGTTGGCCGTCAGGCGACATCGAAAGTGTCACCGGATTCCAAAATCAGTATGAGGCCGTCACCTGGATCAAAGAGCGGTCGGCGAATTGGATTGCTGACAAAATCATGCGAGATCGTGACAGTCTCTGACTGCATTCACCTAATTCGCCAAATCCGTGCCCCGTTTTTTCAGGGCGTACATAACTTCCTCGACGACATTCCCGTGCCGACATTTGGCCTGCGAATGGTGTGTACGCGCTGCGGAGCGCTATTGTTCAGCGCACCAGCACGTTCTTGAACTGCCACGGATCGCGCTTGTCGATGTCTTCGGGGAACAGTCCGGGCCGGCCGGTGATCGGTGTCCAGTCGGTGTAGGCGCCGATCACCGGACCGAGATAGGGCATCTGCACTTCGAGGCAGCGGCGGAAATCCATTTCGTCGGCCTCGACGATGCCGGCATTGGGATTTTCCAGCGCCCAGACCATGCCGGCGAGTACCGCCGAGGTCACTTGCAGGCCGGTCGCATTCTGGTAGGGCGCGACCGCACGGGTCTCATCGATCGATAGTTGCGAGCCGTACCAATAGGCGTTTTTGTTGTGGCCATAGAGCAGCACGCCGAGCTCGTCGATGCCGTCGGCGATCTCGTGCTCATCGAGAATGTGGACGTCGGTCTGCTTCACGCCACCATGGCCGAACATCTCATGCAGCGACAGCACCGCGTCGTTGCAGGGGTGGTAGGCGTAGTGGCAGGTCGGCCGGTAGACGAGCTTGCGGCCGTTGCGCAGCGTGAAGTAGTCGGCGATGGAGATCGATTCGTTGTGGGTGACGAGGAAGCCGTATTGCGCCTGCGCCGTCGGTGTCCATGAGCGCACGCGGGTATTGGCGCCGGGCTGGTCCATGTAGATGGCGGCCTGGCAGCCGGTCTTATGCTTGTGGGCGTTTGCCGGCATCCACTTCTCATGCGTGCCCCAGCCGAGTTCCGCCGGCTGCAAACCCTCGGAGATGAAGCCCTCGACCGACCAGGTATTGACGAACACGTCCGGCGCTTTCGGCTGCTTGGCGCGTTGGGTATCGCGCTCGGCAATATGGATGCCCTTGACGCCGGCTTTCTTGGCGAGCTTGCCCCATTCCTCGCGCGTCTTCGGCGTCTTGAACTTGATGCCGACGTCACGGGCCACGTTGATGAGCGCCTGTTTGACGAACCAGGACACCATGCCTGGATTGGCGCCGCAGCAGGACACCGCGGTGGGACCGCCCGGCCGCTTGCGGCGCGCGGCGAGGATCGACTCGCGCAGCGCATAATTCGATCGCGCCTCGGGCCCGAGCTTGGGATCGAAATAGAAGCCCGGCCAGGGTTCGACCACGGTGTCGATATAGAGCGCGCCGATCTCGCGGCAGAACTCCATCAGCTCCAGCGAGGAGGTGTCGACCGACACGTTGACGCAGAAGCCCTGGCCGCCGCCGGCGGTCAACAGCGGCGTCAGCAGGTGCCGGTAATTGTCCCTGGTGACGGCCTGATGCACGAAGCGGATGCCGCGCTTGTCGAGCAGGCCGCGATCCTTGTCCTCGGGGTCGACGACGACAAAACGGGCCTTGTCGTAGCTGAAATGCCGCTCGATCAGCGGCAGCGTGCCTTTGCCGATCGAGCCGAAGCCGATCATCACGACGGGCCCGGTGATACGGGCATGCACTGGCCAACTTGTCATCCTCAGCCTCTCCCCAATCCTTGTTCATATCGGCGGCGGCGCGCAAACGGAAGTGACGCCGGAAAAAACCTTCCCGGCGTCCACGAAATTCATGGCGTGGGATCAGGCGGCGCGGTGCCGCCGCGCGCGATGAGAACGGCGGTCTTGCGCGACCAAAACGGCAAGATCGGGCTTCTCGGCCACGAGCCCGGTCGCGTTGATCATGCCGCGGGCGCCATCCAGTGCGCCGGGGCCAAGCTCGGCGGCAAGCAAGCGGTGGCGCTCGAACGGCCCCGGCATCCGGAGTGCGCCCGTCTTCTCGGCCGTGAAGCCGAAGCGGCTATAGTAAGGCGCATCGCCGACCAGGACGATTGCGGCAAAGCCGCGCCGCCGCGCCTCGCGCAACGATCGCCGCACCAGCGCGGCACCGATGCCGCGGCCGCGGCAGTCCGCGGCAACCGCCACCGGGCCGAGCAGCAGCGCCCGGGCGTCATTGCCGCAGCCGATATTCCAGAGCCGCGCCGTGCCGACCACGCGCCTGCCGTCGGCGGCGATGAAGGACAGCCCGTCGGCCGGCGACCGGTCCTCGCGCAGCCGCTCGGACGCCTTGCGGTAACGGGCATCGCCGAAGGCTTCATCGAGCAGTGCCTCGCGGGCCTCGATGTCGGACGCCCGTTCGTGACGAATGGAAATCATCATTTTGCTCCAGTCCCGATCCGTCATCCTGAGGTGCGAGCCGCAGCTGCGGCGAGCCTCGAAGGATGTCGGCCCGGGCCGTCGCCCTTCGAGGCGCGGCTTCGCCGCGCACCTCAGGGTGACGGATTAAGGTTGGGAAAAGGAGGCGGCGGCTAGCCGCCTCCGGCTGATTTCAGATGTGGTAAGTCTTCAGCGGCGCAAAGCCGTTGAAGGCCACCGACGAGTAGGTCGCCGTGTAGGCGCCGGTGCCCTCGATCAGCACCTTGTCGCCGATTTCCAGGCTGACCGGGAGCATGTAGGGCTCCTTCTCGTACAGCACGTCGGCGCTATCGCAGGTCGGGCCCGCCAGTACGCAAGGCGCGGTTTCGGCGCCGTCACGCGGGGTCTTGATCGGGTAGCGGATCGACTCGTCCATCGTCTCGGCGAGGCCGCCGAACTTGCCGATGTCGAGATAGACCCAGCGCACGTCGTCTTCCTCGCTCTTCTTGGAGACGAGGACGACTTCGGCCTCGATCATGCCGGCATTGCCGACCATGCCGCGGCCCGGCTCGATGATCGTTTCCGGGATGCGGTTGCCGAAATGCTTGCGCAGCGCCTTGAAGATGGCGTTGCCATAGGTTTTCACCGTCGGCACGTTCTTCAGGTACTTGGTCGGGAAGCCGCCGCCGAGGTTGACCATGGCGAGGTTCATGCCGCGCTCGCCGCATTCCTTGAACACGGCCGCCGCCGAAGCGAGCGCCCGGTCCCAGGCATGCTGATTGCGCTGCTGGGAACCGACATGGAACGACACCCCATGCGGCTCCAGCCCGAGCTTGAGCGCGTGCTCGAGCACGTCGACGGCCATGCCCGGCTCGCAGCCGAACTTGCGCGACAGCGGCCATTCCGCCCCGATGCAGTCGGAGAGGATGCGGCAGAAGACTTTGGAGCCCGGAGCGGCACGGGCGATCTTTTCCACTTCGGCCTTGCAGTCGACCGCGTAGAGGCGGACGCCGAGCGCGAAGGCACGGGCGACGTCGCGCTCCTTCTTGATCGTGTTGCCATAGGAGATGCGGTCAGGCGTGGCGCCGACGGCCAGCACCATCTCGACTTCGGAGATCGAGGCGGTGTCGAAGCAGGAGCCGAGGCCGGCGAGCAGCGACAGCACTTCCGGCGCCGGGTTGGCCTTCACCGCGTAGAACACGCGGGTGTCGGGCAACGACTTGGCGAAGGCATTGTAGTTGTCGCGGACGACGTCGAGGTCGACGACAAGGCAGGGCCCTTCGTCGTTGCGTTTGCTTAGAAACTCGCGAATGCGCGTAGTCATTGGCGCTATTTCCCAAGAGCTAATGGGGCGATTAAGCCCCGATTATCGCGGCTTCCTTGCGCTCGAGCCCGCGCGCGATGGGGACGCGCGAACGCTTACGCTTGGAACCGCTGTGCTGCCTTGGATTGGATGGGGAGACCCCGTCCGCACGGCCGGCAAGGATGAACAAGCCTCTTCGGTGACCCGCGCCGGTGGTGGAGGCCGGCAGAGACCAAGGAAGCCCGATCGTCGTTGCTTCAAGACGCGTCCCCTGCTGAGAGCAGGGTTTGCCGGTTTCGCCTCCGGCTGCCGGTCAGATTTCTTGGAGAGCTTTTGGCTTCTCTCTCCAGGCGGCTGGCGGGCCTCTTGTCCCGCTACCTACCGACCGACACACGTCCACAGGCACGTGCGAATTTGGGCAAGGTTTCAAATAACAAATTTTCCGCGCGATGCAAGAGAATAAGTTCGGCGCTCGCAAATCTTCGTTAATAATTCTTCGCGGCGCGGCGCGGCGCGTCGCGCGCGCGCTCACTCGCGCGCGGTGAACGGCTCGATGCGGTGCGCGTTGCGGATGAACTGCACCATGATGGCGATGCCGCAAAGTACAAACAGACCGTCGAGCACGCGCGCGCCCAGGCTGCCGAGATCGAACAGCGTGGCGATCGCCCACGAGCCGGCGAAGGCGGCGCCGAACACTTCGGCGCCGATGAGGATGGCGGCGCTGATGACGGTGACGACATTGAGCCAGACGATGCGGCGGCTTGGCGCCATGCGGGGTCTCCCTTGCGGGGGGCAATCTCCACGAATCCATGTGCTGAATCAAGTCCATAGCCGGAAGCCCGGGGCACGGCGCGGAGACAATTGATCCTGCTCATGGCGGCGGGAGCGCGCGCCGCCATGCTTTATTTATGCTTACACCCGGCATGCTCAAAGCCGCCCGACCGCTCCTTGCAGCGCTCGCTTTGCTCGGTCTGATCGCCGGGTTCGCCGCCAAGCTCGTCGGCCTCGGCGCCTGGTCGGGCACGGTCTGGGGCGCGGTCACGCTGCCGATCCTCCTGGCGCTGCTGTTCGAGATCGCCACCAGCCTGCGCCGCGGCGACTTCGGGCTCGACATCGTCGCCGCGCTGTCGATGAGCGCGGCGCTGGCGGTCGGGGAAAATCTGGCTGCGGCCGTCGTGGCGCTGATGTACGCCGGCGGGCAATATCTGGAAGCCTTCGCCGAGCGCCACGCCCGGCGCGAGATGACCGCTCTGCTGTCGCGGGTCCCCCGCACCGCCGTACGCCACCGCGACGGCCGGCTCGAGGAGGTCGCGCTCGACCTCATCCGGCCCGGCGACCGGCTGCTGATCAGGCAGGGCGACGTGGTTCCGGTCGACGGTAATGTCGCCGAAGGCGTCGCGGTGCTTGACCAGTCGGCGCTGACCGGTGAGGCGCTGCCGGTGCAGCATCACGGCGGCGAAGCGGTGCTCAGCGGTACGACCAATGTCGGTGACGCGTTCGATTTGACGGCGGTGCGCCGGGCTGCGGAAAGCACCTATGCCGGGGTCGTCCGCCTGGTCGAGGCCGCCCAGCGCTCGCGCGCGCCGATGACCCGGCTGGCGGATCGATTTGCCATCGTTTTCCTTGCGGTGACCGTGGCGCTGGCAACGGGCGCCTGGTGGCTCAGTGGCGACCCGATCCGGGCCGTGGCGGTGCTGGTGGTGGCGACGCCGTGTCCGCTCATCCTGGCGGTGCCGGTCGCCATCGTCTCCGGGCTCTCGCGCGCCGCCAGGATCGGCGTCCTCATCAAAGGCGGCAAGGCGATCGAGACGCTGGCTCGGGTGCGGGCATTGGTCATCGACAAGACCGGCACGTTGACGGTCGGACAGGCCAAGATTTCGGCGATCCGCCCCGCCAACAGCCTGACTTCGGATGAAGTGCTGCGGCTCGCCGCTTCGCTCGACCAGGCCTCAAAGCACATCATCGCGCAGACCATCGTCGCCGCGGCGCGGGGGAAAGCGCTGGCGCTGGCGATCCCGTCCGACGTCGTCGAAACGCCGGGCGAAGGCATTGCCGGCCGCGTTGACGGCCGCGAGGTCATTGTCGGCGGCCTGCGTTTCGTCACCGGGAAAATCGGCGCCGGCGGCCTCTCATCCTTGTTGGGAGATGACCGGCCGCCCGGCGCCTTGGCCGCGGCCGTTGCGGTCGACGGCAAGCTCGCAGGCGTCCTGGTGTTGTCTGACGAGCTTCGTGCCGGCACCGAGGCGCTGCTGCGCGAACTGCGCGCGCTGGGGATCGAGCGCATCGTGCTGGCGACCGGCGACCGCCACGAGGTCGCGCGCTTCATCACCGCCGGCCTGTCGATTGATCTGGTGCGGTCGGAGCTGACGCCGGACCAAAAGGTCCTGCTGGTGCTGTCGGAGCGCAAGAACGGCCCGGTGATGATGATCGGCGACGGCGTCAACGACGCGCCGGCGCTGGCGGCGGCCGATCTCGGTCTCGCCATGGGCGCCAAAGGTGCCGCCGCCTCGGCCGAGGCGGCAGACGCGGTGCTCCTGGTCGATCAGCTCGACCGTATCGTTCCTGCAATCAGGATCGCGCGCCGCTCGCGCCGCATCGCGCTGGAAAGCGTGGCCGCCGGCATGGGTCTTTCCCTGATTGCCATGATCGCGGCGGCCTACGGCTTTATCGCTCCGGTCGAAGGCGCGCTGTTGCAGGAGGTGATCGACGTGGCGGTCATCTTCAACGCTTTGCGCGCCTTGCGCGGCTGACGGCTGCCGGAATGCCGCTCGCCAAGCCGGCTGTTCCTGACTAGATAGACCGCATGACCAGCCAGCAATCGTCTGCCGACAATGCGCTTCGCGCCGAATGGGCGGGCCGCTTTGGCCTGCCGCGCTTTGCCGCCATCAAGCCGGATCACTTCCGGCCCGCCTTTGACCGCGCGCTCGCCATCCACCGCGCCGAGATCGACGCCGTCGCTGGCAGCGAGACGCCGCCAGGCTTCGACAACACCATCGCGGCGCTGGAGAAGAGCGGCCGCGACCTCGATCGCGTGTCGAACCTGTTCTTCGTGCTGGCCGGCGCCGACACCGGCGAGGCTCTTGAGGCGGTTGAGCGGGAGATGTCGCCGCTGCTCGCCCGCCACAGCAATGCGCTTTATCTCAACCGCGCTCTCTATGCCCGTATCGCCGAGCTCTATCGAAAGCGCGAGACGCTTGGCCTTTCGCCCGAGCAGGCGCGCGTGCTCGACCGCTATCACACCCGCTTCGTTCGCGCCGGTGCCGCGCTCGAAAAACCGGCGCAGGACCGGCTGGCGGCGATCAACGAGCGGCTGGCGAGCCTCGGCACCCAGTTCGGGCAGAACGTGTTGGCCGACGAGAAGTCCTATTCGCTGGTACTGGAGGAGGGCGACCTTGCAGGGCTGCCCGAATTTGCCCGCGCCAATGCGCGAGCCGCGGCCGAAGAACGCGGCCATGCGGGCAAATATGTCGTCACCCTTGGCCGCTCTTCGGCTGAGAGCTTCCTGCAGTTCTCCGCCCGCCGCGACTTGCGTGAGAAGCTGTTCCGGGCCTGGATCAAACGCGGCGAGAACGGCGGCGCGACCGACAACAGGGCTATCATCGCCGAGATGGTCGGCTTGCGCGCCGAACGGGCGAAGCTCTTGGGCTTTGCGTCTTTCGCCGAGTATCGGCTCGACGACCAGATGGCCAAGACCCCGGCCAACGCCCGGCATCTCCTTGAAAACGTCTGGAACCGGGCGCGCGCCAAAGCCGCCGCCGACCGCGACGCGCTGCAAAAAATGGTTGCGGAGGAGGGCGGCAACTTCGCCCTGGCGCCATGGGACTGGCGCTATTACGCCGAGAAGCTGCGCAAGGCGCGCTACGACTTGGACGAGGCCGAGATCAAGCCGTACTTCCAGCTCGACCGGCTGATCGAGGCCGCCTTCGAAACCGCGCACCGGCTGTTCGGGCTCACCTTCACGCCTGCCGAGGTGCCGCTCTACCACCCGGATGCGCGCGCCTGGGAGGTGACCGACGCCAGCGGCGCCCATGTCGGCCTGTTCATCGGCGACTATTTCGCCCGTGCCTCCAAGCACAGCGGCGCCTGGATGACCTCGCTGCGCGATCAGGAAAAGCTGGCGGGCAATATCCGCCCGGTCATCCTCAATGTTTGCAATTTTTCCAAGCCCGCGGCTGGCGAGCCGGCGCTCTTGTCATTCGAGGACGCACGCACTTTGTTCCATGAATTCGGCCACGCGCTGCACGGCCTGCTGTCCGATGTGACCTATCCGCTGCTCGCCGGCACCGCGGTTCCCAGCGACTTTGTCGAACTGCCCTCGCAGCTCTACGAGCACTGGCTCGAAGTGCCGGAGATTTTGCAGAAATACGCGCGTCACGCCCGCACCGGCGAAGCCATGCCCAGGGCGCTGCTCGACCGGCTGCTCGCCACGCGCACCTTCAATCAGGGCTTCGCCACCATCGAATACACCGCCTGCGCGCTCATCGATCTCGACATCCATTCGCTGCCCGACTCCGTTGGCCTCGATGTCGGCGAGTTCGAGCGCAACGATCTCGCGCGCATCCATATGCCGGCGGAGATCGTCATGCGCCACCGCATCCCGCATTTCCAGCATCTGTTCTCCGGCGGCGGCTATGCCGCGGCCTACTATTCCTACATGTGGTCGGAGGTGCTCGACGCCGACGCTTTCGAGGCCTTCAAGGAGACCGGCGACGTGTTCGATCCGGCGACTGCCAAGCGGCTGCGCGACTTTGTCTACAGCGCCGGCAACCTGCGCGATCCGGCGGAGGCCTACCAAGCCTTCCGCGGCCGGCTGCCGACGGTCGATGCGCTGCTCAAGAAGCGCGGGCTCGACACGGCGGCGCTTGCCACGCCCTAGGCGGATGCTACCGTTGCGCCGATGGCGACGGCAGCCGCACAGCAGGACAATGACATCCCCAACTGGCGCCTGGTCGGCGACTGGTGGGACCTGTGCAATTGCGCCATCGGCTGCCCTTGCAATTTCGGCTCCGACCCGACGCTCGGCTATTGCGAGGGCGTGCTCACCTGGCTGATCCGCGAAGGCAACTACGGCGAGCTCAAGATCAGCAAGGACCTTGCCGTCGTCCTCATCATCCACTGGGAAGGCAATGTCTTCGAGAAGAACCGCGAGTTCGGCTTTCTCATCGACGACCGCGCCAGTCCTGCCGAGCGCGAGGCCTTGCAGAAGATCTTCACCGGCTATGCCGGCGGCGCCTTCGCCGCCTGGCGCGACCTCACGCTGCGCGTCGACGGCGTCGAATTCGTGCCGATGAAAGTCAGCCACGACGCCGAGAACTGGCGCGTCGAAGTGCCCGGCATGGTCGAAGGCCTCGGCGGCCCGTTCCGCAAATACATGGTGCCGGAGGGCGACACCTGCCGCATCTACAACGCGCCGCGCCCGGAGGTGGTGCCCGGCTTCCTCACCGTCGGCACCGCCAAGCGCAATGTCGTCACCGGCGCTTTCGGCCGCAAATGGGACTGGTCGAACCGTTCGTCCAAGCACATCGCCTTCGACCTGCGCGGGCCCGAAGACCTTCACCTGGCGCAATCCGCTGCAAGGCCAATGAGCGAAATGGAAACGGATTATCGCGCGCTGCTGCGGCGCGACCGTTGGGTCGTGGCGACTTTGCTGATCGTGGTCACCGCGGCGGCCTGGGCCTTCACGGTCGATCAATCGCGGCAGATGGACGCCATGGAAGCGGCCATGTGGCGCGACATGAACATGTCGATGAACGGCATGGAGGCCGTCGTGGACGCCCGCCGACACGGTGCTGATGTTCGTGATGTGGTCGGCGATGATGGCGGCGATGATGCTGCCTGGCACGGCGCCCATGGTTGCCGCCTTCGCCACCATCAAGCGCCGGCGCCGCGAGCGCGCCGCGCCGCACGTGCCGACGGCGATCTTCCTGGCCGGCTATGTCGTCGCCTGGGCCGGCTTCTCGGTCCTCGCCACGGCGCTGCAATGGCTGCTGCAGAAGACCGAACTGCTCACCACCATGATGCAGTCGGCCTCGTATTATTTCTCCGCCGCGCTGTTCCTCGCCGCCGGGCTCTACCAGTTCAGCCCGCTCAAGGAACGCTGCCTCAGCCTTTGCCGCTCGCCCGACGGCTTCATCTTGAGTGAATGGCGCGACGGCGCGCTTGGCGCCGCGATCATGGGCTTGCGCCACGGCCTGTTCTGCATGGGCTGCTGCGCCGCGCTGATGGTGCTGCTGTTTGCGGTCGCGGTCATGGATCTGCGTTGGGTCGCGGGGTTGACCGTGCTGGTCACGGCGGAAAAGCTGCTGCCGCATCCAAAATTCTGGCGCCTCGGCATCGGCATTGCCTTGCTCGCCGCCGGCGCGGCGTTCTCGGTCGCCGCATTGCGGGCGTCGCTGGCATGACGCTGCACACCGCCGGACATCGCCGCGGCGTCGTCTGCGCGCCGCATTTGGCCGCTGTCGAGGACGGCCGCGCCGTCCTCGCCGAAGGCGGCAATGCCATCGAGGCGATGCTCGCCATGGCCGCGAGCATCGCCGCCGTCTATCCGCACATGAACCACATCGGCGGCGACGGCTTCTGGCTGATCCGCGAACCTTCAGGAAGAGTGCGCGCGCTGATGGGGGCGGGGCGCGCCGGCTCCAAAGCGACCCCGCGGCTTTACCGTGATGCCGGCCATCACGAAATTCCTGCGCGCGGGCCGCTCGCCGCGCTCACCGTGCCCGGCGCGGTGGCGGCGTGGCTGCTGGCGGCAGAGGCGGCAAAGGCGCAAGGTGGCAAACTGCCGCTCGACCTATTGCTCGCCCCCGCCATCAAGCACGCGCGCGAGGGTTACGTGGTCACACGCAGCCAGGCGGCGCTGACGGCCGAAAAGTTCGCCGAGCTGAAGGACGTGCCCGGCTTCGCCTCAGCCTTTCTGGTTGACGGCAAGGCGCCGGAGCAGGGCGCGCGGCTCAAGCAAACCAAGTTCGCCGACACGCTCGAACACCTCGCCCATGCCGGCCTCGACGATTTCTATCGCGGCGATGTCGGCCGCGAGATCGCCGCCGATCTGGAGCGCATCGGCTCACCGGTGACGCGCGGCGACTTCGCGCAGCTGCGCGCGCAGCGTCGTCGAGCCGCTGAGCCTGCGCGGCGCGGCCGGCACGCTCTACAATTCGCCGCCGCCGACGCAGGGGCTTGCGTCGCTGATCATCCTCGGCCTGTTCGAGCGGCTGCGCGTGACGCAAGGCGAAAGCTTCGAGCACATCCACGGCCTCATCGAGGCGACCAAGCGCGCCTTCCGCGTGCGCGACCGCGTCGTCACCGACCCAGACCGGATCACGGCCGATCTCAATCAATTCCTGGGCGCGCCCTTCCTCGACGCCGAGGCGGAAAAGATCGACCGCAAAAAAGCCGCGCCCTGGCCGGCGCCGGACGGAAAGGGCGACACCATCTGGATGGGCGCGGCCGACGCCTCCGGCCTCGTCGTCTCCTACATCCAGTCGCTCTATTGGGAATTCGGCTCCGGCGTGGTGCTGCCGGCGACCGGCATCCTCATGCAGAACCGCGGCGCCAGCTTCTCGCTCGATCCCAAGGCGCTCAACGCGCTGGCGCCTGGCCGCCGCCCGTTCCACACCCTCAACCCCGCGCTCGCGTCGCTAAAGGACGGCCGCGTCATCGCCTATGGCGCCATGGGCGGCGACGGCCAGCCGCAGACGCAAGCGGCGGTGTTCACGCGTTACGCGGTTTTCGGCCAGCCGCTCGAGCGCGCGCTCGATGCGCCGCGCTGGCTGCTCGGCCGCACCTGGGGTTCGACGCGCACAAACTTGCGCCTGGAGCGGCGCTTCGACGAGCAACTGATCGATCGCCTGATGAGCGCCGGCCACGACGTCGACGTGCTTGACGAAGATTATTCCGACACCATGGGGCACGCCGGCGCGGTCATCTTGCATCCCGGCGGCACGCTCGAAGGCGGCCACGATCCGCGCGCCGACGGCGGCGCCGATGGCGTGTGAATTTTATAACGTTGTGATGTGACAGCTATTGTCCGCCACCTTTGCGCCGCACTCTATGCTATGTTGCCGCAATATGATCCGCGCCGCCCTCATCGCCATGTTGAGTTTGGCTTTTGCCGTGCCGGCGCTGGCGCACCCGCATGTCTGGGTCACCATGCACATCGAGCTGGTCTACGCAGCCGACGGCAGCATCACCGGCGTGCAACATGCCTGGGCCTTCGACGACATGTTCTCGGCCTTCGCCACGCAGGGACTGGAGAGCAAGGTCAAGGGCCAGTTCACCCGCGAAGAGCTGGCGCCGCTGGCCAAGGTCAACGTCGAGTTGCTCAAGGAATTCGACTATTTCACCTACGTCACCGCCGACGGCCAGAAAGCGCAACTGGCCGAACCGGCGCCGGGCTACTGGCTCGACGACACCAATCAAATTCTCACTTTGCACTTCACGCTGCCGTTCAAGACACCGGTGAAGGCGAAGCTCCTCAAGGTCGAAGTTTACGATCCAACGATCTTCGTCGATTTCGAATGGGCCAAGAAAGAGCCGGTGCACGTCGTCAATTTTCCGCATGGCTGCAAGCTTGACGTGGTGCTGCCGCGCGAGATGACCTATGCGGAAGGCAAGGCGCTGAGCCAAATTCCCGCCGACCAGCAGAACACGACGATGGCCTGGGGCGCGCAATTCGCCAACACGATCCTGGTGAACTGTCCTTAGCGTTGCGGGGGCGACGTGCTGCAAAGGGGTAATCCCGACATGACGTCGTCCGGCGGGCGCGCAATTCTCTCGCAACTCTGTCTCATCGTTGCCATTCTGATGATTTTTGCCGCGCTCGACGCGGCAATGGCGCAGCCGTTCGGCATCTCGCATGGGCGCGCGCCGCCGGAATTCGGCCCCATCGCCGGCTGGATTCTGGCGAAGCAGGCCGAATTCTATCGCATGATGTCCGGCACCATCCGCGCCGCCAAGGCCGACGGCAGCGCCGCCTGGACGCTGCTCGGCATCTCCTTCATCTACGGCATCTTCCACGCCGCCGGCCCCGGCCACGGCAAGGCGGTGATCTCGTCCTACCTCGTCGCCAACAACGAAACCTGGCGGCGCGGCGTGGTGCTGTCGTTTGCCTCGGCAATCGTGCAGGCGCTGACCGCCATCGCCATTGTCGGCATCGCCGCGGTGCTGCTCGGCGCCACGGCGAAGATGATGGGCGACACCGTGCGCGTCATCGAGGAGGTGAGCTACGGGCTGATCATTGTAATCGGGCTTCGGCTGCTGTGGGTGAAGGGCCGCTCGTTCCTGCAAGCTGCTGCGCGAGCGCGGACATGAGCAGGCACGCGCATCAGGTCACAGCCACGCGCATGAGCATCACACGATCATGGACATCGACCACGGTCACGCGCATCACGGCCACGATCACCATCATCCGACGATGAAGAAGCACTCGGCCTGGGGCCACGCGCACGCGCCGGAGCCGAGCGAGCTTGCCGGCAAGCATTGGCTGCGGCGCGGGCTCGCCGCCATCATCGCGGTTGGCTTGCGGCCCTGCTCGGGTGCCATCATCGTCTTGGTCTTCGCGCTGGCGCAGGGACTGTTCTGGATCGGCGTCGCCTCGACCTTCGTGATGGGGCTGGGCACCGCGATCACGGTCGCGGCGGTCGCGACACTCGCCGTCAGCGCGCGCGGCTTTGCCGGACGGCTGGCGAAGGCCAAGCCCGGCGCCGGGTTGATTGCCTTGCGTGGGCTGGAAACCGCGGCGGCAGGGCTGATCATCGTCTTCGGCGCCGCTCTGCTCACCGGCTACATGATGAGCGAGCAGATGGGGTTGTTTTAGCCCTCGTGTCCCGGGCGCAGCGCAGCACGAAGTGGTGCGCTGCAGACCTGGGACCCGGCTTGATAACTGGACCCCGGATCAGCGGTGCACCGCTCCGCCAGAGCTCGCGCTGCACCGCATCCGGGGAACGCACCCTTAGATGCTGAAATCCTCTTCCCGCAATTCGATCGGCTTGCCGTGCGGCGTGCGGTCGCAGGCGCGGTCCCAGGCATCGCGATAGCGATGCAAAGTCGCTTGCGTTGTCACGCCTTTCTCCGCCACCAGTTTTTCCAGCGCCGCCAGCCAGTGCGAGTAATAAGTCTCGCCGGTGTCGGGATCGCCCGCCGCCTGCGCGCGCTTGATCTCCATTGCCAAAGCCGCCGCCCATTCCTTCCAGGTGAACAGCCCGCGCTCGTGCAGCGCCAGCGTCATGGCGAAAGCCTGCGCCTCCCACGGCTCGCGGAACACCGGCCCGTCGGCATCGCGCGGGATGCTCGATATTTCCTGCGTGGCCCGGCGTGCCGCTGCGCGGTCGATGGATGTCACGGCGACCGCCTCTTGCTCTCCCTCCCCCGCTTGCGCAGGAGGGTTGGGGAGGGGGCGTGCTCAATTTGCAATTGCCCCCTCCCGGCGAGCTTTGCTCGCCGATCTCCCGCGCAAGCGGGAGAGGTCAAGAAAGAGTGCGCGGCGTCCCACGTCATGCCGGCTCCAGATAGGATTCCCAGGCGTCGACCGACACCGTCACCGTCGGGTCGGCGCCGTCGCCCCACAATTCCGGGCCGTCGAAACGCACGGTGTAGAGCCACTGCGGATTTTCGCCGGCGCCTTGCGCGTTGCTGTCCGGGAAGACGTGGAAGCCGATCACGCGCTCGATCGCGCCGACGTGCCCGCGCACGTAGCGCGGCAGCCGCGTATGCGTCAGCGGATTGATGTTCTTCGCCCGCACTCTGCTGCCGGACTTGAATGCCGGCTTCGTGTTGGTGTCGCGCTCGGTCGGCCCGCCGCGATGCAGAACCTTGAGCACGTCGCCGGGCGAAAGCACGCGCGGCACCGGCTTCGGCGCGCCCAGCGCGTGACCGACCACGATCTCGTCGTCGGTGACGAGGTCGCGCTCTTTCAGCATTGTCTCCAGCCCGGCGAACCAGATCTCGTAATAGCTCATCGACAGATATTCGGCGGGATCGCGGTTCTCGCGCGCGAAGCGCGACATGTCGATATTCCATTGGCCCGGCATGGCCATGGCGAGCGTCAAGGCGAAAGCGCGCTTCTCCCATTCGGCATGAAACGCCGGCTCATTCGCCTCCGGCGCGACCTTGCCGAAGCCATGCTCGCCGCCCATGTCCTGCGCGCCGTTCATGTTTATCTCTCTGTCATTGCGGGACGCGAGCAAAGCTCGCGGGCCCGCAATCCATAATCCCGGCGCTGCGCAGTATGGAGTCCGGCCCTCGCGCGGAGCCTGTCATCGGGCCGGCCGAAGGCCGGGCCCGTTGGCGCTCGGCCGGAATGACGATTTAACATCACTTCAGATCCTCCGCGCGTTTCGGCAAGCCGGTGCCGATCATCGAGTCGCGCGTCACCAGGGAGGCCAAGCGCTCCTCGCTCCAGCCTTCGGTGCCGGCGGGACGCATCGGCAGCACCAGGTAGCGGATCTCGGCGGTCGAATCCCAGACGCGGATCTCGGTGTCCTTCGCCAGCGTCACGCCGAAATCGCCGAGCACGCCGCGCGGATCGGCGACCGCGCGCGAGCGGTAGGGCGCCGACTTGTACCAGACCGGCGGCAGGCCGAGCACCGGCCACGGATAGCAGGAGCACAGCGTGCACACGACCATGTTGTGGCGCTGCGGCGTGTTCTCCACCGCCACGATGTGCTCGCCCTGGCGCCCGGCGAAGCCGAGCTCGGCAATCGCCGGCGTCGCATCCTTCAGCAGCCGCGCCCGATAGGCCGGATCGGCCCAGGCCTTGGCGACGACGCGGGCGCCGTTGCGCGGGCCGACCTTCTTCTCGTAGGTCTCGATCAGCAGATCGAGCGCCGCCGGATCGACATAGCCCTTCTCGGTGAGCACGGTCTCCAGCGCGCGCACGCGCAATTGCGTTTCCGTGAGTTCGGAATGGTCGTGGTCGTGGTGATGATCGTGGGTCATGGATGGAAGTCTAGCGGCTCCGCTGTCGTTCGTCATGGCCGGGCTTGTCCCGGCGGGGACTTCTTCTTTTTCTGTTGTCATTGCAGACGTTCGGCGAAGTTGGGCCCTGGCCCTGCAGACGAACCACGCCCGAGTTGCCGCCTATCGGATACGCGGCGGACAAGTAAAGACATTGGCCTTGACCAGATCGGCCGTCGATGACCCAGAGCGGACACTCCATGACTGTCCCGATTGACCCGATTGACCCGATTGACCTGAATCAAAGTGTGGTTTGCTCATTGCGAGCACGCTTCATCCGTCAAAGTGCAGGGGTCTTCCATGCGCGCTTTGCCAGCGAGGAAGCAGACAATGTGGCGAGCCGTTTGTCGCTTCGACAAAACGTGCAGCTGCATTCCATAAGCAGAGGCTTTGGAACTAACAAATGCTCATCATCCTGTGTCTCTATACGGCTCTGGTGTGGCTTGTGTTTTCGAGACTCAAGCTGCTCAAGTGGGGTTGGGGCTCTGGCTCCGTCACGGTTTTGGTTGGGGCTTTCATCCTTGCCGTGTTTTTGGCGATGTTCAATTATCTAACTCCCTCAGGGAGCTTAACTGTCACCTCTCGCGTGGTGGAAATCACGCCAAACGTTTCCGGACAGGTCACTTCGATCCCGGTCGAGACAAACGTCCCGATAAAGGCCGGAACTGTTCTCTTCCAGATCGATCCGTCACCGTTTCAAGCCAAAGTGAAGCAACTCGACGCTTCACTTGCCCAATCGCAGCAACAGGCCAAGCAGCTTGTTTCGAACTATGAACAGGCCACAGCTAACGCCGAGGGCTTGAAGGCGCAATTTGCCTACAACCGCCAACGATTGGCGGATATGCAAAAGCTTGCCGGTCAGGAGGCCCAGTCCGTATTCCGAATGCAGGACACACAGGTTCAATTCGAAACGGTGCAGTTTCAGCTACAGGGGGCCAAGGCCGCCCAAATCACCGCTAAACTTGCGCTGGACTCGGAAATCGGCGGTGTAAACACGACCGTTGCTCAAATCGCGGCACAGCTAGATAACGCAAAGTGGGAGCTGGAACAGACAACCGTTAAGGCGCCAAGCGACGGCGTCGTAACGATCATAGCATTGGCCGTGGGCGACCGTGCTCTGCAGGCGCGTTCGGCCCTGTCATTTATCGTCACGAAAGAGATCACTCTCGTCGGAATGTTTTCTCCGAACGGTTTTGAAACGATCAAGCCTAACGCGGCCGTGAAAATCGTGTTTGACAATCATCCGGGCCGCATCTTTCACGCCAAGATTATCAATATTCCCCGAGGGGTGGGCGAAGGTCAGGTCGCCGTCTCTGGAACGCTTGCACGTGTCGGGGCGATCGGCGGAACCAAGGCCTATCCCGCCGTAATTTCAATTCCGGACGAGATCGACAAAGTGGAACTACGAGTTGGCATGCCCGGAACGGCGACGGTCTTTGCAGAGAATGCAGGCGTAATCGGCCTTCTTATGTCGATCATTGTTTGGATCGGCTCGTACGCGGCGTATCTATAATAGGCTTCGAGTTGCGACACCAAAGCAGACATTCCACACCCGTTCCCTTTTGACCTGAGTCAAAGTGTGCTTCGCTAAATGCGGGGACCCTCCCGCGCCAAAGCGCGCATTCCGCGCAAGGAGCTTTCGTTATGAAACTCAGTCGCGGCGCGCTTGCGGGCGCGGGTCTTCTCGCCCTTAGTTGTACTTCGACGTCGGCACAGCAAGCCACAGGTGCCCCGGGTTCGCCCGGCGCCACCACCACGATCGACGGTAAACAGCTTCCGCCGCCGCGTCCGGAATTCGGTGGGGTGATCAAGGAGAAGGCATCGGACTCGAAGCCCTGGTGGGCGCCGCGCGTCGTGCCGCCGAAGGGCGCGCCCAACGTGTTGCTCATAATGACCGACGATGTCGGTTTCGCTGCGCCGTCCACGTTCGGTGGGGTGATCCCGACACCGGCTATGGACCGCATCGCCGCGCAGGGTCTGCGCTATACCGATTTTCACTCCACCGCGCTCTGCTCACCGACGCGGGCGGCGCTCATCACCGGACGTAATCACCACTCGGTCGGTAACGGGGTGGTGGGCGAAATATCGACGGGGTTCCCCGGTTACGATTCAATCATTCCGATTGACAAGGGCACCATCGGTACAATCCTGAAGGAGAACGGGTACGCAACTGCGTGGTTCGGTAAGGACCACAACACGCCCTCTTTCCAGTCAAGCCAGGCCGGGCCATTCAATCAGTGGCCCAATGGTATGGGCTTCGAATATTTCTATGGCTTCGTCGGCGGCGACGCTAACCAGTGGCAACCGAACCTGTTCCGCAATACTACGGCAATCTATCCCTTCCAAGGCCATCCCGGTTGGAACCTGGAGACAGCGATGGCCGACGAGGCCATCCATTACATAAAGCAGCTCAAGGAGATCGCGCCCGACAAACCGTTCTTTGTCTACTACGTGCCCGGCGCCACCCATGCGCCTCATCATGCGACGCCGGAGTGGATCGAGAAGATCAGCGCTATGCATCTCTTCGACGGGGGCTGGAACAAGCTGCGGGAGACCATCTTCGCCAACCAGAAGCGCCTAGGCATCATGCCCGAAAACGCCAAGTTGACGCCGTGGCCAGAGGGCGAGAAGGGACTGCCGAAATGGGATTCCCTCAGTCGGGCGGAGAAGAGGCTCTTTATCAAGCAAGCGGATGTCTATGGAGCATACCTTGCGTACGCCGACCATGAGATTGGCCGCGTCATCCAGGAGGTCGAGGACCTCGGCGAGCTCGACAACACCTTGATCATCTATATCAGCGGCGACAACGGCGCGAGCGCCGAAGGCATGCTCAACGGCACCCCGAACGAGTACACCACCCTTAATGGCGTCCCCGTGCCAGTGAAGGCCCAGTATCTTTGGTATCCGTTCTGGGGATCCGACAAGACGTTCCCACACTACGCGGCGGAATGGGCTTGGGCGATGGACACCCCGTTCAAGTGGGTGAAGCAGGTGCCGTCGCACTTCGGCGGGACGGCTCAGGGCGTGGCCATGTCTTGGCCCGGCCACATCAAGGACCTAGGCGGCATCCGCCGCCAATTCAGCCACGTCATCGACATTGTTCCAACCATCCTCGAAGCAACCGGTATTCCGGCGCCCGAGGCGATCAATGGCATCAAGCAGGCCCCCATCGAAGGCACGAGCATGGTGTACACATGGGCCACGGCGAACGCCAACGCCGCAACCCGGCACACGACGCAATACTTCGAGATGCTCGGCAATCGCGCCGTCTATCACGACGGATGGATTGCATCGACGACGCCCGTCACTCTTCCGTGGGTGCTGAGCAGCGCCCCGCCGCCGGATGTCGTCAACGGGTACAAGTGGGAGCTCTATAACCTCCAGGAGGACCCCACACAGTTCAACGACCTGGCCGCCGCGATGCCGGAAAAGGTCAAGGAGATGCAGGCACTCTTCGATTCCGAAGCGAAGAAGTACAACGTGCTGCCGCTCGATAACACGACACTCCTACGCTGGAATACGCCACGCCCGAGCCTGACGGCGGGGCGAACGGAGTTCACGTACTCGGGCGAATTGACCGGCGTGCCGGACAGCGCTGCGCCGAGCATCCTGAACAAGTCCTACACCATCACCGCCGACGTCGAGATCCCCAAGGGCGGTGCGGAAGGCATGATCGTCACCGAAGGCGGGCGCTTCGGCGGCTACGGCCTGTTTCTGAGCAAGGGTGTGGCAGGCATTCGCGCGGGAAAGCCGGTGTTCCTCTACAACCTGCTTAACCTCAAGCGCACAATCTGGTCAGGGCCGGAGTTAGGCGCTGGCAAGCATACTATCGTCTTCGACTTCAAATCCGACGATCCCGGCTTGGGCAAGGGCGGCACAGGTGTGCTCTCCGTGGACGGTAAGGAAGTGGACAGGAAACACATGGAGCACACCACGCCGGTCACGTTCCCGGGGGACGAGTCGTTCGACGTCGGCCAGGACACCCGCACTGGGGTCGCGATGCTGCAGTATCGCTACGATGTTCCGTTCAAGTTTACCGGCAAGATCAACAAGCTGACGTTCAAGCTCGAACCGGCGCCTAAGGCGGGACCGGAGTCCAAGGCAGAATTAGCGCCTATGCCAGCACCGGAGCCGGATCCTATTGAAGCACCGAAGCGCCAATAGTTTCCCGTTGGGGTCGCTAGCGCAAAAAGACTGAGTGAAATCAGGGCAATGAAAAAGGTGTTGATCTTCGCCGCTTCAGCTGAAACGGCTACCGGATTGGCGTTGCTGATCGTTCCCTCGCTCGTCGGGCAAGTGTTGTTGGGTGAGGAATTTACCGGCGTCGCCGTACCGGTTGCGCGCGTGGCGGGCATGGGTCTCGTTGGTCTAGGAACTGCCTGTTGGCCGGGGCCGCCGCTCGTTGGCATGATGATCTACAGCACAGTTGTTACGCTCTATCTTGCTTACCTTGGTTTTGCAGGTGGGCCGGCTGGCATCTTTCTTTGGCCAGCGGTTGCCCTTCACCTCGTTCTGTCAATCCTTCTCGGTCGTGCTTGGCTCGCTACTGAGGCGAGATAGGACAGATCTTGGAGACGCCGAATGTCCGCTTGGCCCCTTGCGTCATTTTGTGCCGACGCAACAATTTGGTCGCTTTCGGAGCGAAGCAGACATTCAGCAAGCCGCGCTTACAGAACCGGATTTATAACTACGCGCCCTAATTCCAGACGCCTTCATGCTGCGCCGCGGCCTCATCTTCCAGCAGCGGGCCCACGACCTCGACTGGCCGCTGCCCCGCGGCGAACACCGTGCGGCAGGGCAGGAACAAGGTCGGGTTTTCCGGGTGCGCGCCGGTCATCTGCTTGAGGCGGCTCTCGGAGAGGCCGTAGACGACGCGGCCGATGCCGACCCAATAGATGGCGCCCGCGCACATGGCGCAGGGCTCGGCAGACGTGTACATCGTGCATTGGGCGAGAAATTCGGGTGCGTATTTCTTCGAAGCCGCCGTCGCCAGCAGCCGCTCCGCATGCGCGGTCATGTCGCGATCCGGCATCAGGCCGTTTTCGGTTTCAATCAGGACCTTGCCGTCGGGGCTGACCAGGATGGCGCCGAAGGGATGATTGCCGTTGGCGTGCGAGCGCCCGGCAACCGCGAAAGCGCGGCGCAGCCAGTTTTCGTCGCTCGCATTGCGATCTGCCATGGAGGGAATGTAGCCGAAGCGCTCTCTGTGTCATCATCCGCCGCCGCCTGCGCGGGGACAGGCTCCAGCGGATGATCCGGCAACCCCTGCGTTTGCGAATATGACACGCCGGGAGTACTGGATGCCCGCTTTCGCGGGCATGACAGCGGAAAGTGATCGGCCCCCATGCAGGCGCTATCTGCACTCGCCAACCGCATCGACCGCTTCAACACGGCGGTCGGCCGGGCTGTTGCCTGGCTGGCGCTCGCCATCGTGCTCGGGCAGTTCGCGCTGGTCGTTGCGCGCTACGTGTTCGGCTTCGGCTCGATCTGGCTGACCGAAGCCGTGATCTACGGCCACGCCACGTTGTTCATGCTGGCGGCGGCGTGGACCTTGCGCGTTGGCGGCCATGTGCGCGTCGATATTTTCTACGCCGATGCCTCGCCGCGGGTGAAAGCCGCGATCGATTATCTCGGCTCGCTGCTGCTGCTGCTGCCGTTCACCTTTGTCGTGCTGCTGTTCGCCACGCCTTACGCCGCGCGCTCCTGGGCGATCCTCGAGCGCTCGCAGGAGGTCGGCGGCCTGCCGCTCGTCTTCGTGCTGAAGACGCTAATCCCGCTGTTTGCCGTGCTGCTCGGCCTGCAGGGCATCGCCCAGGCGATCCGGGCGGCGCAGACGCTCATCGGGCCGCGGTGATGCCGCTCGCCGAAACCCTCAGCGTTGTGATGGTCGCCGCCGTCATCGTCACGCTGATGGCCGGCTACCCCGTGGCGCCGACGCTCGCCGGCGTTTCGCTCGTCTTCGCCGTGCTCGGCCACGTGCTCGGCGTCATGGGATTCGGCATTCTAGGAGCATTACCGGACCGTATTTTCGGCGTCATGACCAACGAAGTGCTGCTGGCGATCCCATTGTTCATCTTCATGGGCGTGACGCTCGAGCAATCGCGCATCGCCGAAAATCTGCTCGAGCGTATGGCGCGGCTGTTCGGTACAGCGCGTGGGGGCCTGGGCTATTCGGTGGTCGTGGTCGGCGCGCTGCTTGCCGCTTCGACCGGCATGGTCGGCGCCACCGCGGTGACCATCGGCCTTATCATGTTGCCGGCGATGCTGCGGCACGGCTACGACCCGCGGCTTGCCGCCGGGACGGTTGCGGCCTCCGCCACGCTGGCGCAGATCATTCCGCCGTCCACTGTGCTGGTGTTGCTCGGCGACCAGCTCAACAACGCCTATCAGGCGGCGCAACTCGCCAAGGGAACCTTCGCGCCCAACGTGATCTCGGTAAGCGACCTGTTCGCCGGCGCGATTGTCCCCGGTCTGCTGCTGGTCGCGCTTTATCTCGCTTTCCTCATCGCCATGGCGCTGTGGCGGCCGAAATCGTCTCCGGCGGTCTCAGCCGACGAGAAGAAGGCCGGCAGTCTGATCGAAGCGCTGCTGGCGCCCGTGGTGCTCATCGTTGCCGTGCTCGGCTCGATCCTCGGCGGCATCGCGACGCCGACCGAAGCCGCCTCCGTCGGTGCCGTCGGCGCGCTGCTGCTTGCCGCGCGAAAAGCGCGCCTCTCGGCGCTGCTGAGGCCCGTCGTGGAAAAAACCACGCAGATCACCGGCCATGATCTTTCTCATCCTGATCGGCGCCACCATGTTCAGCCTCGTGTTCCGCGCGCTCGGCGGCGACGTGATGGTGAACAACGCGCTCGTCGAATCTGCCCGGCGGCGCCGCTGGCGCGATTCTGGCCGTCATGCTGGCGATGTTCCTGCTCGGCTTCGTGATGGACGCCTTCGAGATCATCTTCGTCGTGGTGCCGATCGTCGGCCCGGCGCTGCTCACGATGCCCGGCGTCGATCCGGTCTGGCTCGGCATCATGATGGCGATGAACCTGCAGACCTCGTACATGCACCCGCCGCTCGGGCCGACGCTGTTCTACCTGCGCGGCGTGGCGCCGCCGGAGATCACCACCCGGCACATCTATGTCGGGATCATCCCGTTCGTGCTGATCCAGCTTCTGGCGCTGGTCGTGCTCTGGTTCGTGCCGGGCCTTGCGACCGCACCTGCCGCATGCGCTTTATGGGCGGTGAGGAGAACCATCCATGAAAGCCGCGGACATGTTCAACCTGAAGGGCCGCGTGGCGCTGGTGACCGGCGCGTCCAGCGGCCTGGGCAAGCAATTCGCCGAGGCGCTCGCCGACAACGGCGCGGCAGTGGCGCTGGTTGCGCGCCGCATCGACCGGCTCAAGGCGCTGAAGGACGAGATCGAGAGGCAAAGGCGGCAAGGCCATCGCCATCGAGGCCGACGTGCTCGACCGCGCCGCCATGACCCGCGCCTTCGACGCCGCGGAAAAGGCGTTCGGCACCGTCACCATGCTGGTCAACAATGCCGGCATCGCCCATGGCGGCCGCGCCGTCGAGATGACGCCGGAGGAATGGCGCAAGATGCTCTCGCACCAATCTCGACGCCGTGTTCTTCTGGGCGCAGGAGGCCGCGCGCCGCATGCTGGCGGCAAAGAAACAGGGCTCGATCGTCAACATCGCCTCGGTGCTCGGGCTTCGATGGTCGCCAAGGGCGCCGTTGCCTACGCCACCGCCAAGGCCGGCGTGGTGCAGGTGACCAAGGCGCTCGGCCATCGAGCTCGCCTTCAAGGGCGTGCGCGTCAACGCCATCGCGCCGGGCTGGTTCGTCACCGAGATCAACGACGACTATCTGCTGAGCGAGCACGGCGCAGTGATCAAACGCGAAATCCCGATGGGCCGCTTCGGCAACGACGGCGATCTCGACGGCGCGCTGCTGCTGCTGGCGTCGGACGCAGGCGCCTATATCACCGGCGCCACCATCGTCGTCGACGGCGGGCAGGTGATCCAGATCAAGGGATAGCACTTTATCCCTCCCCGCTTGCCGGGGAGGGATAGAAGGGAACGCCTATGGACTTCTCACTGTCACCCGAGATCGAAGACCTGCGCCTGCGCGTGCGCGCGTTCGTCGAGAAGGAAGTGCTGCCGCTGGAAGCGGATCCCGCAAATTTCTCCGAGCACGAGAACATTCCCGAGGAGCGGCTCAAGCCGGTGCGCGAGAAGGCGAGGAAGGCCGGCCTTTGGGCGCCGCAGTCGCCGAAGGAATACGGCGGCATGGAGCTGCCGATCGTCGCCTGGGCGGCAATCTACGAGGAGGCCGCGCGCAGCCTGTTCGGCCCGCTGGCGATCAACTGCATGGCGCCGGACGACGGCAACATGAACGTGCTCCGCCTCGTCGGCACGCAGGCGCAGAAGGACAAGTGGCTCGCGCCCATCGTCGCCGGCAAGGTGCGCTCGTCCTTCGCCATGACCGAGCCGCATCCCGGCTCCGGTTCCGATCCCTCGATGATGCTCACCCGCGCCGAGAAGCAGGGCGGCAAATACATCATCAAGGGGCGCAAGTGGTTCATCACCGGCGCCGACGGCGCCGCGCATTTCATCCTCATGGCGCGCACATCCGACGACAAGCGGCGCGGCCTCACCGCGTTTCTCTTTCACAAGGACCAGCCCGGCTGGCGCATCGTCCGCCGCATTCCGATCCTCGGGCCGGAGGAGCACGGCGGCCATTGCGAGCTCGAATTCACCGGCCTCGAAGTGCCGGAAGAAAACGTGCTGATGGGCGAGGGCGACGGGCTGAAGGTGACGCAGATCCGTCTCGGCCCGGCGCGGCTCACGCACTGCATGCGCTGGACCGGCTGGGCCAAGCGCTGCCTGGAGATCGCGCAGGCTTACGTCAGCGAGCGCGAAGGCTTCGGCATCAAGCTTGCCGACCGTGAGAGCGTGCAGATCAAATTGGGCGAGGTGGCGCAGCAGATCCAGATCAGCCGCCTGCTCACCATGCACGCCGCCTGGATGCTCGATCAGGGCGGCCGCGCCCGCAAGGAAGTGTCGATGGCCAAGGTGCAGGTCGCCGACACGCTGCACAAGGCCGCCGATGTCGCCATCCAGCTGCAGGGCGCGCGCGGCTTCTCCAAGGACACGCCGGTCGAATGGATCTATCGCGCGGCGCGCGCGGCGCGGCTCGTCGACGGCGCCTCCGAAGTGCACATGATGGTGCTGTCGCGCTTCCTGCGTCAGGAAGGCCGCGACTTCTGGCAGTGGGGGCCGGGCGAGGGGCGCAGGAATGCGCCGTAAGCGCGGCGGTTCCCGCTAGCCTTTGCAGGTCAGGCTGATTTCGACGCTGCGGTTTGCTTTCTTGCCGATTCCGTCACGCGTCCAGACCTGCAGCCGGCGCTCGCCCCATGCGGCCTGGCTGATCGGAATATTCTGTCCCGCCAGGGCCGTCTTCAGTTTGGCCGTGACTTCGCTGGCCCGCTCCCGCGAAAGCTCGAGGTTATTTTCGTCGTCGCCGAGCGTATCGGTGTGCCCGCTGATGGCAATGGCGCAATCCTTGCGGTCCTTGAGAATGTCCTTGACCTGTTTGACGATCGCCGCCGTCTGGCCGCTGTCGTCGAGGCTGCCGACCCGCTCATAATGAACCGCCAGCGGCGGAATCGGCGAAGCGATCGAGGCCGTTGTAGCCGTCCCCGTTGCGCCCGTTACGTCCGCCGTCGACACATAGAAAATCACCAGATCGTCGGTATTCTGCTTCGGCTTGCCCTGAGAGTTGCCGGCATCGCTCAGCTTCGCCACCGCATCCGAAATCCTGGTCAGAGAAGTTGCGTCGCCGTCGATGCGGCCCTTGAGATCGTTGACGCTCGCCTGCAGTTTGGCCAGCGCGTCGGCCGATTGCGCCTGATTGGTCTGCGCGGGCGCCTTTTGAATTTCCGCCAGTGCGCCGTTGGCCTGTTCGATTTTCGAGCCGATCGATGCGAGTGCCGTCTTGATGTCGCCAAGCGAGTTGTTTTTCTGAATCTCGCCCAGCGCAGCGTTGGCGCTCTCGATTTTTGAATTGAGCTGGCCGAGTTCGGATTTCACGCTGTCGAGCGCGGTCGATTTCTGGATTTGCGCCAGCGTGTCGTCGGTCTTCTTGAGATTGGCGTCGAGCAATCTGAGTTGCGCCGTCGTGGTTTCGAGCGACGTGGTTTTCTTGATGTCCGCCAGCGCGCCATTGGCCGCTTCAACTTTCGTGGCAAGCGCGGCAACGTCGTGCTTGACGCCGATGACGGCCCGAAAGCCTGCAAAACCGGCAACAGCCACGACAAGAGCGACACCGGCGGCTGCCAACCATAGATGCTTTTGCTCCACCGCCATTGTTATCCTCCCTGCAACCGTTGTTGTTATTCGCGTGATAATTGAATGGCTTGATCAACGCCAAGACTATGCCTTGGCGTGGTTTTCGATCAAGAGCGAACGTACATCGATGCCGTCGCGGGCAGGCGACACGAGCGCTCGCGGCAACGCGCGACCGCTATTCCGATACTTGATGCACCTCGACGACATTGCCGTCGGGATCGTAGAAAAAAATCTGCTGCCAGCCAGTCATCGCCCAGTCGCCATAGTCGGAATATTTGATGCCCTTCTCGTCGAGCCGCTTCTTGAACGCGGCGATATCGTCGGTGCGGAAGGCAATGTGACCGTGGTGCACGGGGTTGACCACCTTGCCGGTGCGGAAGCCGATATTCATGTCTTTCTCGGCGATGTGCATTTGCAGCGCGCCGTCGGTGATGAAGGCGACATCGCCCGGATAGCCCTGATCCATGACGCGGTTCTTGCCCATGCCGGGGATCGTCTGCATGTCGAGGACGTCGCGGTAGAATTTGTCCATCGCCGGCACGTCCGTCGTGGCGAAATTGACGTGGTGCAGCTTGAGCTTCATGACCCGATTGCCTTCCTGATCCCCGCCGCGTCGGCTTTTGCCGCTTGCATCAGATAGGCCCGGTCGAGCCCGGCGATCACGAAACGCCCGCCGAGCTTCACCAGATCGGCCATGAGGGCGTTGTCGCCGCGCACGCCGCCGATGCCGAGGCACTTGCCGTGTTTCTTGCAGGCTGCCGCCGTGGTTTCGAAGGCGGCGCGGATTTTCGCATGGCTCAGATCGCCGGGAATGCCGAGCGCGGTCGACAGATCGTTTGAACCGATGAGCAGAATGTCGATGCCGGGCATCGCCGCGATGGCGTCGGCGTTCTCGATCGCCTGTGGCGTCTCCAGCATCGGGATGCACAACGTCAGCGCGTTGCCTTGCGCATTGACCTCGGCGAGCGGCGTCGGGCGATAGAATTGCAGAGGGCCCGTGCCCGACACCGAGCGATGGCCGAGCGGGGCAAACTTGCAGGCGGCGACCATGGCTCTGGCCTGTTCCGCCGTATCGACCTGCGGGCAGATGATGCCGAGTGCGCCGGCATCGAGCAGTCTGCGCCGCCATTTCAAAATCGTGGCCGGGAATGCGCGCCAGCGGTGTAATGCCGAGGGGAAGTGCGGCGGCGATCATTTGGGCGGCGATGTCGACGGAAATCGCCGAATGCTCGATGTCGATGAAGATAGCGTCGAAGCCGCATGGCGTCGGCGATCATGCCGATGTCGGCGGTGCGGGCAAAGCGTATCGCCATGCACAGGGCGACCTCGCCGCGGCCGATGCGGTCCTTGACGCGATTACTGACGGAGGCTGTCACAGCGATTAATTGCGATAGCCCGGATCGATGGCGTCGAGCATGCGCAGGTAGGCCGGCCAGTCGGCGCTGCCGCGGCCGATATTGTGGTGCTCATATTGCTCCGCGGTCTTGGCGCAGATTTCGGGTGGCACCTCGACCAGTTCGCTGCCGGTTGCTTCCAGCCGCAACTGGATCTCGGCAGCATCGATCAGCGCCTTCATCAAGGTAAAGGATTCACGCGCCGTTTGCCCGACGGTGAGCAGGCCGTGATTGTGCATGATCATGGCGCGGTTGTTGCCCAGGTCGCGGTTGATGCGCGCGCGCTCGTCGAAATCCTCGGTGATGCCCTCGTAGCCGTGATAGCCGATGCGCTTGTAGAAGCGGACCGCCTGCTGCGACACCATGCGCAGGCCGTGCTTGAGGCCGCTGATCGCCATGCCGGTGTTGGTGTGCACGTGGACCGCGCAGTTGACGTCCGGCCGCGCGCTGAGCACGCCGCCGTGCAGCGTGAAGCCGGGACGGTTGACGCCCGCCTTCTCGTCGAGGTCTTCATCCATCGACACCTTGACCAGGTTGGACGCGGTTACCTCGGTGTAGAGCAGCTCGTGCCGCTTCATCAGAAACATACGCGGCTCGCCGGGCACGCGCATCGAGGAATGATTGTAGATCACGTCGTCCCAGCCGTAATGCGCGACCAGCCGGTAGACGGCGGCGAGATCGACGCGCGCCTGCCATTCCTCCGGCGACATGGCCGCAGGTTTGCCGGCCGGTTTCATGTCGGCCAGTTTGGTCGGTTTGTTCATGGCGTTCTCCCTCAATCGTTGCGGCGAGCATAGCCCAGTCGCGCGGGGATTTCATCGTGGTTGCGCATGATCCCGAAAGGTGGCTGCCGGTTTTCAGACAAGATCGTGCGCAAACAACAAAGTACGGATAAGGTGCGCGCGCTTTTCGCGCTATCTTCCTGTTTCAGGACCTGAAAATGGCGGCAATTCCAATTCGCATGGGTGGCTACGGGCCGCCGACCACCGGGTTCTCCAAGGCGCTGAAATTCATCGGCGACAAACTCCAGGCCGAATTCGGCGACGGAGTCGCCATCGATTACGTCTTCAACATCATGGACCACGGCCACAAGGCCGAGGACATTCTGACGCTGGTCGAGAACGGCGACATGACGCTCGGCTACCAGTCGTCGAGCTATTTGACCGACCGCGTGCCCGAGCTTGGCTTCGTCGATTTGCCCTTCCTATTTTCGTCGAACGCGCAGGCGCGCGCGGCGATGGACGGCGAGCTTGGGGCTTATCTCGTGCGCAAGACCGAAGAGCGCATCGGCTACCGCATCCTCGGCTGGTTCGAGAACGGCTTCCGCCACATCTCCAACCGGCTCAGGCCCGTGCATCTGCCCGCCGACCTCAAAGGCATGCGCATCCGCGTGCTGCCGAGCGAGATCCATAAGCGCACCTTCGAACTGCTCGGCGCCATCGCGCTGCGCATGGACCTCACCGAAGCCATCGCCATGATCAAGGCCGGCACTCTGGATGCGCAGGAAAATCCGCTCGCCAACACGGTCACCTATGGCGTGCACAAGTTCCACAAATTCCACACGCTGACTTATCATTTCTACATTTCGCGGCCTGTGTTTCTCCACCGGGCCTCGTTCGACGCCTGGCCGGATGATCTTGAAGCGCGCCATGCAGAAAGCCGTAACCGAAGCCGTCGCCTTCCAGCGCCGGCTCGCGGTCGAGGAACACGACCAGTCGCGCAAGATCATCGAAGATGCCGGCTGCGAGATCGTCGAATTGACGGCGAAGGAACACGCGGCCTTTGTCGATGCCGTGCAGCCGCTGCTCGCCGACGCGCGCAAGATATACGGCGACGAGATGTTCCGCCTGGTGCCAAAAGCCTACGGCGTCCGCTTAACCGATCCGAAAGCATAACCGCTTCGGTTTACGCCGCCGAAACCACTCTCTCGGTAGAGAGCAGTGATGCAGCGCCCCGTCGCCCTTCACGTCCGCGGCCTCAGCAAGAGCTTCGACCGGCCGGCGGTCGATGCGCTCGACTTGACCGTCTTCGGCGGCGAGTTCTACGCGCTGGTCGGCCCCAACGGCGCCGGCAAGACGACGACCTTGCGCATGGTCACCGGCCTGCTGCGGCCGGACGCCGGCGCCATCACCATCGACGGCATCGACGCGCTCGCCGACCCGATCGCCGCCAAGCAGATCACCGCCTGGCTCTCCGACGAGCCGATGATCTACGACAAGCTCACGCCTTACGAATATCTCGAATTCGTCGCCGGGCTCTGGCGCATCGCGCCGGACATCGCGGAAGTCCGCGCCCGCGAGCTGATCGGCTGGCTCGGCCTTGACCCGCACGCGCATGAGCGCTGCGAGGGCTTTTCCCGCGGCATGCGGCAGAAGGTCGCGCTCGCCGGCGCGCTGGTGCACGATCCCAAGCTCATCATCCTCGACGAGCCGTTGACCGGGCTCGACGCCGGCTCCGCCCGCATCGTCAAGAATGTGCTCGGCGAGCGCGTGCGCGCCGGCGGCACCGTGATCATGACCACGCATATCCTCGAAGTCGCCGAGCGCATGGCCGACCGCATCGGCATCATCGCCGGCGGGCGCCTGATCGCCGAAGGCACGCTCGACGAATTGCACCACAAGACCGGCAAGACCGCGGCCAGTCTCGAAGAAACCTTCCTGACGCTGGTCGAAACGCCGGTCGCCGCCGAGTGAGCCAGCCCGCGACATTAACCTGGTTCGCCGAGCACGAGTTGCGGCTCGGCTGGCGCGACTGGCTGTCGATGATGACCGCGGGCCGCCGCAGCCGTCTGCGCACCGTCGTCATCGCGCTCATCGTCTTTGCCGTGTTCATGCATCTCGTCGCCTGGTCGATGGTCGGCTCCTATGCCGACACCCCAATCGATCCCGGCAAGCCGGCGCTGGTTGCGGTTACCGGCACGCTGCTGCTGTCGTGGTCGCTGCTGTTGTCGCAGGCGATGGAATCGGTGACGCGGGCCTTCTATACGCGGTCCGATCTTGACCTGATCCTCACCTCGCCGGTGTCGCAGCGCAAAGTGTTCGCCGTGCGCATCGCGCGCATCGCCGTCGCGGTTTCGGCGGTGGCGCTTTTTCTCGCTTCGCCCTTCATCAATATGCTGGCGCTGCTCGGCGGCGCGCGCTGGCTTGCCGCCTATGGGGTGGTTGCCGCCATGGGCATGGTGGCGGCCGCGCTCGCTGTCGCGCTTACGGTCGCACTCTTTCGCAGCATCGGCCCCAGGCGCACGCGGCTCATCGCGCAGATCGTCGCCGCGGTGATCGGCGCCGCCTTTGTCATCGGCCTGCAGGTCGCGGCGATCCTCTCCTACGGCACGCTGTCACGCTATGCCCCGCTGCAGTCGGAGTGGCTGGTTGCGCATGCGCCCGGCCTCGGCAGCGTCCTGTGGCTGCCGGCCCGTGGCGTGCTCGGCGACGCCGGCGCATTGCTGACTGTCGTTGCCGCGGGCTTGGCGGTGCTCGGCGTCTCAATTGCCGTCTTCTCGCGCCGCTTCGGCGAACACGTTGTCGCCGCCTCTGGCGTCTCGCAAAGCGTGGTACGCCAGCGTGCCGCGGAAGGCTTCCGCCGAGCCTCCGCCGCCCACGCCCTTCGCCGCAAGGAATGGACGCTGCTGCTGCGCGACCCCTGGCTGGTGTCGCAGAGCCTGATGCAGATTCTTTATCTGTTGCCGCCGGCGCTGCTGCTGTGGCGCAGCTTTCGCGAAGGCGCGGGCGGCTTCGTGCTCCTGGTGCCCGTTCTGGTGATGGCTGCGGGGCAGCTCGGCGGCGGCCTCGCCTGGTTGTCGATCTCCGGCGAGGACGCGCCCGACCTCGTCGCCTCGGCGCCGATCTCCGCGCGCCGCGTCACCTGGGCCAAGATCGAAGCGGTGATGGAGACCATCGCCATCGTGTTCGCGCCGTTTGTCGTCGCGCTCGCTTTCGCTTCGCCGTGGGCGGCGGTGGTGGCGGGCCTGGGCGTGGCGATTGCGGCGGCGGCTTCCACGCTGGTGCAGTTGTGCTTCCGCACCCAGGCCAAGCGCAGCCAGTTCCGCCGCCGCCAGGTCTCTTCGCGCATCGCGACTTTCGCCGAGGCATTTTCTTCGATCGCGTGGGCTGCGACCGCGGCGCTCGCCGCCATCGGCAGCTGGCTCGCGCTGGCTCCGGCCTTGATTGCCCTGGGTATCCTGCTCGGGGTGCGGCTGATCAGCCCGCCGCAGGTGTAGCTACACGCCGAACGGATAGGTATCGGGCAGGCCTTTCAACTCCTGCGCCTCGAACGGCGACACCGCACGGGTCTCGTCAAACCAGATATATTCGTCGAATTGTTGCGGCAGCACCGCCTCGAAATAGTGGCTGGCACGCTCGGTTTCGGGGCGATAGATCACGCCGATGGCGCGTTGCAGTCGCGGCTGCATCAACGACCGGCTGTGCGGCGCCGAGCGATCGCGCAGCGGAAGCATAAACCGTGGCAGCTTGGTGTCGTGGCAAAGCTTCTCATAGCTGTCCTTCAACGCCGGCCGCACGATCTTGATCTCCAACGGCCCGTCCCAGTCCGATGCCGCCGCCACCGTGCCGCGGTTGGTGCCGAAGCCAATCGAATAGCAATGGTCGCCGAACTCATTCCGGCATAGCTGCCCGATATTGTGTTCGCCGCGCGCGTGCATCTCGGTCGCGGCTGCGTCGCCGATATGCGAATTGTGCGCCCAGACGATGCCCTTGCTCTGCGGCCCGTGATGATTGAGCAGCGCCTTCAGGGTTTCGAACATGTGTTCGTCGCGCAGGTTCCACGATGCGCGCGAACCGTAGTACATGATGCGGTAGTAGCGCTCGGCGTTGGCGACGAGCCGCGCGTTCTGTACGGCGTCGAGGAAACGTTCGCCATCGTGCCCGGTATAGGCCAGGCGTTGTCCGAGCAAATCCTTGAGGGTCCGCACCACGTCTCTTTCGCAGGTGGGATAACGGCCGGTTAGCGCGGCGTGTCCGTAGGTGGCTGGGTCCGATTGCCATGGCGTCAGGCAGCCGTAGCGTTCGCGCGCGATCTTGGCGGATGCCGGATCGACATCATCGAGATAGCTCAAAACCGCGCGAATCGAATCGTAAAGGCTGTAGAGATCGAGGCCGTGAAACGCTACACGCGCCGTGGGCGCGACCGAAAGATTGTGCTTGTGCAGCCAGTCGACGAAAGTGCGAACTTCATTGTTGCGCCACATCCAGACTGGGAATCGGGCGAATGCCGTCCACTCGGTCGGCGGGGTGTTGCGGTGGCGGACGTAATGATCGACGCGCGCGGCGTCCGGCCAATCGCCTTCGATGGCGACGAAGCTGAATCCCTTTTTCAGGATCAGCTCGCGGGAAATACGCTCCCGCATGCGGTAAAATTCCGAGGTGCCATGAGACGCTTCGCCGATGAGTACGACCCCTGCATCGCCGATTCGATCAAGCAAGGGCTTCAGATTGGCCGTCTCGATCAAGTCAAACGGTTCCGCGGCCTGCGCGATCGCCTGAACCACGGCGGCGTCAGCCGGAACAGTAACGCGCCGCGGCGGCGGCGCTTCGCCTTCGGCCGCCCATCCTTCCATGCCGAGCAGGGGGACAAACCGCACATCGGCGAGGTCTTCGCGCTTGTATTCGTTTTCCGAAATTCGCGTGACCCGCACCAGTTCCTGCACGCGGGCCTCGGTTCCGACAGGGATCACCAGGCGGCCGCCGATCTTGAGCTGAGCACGCAGCGAATCGGAAATCTTTGGCCCGCCCGCCGCCACGACAATGGCATCATAGGGCGCATGCTCCGGCCAACCGCGCGTGCCGTCGCCGTGGAGGACGTGCACGTTATTGTATCCGTGCTCGGCCAGCGCCGCCGCCGCCTTTTCGGCAAGTTGGCCGATCCGTTCGACGCTGTAGAGGTCGGCGGCGATCTCAGCGAGCACCGCCGCCGCGTAACCGGAGCCGGTGCCAATTTCCAGAATTTTCTCTCCACCCTTCAATAGCAGCGCCTCGGCCATGAACGCGACGATGTAGGGCTGCGAGATCGTCTGTCCTTCGGCGATCGGCAATGGCGAGTCCTCATAGGCGAACTCCTGCAGATCGTGGGGCAGAAACGCCTCGCGCGGCACCTTGCGCATGGCGTCGAGGACCAGTTCAGACCGCACCCCGCGGGCAAAGACGTGGTCGTGCACCATCTCCTGCCGGAGTTTGGCGAAGTCGGTCGTAATTTTTCTTTTGACGACAGCCATATTAATAAGCTGCCACTCTTGACCCCGAATGCATTGATCAAGGTCAATTGCCAATAACCCGTGCCGCCTCGAACCGGGCCAATTGCAATGCGCCAAAATGCGCGGAAAGGGGCCCGCCCTCATCGCACTGGGCATCCTCGACGACGTGCGGATACTCAGGCCGGCGCCAGGCGTCTAGCCCAGCGCTGCCGGCCGACCAGCAACCCGACCACCATAAGGTTGAGCAGGTTCGAGCCGATGCCGGTGGCGAAGGCCGGCGCGTAATACCCGAAGTGATCGTAAAGTATTCCGGCGAGCCAGCCGCCAAGCGCCATGCCGCCGCCGCTGAACAGAAGCAGCGTCGGGATGCGCCACGAGGCTTCCGACGCGGGAAACAATTCGCGCAGCGCCAGCACGTAAGCCGGGATGATGCCGGAAAAGCCGAGGCCGAAGGCGGCGGCGACGGTGAACAGACCGACTTCGTCCTGCGTCACCAGGAAGCCGATCATCGCCGAGGCCTGCCAGGCCGAGCCGATCAGAACGGTGGCGAGACCGCCGATGCGGTCGGAGATCGCACCCCAGATCTGCCGGCTCAAGAAGGCGGTCGCCAGCAGCACCGACAACATCACCGCGCCAACCGAGCGGCTGATACCGAGATCGCTGCAGAAGGCGACGAGATGGCCCTGCGGCATCGCCATCGGAATGCAGCATAGCACCGCAGCGCCGCACATCATGGCGAACACCAGATTGGGCGGCCAGCCGAGCACGCGCGCGCTCTTGGCCTGCACGCCTGCCGCTGCTGCTGGATGAATGACCTCCGGCGGATGACTGAAATAAATCGCCGCCAGCGGCACGATGACGACGATTTCCAGTGCCGCATAACACAGCATCGTATCGCGCCAGCCGAAATAGGCGATCGCGCGTTCGAACACCGGCGGCCACATGGCGCCGGCGAGGTAGCTGCCGCTCGAGATCAGCGCCAGCGCCGAGCCGCGGCGGCGGTCGAACCAGCGGCTGACATAGATGTAGAGTGGAGCGTTGATGCCGCCGAGGCCGATCAGGCCGATGAACAAGCCGTGGCCGATCCACAGCGGCCAGGGCGGGCCGAAGGTTGAGATCGATAGGCCCAAGCCGATCATCAGCGCGCCGCAAATCACGGTCCAGCGCGTGCCGACACGGTCGGCGATGCGGCCCATCAGAATGCCGCCGGCGCCGGAGCCGAGCCAGGCCAGCGCGCTCGCCAGCGCCGGGATCGAACGCTCGCCGCCGACCTCGGCCGCGATATCCTTGAGCGCCACGGCGGTGATCCAGGACGCGCCAAACGCCATCAGCATGGCCACCAGCGCCACGCTGGCGACAGTCCAGGACGCACGGCTCTCGATTGAGGCGGACGGCGCTTGTAACATTGGAAACCCGGCTGGCAGTCCCTTTTACAGGACGCGCGCACTTTGACCACCCACGGCAGCGTGGAGCTACCCTGCTGCTGCATTGCGCCAAAATGCGTGGAAGCGCGCTGACCTGAAATTTCCTTCCCCAGAGGCCTGCCGGAACGAAATTGACCGTTGGCTGTTCCGGTGTCAGGTTTTTGTTCTGAGTCCAGCCGGTTTTGCGTCCCGCCGTTCCGACCTATATGAGTGGTGCCGGGTTCACTCTGATAGGCCCAGCGGGTTCAGCCCAAGGCTTTGCATGACGCTCCGACCCGTCAGCCTCGACGACAAATATGACCTTTCCCAGGACCATGTCCTGGTGACCGGCTTTCAGGCGCTGGTCCGCGCTACCCTCATGCAAAGGGAACTCGACAAACGTGCCGGCCTCAACACCGCGGGCTATGTCACCGGCTATCGTGGCTCGCCGCTTGGCACCCTCGACCAGCAATTCATGCGTGCCGGCCGCCAGCTCGCCGCCGCCAACGTCAAGTTCCAGACCGGCCTCAACGAGGATCTCGCCGCCACCGCGCTCTGGGGCACACAACAGGCCGAGCTGCGCGGCGAGGGCAAATACGACGGCGTCTTCGGCATGTGGTACGGCAAGGGCCCGGGCGTCGACCGCACCGGCGACGTCTTTCGCCACGCCAATCTCGCCGGCTCATCCAGGCGCGGCGGCGTCCTCGCCTTGATGGGCGACGACCACACCGCCGAATCCTCCACCACCGCGCATCAATCGGAATTCCATTTCGTCGATGTGATGATTCCGATTCTCAATCCGGCCGGCGTGCAGGAAATCATCGACTACGCGCTTTACGGCTGGGCGATGTCGCGCTTCACCGGCGCCTGGGCGGCACTCAAATGCATGCACGAGACGGTCGAATCGACCGGCGTCGCCGACGGCAGCCTCGACCGCGTGCAGATCGTTACGCCCACCGATTTCGTCATGCCGGACGGCGGCCTCAACATCCGCCTCGTCGACACGTTTCTCGGCCAGGAGGCGCGGCTGCACGACTTCAAGCGCGACGCCATGCTCGCCTTCGTGCGCGCCAACAAGCTCAACAAGATCATCACCTCCGGCGGCCGCAACCCGAAGATCGGCGTCATCACCACCGGCAAGGCCTATCTCGACGTGAGGCAGGCGCTCGACGAACTTGGCCTTGATGAGGTCAAGTGCAACGACGTGGGCTTGCGCATATTCAAGATCGCCTGTCCGTGGCCGATCAGCCGGCAGGACCTCGCCGACTTCGCGCAAGGGCTCGATCTCATCATCGTGGTCGAGGAGAAGCGCTCGCTGATCGAAGTGCAGGTGCGCGAGGAGCTTTACGGCACCGCCAATCAGCCGATGTGCATCGGCAAGAAGGACGAGCAGGGCAACTGGCTGTTCCCGGTCAAGGGTGCGCTCGATCCCAACGATGTCGCCATCTGCATCGGCGAACGCCTGCTGCGCACCGGTAACAATGACGAACTGGCGGCGAACGTGGCGCGGCTGAAGAGCGCGCAGCGCGCTCTCGCCGAGACCACCGACGTCGCCAACCGCATTCCCTATTTCTGTTCAGGGTGCCCGCACAACACATCCACCCGCGTGCCGGAAGGCAGCCGCGCCTATGCCGGCATCGGCTGCCACTACATGTCGCAGTGGATGGACCGCAAGACGCTCGGCTACACGCAGATGGGCGGCGAGGGCGCCAACTGGGTCGGCGAGGCGCCATTCTCCAGCCGCAACCACGTGTTCCAGAACCTCGGCGACGGCACCTATAACCACTCCGGCTATCTCGCCATCCGCGCGGCGATCGCCGCCGGCACGACCATGACCTACAAGATCCTGTTCAACGACGCGGTGGCGATGACCGGCGGACAGGCGAACGACGGCGGTTTGACCGTCGATCAGATCGCGCGCCAGGTCGCGGCGGAAGGCGCCAAGCGCATCGTCGTCGTCAGCGACGAGCCGTGGAAATATCCCAAGGACACCGACTGGCCGCGCGGCATCACCATCCATCATCGCGAGGAGCTCGATACGCTGCAGCGCGAGCTCACTACCGTTCCCGGCGTCAGTGTCCTCATCTACGACCAGACCTGCGCCGCCGAAAAACGCCGCCGCCGCAAGCGCGGCGCGTTCCCCGACCCGCTCAAGCGCGTCGTCATCAACGATCTCGTCTGCGAGGGTTGCGGCGATTGCGGCGTCAAATCGAATTGCGTCTCGGTGCAGCCCTTGATGACCGAATGGGGCCGCAAGCGCACCATCGATCAGTCGAGCTGCAACAAGGATTATTCCTGCATCAACGGCTTCTGCCCGTCCTTCGTCACCGTGCACGGCGCCAATCTCAAACATGGCGAGAGCGTCGCGGAACCGGCGTCCTGGGCGGCGCTGCCCAAGCCTGATGCGCCGCTGACCAACCACCCCTACAGCATTATCGTCACCGGCGTCGGCGGCACCGGCATCGTCACCATCGGCGCCATCATCGGCATGGCCGCGCATCTGGAAGGCAAGGGTGCCGGCATTATCGACATGGCCGGCCTCGCGCAGAAGGGCGGCGCGGTCTACAGCCACATCCGCATCGCCAATACGCCGGGCGAGATCCACGCCATCCGCGTTGCCGCCAGCGGCGCCGATCTGGTGCTCGGCGGCGATATCGTCGTGGTCGGCACCAAGAAGGTGCTCGGCGCGATGAAGCAGAACCAGACCCGTGTCGTCGTCAACACCGCCGAATTCCTGCCCGGCGATTTCACGCGCAACGCCGACTATTCGCTGCCGACCGAGCGCTTGAAGCGCGCCATCGTCAGTCATGCCTCGCGTGAGCGCAGCCATTTCGTCGATGCCGGGCGGCTTGCCGTTGCCTTGCTCGGCAATTCGCTCGGCGCCAACATGTTCATGCTCGGTTACGCCTATCAGCTCGGCGCGCTGCCGCTCTCGGCCGAAGCGATCGAGAAGGCGATCGAGATGAACGGCGAGGCGGTGCCGATGAATCTCGCCGCCTTTAGCTACGGCCGCCGCGCCGCGGTCGATCCGGCGGCGGTCGAAGCGCTGGTCAAGCCGCAGCCGCAGGCCGAGAACGATGCGCTCAAGTTGTCGCAGTCGTTCCAGGAAACGGTTTTGCGGCGCGAGGCCTATCTCACCGCCTATCAGAACGCGCGCTACGCCGGGCGCTATCGCAAGTGGGTGGAGAAAGTGAGGGCGGCGGAAGCGCTCAAGGTTCCGGGCCAATGCGGATTGAGCGAAGCCGTGGCTCGGTACCTGTTCAAGCTGATGGCTTACAAAGACGAATACGAAGTCGCGCGGCTCTACACCGACTCATCGTTCGTCGAGCGCGTGAAGGCGAGCTTCGACGGCGATCTGCGCCTCGAATTCCATCTGGCGCCGCCGCTGCTCGCGCGCCGCGACAAGACGACGGGCGAGCCGAAGAAGATGTCGTTCGGACCGTGGATGCTCTCCGCCTTCCGTGTGGTGGCGAAATTCAAGTTCCTGCGCGGTACGCCGTTCGACATTTTCGGTCATTCGAGCGAACGCAAAACCGAGCGCGGCCTGATCAAGGATTACGAGAATCTTCTGTCCGACATTCTCGCTCGTCTGACGCCGGAGAACCACGCGACTGCAGTTGCGCTGGCGTCGTTGCCGGAGAAAATTCGCGGTTTCGGTCACGTCAAGCAGCGGCATCTTGCCGCCGCCAAGGCTGAGGAAGCCGCTCTGCGCGAGCAATTCAGCGCCGGTCCGGCGCCGTTTCTCAAGGCCGCAGAGTGATTTAGCTGCCCGTTATACCAATTTCCCGGCTTTGCAAGGCTTGACCGGCTTCGGCCGGTGTTTTCATATGAATACAAGAAGACCGCGTGGGACGCGGCGAGGGGAAAATGCCGTGCTTTCGTGGCGCGGTCCAAGGGAGGATGAAGCTCGTGGCGCAAACCGCCGCTGCTTCTGCGGATACATTTCCTAAGCTATTGATCCGTAATGCGAATATTTACGGGTCGCGGCCTGCTATGCGGCATAAGGATTACGGCATCTGGCAGACCTGGACCTGGGCCGAGGTGCTCGACATCGTGCGCGCCTATGCGGTCGGGCTGCAGCGGCTCGGCCTCAAGCGCGGGGAAACCATCGCCATCGTCGGCGGCAACCGGCCGAAGCTTTATTGGTCGGTGATGGCGGCGCAGATGCTCGGCGCCATTCCGGTGCCGGTCTATGCCGACGCGGTCGCCGACGAACTCTGCTTCGTGCTTGCCCATGCCGACGTGCGCTTTGCCGCGGTCGAGGACCAGGAGCAGGTCGACAAGATCCAGTCGGTGCTTGATCGTGTCCCCAAGCTCGAGTTGATGTTTTACGACGAGAAGCGCGGCTTGCGCGACTACGATCACAGCAACCTGCGTGCCATGGACGACGTCATCGCGGAAGGGCGCAAGGCGCTCGCCACCGATCCATCCGTTGGCGCAAGGCTCGATGCCGAAATCGCCGCCGGCAAGGGTTCCGACCCGTCCATCATTCTTTACACCTCTGGCACCACCGGAAAATCCAAGGGCGTCGTGCTGACCGGCGAACGCTCGATCCGCGCGGCCACCGACACCGTCAAATTCGACAAGCTCACCGTCGATGACGTTGCGCTCGCCTACCTGCCGCTGGCCTGGGTCGGCGATCATTATCTCAATTATGCGCAAGGGCTCGTCGCCGGCTTCTGCACCGCCTGTCCGGAAAATCCAGACACGGCGATGGCCGACCTGCGCGAGATCGGGCCGAGTTTTTATTTCGCGCCGCCGCGCACGCTCGAGGTGCTGCTCACGCGGGTGATGATCCGCATGGAAGATGCCGGGTTCCTCAAGCGCAAGCTGTTTCACTATTTCATCGGCGTCGCGCGCAAATACGGCGAGAAAATTCTCAACGGCGAATCGGTTCCGCTCGGCGGGCGATTGCTCTATTGGCTCGGCGATATTCTGGTCTATGGCCCGCTGAAGAATGTGCTCGGCTTCTCGCGCGTGCGCGTCGCTTATACCGCGGGCGAAGCGGTCGGGCCGGATTTGTTCGCGTTCTATCGCTCGATCGGGCTCAATCTGAAGCAGCTTTACGGCCAGACCGAAGCCTTCCTCTACGTCACCGCGCAGCCGGACGGTGCGATCTATTCCGACACCGTCGGTCCGGCTTTCCCGAATGTGGATATCCGCATCGCCGAGGATGGCGAGGTGCAGTTCAAGTCGCCCGGCATGTTCGCCGGCTATTTCAAAGATAAAGAAAAGACCGCGGAAACGATGACGCCCGACGGTTACGTGAGGACCGGCGATGCCGGATTCTTCGACGAAAAAACCGGGCATCTGAAAATCATTGACCGCTCCAAAGACGTGGGCCGGCTCAGCGACGGCACCTTGTTTCCGCCGAAATACATCGAAAACAAGCTCAAGTTCTTCCCCAACATCCGCGAAGTCGTGGCCTATGGCGACAAGCGCGACTTCGTCGCGGCGATGATCAACATCGATCTCACGGCGGTGGGCAGTTGGGCCGAGCGCAACAATGTCGTTTACGCTTCTTATCAGGAACTTGCCGGCCACCCGCTGGTCTACGACATGATCGAGAAACATGTGGCCGAGGTGAATCGCTCGCTCGCCGCCGACAAAATGATGGCCGGCGCGCAGATCAAGCGCTTCCTCATCCTGCACAAGGAGCTTGACGCCGACGACGGCGAGCTCACGCGCACGCAAAAAGTTCGCCGCGGTTTTATCGCCGACCGTTATGCGCCGCTGATCAAGGCGCTCTACGACGGCTCCAAGGAAGCCGACATCTCGACCGAAGTGACCTTCGAGGATGGCCGCAAGGGTACCATCAGCGCCCGCGTGAAAATCCGCGACATGAAGACAGAGCCGGCCTCCGGCGCGTTGGAGAAAGCCGCATGAGAGCGCCGAGCGGCAGCGGCCCCGAGGTTGCCGTCGGCGACGTGCTGCTGTCGTTGCAGAATGTGTCGCTGTCGTTCGGTGGCGTGAACGCGGTGAGCGACGTCTCCTTCGACATTCGTAAAGGGGAAATCCGCGCCATCATCGGCCCCAACGGCGCCGGCAAGACTTCGATGCTCAACGTCATCAACGGCTTCTATCACCCGCAACAGGGCCGCATCACCTTCAAGGGCGAGACGCGGGCCGAGATGCGGCCCTATGAAGCCGCCCACGGCGGCATCGCCCGCACCTTCCAGAACGTTGCGCTGTTTCGCGGCATGACGGTGCTCGACAACATCATGGCAGGCCGTACGTTGAAGATGCACAAGAATTTCTTCTGGCAATTGCTGCGCTTTGGCCCGGCCATGACGGAAGAAGTCGAGCATCGCCACCGGGTCGAGGAAATCATCGAATTCCTCAAGATCCAGGAAATTCGCCGCACCCCGGTCGGCCGCTTGCCCTATGGCCTGCAGAAGAGGGTCGAGCTCGGCCGCGCGCTCGCCATGGAGCCGGAACTGTTGCTGCTCGACGAGCCCATGGCCGGCATGAACCTCGAGGAGAAAGAGGACATGTCGCGCTTCGTGCTCGACGTCAACGACCATTACGGCACCACCATCGCGCTGATCGAGCACGACATGGGCGTGGTCATGGACCTGTCCGATCGTGTGGTGGTTCTCGACCATGGCATCAAGATCGCCGATGGCACGCCCGACGACGTGAAGAAGAATCAGGCGGTGATCGACGCCTATCTCGGCGTCGCGCATTGAGGGGACCCTGATGCATCTCCTTTATCAAATCTTCATCGACCCCTTCGTGCAGATGGGCTCAGCGCCTGACCTGTTCGTGCAGACGCTGTGGGAAGGCCTGGTCGCCGGCGTGCTCTACGCGCTGATCGCGCTCGGCTTCGTGCTGATCTTCAAGGCGTCGGGCGTGTTCAATTTCGCGCAGGGCATCATGGTGGTGTTTGCGGCGCTCACCTTGGTCGGTCTCTACGCGCACGGCGTGCCGGCCTTTCTCGCGCTGGCGATCACCATCGGCGTGATGTTCGTGCTGGCGCTCGCGGTCGAACGTTTCGTGCTGCGGCCGCTGGTCAATCAGCCTGAAATCATCCTGTTCATGGCGACGTTCGGGCTGACCTACATCCTGATCGGCTTTGGCGAACTGGTATTCGGCGGCGATCCCAAGGTGATGATCACCCAGCAATTGTTGTTGCCGACCGGCTCCTACTCGATCAAGACGCTCGGCGGCTTCGTGCAGATGCAGAAAATCGACATCGCCGCCGCCATCATCGCTTCGCTGATGGTGGCTTCGCTGGCCGTGTTCTTCCAAAAGACGCGGATCGGGCGCGCGCTGCGCGCGGTCGCCGACAGTCACCGGGCCGCGCTCTCGGTCGGCATATCGCTCAATTACATTTGGGTGACGGTATGGTTTGCCGCCGGCATCGTAGCGCTGGCTACCGGCATCATGTGGGGCGCGCGCTCGAATGTCTCCTTCGCGCTGGAGATCATATCGCTGAAAGCGCTCCCGGTGCTGATCCTTGGCGGCTTCACCTCGATCCCCGGCGCCATCATCGGCGGCATCATCATCGGCGTCGGCGAGAAGATCGGCGAGTTCTATTGGGGGCCGCTGTTTGGCAGCGGCATCGAGGAGTGGTTCGCCTACGTCATCGCACTCATCTTCCTGCTGTTCCGGCCGCAGGGCCTGTTCGGCGAACGTCTCATCGAACGGATCTGAGGGCGGCGTCATGCTTTACCGCGAAGCCGGCCAGTACAAGACGACCTACCAAGCCGATCAGGCGCTGTTCCCAATTCTGCAGGACAAGATCGGCATCATTCTGATTCTGGCAATCGCATTTATCGTGGTGCCACTAACCGTCTCGAATTTCGCCATCGATTCCGTTCTGATTCCGATTCTGATTTCCTCGCTCGCCGCGATCGGCCTCAACCTGCTCACCGGCTACACCGGCCTGCTCTCGCTCGGCACCGGCGCGTTCATGGGCGTGGGCGCCTTCGGCTGCTACAAACTCACGACTTACTTTCCCGGCATCAACATCGTCGTGCTGATCTTATGCTCCGGTTTCCTGTCGGCGGCCGCAGGGCTCGTCTTCGGATTGCCGAGCCTGCGGATCAAAGGCTTCTATCTGGCGGTGGCTACGCTCGCCGCGCAGTTCTTTCTGTCGTGGTGCTTCATTCGCATCCCGTGGCTTTACAACCACAATATCTCGGCCTCGATTGAAGTGCCCGAGCGGTTCATGTTTGGCGTCCCGATTACCGGCCCCACGGCGACGCCGGTCACGCGCTATATCATCGTGCTCACGATCGTCGCGGCGATGACGTGGCTCGCTTCGAACCTGATCCGCGGGCGCATCGGCCGCACCTGGATGGCGGTCCGCGACATGGACATCGCCGCCGAACTGATCGGCATCAAGCTTTACCAGACCAAGCTGATGGCCTTCGCGGTGTCGTCGTTCTACTGCGGCGTCGCCGGCGCCATGCTGGTCTTTCTGTACCTCGGCAATGCCGAGTTGGAGAGCTTCAACATCAACGAGTCGTTTCTCGTGCTGTTCATGGTGATCATCGGCGGCCTCGGCAGTCTGCTCGGCTCGTACCTCGGGGCGGCGCTGATCCTGGGCCTGCCGATCGTGCTGCGCTTCCTGCCGGAATATTTCGGGTTGAAAATTCACCCGTCCACGGTCGAGCACATCACGTTTATGACCGTGGGGACGCTCATTATTTTATTCCTGATCGCGGAGCCGGCCGGTTTGGCGCGGCTTTGGCAGATCGGAAAGCAGAAACTCAGGGTGTGGCCTTTCCCGTACTGAAGGTGCACACTTGAGCCAATGCCCCTTTTCGGACCTATAGCCGGGCAAGGGGTCACCCCTCCGCTTCGAGGGGAAGAGGAAATAGCCGGCGCATTCAAGCGCCGGCGGATACACATGGGAGAAAAACGATGCGCTTGAAACACATCTTATTCGGCGCGGCGGTTGCGAGCTTGGTCGGCGGTTCCGCCCTTATTTCGCAGGCGAGCGCCGAAACTTTCATACCGCTGTTCACCTACCGGACCGGCCCGTTTGCGAATTCGGGGATTCCGATCGCCAACGGCATGCATGACTACCTCAATATGCTGAATGCACGGGATGGCGGAATCGGCGGGTCGAAGCTGGTCGTCGAGGAATGCGAGACCGGCTACAAGAACGAGAAGGGGGTCGAGTGTTACGACTCGATGAAGAGCAAGCATCCAGTGGCGATCTCGCCTTATTCCACTGGCATCACGCTTGCCTTGATCCCGAAGGCCGCTGTCGATCACATCCCGGTCCTGTCGATGGCTTACGGCCTCTCCGCCTCGGCGGTCGGCAAGGACTTCCCGTGGATCTTTAATCCACCGTCGACCTACTGGGACGGCCTGTCGATCATCGTCCGCTATATCGCCGGCAAGGAAGGCGGGCTCGACAAGCTCAAGGGCAAGACCCTCGGCTTCATCTTCTTCGACGGTGGTTATGGCCGCGAGCCGTTGCCGCTCTTGCACAGCCTTGCCAAGGACTACGGCTTCGACGTGAAAGAGTATCCGGTGCCCGCGGCGCAGATGCAGAACCAGGGCAGTCTCTGGCTCAGCGTTCGCCGCGACAAGCCGGACTATATGATCATGTGGGGCTGGGGCGCGATGAACCCGACCGCGGTGCAGGAAGCCGCCAAAACCGGCTATCCGGAAGATCACTTCATCGGCATCTGGTGGTCCGGCAGCGAGGACGACGCGCGTCCGGCCGGCGCCGCTGGCAAAGGCTATCTGTCGCTTAACTTCAACGCGGTGGGTGCGAACTTCCCGGCGGTCCAGGACATCGTGAAGGACGTGATCGCCAAGGGCAACAGCCAGACGGCGAAGGATAAGGTCGGCGAGAACTTCTACAATCGCGGCGTGATGAACGCAGTGGTGATCTCCGAGGCCATCCGCAACGCGCAGAAAATCACCGGCAAGAAGGACATCACCGGTGAGGAAATGCGGCGCGGCCTGGAGACGCTGAACATCACGGCGGCGCGCTGGAAGGAATTGGGGCTGCCCGACTTCGCCGCCCCGATGCAGGTCACTTGCGACGACCACAACGGCCACAACTCGGCCTATATGCAGCAGTGGGATGGCGCCAAGTGGGTCAAGGTCTCCGATTGGATCGCGCCCATGAAGGACAAGGTCGTTCCGCTGATCGACCAGGCGGCCGCCGACTACGTGAAACAGAACGCCGGCTGGCCCAAGCGCACCGAGGCTTGCGACAAGTCGTCGTAAACGCGACGCGCATCAAGCAAATAACCTCTCCCCGTTCGCGGGGAGAGGTCTGCTTTTCGGAGATTCATTTATGTCCGCCGTCGAGCACATAAATACCAGTCCGGCCGCGCAGCCCGAGCACATCCTGCGAGTCAACAATATCGAGGTGATCTACGATCACGTCATTCTGGTGCTCAAGGGCGTATCGCTCGACGTACCCAAGGGCGGCATCGTGGCGCTGCTCGGCGCCAATGGTGCCGGCAAGACCACGACGCTGAAGGCAATCTCCAATCTGCTGCACGCCGAGCGCGGCGACGTCACCAAGGGCGCCATCTTGTTCGAAGGCGACGAAGTCCATGACCTGTCGCCAAACGAATTGGTGCGGCGCGGCTGCATCCAGGTGATGGAAGGCCGCCAGTGCTTCGCCCACCTGACCATCGAGGAAAACCTGCTCACCGGCGCCTTCACCCGCCGTGACGGCAAGGCGGCGATCAGGCGCGATATGGATATGGTCTATAAATATTTTCCCAAGCTCGCCGAGCGCAAGGAATTGCTCGCCGGCTATACCTCCGGCGGCGAGCAGCAGATGTGCGCCGTCGGCCGCGCGCTGATGTCGCGGCCAAAGATGATCCTGCTCGACGAGCCGTCGATGGGGCTCGCCCCGCAGATCGTCGAGGAGATTTTCGAGATCGTCAAAGACCTGAACGAGCGCGAGGGCGTCTCCTTCCTGCTCGCCGAGCAGAACACCCATATGGCGCTGCGCTTTGCCCGCTACGGCTATATCCTGGAGAACGGCCGCGTCGTCATGGACGGCGATGCCAAGTCGCTCGCCGAGAACGAGGACGTCAAGGAATTCTACCTCGGCGTCGCCGAGGGCAAGCGCAGATCCTTCCGCGAAGGTAAGCATTACCGCCGCAGGAAGCGCTGGTTGGCGTAATTTTCTGTCATTCCGGGGCGCCGCGAAGCGGCCAACCCGGAATCCATATTCACAGACAGGGATTATGGATTCCGGGTCCGCGCCTACGACGCGTCCCGGAAATGACGTGGAGTAACGAATGCCCGGCCACTACGATTCCCTGGAAACCCGCCCGCCGGTTCTGCGCGACAGCGAGGAATGCGCGGTACTGCCCAAGATCGTGGCGCGTGCGATGTCCGCGCCGGGCTGGGCGAAACATCTTGCCGGCGTCAGCGCGCATGCGGTCAATTCGCGCGCGGCGCTGGCCAGGCTGCCGGTCTTGCACAAGTCGGATTTGACGGCGCTGCAGAAGGCCATGCCGCCGTTCGGCGGCCTCAACGTCACGCCGCCCGGAAAGGCGCGCCGGCTGCTGATGTCGCCGGGGCCGGTCTTCGAGCCGGAAGGCAGCGGCGCCGACTGGTACGGCACCGCCCGCGCGCTGTTTGCCGCCGGCTTCCGTCCCGGCGATGTGGTGCACAACTCGTTTGCCTATCACCTCACCCCCGGCGGCTTCATCCTCGAGTCGGGCTGCGAGACGCTCGGCTGCGCCGTCATTCCCGGCGGCGTCGGCAATACCGAGCAGCAGCTCGAGGCGATCGCCCATTACAAGCCGAGCGGCTATGTCGGCACGCCGGATTTCCTCAAGATCCTGCTCGACAGCGCCGAGAAGACCGGCAAGGACATCTCCTCCATCAAGCGCGGCCTCGTCTCCGGGGCGGCGCTGCCGGCCTCGCTGCGCGAGGAGCTTGGGCGCCGCGGCGTCGCCGTGCTGCAGTGCTACGCCACCGCCGAGCTCGGCATCATCGCCTACGAAAGCGAAGCGCGCGAAGGCATGATCGTCAACGAAACGGTGATCGTCGAGATCGTGCGCCCGGGCACCGGCGATCCCGTGCCCGAAGGCGAAGTGGGCGAGGTGGTCGTCACCTCGTTCAACTCCGACTATCCGATGATCCGTCTCGGCACCGGCGATCTCTCGGCGATCCTTCCTGGCGTATCGCCCTGCGGGCGCACCAATGCGCGCATCAAGGGCTGGATGGGCCGCGCCGACCAGACCGCCAAGGTCAAGGGCATGTTCGTGCACCCCAAGCAGATCGCCGAGGTCGCTGCGCGCAACCCGCAGCTCAAGCGGCTGCGCCTCGTCGTCACGCGCGACAACGAGCAGGACGCCATGACGCTGATGGCGGAATGCGCCGCGCCCGATGCCGCGCTGGAAAGCGCGGTCGCCGCCTGCCTGCAGTCGGTCACCAAGCTCAAGGGCGCGGTCAAGCTGGTGGCGCCGGGCACGCTGCCCAACGACGGCAAGGTCATCGCCGACGAGCGCAGCGTCGGGTGAACTGCTTGACCGCGCTCGCGCTTTGCCCCCCAGTGCGGCCATGAGCGACGTCTCGCACAAACCGCCGGATCATCCGGCCGTCCCGCCGCGCCGCATCGGCGTGCTGCTCGTCAATCTCGGCACGCCGGATGCGACCGATTATTGGTCGATGCGGCGCTACCTGAAGGAATTTCTCTCCGACCGCCGGGTGATCGAGGAGAACCGCATCAAGTGGTGGCTGGTCCTCAATCTCATCATTCTGACGGTGCGGCCCGGCCGCAAGGGCCGCGACTACGACAAGATCTGGAACAAGGAGCGCAATGAGTTGATGCTCAAGACCATCACGCGTTCGCAAGCCGAAAAATTGTCCGAGATCCTGCCCGACCGCAGCCTGCGCATCGACTGGGCCATGCGTTACGGCAACCCGTCGATTCGCTCCCGGCTTGATGCCATGCAGGCCGCCGGCTGCGACCGCATCCTCATCGTGCCGCTCTATCCGCAATATGCCGCGGCAACCACCGCAACCGTCTGCGACAAGGTCTTCGAGGCGCTGGCGGGCATGCGCTGGCAGCCGGCATTGCGCGTCGCGCCGGCCTATTTCGATCAGCGGGTTTACATCGATGCCGTCGCCGCTTCGCTCGAGCAGGCGCTCGCCAGGCTGCCGTTCACGCCCGACGTAATTCTTGCCTCGTTCCACGGCATGCCCGAGGACTACCTGCGCAAGGGCGATCCCTATTATTGCCAGTGCCACAAGACCGCGCGGCTGCTGCGCGACCGGCTCGGATACGACGAGGGCAAGCTGCTGCTCACTTTCCAGTCGCGCTTCGGCACGGCGGAATGGCTCAAGCCCTATACCGACGCGACGGTGAAGGCGCTGGCCGAAAAAGGCGTGAAGAACCTCGCGGTGATTACGCCCGGCTTCGCCGCCGACTGCCTGGAAACTCTGGAAGAAATCGCCATGGAAAATGCCGACATCTTTCGCCGCGCCGGCGGCGAGAATTTCGCCGCCATCCCTTGTCTCAACGACAGCGAAAGCGGCATGGCGGTGATCCGCGACGTCGTCCTGCGCGAGCTCAAGGGCTGGATTTAGTCCGCCAATGCTGCGGAAAACTGCGGCAACGCCTCGTTAACCATGCCTGTTTAACCTCCGTTAACCACTCTCGCCGTTTCGCGAGCGTGCGCGTTTGCGCGCGCCGCGGGCGGCCCACGGAGGCCGACGAAGGTCGTGCAGCACTTTCGCTTCCGGTATCTGCCCGCGCCACGCCGTGCGCTGCTCGTCGTCTGCCTGATGCTTGGCGGCACGAGCGCTTTGGCTCAGTCCGCCAGCTTTTTCGACGCCTTCACGCCGTCGCTGCAGGCCGGTCCGTCGCGTTTTCAGCGTCAGGCACAGGCGAGCCCCGCGCAATTTGCCCCGTCGGTAGGCTTCACGCCGCCGGCATCGGGGGCGGGCGACACCGGTTACGATTCCACCAATTCCCGCAAGAAGACGAGGGCCAAGCCCAAGTCAAAGTCCTCCACAAACGCGCAGGCGATCGCCCCCGGCCTGCCGGCGCCAGCGGCTGTCTCGCCCTATCAGCAGCCGCCGCCGTCTCCAACAAACGCTGCGAACGCCGCCTATGCGCAGGCGCCGGGTTCGGCGCCGCCGGTTGAACTCGGCCCCATTCGTCAGCCGAAGAAGCGCAAGGCCCATACCGAGCCGGAAGATCCCTACGCGCCACTCGGCGTCGAAGCCGGCGCCTTCACGCTGCTCCCGGCGATCGAGCTGATCGGCGGCTATGACACCAATCCTGCCCGCGCCTCGGGCGGCAACGGCGCTGCGCTCTATACTGCCGCTCCGGAATTGCAGGTGCATTCGAACTGGTCGCGGCACGAGTTCAAGGCCGATCTGCGCGGCAGCTACACCGGCTACAGTCCGGACCAGACGCCGACGCTGAGCCGCCCTTACTTCAACGGCAAGGTCGATGGACGCATCGACGTCACCCGCGACACCCGCATCGATCTCGACGCCCGCGACCTTGTCTCCACCGACAACCCCGGCAGCCCGAACCTGCAGGCCGGCCTGTCCAAGCTGCCGGTATTTACGACCTTCGGCGGCAGCGCCGGCCTCGGCCAGCGCTTCAACCGGGTCGACGTCGAGATCAAGGGCGATGCCCAGCGTACCATCTATCAGAACTCGTCGCTCACCGATGGCACGACCGCGAGCAATGAGGACCGCCAATACAATCAATATACCGGCACGCTGCGCGGCAGTTATGAACTAGGCCCCGGCGTCAAGCCGTTTGTCGAGGTCGACGCGGATACGCGCGTGCACGATCTGCAGACCGATTTCTCCGGCTATCAGCGCGACTTCAAAGGCGTGACCGGCAAAGCCGGTTCGACGTTCGAGCTTAGCCAGCTGCTCACCGGCGAGATCGCGCTCGGCTATATGCACCGGACCTATGATGATCAACGCCTGCCGGACATCAACGGGCTGGTTGGCAACGCTTCGCTGATCTGGACCGCGAGCGCGCTGACCACGGTGAAATTCTCCGGCTCCTCGGCGGTCGGTGAATCCACGGTGCCCGGCGTGTCCGGCGTGCTCTACCGCGATGGTGGCTTGCAGGTCGATCATGCCTTTCGCCGCTGGCTCATTGGCACCGCCAAGGTCGGCTTCGGGCAGGACGACTATGTCGGCATGGATCGGCTCGACAGCCGCTATTCGGCAGGCCTCGGGCTCACCTACAAGCTCAACCGCAATGCGCAGATCAAGGGTGAAGTGCGCCAGGAGTGGCTGCGCTCCAACGTCACCGGCAATGACTACAATGCGACCATCGTCCTGCTGGGACTGCGGCTGCAGGAGTGACGTGACTTACGACTTTATGCTTAGCGTCAGGCCTCTTTGTCTGTGACAACGCCACATTTGCGGCGTCGAGCCTTATTCCGCAACAAAAAGAAATATTTCCGTGTGACCGGCATCACAGGTCATCAGCCGAAATTTGTTTACCCTTCGTCGGGCACTTGGGAGATCGCGATCATTTCGGCCGCAAGGCCGAATTCGGTTCCGGCGGCACAGAGTTCGCCACACCTCTGTGTCGTCGGCAGCCCCGCCTGAATCCAATTCGGGCGGGGCTGCAAGCCGGCCCAAGGCGTCAGTGCCGCGCTCGTCACGGTGAGATAGGCAATTTGGCGCGACGACCTAGCCGTTTCCCAGCAGCTTTTTCAGCTCCACCCGAATTTCCGGCCCGATATCGGGGCGGGCGAGACCATAAGCGACATTGGCGGCGAGGAAGCCGGTTTTGGAGCCGCAATCGAAACTGCGGCCCTCGAATTTCAATCCGTAGAACGGTTGCGTGCGCGACAGCGCCACCATCGCGTCGGTGAGCTGAATTTCGCCGCCGGTACCGGCTGCCTGCTTGCCGAGCAGCTCGAAAATCTGCGGTTGCAGAATATAGCGGCCGGTGATGCTGAGGTTGGATGGTGCTTCGCTTCGCTTCGGCTTCTCCACCATCTGGGTGATGGCGAAGGCCTTGCCTTTGGACTGGCCGACGCCGACCACGCCGTACATATGCACGCGCTCGGCCGGCACTTCTTCGACCGCGAGGATGTTGGCATTGCCGTCGAGCTTTTCGGCGGCGTCGATCATCTGCGCGAGACAGCCGCGCTCATGCTGCACCAGCACGTCCGGCAACAGCAGCGCAAAGGGTTCGTGCCCGACCAGTTCGCGCGCGCACCACACCGCGTGGCCAAGGCCGAGCGGCGATTGCTGGCGGGTGAAGCTGGTGGTGCCGGGTTCCGGCAAATCTTCTGACAGGCGCGCAAGCTCGCTCCGTCTTGCCACGCTCGGTGAGCGTCAGTTCCAGCTCGAACTGGCGATCGAAATGGTCCTCGATGACGCTCTTGTTGCGGCCGGTGACGAAAATGAAATGCTCGATGCCGGCCTGCCGCGCCTCGTCGACCACGTGCTGGATCAGTGGTCGGTCAACCACAGGCAGCATTTCCTTGGGCATGGCCTTGGTCGCCGGCAGGAAGCGGGTTCCGAGGCCTGCGACCGGGAAGATGGCTTTGCGGATGCGGAGTCATGCGGGAGATGCGCCCAAGGTCGTGAATTCGTCAAAAAATCCGGTCATGCAGGCCACAAAGCATGAACTCTGCCTCCGGGTCCAGATGCGACTGCGAACAGCCCTAATGTTAACGTCCTCGCAACGAAATCCGGTCAACCGTAATATGCATAAGAGTTGGGCAAAGCGGACGAGTGGATGCGGACTTTCAAGCCATACCTCATTGCTGCGCTGATGGCGGTGACGGCCGCGTCGGCGCAAAGCATCGACGCCTATTCGGGCCCGACCGGAACAGTTCCGCCCGTGGTCGCCGTGGCGCCGGAATGGAGCGGACAGCCCGGTGCTTCCGGCGATCCGAGCATGACCGTCGAGGCGATCCGTTCAGCCGCTGCGGATTTCCATAACTGCCTCGAGCGCTTGTGGCCCTTGGCGGCGCGCCGCGGCATCACGCGCAGCGTCTACGCCGCCTATACCGGCGCGCTGACGCCCGATCTGCGCATCATGGATTTGCTCGACAGCCAGCCGGAGTTCACCAAGTCGTTCTGGGACTATCTCGATCTCCTGGTGACCGACGACCGCATCGCGCAGGGCCGCGCGCTGCTCGACAAATACCGCACGACATTCGACGCGGTCGAGCGCGACTTCGGTGTCGACCGCCACATCATCACCGCGATCTGGGGCGTTGAGACCAACTACGGCACCGCCGTCGGTGAACGGCCGGTCGTCCGCTCGACCGCGACGCTCGCCTGCGTCGGCAGACGGCAGCACTATTTCCGCGAGGAATTTCTCGCCGCGCTGGAGATTCTTCAGCGCGGCGACATCCGCCCCGATCGCCTGGTCGGCTCCTGGGCCGGCGCCTTCGGTCCAACGCAATTCATGCCGACGGCGTTCAAGCGCTACGCCCTCGATTTCGATCGCGACGGCCACCGCGATGTCGTCGATTCGGTGCCTGACATCATCGCCTCGACCGCCAACAATCTGAAGAAGGACGGCTGGGTCACCGGGCAGACCTGGGGCTATGAAGTCGTCGTCCCGGCAAATTTCAATTTTCTGCTCGCCGATCATGCGCGCCAGATGACGATGCGCGAATGGCAACGGCTCGGCATCGGGCGGGCCGGCGGCAAGCCGTTTCCGCGGCCGGACGACCGCGCCTTTCTTCTGGTGCCCGCCGGCGTGCAGGGGCCAGGTTTCCTGATGCTGGCCAATTTCCGCGTGCTCATGAAATACAATCCGGCCGAAGCCTATGCGCTGGCCATCGGCCATCTCGCCGACCGGCTGCGGGGCGGGGAGCCGTTCGTGCAGCAATGGCCGCGCTACGAGCGCACGCTCACCCGCGACGAGCGGCTGGAATTGCAGCAGCTCTTGGCGCAGCGCGGCTATGACGTCGGCGAGGCGGACGGCCACCTCGGCGCCAGGACGCGGGCGGCGATCCGCGACTTCCAGGCCAAGACCGGGCAGGTTCCCGACGGCTTTGCTTCGGCGGTCATTCTCGACAAGTTGCGTGCCCGTTAAGGGTAACCACAGGCGACCTTCGAGTTGACATTTTTCTGCGGGCTATTAGCCCATATTCTCGGCTTCGCAGGGCGTTAGGCCCGCTGTTCGGACCTTTTAAATGCTTGGAAACAGCCGGTTTCTGCATTGGTCGCTGGGCGCGCTCGCGCTCATTATCGCTGTTTCCGTTGCGATTCCCGCCTCGGCGCAGCGCTATCGCTCCGGCGGCGGCTTTTTCCAGAACCTTTTTGGCGGTGGCGGCTCTTACTACCAGCAGCGGCCCTATGAAAGCGAAGCGCCGGCGCCACAGGCCGATTATTCGCGCGCGCCGAGCCCTCGCAAGCCCGATCCGACCGTCGTTCCGACCATGAGCATCATGGTGATGGGCGACGCCATGGCCGACTGGCTCGCCTACGGCCTCGAAGACGCGTTTTCCGATTCGCCCGAGGTCGCCATTGTCCGCGAAGCCAAAAGAAATTCCGGCCTGCTGCGCTACGAATACAAAAGCGATCTCGACTGGTGGCATGTCGCGCGCGATCTGCTGGCGCGGGAGAAAGCCGATTATGTCGTGATGATGCTCGGCGTCTCCGATAAGCAGAATATTCGCGAAAAGGATATCGCCAAGGAAGCCGACAAGGGAGAAGCCGATAAGAAAACGGGCGACGACAAGTCCGCTGATAAAGCCAACCAAGATGACGATCCGGACAATTCGATCATCACGCTGGAACCACAAGGGAAGAAGGCGAACGGCATCATAGAGTTCCGCAGCGATCAATGGGCCGAGATCTACAGCCGGCGCATCGATGCGACCGTCGCCGCGCTCAAGAGCAAGGGCGTGCCGGTATTCTGGGTTGGGCTGCCGGCGATCCGTGGCTCGAAAGCGACGGCGGATGCGGTCTACCTCAACGATCTTTATCGCGCCCGCGCCGAGCGCGCCGGCGCCGTCTATGTCGACGTCTGGGACGGCTTCGTCGATGAAGCCGGCAAATTCACCACGCAGGGCCCCGACTTTGAAGGTCAAGTGCGACGGCTGCGTTCCGGCGACGGCGTCTATTTCACCAAGGCCGGCGCGCGCAAGCTCGCGCACTATGTCGAGCGCGAGATCCGCCGCTATATGAACAACCACGCCGTGCCGCTGGCGTTGCCGACCGGCCCGATCGAGCCCGCGCAGGAGGCGAAGTCCGCGGTGCGGCCGCTCGCCGGACCGGTGCTGCCGCTTACCGTTACGACGGGAAACGCCGACGAGCTCGCCGGCGGCAACAATGCGCGGCCGGCGCACAGCGATTCGATTGCCGCGAGCGTGCTGGTCAAGGGCGACCCGGTGGCTGCGCCTTCTGGACGTGCCGACGATTTCAGTTGGCCGCGTAAAGATGCCGCGCCGGTCACCGCGGTTTCAGCCGCGGCATCGGCTGCGCCGGAACCCGAAGTCAAGCCTGCCGCGAAGTCGCTGATCAGGACCGAGGATAAGAGCGAGGCCAAGGACAAGGCCAAAGCCAAAAACACCAAGACTGCGAAAGAGGCCGAGGTGAAGCCGAAGACGCTCGCCGTGGAGCCGAAGCCAAAACCACGGCCGATCGCGCCGCGCCCGCCGCGGCCGTTGCACGCGCCCAGCCCATTTAGCTTTTTCCGATAAACCGCCGTCAGCGCGGTAGCAGCGTCGAGCCCATCAGGAATTTATCAACCGCATGCGCGGCCTGCCGGCCTTCGCGGATCGCCCACACCACGAGCGATTGCCCGCGGCGCATGTCGCCGGCGGCAAACACCTTTGGCAGCGAGGTCTGGTAGGACTTGGTGTCGGCGGAGACGTTGCCACGCTGGTCGAGCGCGACGTCGAGCGCCTTTAGCATGCCCTCGTGCAGCGGATGCACGAAGCCCATGGCCAGCAACACCAGATCGGCCTCGATCTCGAATTCGGTGCCGGCGATCGGCTTGAACTTGGCATCGATATGCGCGCAGTGAAGCTTCTTCACCTGGCCGTTCGCGCCGGAGAATTTCTGCGTCGCTACCGCGAAGTCGCGCTCGACACCTTCCTCGTGGCTCGACGAGGTGCGCAGCTTCAAGGGCCAATCGGGCCAGGTGAGCATCTTGTTCTCGTGCTCCGGCGGCATCGGCATGATCTCGAAATTGACGACCGAAACCGCGCCCTGGCGGATCGAGGTGCCGATGCAGTCGGAGCCGGTGTCGCCGCCGCCGATGACCACGACTTTCTTGCCGGCGGCGAGGATCGGCGCAGCCTTGAGCGCCGGTTCGCCGCTCACGCGGCGGTTCTGCTGCGGCAAGAACTCCATGGCGAAATGGATGCCCTTGAGCTCGCGGCCGGGGATCGACAGATCGCGCGACTTTTCCGCACCGCCGGCGAGCACCACGGCGTCGTGCTCCTTCACCAGTTTGTCGACCGGGAGATTGACGCCGACGTCGGCGCCGTAATGGAACTGCACGCCTTCACCTTGCATCTGCGCGACGCGGCGGTCGACGTGGACCTTTTCCATCTTGAAGTCGGGAATGCCGTAGCGCAAAAGCCCGCCGGCCTTGGCCCAGCGCTCATAGACATGCACCTCGTGCCCGGCGCGCGCGAGCTGCTGCGCGCAGGCGAGGCCGGCGGGCCCTGACCCCACCACCGCGACTTTCTTGCCGGTCTTGATCGTCGCGACTTCAGGCTTCAACCCCTGCGCGATGGCGCGGTCCGCGATCTCGCATTCGATCGATTTGATGGTGACCGGGTTCTCGTCGATGTTGAGCGTGCAGGAGGCTTCACACGGGGCAGGGCAGACGCGGCCGGTGACCTCCGGGAAATTGTTGGTCGAGTGCAGATTGCGCGCAGCCGCCTCCCAATGGCCGCGATAGACGAGATCGTTCCAGTCCGGAATCTGATTGTTCACCGGACAGCCGGTGGGCGCGCCGGTCGGCGTGACGCTGCCGTGACAATAGGGCACGCCGCAATCCATGCAGCGCGCGGCCTGGTCGCGCAGCTCCTTCTCCGGTAGCGGCAGCACGAACTCTTTGTAGTTCTTGATGCGCTCGGCGACCGGCACGTATTTGCGGTCGTGCCGTTCGAATTCGAGGAAACCCGTGACTTTGCCCATATCGCCTCAGAACTTGCCTATTCCGCGGCCTGCATCGCGGCGGCCTTCTCCTTGGCGAGTTCGGCGAGCGCGCGGCGATACTCGACCGGCATTACCTTCTTGAATTGCGGGCGATAGCGCTTCCAGTCGCCGAGAATCTGCGCCGCGCGTTTGGAGCCGGTATAGCGCGCGTGGTCGGCAATCAGCTTGTGCAGGCGCTCGGCGTCGCGGGTAGTCAGGTCCGCCATGATATCGACGCGGCCATGCGCCTCGAGATCATTGTAGAGATTGTACTCGCGCTCGTTGACAGCTTCCTCTTCCGGCACCGGCTCGAGCTCGACCATCGCCATGTTGCAACGGGACTTGAAGGTGCCGTCTTCGTCGAGCACGTAAGCAATGCCGCCCGACATGCCGGCTGCGAAATTGCGTCCGGTGCCCCCAAGCACGACCACGACGCCGCCGGTCATGTATTCGCAGCAGTGGTCGCCGGCGCCTTCGATCACCGCTATGGCGCCGGAATTGCGCACGGCGAAGCGCTCGCCGGCGATGCCGCGGAAATAGCATTCGCCGGCGATGGCGCCGTACATCACAGTGTTGCCGACGATGATCGATTCTTCCGGCACGATGCCGCTGTCGGCCGGCGGGCGAATGATAATGCGGCCGCCGGAGAGGCCCTTGCCGACATAGTCGTTGCCTTCGCCGTCGAGCTCGAAGGTGATGCCGCGCGCAAGCCAGGCGCCGAAGCTCTGCCCGGCGGTACCGCTGAGCCGCACATGGATGGTGCCATCGGGTAGACCGGCGTGGCCGTAACGCTTGGCGACTTCGCCGGAGAGCATGGCTCCGGCGGCGCGGTCGGTGTTGTGGATCGCGGTTTGCAGCCGCACCGGCGCCCCGCGGTCGAGCGCGGATTGCGATTCGGCGATGAACTTGCGGTCGAGAATGTCCTTGATCTTGTGATCCTGCACTTCGCAGTGGAAGATTTCTGTGGCGGATGTGGCCTGCGGCTTGGTGAACAGCTTGGAGAAATCGAGCCCCTTGGCTTTCCAATGCGCCAGCAGCCGGCGTTGGTCGAGCATCTGCATCTGCCCGATCATCTCATCGAAGCGCCGGTAGCCGAGCGCGGCCATCATCTCGCGCACTTCCTCGGCGACGAAAAAGAAATAATTGATCACGTGCTCGGGCTGTCCCTTGAAGCGCTTGCGCAGCACCGGGTCCTGGGTGGCGACGCCGACCGGGCAGGTGTTGAGGTGGCACTTGCGCATCATGATGCAGCCGGCGGCAATCAGCGGCGCGGTGGCAAAGCCGAACTCATCGGCACCGAGCATCGCGCCGACGACCACGTCGCGGCCGGTGCGGACGCCGCCATCGACCTGTACCGCGATGCGGCTGCGCAATCGCTGTGCCACCAGCGTCTGGTGGGTCTCGGCAAGCCCGATTTCCCAAGGGGAGCCGGCATGCTTGATCGAGGTGAGCGGGGAAGCGCCGGTGCCACCCTCGAAACCGGCGATGGTGACGTGATCCGCGCGCGCCTTGGAGACGCCGGCGGCGACGGTACCGACGCCGACTTCGGAGACGAGTTTTACCGAGACATCGCCAGCCGGGTTGACGTTCTTCAGATCGAAAATGAGCTGCGCCAAATCCTCGATCGAATAGATGTCGTGGTGCGGCGGCGGCGAGATCAGACCTACGCCCGGCGTCGAATGGCGCACCTTGGCGATTACCTTGTCGACCTTGTGGCCGGGCAATTGCCCGCCCTCACCGGGCTTGGCCCCTTGCGCCATCTTGATCTGCATCATGTCGGAATTGACGAGGTATTCCGCGGTGACGCCGAAGCGGCCGGACGCCACTTGTTTGATCGCCGAGCGCATGGAATCGCCGTTCGGCAGCGGCTTAAAGCGGTCGGATTCCTCGCCGCCCTCGCCGGTATTCGACTTGCCGCCAATCCGGTTCATGGCGATGGCGAGCGTGGTATGCGCCTCGCGCGAGATCGAGCCAAAGGACATGGCGCCGGTGGAAAATCGCCGAACGATACTCTTGGCCGGCTCGACCTCCTCGACGGGAACCGGGCTGCGGCCGTCTTCCTCCGCCGTCCCGATGCGGAATAGCCCGCGGATGGTGAGCAGCCGTTCGCTCTGGTCGTTCACGATCTTGGCGAAGGCGCGGTAGTGGTCCTGTGAATTGCCGCGCACGGCGTGCTGCAGGCGCGCCACCGTCTCCGCGGTCCACACGTGATCCTCGCCGCGCACGCGCACGGCATAGTCGCCGCCGACGTCGAGCATCGAGCGATAGACCGGAGCCTCGCTGAAAGCATCGCGGTGACGGCGCACGGTCTCCTCGGCGATTTCCGTAAGGCCGACGCCTTCGATGCGGGTATGCGTGCCGGTGAAATACTTGTCGACGAATTCCTGGCGCAGGCCGACGGCGTCAAAAATCTGCGCCCCGCAATAGGATTGATAGGTGGAGATGCCCATCTTCGACATCACCTTGAGCAGGCCCTTGTCGATCGACTTGATGTAGCGCTTGACGACTTCCTTCTCGTCGAGCTTGCCCGGCAGATCGTCCTTCATGGCGATCAATGTCTCGAAGGCGAGGTAGGGGTTGATGGCTTCGGCGCCGTAGCCGGCCAAACAGGCGAAGTGGTGAACCTCGCGCGGCTCAGCGGTCTCCAGCACCAAGCCGACCGAGGTGCGCAGGCCCTTGCGGATCAGGTGATGATGCACGGCGGCGCAAGCGAGCAGCGCCGGGATCGGAACGCGGTCGGCGCCCGCTCTACGGTCTGACAGGATGATGATGTTGCAGCCGCCGCGCACTTCTTCCTCGGCGCGGTCGCACAGCTTGTCGAGCGCCCAGCCCATGCCGTCGGCGCCATGCTCGGCGGGGAAAGTGATGTCGAAAGTGAGCGACTTGAAGTGATCGCCGGTCATTTCCGAGATCGAGCGGATCTTTTCCAGATCGTCATTGGTAAGGATCGGCTGCCGTGCTTCCAGGCGCTTGGTATGCGACATGCCTTCGAGGTCGAACAAATTCGGCCGCGGTCCGATGATGGAGACGAGGCTCATCACCAGTTCCTCGCGGATCGGGTCGATCGGCGGGTTGGTCACTTGCGCGAAGTTCTGTTTGAAGTAGGTGAACAGCGGCTTCGGCCTGTCGGACAGCGCCGAAATCGGCGTGTCGTTGCCCATGGAGCCGATCGCTTCCTCGCCGGTCGACGCCATCGGCGTCATCAGGATTTTCAGGTCCTCCTGGCTGTAGCCGAAGGTCTGCTGGCGGTCGAGCAGCGACAGGTTGGAGATCGGCGCGTGGTTGGCGGTGCCGGGCAATTCTTCGAGTATGATCTGGGTGCGCTCCAGCCACTCCTTGTAGGGGTGGCTTTTCGCCAGCGTTGCCTTCAGTTCCTCGTCGGGAATAAGCCGTCCCTCGTCGAGATCGACGAGCAGCATCTTGCCTGGCTGCAGCCGCCACTTCTTGACGATGTCCTTTTCCGGAATCGGCAGCACGCCCATCTCGGAGGCCATGACGATGCGGTCGTCGCGGGTGAGCAGATAACGCGCCGGACGCAATCCATTGCGGTCAAGCGTGGCGCCAATCTGCCGGCCGTTGGTAAAGGCCATCGCCGCAGGGCCGTCCCATGGCTCCATCACCGCGGCGTTGTATTCGTAGAAGGCGCGCCGCTCCTCGTCCATCAGCGGGTTGCCGGCCCATGCTTCCGGGATCATCATCATCATGGCGTGGGCAAGCGGATAGCCGCCCTGCACCAGGAATTCGAGCGCGTTGTCGAAGCAAGCGGTGTCCGATTGCCCTTCGTAGGAGATCGGCCACAGCTTCTTGATGTCGTCGCCGAACAGCGGCGACGAGACGGTGGCCTGCCGCGCCGCCATCCAGTTGACGTTGCCGCGCAGCGTGTTGATCTCGCCATTGTGCGCGATATAGCGATACGGATGTGCCAGCGACCAGGCCGGGAAGGTATTGGTGGAGAAGCGCTGGTGCACCAGCGCGATCGCGCTCTCGAAATCCGGATCGTGCAGGTCGGGATAGTAGGTGCCGAGCTGGTCGGCGAGGAACATGCCCTTGTAGATCACCGTGCGGCATGAAACCGACACCGGGTAATAGCCGGCGGTGCGCCGCTCGCGCTGCTTGTAGATGGCGTCGGAAATCAATTTGCGCAGGATGTAGAGCCGGCGCTCGAACTCGGCTTCCGAATATTTCTTTTTGCCGCGGCCAATGAAGACCTGCAGATGCACCGGCTCGGTCGGCTTGACCGATTCACCGAGCGTCGAATTGTCGGTCGGCACCTCGCGCCAGCCGAGCAATGTGAAGCCCTCGCGCTCGATCACCTCGGCATAGATGTCGCGGATGATTTGCCGCCAATTGTTGTCACGCGGCATGAACAATTGGCCGATGGCGTATTCGCCCGCCTTTGGCAGCGTGAAGCCAAGCTCGGCGGCCTTCTTGACGAAAAACTTATGCGGGATCTGCACCAGGATGCCGGCGCCGTCGCCCATGCGCGGATCGGCGCCAACCGCGCCGCGATGCTCGAGGTTGCAGAGGATGCGCAACCCGTCCTCGACGGTCTGATGCGATTTGCGGCCCTTGATGTCGGCGATGAAGCCGACGCCGCAGGAATCCTTTTGCAGCGAGGGATCGTAGAGGCCGTGCGCGGGCGGCAATCCGGGATCGGCGGTGTCGCGCAACGGCAGGTCGTCGCAGGAACGCTCCGCTTTCCCGCGCTCGCTCATTTGTCCGCCGTTGCGTCGCTCTTTCATATCGCCTGCCTCGCCGGCACCGTCGTGGTCTCCGGCGTATTCGCCACACTAACGCGGCGCCGGACGGCCGCCGCGTTGCCAAGCGTCGTCGTTCGCGAGAAGGGCAGCCGGTCAATCGCCGCCTTGGCTGCTCCCATTGGGCGCCGATTTGCCCGCCCCGCCTGATCAGGCCGGCTTGGTGCCCGCAGTTCATTAGGACAGCATTGCTGTCCTAATGAACCATGACAAATTTTGCACCGCCGCACAAGTTTGGTCCACGTCCGTTTGGAGCGCAGATTTCGGTTTGTTGCGGTGGGCCTACCAACCCAAGCAAGAAGAGGACCACGTGGCTGGTTCCCGCGCAATGGCATTGCGCGAAACGGTCGGCGCCAAATCGTAAGGCGGATTAACCGCTTAATGGTGAAGACGGGAAAAAGCCGCGCCATTGCTGGCTTTGGCTATCGTGCGGAAAATTACGCAGCCGGGGCGCTTTTATGAGCGGCGTTGCCGCCCAAGCAGAGCTCCCAACGTGCCGCCGCAGGGGCGGGCCAGATTTCATTTGATTGCAGCGTGCATTTCAATTTTGGCTACTGAAAGAGACGTTCTATGAAAAAAATCCTGATAGCCGGATTTTGCGGTTTGGCGTTTGCCGCAGCCGTGATGTTCGTGACCGCACGCTCTTCCGTGGGTGAACAGCCCGGCGCAGCGAAACCCGTCGCGATCGAAGTCGCCACGACGACCGTTACGCCAGCGGCCGAACCCGCCGCGCCAAAATCCGCCGCGGCTGAGCCTGCCATCACGCAGCACGCATCGGCCGCTTCTCGGCACGCCGGCAAAGCGGTCGCTGCGATGCCGGCGGCGGCAATCGTATTCTTTGCCCCACGCTACGGCAGCGGCCCCCGCATTATCCACGTCACGCAACCCGACGAGCGCGCTGAAATAAGCGCGGGCGACGACGGTGATGCGGCCGCGACCATCGACGATCTCGGCAATGACGTCGTGCCGCGAAGACCCGCCGCCGGACCGCGCACCCACAAGCGAAAATAAAAAGCGCCCCGGACATCCGGGGCGCTTCCTCTTGCTTGCCGAAACGGCGGCGTTAGGCCGCGGCTTTGGTCTCGATCACCTGAGCCTTACCGCCGTTGCCGATCGGAATCTGGCGCGGCTTTTTCGCTTCCGGAATCTCACGCACGAGATCAACGTGCAGGAGCCCGTTCTGCAGGCTGGCGTTCTTCACCTGGACATAGTCGGCAAGCTGGAAGACGCGCTCGAAAGCGCGGGCGGCGATGCCCTGATAGAGCACCTCACCGGCCTGCTCTTCCTTGCTCTGCTGCTTCTCGCCCTTGATGGTCAGCGTGTTCTCTTTCGATTCAATCGAAAGCTCGTTGTCGCCGAAGCCAGCGACCGCAACCGAGATACGGTACTCGTTCTCGCCGGTGCGTTCGATGTTATAGGGCGGATAACCCGGAGCGGCTTCAAAGCCGTCGAGCATCGAGAACAATCGGTCGAAACCGACCGTGGAGCGATAAAGGGGAGCAAGATCGAATGTACGCATGGCATATCCTCCTGTTGAGCGACATGCGGGCGGTCCGCCACATGGCCGAACCATAAGCCCGTGCGCAGCCGCCATTGGCCTGCGCAAAAAAGATATGGGAACGGCTTTTTGCCCTCGCAAGAGGGCTCGGCTTGTCATCTAAAGTATTGAAGTTAAATGTCTTTTAGCGAAGTTGGCTAGTGCGCAATTGAGCCCGAGCGGCGCCCTGTTATAAGGCGCGCATGCATGGCCCCGCCGCACCGTCGATGAGACTGGTTTCCATCCCCGCCAATCCGGTGCCCGACGACGTTGTGGTCGGCGCACTGACGACCCGCGACAATGTCACCTTGCGCTTTGCCCGCTTTGCTCCGCCGCCCGGACGCAAGGGCACGGTTGTCGTGCTGCAGGGCCGCGCCGAATACATCGAGAAATATTTTGAGACCGTGCGCGACCTGCGCGCGCGCGGCTTTGCCGTTGCGACGTTCGACTGGCGCGGGCAGGGCCTGTCCAAGCGCGCGCTTTCCGACCCGCAAAAAGGCCATGTACGGAACTTCGCCGAATACGTCACCGACCTCGAAACCGTCATGAAGCAGGTGGTGCTGCCGGATTGTCCACCGCCGCTCTACGCGCTGGCCCATTCCATGGGCAGCGCCGTCGCGCTCAAGGCCTGCCACGATGGCAGCCGCTGGTTCGACCGCATTGTGCTCGCTTCGCCGATGATCGCGCTGCCGGCGAGCCGCATGACCCGTGCCGCCGGCCCCTTGGCGAGAATTATGCGTCTATTCGGCCGCGGCTCCGGCTATGTACCGACCGGCCATGGCGCGCCCATCGGCGTCGACGATTTCATCGGCAATGTGCTGACATCCGATCCGGTGCGTTACGCGCGCAACATGGCGGTGTTGGAGGAAGCGCCCGAACTTGGTATCGGCGCGCCGACCATCGCCTGGGCCGACGCCGCTCTGCGGCTGATGAAGCAATTCGCGGTGCCGGGCTATGCCGGCAGTTTGCGTCAGCCGATTCTTATGGTGGCGGCGGGCTCTGACGACGTCGTGTCGACGCCGGCAATCGAGATATTCGGGATGAATTTGCTCGCCGGCTCGCATCTCATTCTCGCGGGCGCCCGGCACGAGATCTTGCAGGAGCAGGATCAATACCGCGACCAGTTCTGGGCGGCTTTCGATGCCTTCGTGCCCGGCACGCCGCTGTATTAGGGCGCGTCCGCGTCTCGCAAGACGACGTAGATGGCGGGAATTACCAGCACGGTGAGCAAAGTCGATGACGCGAGACCGAACAGCAGCGAAATCGCCAGTCCCTGGAAAATCGGGTCGAGCAGGATCGTCGCCGCTCCGATCATGGCTGCCAGCGCCGTCAGCAGAATAGGCTTGAAGCGCACCGCGCCCGCTTCCAGCAGTACCTCGCGCAAAATTTTCCCTTGCCCGGCGCCGTGGCGGATGAAATCGACAAGCAAAATTGAGTTGCGCACGATAATGCCGGCGAGTGCGATGAACCCGATCATCGAGGTGGCGGTGAACGGCGCGCCGAACAGCCAATGTCCGAGCACGATGCCGATCAAGGTAAGCGGAATCGGTGTCAGGATCACCAGCGGCAGCTTGAAACTGCCGAACTGTGCCACGACCAGGATATAGATGCCGACGATCGCCACCATGAAAGCGGCGCCCATGTCGCGGAAAGTCACATAGGTGATCTCCCACTCGCCATCCCAGAGGAGTGCCGGCTTGCTTTCGTCCTCCGGCTGGCCGTGGAAGCGGACAGTAGGCTTGCCGAGCGCGCCCCAGTCGTGCGCCTCGACTCTGCTGTCGACGTCGAGGATGCCGTAGATCGGGGCCTCATAGGCGCCGGCCAGTTCCGCCATGACTATGTCGGTGAAGCGGCCGTCGCGGCGAAAGATCGCCGGCGAGCCAACTTCCTTCGTCACGCGCACAACGTCGCCGAGCTCGACCACCTTCTTTGAGCCGGGCACCACATTCGCCGGCACCGGAGTAGAGGCTAGTAACTCATTCCAAGATAAGTCTTTTTTTGGCAAGCGGACGGTGATTTCGATCGGGTTGCGGCCTTCGCCGCGGTGCGAATAGCCAACCGTGGTGCCGCCAAACAGGGCCTGGACAGTGTCGTAGACGTCGCGTTGCTCGACGCCGAAGTACTCCAGACGATCCTGATCGATGGAGATCCTCAGCCGAGGACGCGGCTCGCCGATCGAATTGTCGATATCGACGATGTAGGGCACCGAGGCGAAGATTGTCTTCAATTCATGGGCGACATCGCGCCGCGTCTTTGAATTGGGGCCGTAAACCTCGGCGAGCAGCGTCGCCAGCACCGGCGGCCCCGGCGGCACCTCGACCACGCGGGAAACCGTGCCGGCCGGCAGCGTCACCGATTTGAGCCGTGCGCGCAGATCGAGCGCGATGGCGTGGCTGGCGCGGCTGCGCTCATCGCGCGGCGCGAGATTAAGGTGCAATTCGCCAAGCTCGGGCTGCTCGCGGATATAATAGTGGCGCACCAGCCCGTTGAAATTAAACGGCGCCGGCGTGCCGGCATAGGTTTCGATCGAACGGATTTCCGGCAATTGCCGCGCGACATCGGCGATCGAGAACAGCGTGCGCTCGGTGTCCTCTAGCGTCGCGCCCTCGGGCAGATCGACGACGACCGACAGTTCCGACTTGTTGTCGAAGGGCAGGAGCTTCACCGTCACGCTCTTGGTGTAGAACAGCACGCACACCGACACGGTCGCTACGCCGACGCCGATGAGGAAAATCCAGGCGCGTTTGCGCGTGCGGATGATCGGCGTGGCGAAGCGGCGATAGAGCCGGCCGAGAAGGCCTTCGCCATGCGCGGGTTCATGCTCGTGCACCGGCTTGCCTTCCGGATGCAGACGCAGCATCAGCCAGGGCGCGATCACCATGGCGACAAAGAACGAAAACAGCATGGCCGCCGAGGCATTGGCCGGGATTGGCGCCATGTAAGGGCCCATCAGGCCGGAGACGAACAGCATCGGCAGCAGCGCCGCGACAACGGTCAATGTGGCGACGATGGTCGGATTGCCGACCTCGGCCACCGCTTCGACCGCGCCCTGCAGGCGCGAGCGGCCGTCCTTCATCGCCCAATGCCGGGCAATGTTTTCGACCACGACGATGGCGTCGTCGACCAGGATGCCGATGGCGAAGATGAGTGCGAACAGGCTGACGCGGTTGATGGTGTAGCCCATCACCTTGGAGGCAAATAGCGTGAGCAAAATTGTGGTGGGAATCACCACAGCCGTGACCAGTGCTTCGCGCCAGCCGATGGCAAAGGCGATGAGCACGACAATCGACACGGTCGCCAGGCCAAGGTGGAACAGCAGCTCGTTGGCCTTGTCGTTGGCGGTTTCGCCGTAATCGCGCGTCACCGCGACATTGACGTCGGCCGGCACCAGTCGCCCTTCGACGCCTTGCAGCCGCGCCAGCAATTGCTCGGCGACAACGACGGCATTGGCGCCGGCGCGCTTGGCGAAGGCCACGCTGACGGCCGGCACGCGGTCCCAATGGCCGCCCTTCTCCGCTGTGTCCATCCACACGCGGTGCTCGACCGGGCTCGGCCCGATGACGACCTTGGCCACGTCGCGCACATAGACCGGACGGTTATCCCGCGTGGTCACCAGCAGCAGCCCGATGTCGGGAATGCCGGCCAGCGTCTGCCCGGCGGCGACGTCGCGCATGATGCCGCTGTCGCGCACCGCACCCGCCTCGAACGAGCGGTTGGCGTCGCGCACCTTGGCGACCAGCTGCTGCAGCGTGACGCCGAACAGCGCCAGCTTCTCCGGATCGGGCTCGACGCGGATCTGCTGCGGATTACCGCCGGAGATGTAGCTCAAGCCGACATTGTCGGTCTTCACCAGCTCGGAGCGCAGCTGGTCGGCAATCTGATAGAGGTCCTTGTCGGTATAGCGGGCGGCAGCATCCGGCTTCGGCGACAGCGTCAGCACCACGACGGCGACGTCGTTGATGCCGCGGCCGACGATCAGCGGCTCAGGGATGCCGACCGGGATGCGGTCGAGATTGGCGCGGATTTTTTCATGCACGCGCAGGATGGCGTCATCGGCCTTGGTGCCGACCAGGAAGCGCGCCGTCACCATGACGCGGTCGTCCACGGTCTGGCTGTAGACGTGCTCAACGCCGTCGATGCCCTTGATGATGGCTTCCAGCGGCTTGGTCACCAGCTCCACCGCGTCCGGCGCTTTCAGGCCATCGGCGTTGACGCGAATATCGACCATCGGCACGCTGATCTGCGGCTCTTCCTCGCGCGGAATGGTGAGCAGCGCGAGCAGGCCGACGGCGAGCGCCGCGAGCAGGAAGAGCGGCGTCAGCGGGGATCGGATCGTGCCCTGAGTGAAGCGGCCCGACAGTCCGAGTTTCACGGCCGCACCAGCACGTCGCCGGGCTTCAGGCCGGAAAGGATTTCCAGGGCGTCGGGCATGTCCGGACGTGGCAATTGCCGGCCGCGCTGTACCGGCACGTCGATTGTCGTCTTGTCGTCCTTGCGCACGCCGGCGTAATCGATGCCGAAGCGGGTAACGATGAACGCGCCGGGCACGATGACGCTTTCCCGTTCGCCGGCCGAAACCCAGACGCGGATGCGCTCGCCGACGAAATAATCACCGAGGCCCGAAACCGATGCATCGGCGATGACGCGGCCATCCTCGATCTGCGGATAGACCAGACGGATGGTGCCGAATTTCGCACCGTTGGCGCCAAGTTCCTCGCTGTCGACGCGGACCGGATCGCCGGCCTTGAGGAAGCGGGCATGCCGTTCCGGCACGCGCAGGCGCAGCACGAAATTCTGCTCGGCGATGCTGGCAACCGGCTCGCCGGCGAGGATCACCGTGCCCGCGGTCACCGGCACCTTCAGCACCCGGCCTGCGGTCGGCGCCAGTACCTTGCCCTCGTTGAGCTGCTGCTCGACCACCGCGCGCTCGGCAACGCGTGCGCGATGGGCGTTGGTCGCCACGTTGAATGCGGTGCGCGCTTCATCGAGTTGCGTTCTCGGCGTGTTGCCGCCGGCAAAAAGCTGCTCGGCGCGATTGAGATCGTCCTGCGTCTGGGCAAGCTGGGCCTCAAGGCCGGCAATCTGCGCATCGAGCGATTTCATCTGCAGGACGAGTTTCTCGTCACCGACAGTGGCAACCACCTGGCCCTGCTTGACCTCGTCGCCTTCCTTGACGCTGAGCTCCGCTACCGTGCCGCCGATACGCGCGCGCGCCGGAACCACATTGGCGCTCTCGACGGTCGCGAAGACCGCCTTCTCGTCGGCAACCGATTTCGGTTCGACGGTGAAGGTGTCGGCGGCGAGGGCTTGCCGCGCCAGCAGCGCGGCCAGGGCCGTTATCACAATACCAATCCGCATCATGCTTCCCGTTCAAATGATCCGTGACAGATCCCGCGGATCGCGAAATCCGTCATTGATTTGGCGCAAGATGCGCCGATGCCGGTTTGCGGCGGCGCGGCCTCGGCGCGCAAGCCGACGCGGGTCTGCAATAGACGCGATAGAGCGTGCGCACGAGTTCGCGTGCCGGCTCGCTGCCGATCGAATACCACACGGTCTGACCGTCGCGCCGCGCCGTGACCAGCCCGTCCTTGCGCAGCAGCGCGAGATGCTGTGACACCGTCGAGTTGCGGATTTTCAAGAGCGCCGCCAGTTCGCCGACCGAGCGCGCCTTGTCGGTCAACTGGCAGAGAATGATCAGGCGGTGGCGGTTGGACAGCGCTTTCAGCAACGTGCTCGCCGCATCGGCGGCGAGCAACATGTTGTCGGGTTTTATCTTCATACTTGCGTATATACGAATGTCAGTATATATTTGTCAATGCCGCCCGCCGGGGCCGGGCAACGTGGTCTCAAGCCCCCGTGCACAGGAGGTTGCTATGAACGTCGACCGCGCAGTCATGAGTTTCGCCGGGGTGATGGTGCTCGTCAGCCTGGCGCTGGCTTGGTTGGTCAGCCCGTATTGGCTGCTGCTGACCGCCTTTGTCGGGATCAATCTGATCCAGGCCGCATTCACCGGTTTTTGCCCGGCAGCCATCGTTTTCCGCAAGCTCGGCCTCAAGGCCGGCTGCGCTTTCGACGACGCATCAGTAAAGCACGGCGCCGCCGGCGCCAGCCGGACTTAAACGTCCGCGGCCTGCAGTTTGAGAGAGATCAATGCGAGCCCCGGTCATCGCGGGTTTAGGTGCAGAATTCTGAAAAGCGAATTCGGCCGGGAGGGAACAGGGATGGCTCATATCGTCGTGCTGGGTGGCGGCATCGGTGGGGTGTCGTGCGCCTATGAGGTGAAGGATGCCGTCCGCAAGGAGGACCGCGTCACACTCGTTTCCAACAAGCCGGTGTTTCAATTTACTCCGTCCAATCCCTGGGTGGCGGTGAAATGGCGAACCAAGGACGACATCACGATCCACCTTGCCCCGGTGATGCGCAAGCATGGCATTGAGTTCAGCGCCGCCGGTGCCGCCCGCGTTCATCCGGGCGAAAATCGCGTTGAGCTCGGCGACGGGACCTCGCTCGCCTACGATTATCTGGTCATTGCCACCGGCCCCGAACTGGCTTTCGACGAAATCGATGGCTTCGGTCCGGAGCGCAATACGCATTCGGTTTGCGATGTCGACCACGCCATGCTCGCCAATAGCCGCTGGGACGACTTCTGCAAGAATCCTGGTCCCATTGTGGTCGGCGCCGTGCAGGGCGCGTCCTGCTATGGCCCGGCTTACGAATTCGCGATGATCCTGGATGCGGATCTGCGTAAACGCCGCATTCGCGACAAGGTGCCGATGACCTTCGTGACAGCCGAACCCTATATCGGTCATCTCGGCATCGGCGGCGTGGGCGATACCAACGGCCTGCTCGAATTGGAGATGCGGCAGCGCCACATCAAATGGATCACCAATGCCAAGGTCGACAAGTTCGAACCCGGCAAGGCCTTTGTGACCGAAGTCGGCGAGGACGGAAAGCCGAAGAAGACGCACGAACTGCCATTCAAATTCTCGTCGCTGATCCCGGCCTTCCGCGGCATCGCCGCGCTGCGCGGTATCGAAGGTTTGGTCAATCCGCGCGGCTTCGTCATCACCGATGAGCACCAGCGCAACCCGAAATTCCCCAACGTGTTCGGCGTCGGCGTGTGCATCGCAATCGCGCCGGTCGAACAGACCCCGGTGCCGGTCGGCGTGCCGAAAACCGGTTTCATGATCGAATCCATGGTGACGGCGACCGCGCTCAATATCGGCCAATTGGTTCGGGGCGTCGGTGCGACGCACGAGGCAACATGGAATGCGATCTGTCTCGCCGATTTCGGCGATTCCGGCGTGGCCTTCATCGCCATGCCGCAAAATCCGCCGCGCAACGTCAACTGGGCGTCGAGCGGGCGCTGGGTGCACGTCGCCAAGGTCGCGTTCGAGAAATATTTCCTGCACAAGGTGCGTAGCGGAACCACAGAACCGTATTACGAAAAGGCCGTGATGCGGCTGCTCGACATCGGGAAGATCAAGCGTCCGGCCGCATAAGGTGCAATGCGGCGCGGCTGGCGACGGCGCTGCAAGAAATTCTGAAAATGCAGAAAGGGCGACCCGCGCTGACGTCAGCCTTACCCATCGCAGAATAAAATAGATAGTGGCCCACCGATCGGCGGCCTTCTTGTCGGCGCAGGGCCTATTTGTTCAATATCTCCATGGCCGCCTGGTGCACGCGGGCATCGCCGGCGACGATGATGCGGCCGCCGGCTTGTGCCGGGCCGTTCTGCCAGGTGGTGACGATGCCGCCGGCGCCGGTGATGATGGGAATGAGCGGCACGATGTCGTGCGGCTTGATCTCGGTCTCGATGACGAGATCGATGAGCCCTGCCGCCAGCATGCAATAGGCGTAGCAGTCGCCGCCGTAGCGGGAGAGCTTTGCTTTTTTCTCGACGCGCGCGAAGGCAGCGCGATCCTTGCTGTTCATCAGCAGCGGGCTGGTGGTGAACAGCAGTGCGTCGGCAAGGCTGACGCAGTCGCGCACCCGCAAGTCACGGTTTCCCATCGGGCCGCGATAACGCGCGGCGCCGCCGTCGCCCGAAAATTTTTCGCCGATGAACGGCTGGTGCATCATGCCGAACACCGGCTCGTCGAACCGCATCAGCCCGATCAGCGTACCCCAGGCCGGCATGCCGGCGATGAAGGACTTGGTGCCGTCGATTGGATCGAGCACCCAGACATATTCGGCGTCGGTGCGCTCGCCGGCGTATTCCTCGCCGAGAATGCCGTGGTCGGGGAAACTGCGGCGGATCAGCGCGCGCATGGCATCCTCGGCCGCACGGTCCGCGGCGGTGACCGGATCGAAGCCACCCACCTTCTTGTTCTCGACGACCAGCGCAGTGCGAAAGAACGGCAGGATGGTTTCGCCCGAGACGCTGGCGAGCTCATCGACAAAGGCCGCAAAATCGATTGCCGTCATGGGTGTGTGCCTGGTCCGCGCCCCGGACTATCGAAGAGTGACCCGGCCGGCAATCGCTGCGCCCGACTGCGGCATCCGGGCAACACTGGGCCGCCAATAGACCACCCGGGTGCCTATTTTCGCATTGAGGCGGAATGAAGTGCCCGAATTGCGCATGGAGCTATGCATAAATAGCATGGGGTTATGGGCAAACCGCCTTGATTTTTGTGCATCGCGGTGTAACTTATTGCGATGCGGTAGCGATACCGCTGCCCTCCTTGGGCGTTTCCTCCCTAGACTTGGGCCGCTTGCACACGCGAGCGGCCCTTTTTTTGTCGATGTGGCAGTGCGCTTTGGCAGGCAAAAGCTATTCAGCGGCGGCGCGGTAGGGTCGCAACTCTTCCAGCGGAATCTCGCCAAGGCGGGCGGCCAGGATTTCCAGGTCGGCGGCGAGCTTGCCGAAATCCCCCGAGCGCTCGTAGCGGCGCTCGTCCATATACAGACCGCGATTGATCTCGAGCTGGATGGCGTGCAGGCCCGCGGCCGGATTGCCGTAATGCTCGGTAATGAAGCCTCCGGCGTAAGGCTTGTTGCGGCTCACCGTATAACCCATGCCGCGCAGCGTCTTTTCGACGGTTTCCGATACGGCGCCGGTGCAGCTGGTGCCATAGCGGTCGCCGAGCACGAATTCCGGCCGCGGCCGGTCGTCGCGGTGGCCGGCGGTGGACGGCATGGAATGGCAGTCGATCAGCATGGCCGCGCCGAAATCCCGATGCAGTCTGGTGAATAGCCGCCGCAGCGCCCGGTGGTAGGGCTTATAGAGGCTCTCGATGCGGCGCAGCGCGTCATCGACGGGAATGCGCTGGTCGTAGATTTCCTGCGCCTCGCCGACCACCCGCGCCACGGTTCCCAAGCCCCCGGCAACCCGCATCGAGCGGGTATTGGCGAAGGAGGGCAAACGGCCCTCGAACATGCGCGGATCGAGCTCATAGGGCTCGCGGTTGACGTCGACAAAGCAACGCGGGAAATGCGCGCGCATCATCGGAAAGCCGCGCTTGACCACGCCGGTGATCAGGTCGTCGACAAAGCTGTCCTCGGAGCGGCGCAGCGTCGCGATATCGAGCCGCGACGTGACCAGGAAGTCACGCGGATAGGTGGAGCCGCTGTGCGGCGAGTTAAACACCACCGGGGCCTCGCACGCCGCCGGTTCGACGATCTCAAAGGGCGGGTCAAGCTCGTCGCGGATTTCACTCATGGGCGCTGGCAGTCATTGGGCGTCGGCGGTCATTGGCTGGGTGCGTTCGTTGACAGGAGATTATCACTGCTGCAACCCCTTTATACCGCCTATTGTCCATGCGCCGGCGAGCAATGCCAAGCCATGCTTTAGGTTCACCCGATATTTACCTGACATAAGTCTTATGGGACATCTGGGCCGGCCGTCGGGGCGCACGGCCGGGTTCGGGCGTGTGTATGTCGAAAATCCTGCTGGCTGAAGACGACACCGATATGCGGCGCTTTTTGGTCAAGGCGCTGCAAAATGCGGGTTTTGAGGTCACCTCCTACGACAACGGGCTATCGGCCTATCAACGCCTGCGCGAGGAGCCGTTCGAGCTGCTGCTCACCGATATCGTGATGCCGGAAATGGACGGCATCGAGCTTGCCCGCCGTGCCGCCGAGCTCGATCCTGATATTAAGATCATGTTCATCACCGGCTTTGCTGCGGTCGCGCTCAACGCCGATTCAACCGCGCCCAAGCACGCCAAGGTGCTGTCCAAGCCTATCCATCTGCGCGAACTGGTCAACGAAGTGCAGAAAATGCTGGCGGCGTAACGCCCGCGGTGGCGGCTTGCCTCGTCCGGGGGGAGCCGATAAGACCAAATCCGCCAAAGGGTGCGTAGCTCAGCGGAAGAGCACTACCTTGACATGGTAGGGGTCACAGGTTCGATCCCTGTCGCACCCACCATTGTTTCGGGACTTCACTCAAAGATCAGCGATGGCGCGTCCAAGACACTGGCTTCTCGCGCTCGTCGTTCTGCTGATCATCACCGGCGCATCCATCTCGATCTGGGCCTATCGTGCCGGCATCACGCCGGAGATGTTGCAGGCCTGGGTCGCGAGCCTTGGCATCTGGGCGCCGATCGGCTTCGTGCTGCTCTACGGCGTCGCCACCGTCGCGGCGGTTCCGGGCGGCATCTTCGATCTCACCGGCGGCGCGCTGTTCGGCCCGTATCTCGGCAGCGTGCTCGACCTAATCGGCGGCACGCTCGGCGCGGCGCTGGCGTTTCTGGTTGCGCGCTATATCGCGCGCGACTGGCTCGAGGCCCGCGCCGGCCCGCGCCTGCAGAGCGTCATGCGCAGCGTCCATGAAGAGGGCTGGCAGTTCGTCGCCTTCGTGCGGCTGGTGCCGATCTTTCCCTACAACATCGTCAATTATCTGCTCGGGCTGACGCGCATTCCCTTCCTCCACTACCTGGCCGCGACGGTCGTATTCATGGCGCCGTCGACGGTTGCCTATACCTGGCTCGGTTTCGCCGGAAAAAAGGTCATGGAAGGCGACACCCACCAGATCCGCTATGCGCTGATCGCGCTGGCATTGCTCGGCGTGCTGATCTTTGTGCCGCGTTTTGTCTTCAGGCGCATCAAGCGCGGCTAGGCCGCGTCGTCGGCCACAATGTCAATTCTGTTTTGGCGCAAAGATCACGCGCCAGTCGCTCTTCATATCGACAACGGTCCAATTTTGTCGTTTGGCCTCGTCCAGGGCCTTGTCGAGCTTGCCGAAGTGCGAGACCCGGTCATAGGCGTATTCGCGTTCGGCGTCGGTATGGTGGACGATCCCCATGAAACGCAGGCCGCCGCCCGCGGCGGTCCATTGCAGCATTTGCAGGTCGCCGTCCGAGTTGCCGAAGGCCAAGATCGGCCGGCGGCCGATAAAGCGGTTGATGCCCGCCGGTTTGCCTGGCCCGTCATCAACAAATTCGATTTGCGCAAGTTTTATCAACGCCGGTTTGCCGTCGGCGCCGAGCCGAAATTGGGTCTGCCCCGAGGAACCGACGACTTGTTCAGGCGGAATGCCGTAGATGCGTTCCGTCCAGGGCCGCATGAATTCGATGCCGCCGCCCGACACGATGAAGGTCTTGAAGCCGTTGGCGCGAAGGTAAGCGAGCAGCTCCAGCATCGGCTGATAGACCAGTTCGGTATAGGGCCGATCGAAACGTGGGTGCCGGGCGCTGGTGATCCAGTCGGCAACCGTCTTGGTGAATTCTTCAGTGGTCATGCCGGCATGAGTCGCCGCGATGATCCGCAGAAGTCCGTCTTTTCCGGACGCCGCCACGGCCTTTTTGTCGCCCTCCAGTAGCGCCTTGAACGGCTGCTTGGTCTTCCACTCCGGATGCTGCGGCGCCAGCGCCTTGACGCGGTCGATGGCGAATGCGAGCTGGAAATACATCGGCTGCTCGGCCCACAGCGTGCCGTCGTTGTCGAACACCGCGATGCGCTCCGGGACGGCCACGAAATCCGGTCCGCCGGGCGCGGTGGTGCGCGCGACGAAATCCACGACGGATTTCTTTGCCGCGCTATCGTTCCAGGACGGAAGTGGATCGGATTGCGGGCGTGCCGCTTCGACCGCCAACCCGCTGAGCGCCGCACAGAACAGCGCAGACAGCAGTGTCCGTCTGGCTATCAGATTCATTGCAAACCCTCGCTTCGACGAAGATTGGACCGGCCAGCGCTTCGCCGGAGGTGACCGGTACGGCCGCGCCCGCCGCAAACTGGGCCTGCTACCGCACCTCCGCCGCGTTGACCGCAGCGAGTGCAACAATGGCGGCGCAAAACGGTCAGTTTGACTCTGATGCTTGTCTCCTTCCCAGTTCATCCATCGAGGAAGCTCATTGCGCATCGCTCCCTGCTGCGGCCGATCGCATCGGCCGCAGCAATTTGGCGCCGGACGCTACTTCGACCCGCCGCTTTCCTTCAGCTTCTCCATCACTTCATCCATGTTGAAACTGGCCGCCTTTTGCCGTTGCGGATAGTCGTTGAACGTCGCCAGAAACTGGCCGACGTAGGCCTGCGCCGGGACGAGTTGGAAGGCGTGATCGAGAAGCCAGTCGTAGTAGGTGTTCGAGGTGACGTCCGCCCGCTCGTACGGGTCGGTCCGGAGGTTGAAGATCTTCGGAACCCGCAGGTTGGTAAAAGGCTCCGACCATACGGCCAACGTTCCCCGGGCGCGCTGCTCCATGAACACGAGCTTCCAGTTGTCATAGCGCAGACCGGTCAATTGCTGGTCGTCATTGATGTACAGGAACGATTCGCGCGGGGTCTTGGGAGCCTGCCCGGTCAGGTAAGGCACAAGGTTGTCGCCATCCAAGTGGACCTTGTAGGTCATGTCGCCGACCTTGTAGCCCTTGAGCAGCTTGTCCTTCACCTGCGTGTCGCCGGCAATGGCCAGAAGGGTTGGCAGCCAGTCGAGGTGGGCAACGATTTCGTTAGACACCTCACCCGGCTTGATCTTGCCCGGCCAACGCACCATGGCCGGCACCCGGTAGGCGCCTTCCCAGTTCGAATTCTTTTCGTTGCGGAATGGCGTCATCGCGGCATCTGGCCAGCTGTTCATGTGCGGGCCGTTGTCGGTCGAGTACATGACAAAGGTATCGTTCGCGATGCCCAGATCATCCAATGCCTTGAGAATCTGTCCGACATTCTTGTCATGATCGATCATGGTGTCGTGGTATGGGCTCTGCCAACGCCCCGACTGGCCGATGCTCTCCGGCTTGGTGTGGGTGCGGAAATGCATGTGAGTGAAGTTCACCCAAACGAACATCGGCTTGTTGGCTTCTTTCTGACGCTTGATGAAGTCCACGGCCCGGTTGGCGGTGTCATCGTCGATCCCGACCATTCGCGCTTTGGTCAGCGGGCCGGTGTCCTTGCACACCTGCTTGCCGACCTTGCCGAAGCGCGGATCGACCGTCGGGTCATCCCTGCCGGAGGCCTTGCAGTCCATCACGCCACGCGGCCCGAACTTGGCGAGGAAAGTGGGATCTTTCGGGTAGTCCGGCAATTCCGGCTCTTCCTCGGCGTTCAGGTGGTAGAGATTGCCGTAGAACTCGTCGAAGCCGTGAACCGTGGGCAAGAACTCGTTGCGGTCGCCGAGATGATTCTTGCCAAATTGTCCGGTCGCATAGCCGAGCGGCTTGAGCAGTTCGGCAATCGTCGGGTCTTCTTCGAGTCTGACTGGCGCCCGGCAAGCCGACCTTGGTCAGCCGGTGCGTAATCCGGATTGGCCGGTAATGAACAGCCCGGCCGGCAGTGCAGCTCTGCTCCGCATAATAGTCGGTGAACATCATGCCTTCTTGGGCGATACGGTCGATATTGGGCGTCTTGAAGCCCATCAAGCCGCGCGAGTAAGCACTGATATCGGATTGGCCGATGTCGTCGCCCCAGATGATGACGATATTGGGCCGCGCCGGCTGCTGGGCGAGTGCCGGTGTTGGCGCAATTAAGGTAGCGCATGTAATTCCGAGCACGGCAGCGATCACTGTGCCTGCCAGCAGCAAGCTCCGCCGGCTGAGATTGCGTTCGGTAGAATCTCTCTGTGGCGTTGGAGGCGTATCATCAGCAATCACGGAGCTTCTCATGACCTGAACTCCGCACTTGGTTGCAGTTTTTTCTCCGAAGTTTTCTCCCTCACCACACATCGAAATCCCACGTGGCTGGTGGACGTATCCACCGCTTCCGCATGACGCGCGGCCGGGCGGTAGCGGCGGCAGTAGTTCGGCGCGCACAGGTGCGAGCCGCCTTTGATCACCTTGCGCGGAATCCTGATGTTGGGTTGGCACGGGTCGTAGCTGCCGTCCTCGCGCCCGCCGCGCGGGTTCTCCGGGATGCAGCAGGCCTTCGGCGCATCGGCCTCGTGCCGCTGCGTGAACCAATCGCTGGTCCATTCCCAGACATTGCCGATCATGTCGTGGACGCCGTAGCCGTTCGGCGGAAACGCCGTCACAGGCGAGGTGCGCTCGAAGCCGTCCTTGTTGAGGTTCTGTCGCGGGAATTCACCCTGCCAAGTATTGGCCATGTGCTGGCCGCCGGGCGTGAACTCGTCGCCCCAAGCAAATTCGGCGCCGTCGAGGCCGCCGCGCGCGGCGAATTCCCATTCGGCCTCGGTCGGCAAGTTCTTGCCGGCCCAGGTGGCGTAGGCCTGCGCGTCGCAAAATGACACGTGCACGACCGGATGATTGTCGAGTGCGTTGATGTTGCTCTTGGGCCCGTAAGGATGGCGCCAGTTCGCGCCCTTCATGAATTGCCACCACTGCGACCAGTCGCGCAGATCGACGGGCCGATCGGGGGGCGTGAACACCAGCGAGCCGGCGTAAAGCATGTGCGGCAGCGCGCCGGGATAGTCTTTCGGGTCGGGCAGGATTTCAGCGGTGGTGACGTATCCAGTGGCGCGGACGAAGTTCTTGAACCGCCGATTGGTAACCGGTGTGCGATCGATCCAGAACGTATCAACTGTGACGCTGTGGGCCGGCGCTTCCTCCGCGTAATGCCTATCCGACCCCATGCGGAACGTGCCGCCCGGAATTGATTCCATGTCGCGCAAAAGCTGTTCGCGCGTCGCCGACAACGCCACTGTCGCCCCAACAGACATTGCAAATTAACAGTGCGCCCGGGTATTTTGCGCGGCTAGTCACGACGCCGTGATTAAAAATCGACAAAACTGCGGGATATAGGTCAGCCTTGCTGACACGATTTTCCCCAAGCTGGGGATTTTGCATAGGGATTATTTCCAAAACTGTTTGGTTGCGAGCGCTGCGCCGTCGGCCATCGCCTTGAGCTTGGCGAAGACCACATCGGGATCGACGGCGGCTTGCCCGACCCAGGTACCATAGCCGCAGTCCGAGCCGGCGACGACGTTCTCGCGGCCGACGAGCTTGGCGTAGCGGCCGATGCGTTGCGCGATCAATTCCGGATGCTCGATGAAATTCGATTTCGATTCAATCACGCCGGGGATCAGCAGTTTGCCGTCGGGAAGCTTCACCCGCTCGAACAGCGTCCATTCATGCGCGTGGCGCGGATTGGCGGCCTCGAAAGAGATTGCGCTCGGCCGCGCCGTGAACACGATGTCGATGACATCGGCAAGCGGCACGTCGCAGTGATGCGGGCCCTCGTAATTTCCCCAGCAGACGTGCATGCGCAACTGTTCGGGCGGAATATTCTTTAGCGCCTGATTGAGCGCCTCGACGTGCAGCTGCGCGCGCTTGCGGAAGTCCGCCAGGCTCAGGTCGGCGTATTGGATGTGCCGTCCCATGGCGAGATCGGGACAATCGATCTGCAGGACGAAACCGGCCTTGGTCACGGTCTCGTATTCGTGCCGCATCGCCTCGGCGATGGCGTAAATATAAGTCTCGAAATCCTTGTAATAATCGTTGCGGAAGAACAGCGAGACCACGCCGGGCGAGGCCGCGCTCATGAAGCCGCCGACGGCTTTGACGTCGGCCAGCGCACGTTTGAGATTGTCGGCATCGACCTGCGCGGCCTTTGTGTCGCGCACGCTGATCGGCGGCATTGCAGGCCGGCGTCTTGCGTCGCGAGCGCCCCGGATCGCCGAACACGCGCTTTTCCAACCGCGGAAAGGCGGCGAGATCCTGATAAACGAAAGTATTGCCGGTGCCGCCGAAGCCGTTGAGCCGGTCCTTCACATAGGTCGCATAGCTCGGTTTCGACATTTCGCCGTCGTTGATCAGGTCGACGCCGGCGGCAGCCTGCTTTTTCACCACCTCGGCGACAGCCATGCGCACGCGCTCGGCAAGCGCCGCCGTATCGACCGGCACGCCTTCTTCCTTGGCGTACATCATGCGAATGAGGTCATCCGGCCGCGGCAAGCTGCCGGTATGCGTGGTGAGAAAACGGTCGGTACTGTGCTGCATGAGTTCCCCCGGCACGGAACCCTAGCGCACCCGGCTTCGCCAAGGCTACGGCGCGGCAGCCTTCGCACGAATGGCTTGCGAAGCCGAAGCCGGTAGGACGAGGCTGGTTGGGCAAGTCGCGTTGACAGAGCGGAGTGGGCTGACTAGAACCGCGGCCAACCCATTCATCCCCGAGATTGTCATGAAAGTCCGTAATTCGCTCAAATCCTTGCGCGGCCGCCACCGCAACAACCGCATCGTGCGGCGCAAAGGCCGCGTCTATATCATCAATAAGACGAACCGCCGCTTCAAGGCGCGCCAAGGCTAATTCAAGCCTGATCTCGCGAGCCAAGGCTCCCGCCTTATTGCCGCAGATTTGCCTTACCCGGTGGAGAGACTAGACTTTACCGATGCGCCGTCGATTCCAGCTTGTCATCCTGGCCGCGCTGCTTGCCGCGGTGCCCGCCGCGTCCGCGATTGCCGGACCGGACGACCTTCCGCAGCCGCCGAAAAAGCTGCCCTTTGTCCGCCACGGCAACCAGACGCACAACCTCGATTTTCTGTTCGGCGCGCTGAAGGCCGCGCCGGATGACGTCACCGCCAAGGCGGTCGAGGAACGCATCTGGGCGGTATGGTCGATCTCGCGCAGCGACACCACCAATCTCTTGATGAGCCGGGTCAGGACCGCGATTGAGAAAAAGGATGTCGACGTGGCGATCAAGCTGCTCGACGCCGTGGTCAAGATCAAACCCGGTTATGTCGAGGCCTGGAATCGGCGCGCGACGCTCTACTACATGAAGAAGGAATACGGTCGCGCGCTGCACGATATTGCCGAAGTCCTGCGCCGCGAGCCGCGCCATTTCGGCGCGCTGTCCGGACTTGGTCTCATTCTGCAAGACATCGGTGACGATCGACGCGCGCTCGACGCGTACCGGCGTGCGCTCGACATCTATCCGCGTCTGCAACGCATTCCCGAGCTGGTGAAGACGCTGTCGGAAAAAGTCGAGGGTCGGGACATCTAGTTATCCGCCGCTTCCGCCCCGACATAGGCGATGCGCAGCATATTGGTCGCGCCCGGCGTGCCCAGCGGAACGCCGGCGACGATGATCACCCGCTGCCCGGCTTTGGCGAAACCTTCCTTGAAAGCGATGCGGCTCGCACGCTCGACCATGTCATCCTGGTCGTGCGCGTCTTCGGTGATCACGCAATGCACGCCCCACACTAGCGACAGCCGCCGCCCGGTGGCGATGTTCGGTGACAGCGCCACGATCGGCGGCTTCGGCCGCTCGCGCGCCATGCGCAGACCGGTCGAGCCGGACGAGGTCCAGCAGATCACCGCGGCAAGATCGAGCGTATCGGCGATATTCTGCGCCGCATCGGCGATGGCGTCGGCGCCGGTCGCCTCCGGCGGCGGCCGCTGCGAGCTGATGATGGTGCGATAGGTCGGATCGCTTTCGACCTCCTCGGCAATGCGGTTCATCATCGCCACCGCTTCCACCGGATATTGCCCGGCCGCCGATTCCGCCGACAGCATCACCGCGTCGGCGCCTTCGAATATGGCGGTGGCAACGTCGGAAACCTCGGCGCGCGTCGGCACCGGCGAATTGATCATCGATTCCAGCATCTGCGTCGCGATCACCACCGGCTTGCCGGCCGAGCGCGCGGCGCGCGTCATCTGCTTCTGCACGCCGGGCACCTTCTCCAGCGGCATTTCCACGCCGAGATCGCCGCGCGCCACCATCAGCGCGTCGGCAAGTTCCAGGATCTCTGCGAGCCGGTGCACCGCCTGCGGCTTCTCGATCTTGGCCATCACCGCGGCGCGGCCGCGCGTGATCTTCTTGGCTTCCGCGATATCCTCCGGCCGCTGGATGAAGGACAGCGCCACCCAGTCGATGCCGGTGTCGAGCGCGGCTTCGAGGTCGGAGCGGTCCTTGGCGGTGAGGGCGGAAAACGGAATGGTCGAGTCCGGCAGGCTCACGCCCTTGCGGTCGGATAATTTGCCGCCGATCTCGACGCGCGTGGCCATGCGCTTGGGCTCGGCCGTGGTGACGGTGAGCCGCACCTTGCCGTCGTCGATCAACAAAGTGTGCCCGGGCTCGACCGCGGCGAAGATTTCCGGATGCGGCAGAAAAGCGCGCGCCGCATCGCCCGGCGCAGCATCGGAATCGAGGACGAAGGTGTCGCCCTTTTTCACGACGACCGAGCCGCCGGCGAAGCTGCCGAGCCGCAGCTTCGGTCCCTGCAGGTCGACCAGGATGCCGATTGGCCTGCCGCTGTCCTCCTCGGCGCCGCGGATCGCCGCCACCAATTCGCGCATGCGCTCATGGCTGGTGTGGCTCATATTGATGCGGAACACGTCGACGCCGGCGGCGAACAGCCGCGCGATCATTTGCGGGTCGGAGGAGGCCGGCCCCAGCGTGGCGATGATCTTGGCGCGGCGCAGGCGTCTCATTGCTTTTTCATTTCTTGCCGCCCGCGTTCGGCGGTTGCACCAGCGGCGCGCGTGTAGGGCCGGGCAGGCGCGGCAGCAGCGGCTTTTCCGGGGCCTGTTCGGCGGTGTCGGTCAGCTGCACCGTCCACGAGCGCTGCTCGCCGGTGTCGACCTCGAAATAGCCGGTGCGGTCATAGCCGCGGGCGAGGCAATTTTCGGTGCTGCGAATGGTGAATTCTTTTTCGCGCGTGCACATGAAGGCCTTTCCCGACCATTCGCCGCCGCGGTCATAATCGACCGCATAGATGTAATAGTAGCGTGCAACCAGGTTGCCGCGCAGCAGCGTCTCGCAGGATCGCCCCGACACGTTCCACCAGCCTTCCGTGGTCCAGCCCTCGGCGTCCTTATAACCGATGGCCACGCCGACGCGACTGCCGGTGTTATTGCAGAGGCGAAAATCGGCGCGCGCAGAATGCGCCGAGCCGGCGAGCAGCAAGCCGGCGAGCGCGATCGACGCGGTGATGCGGCGCATAGATTGGCGAGGCAAAACTGTCACGATGTCGTCAGATTCGTCTTGGGCTTGGGTTGTCGCGTGACCGGTCAAGGCCTGTCAACGACGATGGCGCGGAAGTCGTTGACGTTGGTGTAGGTCGGACCGGTTATCAGCAAGTCCTTGAGCGGGCCGAAAAATCCGGTCGAATTGTTGTCGGCAAGAAAGGCGGCAGGATCGAGGCCGAGGGCTTTGGCCCGCGCGACGGTGTCGCCATCGACGAGCGCGCCAGCCGGGTCATTCGGGTCACCCGTGCCACCGTCGGTGCCGTCGGTGTCGGCGGACAGCGCCGCAACCGCCTTCATGCCGGCAAGGCCGACGGCCAGCGCCAGCGCATATTCCTGGTTGGGCCCGCCGCGGCCCTGGCCGCGCATGGTCACGGTAAGCTCGCCGCCGGACAGGATGACGGCACGCTTGCCCTGCGCGCGCAGGTCGTGGGCGAGCTTGGCCTGGCTCGCGGCCACCTCGCGCGCCTCGCCTTCGACCTGATCGCCGAGCGAGACGCAATCATATCCGGCGGCGCGAACGGCCGCTTCCGCGGCGCGTATGGAATCGGCCGGCCGCGCCGCGAGCGCGAAGCTGGTATTTGCGAAAATCCTGTCTCCGGGCTTCGGCGATTCGTTGTTCGGCTCGTTGAGCGCGCGGGCGATGCTGTCGGGAATGTCGAGCCGGTATTTGGCGGCAATGGCGCGCGCATCCGCAAGCGTGGTCGGATCGGGCACCGTCGGGCCGGAGCCGATCGCCGAGGGGTCGTCGTGCGGCACGTCTGAGATTGCGATCGTCGCCAGCCGCGCCGGATAAGCGTGCCGCGCCAGCCGCCCGCCCTTGATGCGCGAGAGATGTTTGCGCACGGTGTTGATCTCGCCGATATTGGCGCCGGAGCGCAGCAGCGCGCGCGTCACCGCCTGCTTGTCGGCGAAGGACACGCCGGCCGCCGGCGCGATCCAGTTGGCAGAGGCGCCGCCCGAGATCAGCACCAGCACCAGGTCGTCATCGCCCGCGCTTTCGGCAAGCTTGAGCGCGCGCTCGGCGGCTTCGAGGCCGGCGGCGTCGGGGATCGGATGCCCGGCTTCGATCATCTCAACGACACGCGTCGGCCGCCCGTAGCCGTGGCGGGCCACAGCCAGGCCTGCGAGGCGGTGCGGCGGCAGCTTCAGCCGGTCGAGGTAGAAGCCTTCGGCGGTTTCTGCCATCGAGCCGGCGGCCTTGCCGGCGGCGAGCAGGATCAGCCGACGCTGCGGCGGCTGCGGCAATAGCGGCGGCAGGCAGGTCGAGGGATGCGCCGCGGCGACCGCGGCGCGGTACAGCGTCTGCAGAAACGCGCGGTGCCCGGCCAAATCACCAACCATGAAGACAATACGGCGGGTTTTTCGGCCTATGGCAAGCGCCGCGAGGCGGCATTATCTTGGCTGGGACAAAGGATGGCCGCCATGGACGACAAGACCCGCACCGAGCTCGAAGCCGCCGTCTACCGGCGCCTGATCGAGCATTTGCGCTCGCGCACCGACGTGCAGAACATCGACATGATGAATCTCGCCGGCTTCTGCCGCAATTGCCTGTCGAACTGGATGAAGGATGCTGCCGATGCCAAGGGTGTCGCCATGGGCAAAGATGAAAGTCGCGAAATCGTCTATGGCATGCCGTACAAGGAATGGCAGGCGAAACACCAGAAGGACGCTTCGCCGGAGCAGAAGGTGGCCTTCGAAAAGGCAAGCGCCAAGCACTAAACCTTATGCACAGGTGTGGATGTCGGGGGCTTCGCGCTGACGACGCGTCCCCGAAGCCGGATTTCTCCGTATGAATGGCGGGAAACCGCTTCGTTCATTCAGGAGAATCTCGATGCCTGCCACCGCCGCGGCCACAACAGAAGAACACACCCACCGCTTCGCCAAGGATCAGCTCAAGGCCATCATCGAGCGCATCGAGCGGCTGGAAGAGGAAAAGAAGGCGACCTCCGACGACATCCGCGACGTCTATGCCGAGGCCAAGGGCACCGGCTTTGACGTCAAGGCGCTGCGCAGCATCGTGCGCATGCGCAAGCAGGATACCGACGAGCGCCGCGAAGAACAGGCCGTGCTCGAGATGTACATGAACGCGCTGGGGATGTTGAACTGATTTCTGTTGTCCCGGGCGAGCGAGGCGCGGGAGCCGTAATCCCTCACCTTTCGAGAACGCACGGCATATAGGCCTCCGCCTTCGCGGGGACGCCACAATAGAATTCGACCGGCGTTATTTGCATTGAAATCGCTCAGGCGGTCGCGATTCTGAATCAATGTTGCGCGACCGATTCTGCAAAATCCCCTTTCAACGGCGTCGATCCAAAGCGGACATCTCCGTCGTGCCGACGGATTTCACTGATGCGGGCAGTTAGTAGACATTGCGCGAATGCGCCGCCGCTGCCGCTTCTGACCCAAACCCAATCCAGCCGAGACATCATCTCGCTCATATGCATTGAAATTCTCGGATTTGATTTGAATCAAGTCCGTGATTTGCCTACTTGATACACTGTCAATATGATATATCGCTTTTCGATATCGAATTTCGTAGCAACGACCTTTTCATGAATGGGAGGAGCCTATGTTTGGCGTTCGCAAGACAATCATCGCCACAAGTTGCCTGATGGTGCTCGCGGGGGGAGTTGGCTATGCGCAATCGCCGGATTGGTTGAAAGACAAAGGCAGCGTTGACGAGAAGCTGAAAGCGCTCGCCGACCTCCAGCCCGGACTGGGGACGGTCATGATCGAGTATTCGGGGCGTTACACGAATATGTATTACGCGGCGAAGGGAGGAAATTGGGGCCTCGCCGACTACATGCTCAAGGAAGCGCGCGAAATCCAGGAGGTGGGAGAAACCACACGACCCGGTCGGGCGTCAGGCCTGAAGGCCTTTGAGCAAGCCTATTTGGACCCGCTCGACAAGACGATCAAAGCCAAAGACTTCAGGGCGTTCAAGACAGCTTTCAATCGAGGGATCGAGGGCTGTAATGGCTGCCACGCGAGCAATGGATTCCCCTTTATCAAATACCAGCTTCCGAAGGCCTCATTGGCTCCGCTCTCGGATAAGCCATGAGGTGTTTCGACAGGTCGAATTGATGACCTGAATGGTCTGCGGCTGCCGGTTCGAATGCGCTCAAAGCGCGTTCGGGCCGACGCGAGTCGGATGGAAACCCTGGCAGAATCGTGAGCCGTGGGCGCAGATCACGCACCGACGTATTGATTTAACAGCGAATACGGCTTATTGCCGCCGGCAGCCACCAGTGGCGGGTGCCTCTGTTGCGGTGAATGCACTTTGCGAAAATTGATTTCCCAATTCTCAAGATCAAATTCATGCCGGACGCAATGAAACACCAAGACCTGTTGCGGGGCTTGGTCAGACTGCACATTTTGTTTCATGCGGTCGAGGGTGACGAAGTCTATGGCCAGTGGATGATTCGTGAGCTTGGCCGCCACGGCTATTCGATCGGCCCGGGAACGCTCTATCCGATGCTAAGCGCCATGGAGCGCAGGGGATATCTCAAATCGAAACGGCGTTCTGTCGGGCGTAGCTTTCGCCGTGTCTATCGGGCAACCGCCCTCGGAAGAAGCGCTTATAAGGTCGCCAAGACCAGAGTGCGTGAACTGTCCCGTGAATTAATTGAGGGGCACTGAAACTGCATTTCCATGCATCGTTTGTGGATAGCCGGCTTGATCGACGCATCGCGATCAGCGCATCGATAGCGTCTGCCGCGTGAAGGTCGCGGTCGCCAGGAACACGACGGCACGGCCGCTGAAGCGGTCGGCGACCATTCCGTAATTCGGATCGGCCGAGAACGCCATTGCCAGCGACATCGACGGCTTCTTCAGCAGCGGCTCCAGCGCCTTGGCGTTGAAGCTTTCGCCGGCGTGACTCACCGTCATCACGCCGCTCACGCTCGGCGTCAGCATGGCGGCGCGCAGCCAGGGGCTGTCGTAATTGGCCTTGCCGCCGGCGAGCGCCGACGCCGTCATCACGGTCGAGCCGCTCGACGCCGGGATCATCGTCGCTTCCCTCGGCAGCCGCGGCAGGTTCGACCCCATCGGCCGCACCCGTGCCGGAGCCGGAATCGGCATTGGCGTCTCTTCTGCGAAGGCGAGGACGGTTGGCGCGGCGGCGGCAATGTCGACCGGCGCCCGCATATCCGCGCCCTTCTCGACCTTGCCGTGCCAATTGCTGCCCAGCGACGCGGTCACGAAGGTCTCCTCTTGCGTGGGCGCAGCCGCGGCGGGAACCGGCCGCGCCGCCGGCAACGGCACGTTGCGCTCGGCGGCAACCGCTTGCCGCACCGGATTCAGGCTGGCGAGGATGGTGCGCGCGCGTTTGGGCGCGGGCTTGCCAATCTCGTCGCTGTCCTTGCCGCTGCCAAACAATCGCGCCAGCAGGCTGCGCCGCTTCGGCACCTCCATGGCGTATTGCTCATCGCTCGCCGTAATCACGCCGGCTTCGCGCGCGGCTTCGAGCGATTTTTCCGACGGCGCCGCGCCGTGACGCTCGACTTCGGCAAGGGCCAATTTATAGCCGGGCAGGGGGTGGCCATCGGATGGGATGTGAACCGTGCGGCCGTCCGGAAAAATCTTCACCAGCTCCTGGCGCGCGATCTGCGGCCAATGGCGGATCGACCCAGTGTCGAGATGGACGAAGGGCGAGCCCGAGGTCGGATAGAAGCCGACGCCGCCGCGCTGCAGCCACAGTCCGACCTCTCTGATTTTTTCCAGCGGCACGCCGGGAATGTAGAAGTCGATCGCCTGGCCGTTGATGTGCTGGCTGAACTGCGCCACGCCGGTCGAGCGCTCGCGCAACATGGCGTTGGTGCCCGGCGAACGAAAGCCGCAAATCACCTGGATCGGCTCCTTGCCGCCGACCTCGCGATCGGTCTCCCACAGCAAGTCGAACAGGTGCGGATCCATGTGGATCTCCTGTTCCTTGCGCCAGTCGCGCATGAACCAGTCGAGCTTCTGCAGCGCCGCCTCGTCATAACGGCCGTTGCGCTTGTAGGTGACGGTGATGTCTTCGCCGGTATGGACGTGATGGAAGGAGATGGTGCGGGTGTCGCCCTCGGCGACCGCGTTCTGCAGCGCGTCATTGGCGCCGAGCAGAAACAGCGCAGCCACGCCCAGTCGGGCGCCGGCGCCGATCAAGCACAAGGCAACAGAACGCCTTCGCGCCGCACTCAACACTGCATGCTTCCGTGAAAATCGCCGTCCCACAGCCGCCGCCACCACGTCCCCCAGCCGGGCCGTCGAGCGACGACCACGCAGTGTTAACCGGAAGGGTTAAGGCCCCCTTACCCGGGGCTCCCCACAGGCTTCCTCATTAGCCAGCGAAAATGGCCGAAAATGGCCAAGGTGTGGATTCATTAGAGGGAATTGACGTGGAACTTTCCGCCCCAAAATGGGACCGCTCAATGCAATGGCTGGACATTGCAGCAGTTAGCTTAAGTCAACGGCTGTTAGCGAAACAGCTGTTCGAAGAATACGAGCGGATCCTGTGCCTCGCGCCGCTCCACCCGGCTCAGGATCTCCCGGCTGCTCTTGATGACGGCGGCGTCGCGCTTGGGGTCCGGCGGCGGCGCCACGTCAGCGATGCGGCGCTCGTCGCCGTGCAGGATGGAGCGGATGCGGGCGTCAATGCCATAGATGTCGTCGCGGGTCTGTAATTTTCCGGCGTCGTCGACAAAGACGGTCTGATAGGTCAGGTACACCGCCGGCCGGTCGGTGAACTTGTAGGTCCGCTCGTCGTGGCCGAACTGGTCGTTAAGCTGCTGCGCGTTCGGTGTCGTCCCGCGCATGCCCAGATGCAGCATGATCTCGGCGAACTTGGTCGGATTTTCCACGCGCATGCAGCCATGGCTGAAAGCGCGCTTGTCGGCGGCGAACAACCGCTTCTCCGGCGTGTCGTGCAAATAGACCTGGTACTTGTTGGGGAAATTGAATTTGATGCGGCCGAGCGCGTTCGCCGCGCCCGGCGGCTGCACCACGTTGATATTGCCGTCGGCGCCGCGGCTCACTTCGAGGCCCATGCGGTCGAAGATCTGCGGGTCGCTGGCGTAACGCGGCAGCAACTCGTTCTGGATGATCGATTGCGGCACGTACCAGGACGGATTGACCAGAACAATGTCCATCGACGCGCTCAGCAGCGGCGTCGGCGTCTGCGGCTTGCCGGCGACGATTTTGGTCTGCCACACGACCTGATGGTCGTGCACGACCTTGAGCGTATAGTCCGGAATATTGACCATCACATAAGTGTGGCCGAGGTCGCGCGGCAGCCAGCGCCAGCGCTCCATATTGGCGATCACGCGGTCGACGACGAGCCCGGGCCGCGGTCCGTTGATGGCGTCGAGGGTTTGGGCGTCGATGGTACCGGTCGGCCTGAGGTCGGCGCGTGCCTGCACGCGCTTGATGGCGTCGTACAGCTTGCGGTCATAAACGAGGTCGTTCGGCTGGCCGCCGACACTCAGCCGCTCGCGCAACGCCGGCACGCGTGCATCCTTGCGGCCCGGCCTGATCACCGCGCCTTCGGGGATACGGTTGTCGGACTGGCCGGCGCCGGTATTGGCGCGCAGCGCGGCGAGTTTGTCCTTGAGCTCATTGAAGCCGCGGTCCGGCGGATTGACAGCGTCGAAGACGGCATCGACGTCGCCTGCGTCGGCGAGTTTCTTCAAGATGTCGGACGGGTCCGGCGTGTGGTCGGCATAGTCGACCTGCTCGAACACGCGGGTCGGCGCGATGCGGCCCACGGCCAGTTGCCGGGCAAAGATGAGCACCGATTTGGTGAGCGTGATGTCGCCCTCGGCGAGCTGCTCGGCTCTTGAGAAATCGCCGAAGGCCGGCAGCGGATAATCAGCGGCGTCGAGGCCGTCGGCGGCCGCGTTTTTCAGCCGGGCGATCGTCGCCTTGGCGCGGGCATTGAGCGCGCCGTCGGTGGTCCATAGCGGCGCGTAGTTGCGCGCGGCATAGAAGCTCTCGACCGCTTTGCGGTCTGCCGCGCGTTCGATGCGTCTATCGAATTGCTTCGAGGCAATAATTTCGCGCAGCTTCTCGCTGATCTGCAAATCGCTGGCGGAAAGCATTTTGCCCGGCGCGCCTTTGGCGCTGGGGCCGCTGCCGGCCGGCGCGGCGGATTCAGTCTGATTGGGCGCGGCGGCGGCAAGGCCGGGTGCGGCGACAATCAGCGCCAGCATCGTGCCGGCAAGCAGACGGTCGAACCGAAGCTTACGCACTACAAGCACTCCGAAACGTCTACGCCACGCGCAGCGATGGAGCGCGACGCGGTTGCGACGCCACGCCTACGGCTGCATCGCCAATATGCGGCCGATCGCGCAAGCGGACGAATGAATTTCGGTGGGCTTTAACGTTTACCTTGCATCACGGCTAACGCGGACGAGCGCATGGTTAAACGCCCGTCTCCATCATTTCGCCGTCACCGTTTCTTTGCTGTCGGCCGCACCGCCGTCGAGTCCGAGCCCGTCGAGCTTACGGTAAAGCGTCGAGCGTCCGATCTGCAGCCGCCGTGCGACTTCCGACATCTGCCCGCGATAATGCGCGATGGCGAAGCGGATGACGTCTCTTTCGATCTCCTCAAGGGCGCGAACCTCGCCCTGCGCGTCGGTCAACGGCAGCGTCGGTCCGCTGTTAGTTAACGCGGACGCTGGTGCGGTATGGGCCGGTGTCGCCGACCAGGTCGACAGCGCGGGCGCATCGGCAACGGCATGGGCGCCGGAATAATGGACGGGCTCGCTGAATTGCGCGGTAATCTGCGGGAACTCGTTAACGCCGACCTCCTCGGCCTCGGCGAGCACCACGGCGCGGAAGACGGCGTTCTCGAGCTGACGCACATTGCCCGGCCAACGGTGCGCGGCGAGCATTTGCACGGCCTGCGGCGCAATCGCGCGCACGGGCTTGCCTTCTTCCGCCGCGAAGCGGGCGAGGAAATGCCGCGCCAGTTCGGGAATGTCCTCCGCCCGCTGCCGCAGTGGCGGCACCGAAATCGGAAACACGTGCAGGCGATAGAACAGATCCTCGCGAAAGCGTCCGGCCTTCACATCGGCGATGAGATCGCGATTGGTGGCGGAGATGATGCGCACATCGACTTTCACCGGCCGGCGGCCGCCGACCGGTTCGACTTCGCCATCCTGCAGGGCGCGCAGCAATTTGACCTGCGCCGCGAGCGGCAGTTCGCCGACTTCGTCAAGAAATAGCGTGCCGCTGTCGGCTTCGACAAATTTGCCTGCGTGCTTTTCCGTAGCGCCGGTAAAGGCGCCTTTCTCGTGGCCGAACAAGATCGATTCGATGAGGTTCTCCGGCATGGCGCCGCAATTGACTGCGACGAAAGGCTTGGCCCGGCGCTCGCTCGAGCCGTGAATGGCGCGCGCGATCATGTCCTTGCCGACGCCCGACTCGCCTTCGATCAGGACCGGAATGGTGGAGCCCGCGGCTTTCTCCGCCGCCGCGAGCACCCGGCGCATCGTCGCCGAGCGGGTGACGATGTCGGCCATGGTCAGCGTGCCGTCACGGCTGCGCGTGAGACGGCGCAGTTCTCCGGCCAGCGCCTTGCTGGCCAGCGCATTGCGCAAGGAAACCTGCAAGCGTTCCGGGCTTGCCGGCTTGACCACGAAATCGGACGCGCCGGCGCGCATCGCCGACACGACGTTGTCGATGCCGCCATGCGCGGTCTGCACGATGACCGGAATGTCGCAGCCTGCCTCGCGCATGCGCGCCAGCACGCCAAGCCCGTCGAGATCGGGCATCACCAGGTCGAGCACCAGGCAATCGACCGGCTGCTTGTGGGGTCCGATGAGGAGGTGGAGCGCGGCCTCGCCGCTGTCCGCCAGCAACGCCTTGTAGCCGAAGCGGCTGACCATGTTGTCGATCAGGCGGCGTTGCACCGGATCGTCATCGACGACAAGCACCACTGCGGACATGCGCACTCCAAACGGTGTACCGATTTGGAGCAATGTCGCCGGTCTTGCTTAATGGGGCCTTAAGCGGGCAAACAAGGCGGGCCGTGCCGCCATGTTGAAAAATTGGATGGCCGCCATCGCCTCGTCATTGAGGATGCCCTAGATACCGCCCTGACCGCCGATCTTCGTTGTTCCTCTCGAGGCCCCGTGCCCATGCCCAGAACATCCAGCAAAAAAGCTTCCAAGGCCTCCCGGTCCGGCCCGAAACTCGGCGGCCTTCCGGAATGGAACCTCAACGACCTCTACCCAGGCATCGACAGCCCCGCGCTCAAGCGCGACCTCGAACAGGCCGACAGCGATTGCATCGGTTTTGAGCGGGACTTCAAGGGCAAGCTCGCCGCCATGGCGGCGGGGCAGGGCGCAGGAGCCGCGCTTGCCGCTGCGGTCAGGCGTTACGAGGCTGCTCGACGACAGGCTCGGCCGCGTCGGCTCGTATGCGTCGCTCGTCTACGCCGGCAATTCGACCGATCCGGTGCGCGCCAAATTCTATGGCGACGTGCAGGAGCGCCTCACCGCCGCCTCGCTGCACCTCTTGTTCTTCACCCTCGAGCTCAACCGCGTTGACGATGCGGCGCTGGAGGCCGCGATGGCCGATCCCGCGCTCGGCCATTACCGGCCGTGGATCGAGGACGTGCGCAAGGAAAAGCCGTATCAGCTCGAGGACCGCGTCGAGGAGCTGTTCCACGAAAAATCGGTGACCGGCTATTCCGCCTGGAACCGGCTGTTCGACGACACGATCGCGAGCCTGCGCTTCAGGATCGGCGGCAAGGAGCTGGCGATCGAGCCGACGCTCAATCTGTTGCAGGACGCCGACGGCAAGAAACGCAAGGCGGCGGCGCAAGCGCTGGCCAAGACCTTCAAGGCCAACCTGCGGCCGTTCGCGCTGATCACCAATACGCTCGCCAAGGACAAGGAGATTTCCGACCGCTGGCGCGGCTTCAAGGATGTCGCCGACGCGCGGCATCTGTCGAACCGTGTCGAGCGCGAGGTGGTGGAGGCGCTGGTGGCGTCGGTGCGCGCGGCCTATCCGAAGCTGTCGCACCGCTACTACGCGCTGAAGGCCAAATGGTTCGGCAAGAAACGGCTGCCGTATTGGGACCGCAACGCGCCGCTGCCCAAGGTGGCGCAGCGCACGATTCCCTGGGCCGCGGCGCGCGCGACCGTGCTCACCGCCTATGGCGCCTTCTCGCCGCAAATGGCGGAGATCGCCGACCGTTTCTTCGAGAAGAAATGGATCGATGCCCCGGTGCGGCCGGGCAAGCAGCCCGGCGCCTTCGCGCATCCGACGGTGCCGTCGGTGCATCCTTACGTGCTGCTCAACTACCAGGGCAAGCCGCGCGACGTGATGACGCTCGCGCATGAACTCGGCCACGGCGTGCATCAGGTGCTGGCGGCGCCGCAACGGCGCGCTGATGGCGCCGACGCCGCTGACGCTTGCCGAGACCGCGTCCGTGTTCGGCGAAATGCTCACCTTCCGCAAGCTGCTCGCCGCGACCACCGACAAGAAGCAGCGCAAGGCCATGCTCGCCGCCAAGGTCGAGGACATGATCAACACCGTGGTGCGGCAGATCGCCTTCTACAGCTTCGAGCGCAAGGTGCATCTCGAGCGCCGCAACGGCGAATTGACCGCCGACAAGATCTGCGAATTGTGGATGTCGGTGCAAGCCGAGAGCCTCGGTCCGGCGATCGAGCTGAAGGACAGGCTACGAGACGTTCTGGACCTACATTCCGCACTTCATCCATTCGCCGTTCTATGTCTACGCCTATGCGTTCGGCGATTGCCTGGTGAATTCGCTCTACGCCGTCTACGAGCAATCGGCCTCCGGCTTTGCCGAGCGCTATCTCGCGATGCTTTCGGCCGGCGGCACCAAGCATCATTCAGAACTGCTGGCGCCGTTCGGGCTCGATGCCCGCGACCCGAAATTCTGGGACGGTGGCTTGAACGTCATCGCGCATCTGATCGACGAGCTGGAGACGTTGGGCTAGGCTTTGCGCCATGCCCAAAGTCTGGATCGAAGCGGCGCTTAACGGCGCCTGGACCCGCGAGCGGCAGCCGGCAATCCCCATCTCGGTCGAGGAGATCGTCGCCGACGGCATTGCCGCGGCCAAGGCCGGCGCCGCCATCATCCATCTGCACGCCTACGACGTCGTCACCGGACGCCAGCGCGACGACTACGACATCTACGCGCCGATCATCGAAGGCATCCGCGCCAAGGTCGACGCCATCGTCTATCCGACTTTGCCGATCACCGGCTCCGGCTATGCCGGCGAATTGCGCAGCGCGCACGAGCGCTACGTTCATCTCGAGCGTCTGGCGCAAAACGGCCTCGCCGAATGGGGCGTGATCGATCCGGGCTCCGCGGTGTTCACGCGCTTCGACCAGATCGCCCGCGGCGAAGCCGGCTACACCTATTTCAATCCCGACGAACACTTCCGCGAAGGCATGCGCATCGCTGCGCAATACGGCGTGCGACCGAGCTACGCGATCTATGAAGCCGGCTGCATGCGGCTTGGCGCCGCGACCGCCAAGGCGATGCCGAAGGTACCGACGCCGGTCTACCGCTTCATGTTCGCGGATGAATTCTGCTTCGGCTTTCCGCCGGAGCAGCGTTTTCTTGACGCGCATCTGGCGCTGCTCTCCGAGGTCGCACCCGGCGCGCCGTGGATGGTCGCCGGCCTCGGCGTCGATATCCGGCCGCTCATCCCGGTTGCCGTCGAACGCGGCGGGCACATTCGCGTCGGCCTCGAAGACCGACCTTGGGGCGTGCGCGAAACCAACCGCGGGCTGGTGGAGGAGGCGGTGCAACTGGTGCAAGCCGCGGGCGGTGAGCCGGCCAACGCCGCCGAGGTGCGAGCCGTCTGTGCCGCCATCGATGCCATTAAAGCGTTGTAAGCCAATGAGTTGATATTGTTGTACGCAGTGTATTACCTGTGTTATACGTTTTGTATAACGAGGAGACGGTTACGATGTCAGTTGAGAAGAAGATTGACGCTGATCCGCGCGGTACGCCTGTTGGCGTCGTTCAGCTGAAGAAAATCGGCAATTCGACGGGCATGATCTTGCCAAAGGAATTGATGTCTCGCCTCAACCTGAGCGCGGGTGACAGTTTCTACGCGACACTCACACCCGAAGGCGGAATTCGTTTCACGCCGCACGATCCGAAATTTGAAAAGGCGATGGAAGTCGCGCGGCGCGGAATGAACTCTATCGGAATGCGCTCGCTGAGCTTGCGAAATGAGCGAGCCTGAATGGCTGACGATCACCCTGATCGTCGCCATCCACGACGAGCAACTGACCGTGCACGGCGGTCTTGCCGGGATGCGCGATCAAGGGATGTTGAGTCTGCGCTCGATCGGCCGCGCAACAAATGGGCGTATGAGAGCGCGCAATTGGCTGAACTGGCCGCCGCTTATGGTTACGGCATCGCCATCATCCGTTTGTCGATGGCAACAAGCGGACCTCGCTGCTTGCGGTCTACACGTTCCTTGGCATTAACGGCATCGATTTCATCGTGCCCGAGCCTGATGCGGCGGCAATGATCCTCTCGCTTGCCGCCGGCGAAGTCAGCGGAGAACTTGGCCCGCTGGATCAGAGAAACTGGCCGAAGTCTGACGCACCTTCTTTGCCGTGAAGCGGCATTAGATGGTGCTGGTGAGTTCGCCAATGCCCCCCAACGACCGCGAGAAAAACCGCTTCTCCGCCCGCGCGCGCCGCTATGCGCGGGTCGGCACCCAGGTCGGCGGCGTTGCTGCGCGCATGGCCGGGCAGCGCTTTCTCGGTGTGTCCGGCAGCCGCGCCGCCAATGCGCTGGCGCTTGCCGCCGCGCTCGGCGGCCTCAAAGGGCCGATCATGAAGGTGGCGCAGCTGCTTGCCACCATTCCCGATGCGCTGCCGCCGGAATACGCCAACGAACTGATCAAGCTGCAGAGCCAGGCGCCGCCGATGGGCTGGGCCTTCGTCAAGCGGCGCATGCAGGCCGAGCTCGGCGCCGGCTGGGAAAAGAAATTCAAGAGCTTCGAGCATCAGCCGGCGGCGGCGGCTTCGCTCGGTCAGGTGCACCGCGCCCGCGCGCACGACGGCACAGAGCTTGCCTGCAAGCTGCAATATCCCGACATGCAGTCGGCGGTCGAAGCCGACCTGCAACAGCTGCAACTGCTCTTCGCCATCCGCAAGCGCTTCGATCCCGCGCATCGACACCTCCGAGATCGCCGACGAGATCGGCGCGCGCCTGCGCGAAGAGCTCGACTATGTCCGCGAGGCCAAGCATATCGCGCTCTACCGCGCCATGCTCGCCGGCGAAAAATCCATCCGTGTGCCGCAGGTCTGGCCCGAGCTCTCCACCGGGCGCCTGCTCACCATGGACTGGCTCGACGGCGCGCAAGCTGCTCGAGCACAAGGACGCGGCGCTTGCCCTGCGCAACCGCATCGCCACCGCGATGTTCACCGCCTGGTGGTTTCCGTTCAGCCGCTTTGGCGTCATCCATGGCGACCCGCATCTCGGCAATTACACGGTCTTCGACGACGCGAAGCGCAAGCCCGCCGGCATCAATCTGCTCGACTATGGCTGCATCCGCATTTTCCCGCCGAGCTTTGTCGGCGGCGTGGTCGATCTCTATCGCGGATTGTTGCAAGACGATGACGATCTTGTGGTGCACGCCTACGAAACCTGGGGATTCAAGCGGCTGACCCGCGAGCTGATCGACGCGCTCAACATCTGGGCGCGCTTCATCTACGGCCCGTTGCTCGACGACCGCGTGCGCTCGATCGCCGACGGCGTCAAGCCGTCCGAATATGGCCGCAACGAGGCGTTCCGCGTGCACCAGGCGCTGAAGCGCCTCGGGCCCGGTGACCGTGCCGCGCGAATTCGTGTTCATGGACCGCGCCGCCGTCGGCCTCGGCGCCGTGTTCCTGCATCTCGCGCGCGGAACTGAATTTCCACAGGCTGTTCAACGAGGCGATCGAGAATTTTTCCGTCGACGAGGTGGCCGCAGCGGCAGGCCGCTGCGCTGGCCGGGGCCGGGCTAAAGCCGTCCGGTGCCTGCAACTAGCGCCGCAGCCGTTGCCCTTGCGCGCGCAATTGCGCTAACCGCATACCAGCCCGCCCGCTTCAGCTCTTCCCGGAGACCCGCCCCATGGCCGACCATGGCACCGTCGAATATGCGACCGCGACCGGCAATGATTATCCCGCCGCACGAGCAGCACTTACGAGAGCTTCGTCCATTTCGCCTTTGTCGGCATTCTCCACATCGTTGGCATTCTGCTCGGCCTCGCGATCGGCGGGGTGAAGGGCGATTGGCTGCTGGCGTCAGTCATTTTGCTTCTCGCCGTCTTCGGGGCGATTCCCGGCTTGATCAGCCGCTCGCGGGCGCCCAGCACCGTCATCGTCGTCATCTGCTTCCTGATTTTCGTTTACGCCACGGTTTCGTAGCTGAGCGGCTTGACGTCGGCGGAGGCCGGGAGGGGGAGATGCGGATCGCCGTAGCGCGTGAAACCGATGCCGGCGAGCCGCGCGTCGCCGCCACGCCGGAAACCGTCAAGAAACTGATCGCGCTCGGCGCCGAGGTCGCGGTCGAGCCGGGCGCCGGCGTCGGCTCCGGCATTCCCGATGCCGACTTCGAGGCGGCGGGCGCCAACGTCGGCGACAATGTCACCAAGGACGCCGATGTCGTGCTGAAGGTGCGCCGGCCGACAGCAGCCGAGCTCGCCGGCTACAAGAAGGGCGCGCTGGTCATCGCCATCATGGACCCTTACGGCAACGACGCCGCGCTCAAGGCGATGGCCGACGCCGGCATCATCGCCTTCGCCATGGAGCTGATGCCGCGCATCACCCGCGCGCAGTCGATGGACGTGCTCTCCAGCCAGGCCAACCTCGCCGGCTACCGCGCCGTGATCGACGCCGCCGCCGAATACGGCCGCGCGTTGCCGATGATGATGACGGCGGCCGGCACCGTGCCGGCGGCGAAGGTCTTCGTCATGGGCGTCGGCGTCGCCGGCCTGCAGGCGATCGCGACCGCGCGCCGGCTCGGCGCCATCGTCACCGCGACCGACGTGCGGCCCGCCGACGAAGGAGCAGGTGGAGAGCCTCGGCGCGCAAGTTCCTCGCGGTCGAGGACGAGGAATTCAAGAACGCCGCAGACCGCCGGCGGCTACGCCAAGGAAATGTCGAAGGAGTATCAGGCCAAGCAGGCGGCGCTGGTCGCCGAGCACATCAAGAAGCAGGACATCGTCATCACCACCGCGCTGATCCCGGGCCGTCCGGCGCCGCGGCTCGTCACCAAGGAGATGGTGGCGTCGATGCGGCCGGGCTCGGTGATCGTCGATCTCGCGGTCGAGCGCGGCGGCAATGTCGAGGGCGCCAAGCCCGGCGAGGTCGCCGAGGTCGGCGGCGTCAAGATCGTCGGCTATCTCAACGTGCCGGGCCGGCTCGCGGCCTCGGCCTCGGCGCTCTACGCCAAGAACCTGCTGACCTTCCTCGAGACCCTGATCGACAAGAAAGACAAGAAGCTCGCGATCAACTGGGACGACGAGATCGTCAAGGGCACCGCGCTGACCCGCGACGGCGCGGTCGTGCATCCGAATTTCGAGCCGAAAACGCGGCGTGAGAGCTCACGCTGCCGACGACGGCACCCCCCGGCATCGCGCGAAGCGAGCAGCTGTCGACGCCCTACTCGCGCACGCTCGACCTCTCAAGGGGAGGAGGCGAAGGAAGGCAGTCCGAACTCGACCGCCGTCGATCCCTTCGTCTTCCGCCTCTCGATCTTCGTGCTGGCCGTCTTCGTCGGCTACTACGTGGTCTGGTCGGTGACGCCGGCGCTGCACACGCCGCTGATGTCGGTGACCAACGCGATCTCCTCGGTGATCGTGGTCGGCGCGCTGCTCGCGGTCGGCGTCGCGCTGGTCGCCGACGATAAGGGCACCGTGCTGCGCGCGCGGCCTCGGCTTCGTCGCGCTCGTCTTCGCCTCGATCAACATCTTCGGCGGCTTCCTGGTCACCCAGCGCATGCTGGCGATGTACCAGAAGAAGAAAGAAGTGAGCGCGATGACCGCCAACCTCGCCGCGCTGCTCTATCTCGTCGCCGGCGTCCTCTTCATCCTGGCGCTGCGCGGGCTGTCGATCCCGGAATTCGAGCCGGCGGGCAATCTGTTCGGCATGATCGGCATGGCGATCGCCATCGTCACCACGCTCGCCGCGCATCCGCCGGCCGGTACCGGCCGCCTGGGTGCTGGTCGTCGGCGGCATCGCCATCGGCGGCGGCATCGGCGCGGTGATCGCGCGGCGCGTGCCGATGACCTCGATGCCGGAACTGGTCGCCGCCTTCCACTCGCTGGTCGGCATGGCGGCGGTGCTGGTCGCGGCGGGCGCGCTTCTATGCGCCGGCGGCCTTCGGCATCGGCGAGGACGGCCACATCCACCAGCAGAGCCTGATCGAAATGTCGCTCGGCGTCGCCATCGGCGCCATCACCTTCACCGGCTCGGTCATCGCCTTCCTGAAGCTCTCCGGCCGCATGAGCGGCGCGCCGATCATGCTGCCGCGGCCGCCACGTCATCAACATCGCGCTCGGCCTGGCGCTGATCTTCTTCATCTATGGCTTCGTCGCGTCGCAGAGCCACGCTCGACTTCTGGCTGATCGTGGCGCATCGTCGTTCGCGCTCGGCGTCCTGATCATCATCCCGATCGGCGGCGCCGACATGCCGGTCGTGATCTCGATGCTCAATTCCTATTCGGGCTGGGCGGCGGCCGGCATCGGCTTCACGCTCGGCAATTCCGCGCTGATCATCACCGGCGCGCTGGTCGGCTCCTCGGGCGCGATCCTGTCCTACATCATGTGCAAGGGCATGAACCGCAGCTTCATCTCGGTCATCCTCGGCGGCTTCGGCGGCGAGGTGGCGGGGCCGGCGGGCGGCGCCGAGCAGCGGCCGGTCAAGCTCGGCTCGGCGGAAGACGCCGCCTACATCATGAAGAACGCCTCGAAGGTCATCATCGTGCCGGGCTACGGCATGGCGGTGGCGCAGGCGCAGCACGCGCTGCGCGAAATGGCCGACCAGCTCAAGAAGGAAGGCGTCGAGGTCAAATACGCCATCCATCCGGTCGCCGGCCGCATGCCCGGCCACATGAACGTGCTGCTCGCCGAAGCCAACGTGCCCTACGACGAGGTGTTCGAGCTCGAGGACATCAACTCCGAATTCGCGCAGGCCGACGTCGCCTTCGTCATCGGCGCCAACGACGTCACCAACCCGGCGGCGGAAGACGACAAGACCTCGCCGATCTACGGCATGCCGGTGCTGCAGGTGTGGAAGGCCGGCACGGTGATGTTCATCAAGCGCTCGCTGGCGTCCGGCTATGCCGGCATCGACAACCCGCTGTTCTACCGCGACAACACCATGATGCTGCTCGGCGACGCCAAGAAGATGACCGAGAGCATCGTCAAGGCGATGTGACGCGGCGCTCGCCGCCCCTGTCTCCGATGTCTGGACGTGCTCTCGCTTGAGTGTTTATGGCGACGACGAAGCCCGAATTGAGATCTTTCGGCGTGAAATAATTTTCAGCCATATTGAGCCAGCCCGTTTCCAAATGACCAGTTTTCCTTGGCCACTTCGACCAGATTGATGAAGACGTCTTGCGGCCTGACGCCGGGATTTTTTTGCAACTTGTCGGCGATCCGCGCATAGAGCGCCTTCTTCTGATCCAGCGTCCGCGTGTTGTTGGCGGTGATCTGGATCATGACGAGGTCGTCGCTGCGTTCGATATCGAGGTAGTCGGCGCCAAAATCGAAGCCGTCGCCGTCGTGCTCGCTTACCGTCATGAACCGGTCGTTCTCGGGAACGTTGAAGGTCTCCCGCATCGCCGAATAGACCTTGCCGTCGACGATGGCGCGGCGGTAGGCTGCGGGTTTTCCCGACCGCAGCGAGATACGTGTGAACGGCATTGGTGTGCTCCTTGTGGGATCGATTGAAAATCTGTCCCCGACATGAAGACTAGACAACGGCAAGCTATTCGATCAAGATATGGATAACTATAGCAGTAATATCCAAATCGTATGATTAGATCACTCGATCTCGACGCGGTGCGCGCCTTCGTGCTGGTGGCCGATCTCGCCAGCTTCACCCGTGCCGCGGAGGCCATGAACACGGCGCAGGCCGCGGTCAGTCTCAAGGTCAAGCGGCTGGAGGCGCGATTGGGCTACCGCCTTCTCGAGCGGACGCCGCGGCATGTGCAGCAGTCCGAGCGCGGACTGTCGTTTATCGTCCACGCCCGCGATCTGCTGGCTGCCCACGAGCGGGCGATTGCCGATGCGACCGACGCGCCGGGGCAGCGGCTCAGCATCGGCATCAGCGATCACGTTGCCGGCCCGGAACTGCCCGCGATTTTGATGAGGCTTTCGACGTATGATCCGACACGCGCGATTGAGGTTCAGATCGCGGCATCGAATCTGCTCGCGCAAGGCTTCGATCAAAGGGCGTTCGACGCCATCATCGTCAGAAGCGAAGGCGAACGGCGCGGCGGTGTGCTGCTGTTCGAGGACCGGGTCGGCTGGTTTGCGTCCCCGGCATTTCGGCATCACGCCGGCGAACCGCTGCGGTTGGCCAACCTTGCCGCGCCCTGCGGCATGCGGGCGATCGCGACCAAAGCTCTGGATGCCGCCAAGATGCCCTGGAGCGAAGTTTTCGTCGGCGGCGGAATCATGGCTGTTGGCGCTGCCGTGACGGCAGGCCTCGCGGTGGCTGCGATTGCCGCGCGATTGGCGCCGCCAGGAGCCATCGATGTGGGCGCAGCTCTTAAATTGCCCGCGCTGCCCCGGTCGCGCGTTCTGGCAAGGACGCGCGTCAAGGATCAAAAATCCCGAAATATTTTTCGAACGCTCATCGCGACGTTTCGTAGCCCGATGACGGGCTGATAGCTGGCGACCCGTCAAGATGCTGCTCGGCGACGCCAAGACGATGACCGAGTTGATCGTCAAGACGATGTGCCGGTCGCGCTGGACGTGCCTTCGATCAGGCCAGAGCAACGACTTCTTCTGACGGGTGAAGGCTCGGCGTCTCGATTTCGCTCCGCGCCTCCGGCGCAGCGGAACGCGCGTCCGCGCAGCGTGACGGTCGAGCTGACGCTGCAATCGCCTACATCGCGACATGCGAGGCGACCCAACCGCGGATAGTGCGGCGATCCGGGATGCGCCGAAGCCGCACAAACACCGCCGCCGGGCGGGCTTCACATAAACTTCACGGCGATCCTTAAACTCGCATTTGCCAGTTTGGTCGCATCGCCGGGCAAAAAATCGTCAGTTCAGTCGATCATGCGGCCTTCTCGCCACCGGCGCGCCATAATATGGGCCGAGGGGCGGTTATCGTGTGAAAGCAAGGCGCGAATGTCCGGTTCCGCGGCTCAAAGCCCGCTCAATCTCTCGCGATCGGCGAACGCCGCAAAATCCGGCCGCTTCAGGATCGGAGACTCACGATCAACCGTCTCGGCTACGGCGCCATGCGGATCACCGGCCGGGCATCTGGGGACCACCCTCCGACCGTAAGGCCGCGCTGGCGACCCTCCGAGCTCCCCGAGTCGGCGTCAACTTCATCGACACGGCCGACAGCTACGGCCCCGATGTGTCGGAGGAGCTGATCCGCGAGGCGCTTCATCCCTACGAGGGGATCGCTGATTGCCACCAAGGCGGGCTTCACGCGCCCGGGACCGGGGCAGTGGGTGCCGAACGGGCGCCCCGCCTACTGATCGCGCAGGCCAAGGGCAGTCTCAAGAAACTCGGCGTCGAGCAGATCGATCTCTGGCAGCTTCATCGCATCGACCCGCGCGTGCCGCGTGACGAGCAGTTCGGCGCTGTGCGCCAGTCGCTGATGGACACGGCATCATCCGTCATGCGGGGCTGAGCGAGGTGTCCGTGGCCGACATCGAGGCCGCCCGCCGGGTATTTCCGGTGGCGACGGTGCAGAACCGCTACAACCTCGTCGACCGCGGCAGCGAGGAGGTGCTGGCCTATTGCGCCGCCACAAGACATCGGCTTCATTCCCTGGTTTCCGCTCGCCGCCGGTGAGCTGCCCAACCGGGGGCGCGCTCGCCGATCGCGAAGGCGCATGGCGCGACGGCGGGCCAGGTGGCGCTCGCATGGCTGCTGCAGCACAGCCCGGTCATTCTTCCGATTCCCGGCACATCGAAACTTGCGCATCTGGAAGGGAATGTCGCAGCGGTGAATATCGAACTGTCGGACGCGGAATTCGCGGCGCTCGACCGCGAGGGCAAAAACCAATTGCAGCAATGATGTGCCTCACAGCGCGCGATGCATCAGGATCGACCAGGCCGCGCCCGGGGTGGGCGAATACGCCGGGCAGGGTGCCGACGATCTTGAAGCCGCAGTCTTGCCAGAGGCGCAATGCGCGTTCGTTCGAGGCAACGACAAAGTTGAACTGCATGGCGGTGAAGCCGCGGTTGCGCGCCTCAGCCAGAGAGTGTTCGTACATCGCCCGCGCCACGCCGCGGCCTTGCGCGCCCGGCGCGACGATATAGCCGCAGTTGCACACATGCGCGCCGCCGCCTTTCTGGTTGGCGCGCAGATAATAGGTGCCGACGATCTTGCCGCCCTGCTCGGCGACGAACACCCAGTGCCCCGGCGTATGCCAATAAGCGAGCGCGTCGGCGTGGGAAATGTCGCGCGGGATCGGATAGGTCTCGCCGGCGCGGAAGGCGGCGCCGATGATCGCCCAAATGGCGTCACCGTCAGTAGGCTTTGCCTCACGGATGTTGAGAGCGCTGGTCATGGCAATCCTGCTATCATTTTTCCGGGCCCGACCTAAACTGGGACTCGAACGCAACCAAGCCTGTCTTGGCGCGTTCTTCCACTGGGGGCAAATCCAAATTTTTTTGGGAGATTTCCCGCATGGACCCTATTCGCAGCTTCGGCATCGTCGGCCTCGGCAAAATGGGCGCCGACCTTGCCCTCAACGCGCTTCACCATGGCTATGGCGTCGCTGGGATGGACACCCATGCGGTCTCCCGCGACCTGACCGACAAAGGGCTGAAGGTCGCCGCCGATGCCAGGCAACTCATCGCGCTGCTCACGCCGCCGCGCTTTGTCATCGTCTATGTGCCGGCCGGGCCGCCAGTCGATGCGGTACTCGCCGAACTTACGGATGCGATGCAGCCTGGCGATATCATCGCTGACGGGGGCAATTCCTATTGGGATGATTCCATTCGCCGCTATGCGCGCCCTAAGCAGAGCGGCATTCATTTCATTAACGCCGGCACCTCGGGAGGGCCGGGCGGCGCGCTGGACGGCGCCTGCTTCATGGTCGGCGGCGAGGATGAGCCGCTTGCGATGATCGAGCTGGTTCTACGCAAGCTGGCAGTCACGGGCGGCTATGTGCGCGCCGGGGGACCCGGTGCCGGGCATTTCGTCAAACTCGTGCACAACGGTATTGAGTTCGCCATGCTGGAAGCGATCGGCGAAGGCGTGGACCTGCTCACACGCTATCGAGACGATCTTCCGATCGACGCCATCTTGTCGTGCTGGCGGCATGGGTCGGTTATCCGCTCCTGGTTGATCGAGCTGATGGAGACGATGTATCGGGAAGAAGGCGGGCTGGAAACATCCCCTCCTATGTGGAGGACACCGGCGAGGTGAACTGGCTCGTTGACGATGCGCTGCACATGGAAGTGCCCATCCCGGTCATTACGCAATCAGTCGTGCAGTTGTAGGCGTCGCGTGACAGCCACCATAATTGGGCGCGGGCAATTTCGATGATGCGTCACGGCTTCGGCGGACATCCTTTCGGTGCCAATGCCGGCATTGCGCACGAACGGCACACCGGACGCGTCGGCGGTTTCATTGGCAACGGTCGGGGAGATCTAGCATGAGCACACCAATCGGGCGCTACACATGGGTCATCGCCGAAGGCTATATCCCGCCGGCAGTCGACCGGCACCGACGCGCGGACTGGTACCGCCACGAAACCGGTGCAGCATCCTCAACGCCGGCGCGCGAGGACGCGCGCATCGAGATCACCGTCTATTTCGCCGACCGGGAGCCGGCCGGGCCTGACGACTTCACCTGTCGGCGCGCGAGCGCACGCAGGCATCTGCGCTTCAACGATTTCACCGACCCCGGCGCCGGTGCCGCCCGGCCACGGATTTCTGCCAGCGTCATCAGCGTCGGACGTAGCCGGTCGTCGTGCAGCACACGCGGCTCGATACGCCGCCAGAGCGCGACTCGGCGCTGCTCAGCACCATGGCCTTCGCCGCGGATTAGACTATTCGGCCGCCTCTTGTGCCGCGCCCTGCACCAGCTTGGGATTGAGCTCGCAAGCTTCTTCCCAACTGAGAACGTTAAGCGACTTTACGAACTTGCCGACGCCGTCAACCTCGGCGCAGAACAGGCCGAGTTCGATTATCTCCTCGTCGCTGAAATGCTTGGACAGGTCCTGGTAAACCTCGTCCTTGTCGATAGCGTGCTCGCCCTGTTTAAATAATTCGGCGTAGCGTAGCGCCGCCTTCTCGCGCGGTGTGAAATACTTGCTGCTTGAGTAAGCGAACAGATCGTTGATCATGTCCTCGGTTAGCCCTTCCGCTTTGGCAACATTCGAGCGCACGGTCGAGCAATAGCCGCATTGGTGTGCGACCGAAATCCTGATCCGGCACATTTCCTTGAGCTTATGTGGCAGTACGCCGTGGTAGAGCAGCTTGTTCCAGTATTCGACCCAGGCGATACCGAGCTTGGCGCGGCTCATGATGCTGACCACGCGCGGATCGGGCGCGCCGGTCCTTTTCGCCGGATACCGATTAGCTCGACGGGTATGCGGCGTCTTCTCGCTGTCCTCGATGTAACGTAGCCTGGGCATGGCGTTTCTCCCGTTGTTTCGCGCAAACGCTACGGCGACCCAGCGCGGCCTGCAAGCAGCCACGCTGTCACGTCCATGTTATGACACCGACATGACGGCACTTGCATGGTTCATTGGGATTTTCGTTGCCGGCTATGGTGGCCTCGTCGCGCTGATGTATGGCTTTCAGCGCCGCCTGATGTATTTCCCCGATGCGCGGCGCGTGCCGCCGGCGGCCGTGGGTTTGCCGCAGGCCGAGGAGGTGACCTTCCGCAGCAGCTATGGCGAACAGCTTATTGCCTGGCACGTTCCGCCCCGCGGCGACAATCTGGTGCTACTCTATTTTCAGGGCAATGCCGGCGGGCTCGACTTGCGCGTCGAGCGCTTTACCTGGCTCACCGCCGATGGCGCGGGCCTCGTCGCGCCCTGCTATCGCGGCTATGGCGGCTCCAGCGGAAGCCCGAGCGAGCAGGGGCTGATCCGCGATGCGTTTGCCGCCTATGATTTCGCGCTCGCGCGATATCCGGCCAAGCGCATCGTGCCGTTCGGTGAGTCGCTCGGCAGCGCGGTGGCGGTCGCGCTTGCCGCCGAACGCGAGGTCGGCGGCCTTATTCTCGATGCCCCCTTCACCTCCGCCGCCGACGTCGCCGCCGCCGCCTATCCCTTCGCGCCGGTGCGCTGGCTGATCAAAGACTCATTTCATTCGGACCGGCGCATCGCCCGTGTCAAAGCACCGATCCTGGTGCTGCATGGCGAGCGCGACGGCGTTGTGCCGATCCGCTTCGGCGGGCGGCTGTTCGCGCTGGCCAGCGAGCCCAAGCGCATGGTGCGTTTTCCGCAAGGCGGCCACGTCGATCTCGACGGCCACGGCGCAGCGAAAGTGGTGAGGGAGTTTCTGGCGGGGTTAGGCTAGAGTCTTGCTCGCGCGACGATCAATTGCCGCCATGGCGCAAGGCCTTGCCGATGGCGAGCATGCGCGCGCCGCTCATCGTGCTGTGTCGCCCGTTTTGCTGGACCGCTTCGTAGCAGTCGACATAGCCTTTATCCCACATGTCGCCGGTACGGTTGTCGATCATCCGCTCCCAGCAATAATCCCCGAAGGGAGGGACGAAGACGATCGAGCCGGTAAAGCTCGTCGTCGCTGATCACCGGCTTGTCGGTTGCCGCTTTCGGCTTCGGCGGCGCGGTAAACGCCCTTCAATGGGGACCAGTCGACCGAATTGATGAGAAGGCCGATGCCGAAGGCGACCCAGACGAGCAATGTGATCGCCCGCGGAATATCCCGCGAGTACCAAGGCCGACGGATGATACGCAGCGCCATGGTGCTTGCCGGTCCTCAGTGGCGACGATGAGGCCGCCACGCGGGGCATAATCTAGGGCCTGCTTGGTTAAGGGACGGTTCAACCGTCGCGGTGTAGGATCCGCGTCAGGAATGATTAAAATGTCAGCTACGGTCTGGCCCGTCGCCGAAACAGGCTGCTCGTGGCATTAGTCGAAGGTCCTTGGTGATTGTGACTCGATTTCCTCGGGCACCATCTTGATCGCGCCGCAGGGACATTCCTGGGCGCACATCCCGCAGCCCTTGCAGAAGTCGTAATTGAACTGCGAACCGGTTGCCTCGCCCGAGCTTGATCACGGCATTGTCGGGGCAGACCCCGTAGCAATTGTCGCACTCGAAGCAATTGCCGCAGGAAAGACACCGCCGCGCCTCGTAGAGTGCGTTGGTCTGGTCGAGACCGTTGCTGCACCTCCTCGAACGTACCCCGCGGGGCGCCAGGTCGAGTGCCGGCCGCACCGTCTTCGGTGCGTCGGCGTAATACCACGTGTTGAGCGTCGTCGAAGTCGGCGAGATCGTGCCTCTGCCGCCGGCGTCGACGGCGCCGCGCCCTGCAGCCCACGCGTCGACGTGGCGCGCCGCCTTCTTTCCGTGCCCGACGCCACCGTCACCGTGCGCTCCGACGGCACCATGTCGCCGCCGGCGAAGATGCCGGCGTGGCCGATCATCATGTTGGGGGCGACCTTGACGACGCCATCCTTGATCGCGAGCCCCGGCACGCCCTCGAGCAGCGAGAAGGTCGACGTCCTGGCCGAGCGCGAGCACCACCATGTCGGCCTCGAACGTCTCCAGCTCGCCGGTCGGCTGCGGGAAGCCCTTCTCGTCGAGCACCATCTTCTCGACGGTGATCGTGCCTTCGTCGACCCGCTTGATGGTCGAGAGCCACCGCATCAGACGCCCTCCTCGAGCGCCTCCTCGACCTCGAAGTCGTGGGCGGGCATTCTTCGCGCGTGCGGCGATAGACGATGACCGCCTCGGTGGCGCCGAGCCGCTTCGCCGTGCGGCGACGTCGAGCGCGGTGTTGCCGCCGCCGTAGACGACGACGCGACGGCCAGCAGCGGCTTCTCCTCCGCCTCCATGGAGCGCAGCACCTGGCACGGCGTCGAGGATTTTCGGCGTCGCCCGCGGGGATGTAGGCGCGCTTGGCGATGTGGGCGCCGACCGCAGGAACGCGGCGTCGAAACGGCCGGCCTTCATCGTCTCGAGGATGTTGCCGACCTTGGTGTTGAGCTTGAGCTCGACGCCGAGGTCTAGGATGCGCTGACCTCGGCATCCAGCACGTCGCGCGGCAGACGATATTTCGGGATGCCGAAGCGCATCATGCCGCCGGCCATCGGTCCCGCCTCGTGGATCGCGACCGCGTGGCCCAGCGCGCGCAGGTGATAGGCGGCGGAAGGCCCGACGGGCCCGCGCCCACCACCAGCACGCGCTTGCCGGTCTCCGCCGCCGGCGGATCGAAACGTCCAGCCGAGCTTGATCGCCTCGTCGCCGAGGAAACGCTCGACCGAGTTGATGCCGACGGCCACGTCGACCTGAGCGCGGTTGCAGGCGATCTCGCAGGGAGATAGCAGACCCGCCCCATCACCGCCGGCAACGGATTGTCTTTGGTGAGCACGCGCCAGGCCCCCTCGTAATGGCCGGACTCCGCGTGGAAGAGCCAGCCCTGGATATTTCTCGCCGGCCGGGCACCCGTGATTGCACGGTGGCAGCCGGTCGACATACACCGGCCGCGAGGTCCGCCAGGAGCCCGTGTGATTCTCGAGGCTCGTGGTTCCGACGTCGAGGCTGGTGGCGAACGGATGGTCCATTAGGCGTCCTCCCCGGCTCGAGGAGACGACAGTCCGCCATGTTGCGATCGGAGATCGCCTGCATGCGTGCGACGCGCGCCGCGCTCTCGTCGTGACGCGAAGAGATCCGCGAAGCGTTTCTGCAGCTTCAAGACTCGACGACCGGAACGTGGTGGCCGATCTTCCGGCTCCCGTCACACACCATTCTCGGCCTCGAAAACCGGAAATAGACCGGTCTCGACCGCGAGCCGCGCGGCTGATGGTGTCGTGCGACGGCCGAACCCCAGCCCAGCGGACACGGCACGTGGATGTGGATGTAACGGGCGCCGTAGACTCCCATCGCCTTCACGACCTTGCGCTCGAGATCGTGCAGGTCCGCGACAGTCGCGGTCGCGACATAAGAATGCCGTGCGCCGACGCGCGATCTTCGGAAGGTTCTTGCCGGTGCCGAAAACGTTACCGGGCTCGCTGCCCATCGCCGGCGTGGTCGCGGTGCGCGCGGCCGGCGGCGTCGCCGAGGAGCGCTGCACGCCGGTATTCATGTAGCCCTCGTTGTCGTAGCAGATGTAGAGCACGTCATCGTTCCGCTCGAACATGCCGAGGGCAGCCGAAAGCCGATGTCGGTGGTACCGCCGTCGCCGCCTTGGGCGACGTGCGGACCTCCGTGCCGATCCCTTGACGCGCATCGCCGCGGCGACGCCGGTGCGCAACCGCCGCCGCATTGCCGAACAGCGAATGCAGCCACGGCACCTGCCAGGAAGTTCTCCGGATAGGGTCGTGGTGAAGACCTCCGAGGCAGCCGGTCGCGTTGACCGCGATCAGCTGGCCTTGGCTCGCGCGCATCGCCGCGTCGATCGCGTAGCGGGCGCCCAGCGCCTCGCCGCAGCCTTGGCAGGCGCGATGGCCGCAGGTGAGCGCGTTGGAGCGGTCGGTCGAGGCCTGGACCGAGCGCTCGGTCTCCGACACCAGGCGATTGCCGACGGTGAACGTGCCCTTCTGGTAGAAGCGAGCTTCTGGGTGGGCGCCGCTACGGTCCATGTGATCGCTCATCGTGATCTCCCTCATTCCGCCGGTCGCCGCCACGGCTTCGCCCAGACGGCGCAGACGATGTTCTCGGCCGTCGGTCCGGAACGGCGGACCTTGCGCACGCGCTGCAGCTCTCTGGCCACGATGACCTCGTTGAGATCGAGGAAATGCATGCCCTCCCAGGGCTCGCACCAGGGCCTGCGCGGAACACCCGGTGCAGCGACTGCCGGGTAATCGGACGGCCACCGAGACCCGCGACCACCGAATGCACCTGCGGTGCACCGGCGAGGTTGCGGAGCGCGAGGTCGACGTTGTTGGCGAGCTGGCCGCCCATGCCGATCGGCGAACTCGTCCCGATCCACGACCACCACGTGCTTGGCGCCTGCCAGCGCGTCGGCGCAGCGCCTCGGCCGGGAATGGCCGGTACGACACCAGCGTCACCAGGCCGATGCGGAGCCGTCGGCGCGCATCTCGTCGATCGTGTCCTTGATCGTGCCGTTGACGGAGCCCATGGCGACGACCAGCAGCTCGGCATCGTCCGCGCGATAGGTGCGCAGGAGGCCGCCGGACTCGCGTCCGAACCGCTCCTTGAATTCCGCGGCGAGCTCCGGCAGCAGTCGGAGCGCCAGGTTCTGCTTGTAGTGCTGGAACCAGCGCACCTCGGTGAACGCGTCCGGCCCGACCATGGCGCCGATGGAGATCGGGCGCGGGGATCCACCACCTGCACGGGTCGTAGGGCGGCAGGAAGGCGTCGACCTCGGCCTGCGACTCGGGAATATCGATGCGCTCGACCGCGTGCGTGAGAATGAATCCGTCGACGCAGACCATCACGGGCATCGAGAGCTCTTCCGCGAGGCGGAAGGCCTGGATGTGCAGGTCGAGCGCCTCCTGGTTGGTCTCCGCGAAGAGCTGCATCCAACCGGCATCCCGCATGGACATCGCATCGGAATGGTCGTTCCAGATGTTGATGGGCGCGCCGATCGCGCGGTTGCCGAGCGTCATGACGATCGGCAGGCCGAGCCCGGAGGCGTTGTAGACCGCCTCCGCCATGAAGAGGAGGCCCTGGCTCGCGGTCGCGGTGTAGGCGCGGGCTCCCGCCGCCGAGGCGCCGATCGCGACCGAGAGCGCCGCGAATTCGAACTCCACGTTGATGAACTCGCACTTCTTGAGGTCGCCGGTGCGCACCATTTCGCCCAGGGCTTCGACGATGTGGGTCTGGGGCGTGATGGGATAGGCGCAGATGACCTCGGGCCGGCAGAGCGCGATGCCCTCCGCCATGCCGCCGCGATCCCTCGATCTGCTTCAGCATGCGTCATCCCCTTCCATGCCCCGAGCCGTCCGGCGTCGATAATCGTACGCGGCGGTCGCGGCGGCAACGTTCGCCTCCGCGATCACGGCGGAAACGCCTGGCGGATGGCGGTGACGACTGACTCCAACATCGCACCACCCCGGTCAGCGCCGCGAAGGCGCCGAGAAGCGCCGCGTTAGGAAACGGACGGCCGACATGCCTCATGGCGAGCTCGCTCGCGGGTACCGCGAGAGCATGCCCCTTGGGGAGCGTCGAGGCGACATCCGAGAGATTGAGCTCGTCGAGAAGCTCTTGTTCGTATTAGACCAGCAGATAGCCCTGCCGGCCTCAGCCCCTGAAGTACGTCGATCGCCTTGAAGAACGTCGGATCCTGAACGATCAAAGCGTCGGGCTCGATGATCGGCTCGCGCAGCCGGATCTCCTTGTCGTCGATCCGGCAGAACGACACGACCGGCGCCCCCATGCGCTCCGAGCCGAAGCTCGGAAAGGCCTGCGCATTGGCCCCTTCGATAAAGGCCGCGACTGAAAGCAGTTCAGCCGCCGTCACCACTCCCTGACCACCTCGTCCGTGAATGCGGACTTGAAACATCGCAAATCTACTATGTGAACCGCGGTGCCTGGATCATCAGGTACACCCGATCCCGTGCGATGAATTTGATCTGCCGCAATTGGTGGCGCTCAGCGCGTGCTGGCGGTCGAGGCATTCCGTTTGCAGCGCTGAGCGTGTGTCATCTTCACAAAACAATAGCGCGGGCGAAGGCCCGCGCTACATCGAAACCGGTCCTGTGAGCGGCGTTCAGCCGAACCGCGACCCGCCGCCGCCGAAGCCGCCACTGCGGCCCGGACCGCCGCGGCCTGGTCCACCGCGGCCACCGGGGCCGCCAGCCGCGCCAGGCACCAGCTTGCGGCTTCATCGGCATCAGGCCCTCGCGCTGCGCGCGCTTGCGGGCGAGCTTGCGGGCGCGGCGCACCGCCTCGGCCTTCTCGCGGGCGCGCGCTCGGACGGCTTCTCGTAGTGACCGCGGAGCTTCATCTCGCGGAAGATGCCCTCGCGCTGCATCTTCTTCTTGAGCGCCTTGAGGGCCTGATCGACGTTGTTGTCGCGAACGAGAACCTGCACTGCTGCTCCTTTGTTGTAGCGCGGACGGGTTTAAGTCAAAAGCCCCGCAATCGGGGCTTCTTTAGTCGGGCGGCTCTAGCAGAAATGGGCTTTAAGCTCCACAATTGCCAGTCCGCCGGCCGCCACTTTGCGGCGCGGAAAGCCGGTTTTCGTGAAAGGGCATCAATGGTTGCAGTGCAGGGCAGCCGAGACCGGGGTACCATTGTGGCGGCGCGGCGAACGCTGTTGCGCCTGACCGGGAGCTTCGCCGCGGCCGCGATTTTCGCGCCCAAACTGGCGCTGGCGCAGCGTTTCTCCAAGTCTACCATCAGCCAGGCCGCGCAGGACGCGCGACGCGAGGCCGGCCGGCTCGGCCGGCGCGTCGACAATCTGTTGCGGGCAACCGTTGCCGATGGACCCGGACACAGCGCCGCCGCGGTGCGCCGCTTCCGCGCCGAACAGGTCTTACTCGCTCGCGAGCTCGCTACGCTGTTCAATACCCGTGTCAGCGAGGATGACTGGCTGCTGATCGTGCCGACGCGCGAGCTCGATATGGTATTGACCATGCAGCCGCTGGTCATCCGCATCGCGCCGACGGCGGATGAGGTCGAGGCCGCTGTCAAAGCGCCACTGCCGCAGATCGAACCGCTCGCCGGCGATAGCGCCGATGACGTTCTCCTGACCATCGTGCTCGATGCGCTAGGCCTCCAGCGGCATGTCGCGCTGTTCGAACAATGCGCAACGACCACACGCTGGCGCCCGCGCTTAAGGATGCGGCCGTGGCGGTGAAGGCGCGACGTTACGGGCTAGCCGCGCTCGAGCTTGAGCGCGTGATGCGGGCGATCGTGCTGCCGCGCAATATCGTCGCGATTACAGAGAATCTGGACAAGGAGGCAACGCGCAGGCTCTATAAGTCGCTGGTCGTGCGCTTCGTGCCCTTCCTCGGCTGGACCTTCTTCGACACGCTGCTGCTGGCGATCATCTATTACAACCGCGACACCACCGCGCCGGTGCTGCGCTAGCGCGGCCTTGCAGTCGGCCCCTTTGGCTGGTCGGCGCGCGTCAGGCAACAATTCCTTATCCTTAACGAATTCGCACCCGCGCAGCGTGAAGCCTCGTTAAAGAAACTGCTCGCATTTTTACGGGCATGTCGCGGGGAGTGCGGTTCTATCTCGGTGCTCGGTGCTGCTGCTGGCGTTGGCCGGCTGCGGCCGCGGGTTTTGGAATTTCGGCCAGCGCGCTGCCTGGCGGCACGATGCCGAAGTCAACTGCATGAAATCGGGTGACGTGAAACTCGGCGCCGGCGTGGTGCAGATCGAGCCGATCGAAGGCCCGGGAATGTGCGGCGCCGATTTTCCGCTCAAGGTCTCGATACTCGGCGAGACCAGCACCATGCCCATGAGCTACGGCGACGACTTGCGGCCGCCGGCGCCGATCCCCGGCGGCTCATCCAATATGCCGAACTGGCCGGTGAGCGATCAACGCTACGCGCCGGTGCAGAGCGCACCCATCCGGCCGGTGCAAACGGCGCCGATGCGGCCGGTGCAAAGTCAACCAATCGACGTGCATCCGCTGCCGGGCGAGACAATGCGCTGGGTGCCGGGACCGCAGGGCGTCGAGATCCGTCAATCCGGGACGCCCGCGCGTTACGCGCCAGTGGCCGAGCCACTGCCGCAAACGTCGGTCAGCCGGCCAATGCCGCTCGAGCCGCCGGGAGCCGCGCCGCGCCGCGACGATATTCCCGACGATGCGGTGGTGCCGGACGACCGCGCACCGCGGACACAGCCGGCTTACAACTCGCCGCGATATCAACCGCCGGCGCGCGCCCTGCCGCCGCTCGGACCGGCGCGTGGTCTGGCCACGCCCGCCGTCGCCATGGCGGCGGCGCTGGCGCCGGCGGCGACGCTGTCCTGTCCGATCGTGTCGGTGCTCGACCGCTGGGTCAGCGAGGGCGTGCAGCCGGCGGCGCAGCACTGGTTCGGCGCGCAGGTCGTGACCATCAAGCAGATCGGCTCCTATTCGTGCCGCGAAATGGTTGGCGCCGGCGGCGACTTGTTTCCGAGCACGCCTTCGGCGACGCCATCGACATCGCAGGCTTCACCCTCGCCGACGGGCGCACCATCACGGTGAAGGATGGCTGGCATGGCTCACCGGAGGAGCAGGGCTTCCTGCACGACGTGCAGCTTTTCGCCTGCGAGACCTTCTCGACGGTGCTGGCACCGGGCTACAACATCTATCACTACGACCACATCCATGTGGACCTGATGCGCCGCGGTGACGGGCGGCGTCCGTGCCGGCCGACGCGATCCCCGGCGCGGTCGCCGCCGCCAAGGCGCGCGCGGTCTATGCCGCCAAGCAGCGCGGGTCGGCCTATACGGGTTCAATCGCGACAATGGTCAGCGACAAGGCGCCTGTCGCGGTGCCCGGCGCCGACGGCGAGGCCGCAGACGACCGCGCACCGCCGCCGTCATGCGTTAGGGGAATGCGAAAGGGTCGCGGCGTTGCGGCCTCGGCCGTCAGTCGGCGCGGCCAGTGAGAATACTCCTTGATCCAAAAAAGCGCATCGCGACCGCCAAAAACGGTTGGGTGAAAAACAGCTTGATGACCAGCCGCCGCAACCATTCGCGCGAGTCTTTCGACGGCACGAAAAGGCCGACGAACTGCACGGCGCTCTTCTGCCGCTTCTCCACCGCCGGCTTGACGAAACGCTGAAAGGCGGCGAAGGCCGTGGCATGGTCTTCGTGCCGCGCCAGGTCCTGCGCCAGCACATAGGCGCCGGCCATCGCCATGTGCGACCCTTGGCCGGCCAGTAGCGTCAGACAGCCGCAGGCGTCGCCGATCAGCGTAACGCGGGCGTTGTGCCATTGCGGCATCACGATCTGCGTAACGCTATCGAAATAGACGGGCTCCTTGCCGGGATAGGCCTCGATGACGTCCTTCGTAATCCAGACGGCGCTGCGCATTTCGTCGCGCAGGAAGCCAATGCGGTCATGGTGCGGAATTTTCATTTCGGCGTGGCGGAAGGCGAAGGTGGCGTCGAGCTGCGTATCGCTCAGCGGATAGAGGAAGGCGAAGTGGTCGGGCTCCTCGTAGAGCTTGACCATGTGCCCGATGGAAAAGCCCGCGCTCGGTACGTGGAAAGCGGCGACGTAGAGGCCGAGGAAGCGGGCGAATTGCGCTTCGGGACCAAACGTCAATTCGCGCACGCGCGAATGCACGCCGTCGGCTCCGACGACGAGCGCGAAATCGTCTTCGCCGCCGCTGTCGAAGCGCACATGCACTGCGTCGCCGCGGTCATCGAGCGCGGCAAGCGAGGTGCCATAACGGATCTCGACGTCTACCTCGCGCGCGCGTTCGGCGAGAATACGCTCGAGGTCCGGCCGGCGCAGGTAGACGTAATGGCCGTCGAGCGCGCGGCGCACGCGTTCGACCGGAAATCGCGCGTAGGGCCTGCCGTCGGTTTCGACGAATTCGACGCTATCGATGGGGTAGCGGATCTCGCGCAGTCGGTCGGTGAGCCCCATGCGGCTGGCGACGTCCCAGCCGCTGCCGAAGAAATCCATCATGTAGCCTTCGGCGCGCGGGCCGCTTTCGCGCTCGATCACCAGCGGCGTAAAGCCGCGGCGCTTGAGCTCGATGGCAAAAGTGAGCCCGGCGATCCCGCCGCCGGAAATGAGAATGCGCCTGCGATCCATGCCCGGCCGATAGCGACGTCGTCCCCGTACTGTAATAGCGCTGCCACGCCGATGGTTCCAGCGCGCGAATTCGCGCTCAGAAGACCGCTTCCAGCAGCATTGCGGCGAACAGGATCAGCCCGGCATCGCGGTTCGACTTGAACAGCCGCAGGCAATGCGCCGGATCATTGATATCGAGGCGCACGACCTGCCAGGAAAGATGCGCGGCAAAGGCAATGACGCCGAGCAGGAAAATCAATCCGCCACCGGCCATCAGCCCGGCGGCGCCGATCAGCAGCACCGCGCCAGCATAAAAGCATGCCAGCACCGGCCGCGTCGTTTCGCCGAACAGCAGCGCGGTCGATTTGATGCCGACCAGGAGATCGTCCTCGCGGTCCTGGTGCGCGTAGATGGTGTCGTAGCCGATCACCCAGGAGATCGCACCGAGATAGAGGACGAGCGCCGGCCAGTCGAGCCGCGCGAACATCGCCGGCCAGCCCATCAACGCGCCCCAGGAGAAGGCCAGGCCGAGAAAAATCTGCGGCCAATAAGTGACGCGCTTCATGAACGGATAGATGACGACCACGGCGAGCGAGGCGAGACCGGTGAATATCGTGTAGCGATTGAACTGCAGCAGCACCAGCAAGCCGGCGAGCGCCTGCGCCAGCATGAAGACGGTGGCTTGCGCGACCGTCACTTGCCCCGAAGGAATTGGCCGCGAGCGCGTGCGCTCGACTTTGCCGTCAAGGTCACGGTCGACCAGATCGTTCCAAGCGCAGCCGGCGCCGCGCATGGCAAAAGCGCCGACGAAGAACAAAACAACGTGCCATAGGCTTGGCAAGTGACCGGCGCGGATGCCGGCAAGGCCGAGCGACCACCAGCACGGCAACAGCAATAGCCAGGAGCCGATCGGACGGTCGAAGCGGGCCAGACGCAAGTAAGGGCGGGTGACGGCGGGGGCGAGCGTGTCGACCCAGTTTCCGGTCGCATCGGCGACGCGTCCGGCGCTGCCGCTCATTTTGTGCCGAGCGGCGTGCCCGTCAGGGTGTCGAAGGTGCCGCGGCCGGTCTTGATGTTGCTCGAATCCGTCACCGGGGCGCCGAGCGCATCGCTCAGCGTGGGCTGATGCGGGGCGGCTTGCGGCCGGTTGGCGGCCTGACAGATTTTGGCGCGGATCTCCAATGCCTTGCTGTGCCCCTCCTTGATGTGATCGATCACATCTTTCGGGATGCCGCACCACACCGTATTGTCGGTCGCATATTTGAGCAGCTTGGCCTCTGCGGCGGTGAATGTGTTGAACAGGCCGCAGGCTTCTTTCGGGTTGGCGTGGCGCTCACTCGCTGCGCGGATTGCCATTCCCTTCTTCTCGGTCTCGTCACGCAGTTTCATGAATTCCACAACACAGGGCGGCGTGCTCTGCTGTGCTTGCGGCGCCGGCTGCTGCCCGCCAACCGGCGGAAACTGCGCTGCTGGCTGCTGCGGTTGAGGCGGAAACTGCGCCGCCGCTGGCGCCGCAGCGACCGTGAAAAAGCAGGCAGCTATGAACCATGCCCCGCGCAAGGTCATGTCAGCGAATCCTCTCCAGTCCCGGCGCATTATACAGGCTGGCGGCCGGCCGCCGATAACAACTCGTCGATTGCGTCGGGAAGGCGGCGAAAACGGAGGTGCTGGCCAAGCCGCCGGCGGCTGGCGTAAACCGGGGCCGCAACGGCGATTTTACCCATGCCGCACTACGATTTCCGCATGCCCCGGCTCTATGTCGATCATCCCCTCGCTGAGGGCCGGTCGGTCGCGCTGGACCGCGGCCAGGCCAAATATCTCGTCAATGTGCTGCGGCTCAAGCACGGCGGCAAGTTCTTGCTATTCAATGGCCGTGACGGTGAACGGTTAGCGCAGCTTACCGGCGGCAAAAAAGCCCTGGCAGCCACGGTCGGCGAGAGTACCCGCGCCCAGCCGCCCGCATCCGACCTGCATTTCCTCTTTGCCCCGCTCAAGCATGCCCGGCTCGATTATCTGGTACAGAAGGCGGTGGAAATGGGCGTCTCGCGCCTGCAGCCGGTCATCACGCGCCACACGCAAGTTGCGCGGGTCAATCTCGATCGCATGCGCGCCAATGCCATCGAGGCGGCGCAGCAATGTGGGATTCTCAACCTGCCGGACATCGCCGCGCCCGTCGCTTTCGCTGAACTGACGGCCGAACCGGACCGGCTGCTGGTGTTCTGCGATGAGGAAGCCGAAGTGAGAGATCCGGTGGCGGCGCTGTCGGCGGCGCCGGTGCGGCAATCGCTAGCGGTCTTGATCGGCCCGGAAGGGGGCTTTTCGGATGAGGAACGCGCAAGCCTGTTGAAACTCGGCCATGTGGTGCGGCTCGCGCTCGGCCCGCAAATCCTGCGCGCCGATACCGCAGCGGTGGCGGCTTTAGCTTTGGTGCAGGCGGTGCTCGGCGATTGGCGCAATGGCTCGGGCGGGGGCTCATAATTCGGCAACAACCAGGGACCGTAGGGTCCCCCGCTTTGTGGCGTCGCATTTCAACCACCGGACGTGATACGCTGTCGCGCGGTAAAGGGCGCGGCAGTTGCGGTGGGCCGTGACCCTTTAGGAGGCTCTTCGAACCGTTGCGAGGAGGAAAAATTGTCAGATTTGTCGGAGCTTCTCATCGGGATCACGGCTTTGTTCATCAGCTTCGGCTTGGTGATCGTCTGCCTTCCGCGAAAGGGAAAAACGGTGTGGTTCGTCCGCACGCCGTTTGTCGCACCTGCCGTGTCAATTCTGATCATCAGCGGGCTTGCGCTGGGGCTTATTCTGATCGCCGCCTATTTCACGACGATCGATGACGCGACACTGATGGGCTAAGGCTTCGTCGGCACGAATGCCGTCGGAGCACGCGTCCGCTCATGACAGACCGGTGTTCACCGGTGTCGGTGTTGTTCAGTCCGCGGCGTAGTTTGAAAAGCCGCACAGCGCGAGCACCCGGAAGGCCGAACAACTGGGGGGATCCTGGCCAGTCCGGGGCTCGCTCCGCCGCGACCGAAAGGCAGCCGGCGACAGCCGGCGGCCTAAGACGACAAACGGACAACTGACAACTCAACAACGGCGGGGCGACAACACGGCCCCGCACAACTCGCCGGAAAATGATGCTGCGGCGCACGCGAAGTCGCGAGTCCCCGGCGCCGCCAATCTCTGCGCGCAACTGGCTCGCGCGGGGAAAATCCTGTGATAAACTCTCCACCAGGCAAAAGGAGGCCTTGGGTCATGCAGCGCGTATTCCGCTTTGGGCTGTTGGCACTCACGGTTCTTGCGGTTCTTGCGGGCTTGGCCGCCGCGCCCCCGGCGAGGGCCGCGAACTGGCTGGAAATGAATTTCGGCCTGAGCGGCCCGCGCTACGACGGCGTGGTGCCGGCCTGCGATGCGGCGCTCGACTGGATCGCCTCGCGTTTCGCCACCAAGGAAGGTCGGTTCTGGAACTCGGACCTGACCATCACCGGTTTTGACGGGGTGCGCGAAACCGCGTTCCGGCCCTGGGCCAACAATTCAATCCCGCGCCGCTTCTGCACCGCCACCGCCTATGTCAGCGACGGCAGCAAGCACAAGGTGAATTACTGGATCGGCGAGGACACCGGCTTCATCGGCGCGACCTGGGGCGTCGAATGGTGCGTGGTCGGCCTTGACCGCAACTGGGCCTATAACCCCCAGTGCAAAATGGCGCAGCCTTAAGGGGGTTCTGCCGGCTTAATCCCCTATTTCCCCTATATCCCCTATTTACTTTTTGTTCTCTATATGTTCTCATAGCGGTGGTACGGTTTTATGGAACCGTCGCCAACCGCCTATTTCCGTTTTGTTCTGAGGGACATCTCATGTTGCAACATCGCGCGTACCGGGCGGCGCTCGCCGTCTCCGTGACATTGAGTTTCGTTTTCCTTTTCACCATCGTCGCGTTTGCGCAGGACGCCGCGCCAGCCGGAATTCAGGACAAGAGGCAGAACGCGCCCGGCGAGTTCGATTTCTACGTGCTGGCGCTGTCCTGGTCGCCGTCCTACTGCGAGGAGCGGGTCGAGCGCAGCTCCGACCGTAGACTGGACCCGCAGTGCAACGGCCGGCCCTTCGCTTTCGTCGTGCATGGGCTATGGCCGCAATACGAGCGCGGCTTTCCCTCCTATTGCCAGGTGCCGGCGCCGCGGCTCGACCGCGGCATGATCAGCCGCGCGCTGGAACTGATGCCGAGCCCGGCTCTGGTCCTGCATGAATGGGACCGCCACGGCACCTGTTCCGGCCTCTCCGCCGGCGCCTATTTTGAGACCATGCGCAAGGCGCGCGCGGTGGTGAAGATCCCGACGGACTATCTCGACCTTGCGGCGCCGATGACGGTCACGCCGGACGAGGTCGCCGAGGCCTTCGTCAAGATCAATCCTGGCCTTGCGCGCGCCGACATGGCGGTGGCCTGCGACAAGAAGCGGCTTACCGAAGTGCGGCTCTGCATGGCGAAGGACTTTTCGTTCCACGCCTGCCCGGAGGTGGCGCGCCGCACCTGCGCCCGCGAGAAAGTCGAAATGCCGGCGATGCGCGCGCATGCGGCGGCCGCCCAATAATTGGGCCCGTGCATGATCTGGTGCGAAAGCCGGTTCCCGCCCCCGATCGGGGTCGAGGACATGCTTTTCGGAACCAGGCTCGCTCATTCTGCGATCATGTTAAGCGCCCACTAAGGATCGCCGCAGGCGTCTTGGGGATAACCCCCGAGTGTCGAGAATTCACGCAAGATTTTCGAAAGGGAAATCCGTAAGTGTCCCGCGCGCAATCAGCGGCGAAATCCGATGGGACGGTCGCAACAGTCGACCGGGGCGGCAGCGGTTTCCGAGCGCGATTTGCATATCGGTCAAACTGAGACGGCGGAGGGACGCCGATGGATCGTTGCAAGGATTATATCCGCTTTGCGGTCTGGTTCGTGGGCTTGGGCTACATGGCCTTGTGGCTGCTGACCGCGCATGGCATCGGCGGCATTGGATTTGGCGTTGCTTGGACGCTGCCGCCAACTCTGCACGCGATCGGCCTGTTGGCGGCGGCCTATGTCGTCTTACGAGCGCTGTCGATGCCGATCAGGCATTGGCGCGCGCGGCGCGCCGCGGCGGTCGTACCGGCAATCACGCCGGAGTTTGCGGCTGCGCGGCTATGGTCGCCGCGCTGGAAGGCGCCGGCCGGCTTGCAGGCGGTGAACCCGCGCTCGCATTTCGGCCTGCGCGGAGCGCCGCAATGAGCGCATTTGTGGCATAGACTCGGTGCTCCGCGGAGCTTCAGGGCATCAGTGAATTATCGCCACGCCTTCCATGCCGGCAGTTTCGCCGATGTGTTCAAGCACGCGGTGCTCGCCCGCATCTTGCATTATCTGCGCGAGAAGCCGGCGGCGTTCCGCGTCATCGATACCCATGCCGGCGCCGGCATTTACGATCTGACGAGCGCCGAAGCGAACCGCGGCGGTGAATGGCATGACGGCATCGAGCGGCTTTTAGCGGTGCCCGCGCCGGCTGCTTCCCTGCTCGCGCCTTATCTCGAAGTGATCGGTGCGCTCAACGAGCGTGGCGATCTTAAGGTCTACCCCGGCTCGCCGGCCCTGGCCCGCGCCTGGCTGCGGCCGCAGGATAAATTAATCGCCTGCGAGCTCGAGCCGAAAGCGGCGCGGGCGCTCGCCGGGCATTTGCGCAGCGATCCTCGCATCAAGATGCTTGCCATCGATGGCTGGACGGCGCTCACCGCCTATGTGCCGCCGCCGGAGCGGCGCGGCCTGGTGCTGGTCGATCCGCCGTTCGAGGAAGACAGCGATTTCGTGCAGCTCGCGCGCGGCCTTGCCGAAGCGCATCGCAAATGGGCCACCGGCATTTACGCGCTGTGGTACCCGATCAAAGGCAGGCCGGAGCCCGACGCGCTGGCCAAGCGCCTGCGCCGCCTCGGGATCGCCAAAATGCTGCGGGCCGAGCTCATCGTCGCGCCGCTTTCCGATCCGGCCCGGCTCAATGGCTGCGGGCTGATCCTGGTCAACCCGCCCTGGACGCTGGAAAGCGAGCTTTCCACGCTGTTGCCGGCGCTCGCCGCCAATCTTGGGCGGCAGGGCAAGGGGGGATTTCGCCTGGACTGGCTGACGGGCGAGGCCGCAAAAGGCGGCGCGGCGTGAGCCATGGCCCCTCGCGGCCTCTTTCCACAGGCCCCGGCTTGGTGTCTATTTTGACTATTGGCAGTGACGTTCCGCCTCCTGTGGGGGGCCGGCGGAGTGACTGAGGCCGATCGTGGCCGATGCTTTCCCCGATTGCGAATGTCGAGCCGAGCCGCCGAGCGTGGGGCTGGCGGTGGAGCGAGTAGCGGGGAAGGGGAGCATCCCGATGGCGCAAACTGGGGTCGTGAAGTTTTTTAATACCGAGCGTGGCTATGGCTTCATCAAGCCGGATGACGGAGCTCGTGATGTCTTCGTGCACATCACCGCGGTGGAGCAAGCCGGCATGAAAACGCTGAACGAGGGCCAGCGTATCAGCTTTGATGTCGAGCCCGACAAGAAAGGCAAGGGTCCGAAAGCGGTGAACCTCGTGGTCACCGGGTCAGGTCGCTTTTCCGGAATGATGATCCTTCGTTCTTCTCCCGCTTCGCCGTTCGCCCGCAAGGTGCGCATCGGCGCGAGCCTGCTTGGGCTTAAGTCGAAAATCGACGTGCAGCCGGCCGATCCCAACGATGCGGCCGACACACTGCGCAAGCAAAATCCGCTCGGCAGAATTCCCGTGCTGATCCTCGAAGACGGCACGGCCTACTACAACTCGCGCGTGATCCTCGACTATCTCGATCATCTCGCCGGCGGCGGCCGCATCGTGCCGCGCAATTCGGCGGCGCGCTTTGCCGCGTTGCGCCTGCAGGCGCTGTGCGACGGCATTTGCGACGCCTGCCTGCTGATCATCTACGAGGACCGCTACCGGCCGGCCGACAAACGCGTGCAAACCTGGGTCGACCGGCAGGCGGAGAAAGTCGCGCGCGGCCTGGCGGTGCTGGAAGCAGCGCCGCCGAAGCTCGATCCTTTGCCCGACGTCGGTCAGATCGCACTCGCTTGCCTGCTCGGCTATCGCGATCTGCGCTTCGGCGGCACCTGGCGCAAGGATCATCCGCGGCTCGTCGCCTGGCACGACAAGTTTGCGGCGCAGGTGCCGGCCTTTTGCGGCGACCAAGTTCGTCGCCTGAATGCAAAAGCCCCGGAGCGCGCTCCGGGGCTTTGTGTCGCTGCGCGGCGCTTTCGATCAGAAGCGGTAGTTCAAGCCGGCGCGCACGATATTGGTGTGGAAGTCCGCGCTCGAGCCGAGGACCGAGCCGCCGCTGCCGAGATCGACGTAAAGATACTCGGCCTTGATGCTCCACGGGCCGCCAAGCCCGTATTCGACGCCGCCGCCAACGGTCCAGCCGGTCTTGGTGTCATCGGCGCTGCCAATACCGGCAATGTCGGTTTTGATGTTGCCGAAGGCGGCGCCGGCCGGTGACGTAAGGCAGAAAACGGTCAAACGCGTAACCGAACCGGCCGCGCACGGTGGAGAGCCAATCGTTGCGGGCTTCGCAAGTGGTGCCGACGCAAGCTGCGCTGCCACGGATATTGCTCCAGTCGATGTCGCCTTCGAGGCCGAAGACAAACTGGTTCATCTGCCAGTTGTAGCCGATGGTGCCGCCGACCAGCCCGCCCGAAGTGTCGAAGAAGTCGGTGGAGAATCGCGCCGAGAATTCGGATCCGCCCCAGCCGCCGCCGCCGTTGATGCCGGCGTAAAAACCCGTCCAATTGTTAAATCGGCGCAACTATAGGCCGGAGCCTTCTGGCCGGCATGGCCGGTCGACGCTGCATGTCGGCGGCCGACGCCGGCGCGAGGCCGAGCGCGAGAACGGCCGCAGTCGCGAGCAGAATGGTTTTCATGACGCACCTCACTTCCAAGTCGCTGTATTGCGGACGGTCGCGCAATGCGCCGTCCCCCGATCGCCATCTCAACGCTTTGGCCGCAGCGGACGGTTCCTCGCCGCGCGAGGAAGGCGCGTGCGGAGGTCCAGAGTCTCCGGCCAGCTCGGAATCCGGCAAAAAAGAGGCCCCGGAGCGTTGGCGCCGGGGCCGCTTGCTTTGCGTTGGTCTGGCTGCTGACTAGAAGTGGTAGTTGATGCCGCCGCGCACCAGGCTGGTGTGGAAGTCCACGTCGGTGGACAGCGCGCAGCTTCCCGCCGCGCAATTGGGCTTGCCGAGATCGGCGTAGAGATATTCGACCTTGGCGCTCCACGGGCCGGCGATTGCGACCTCGAGGCCGCCGCCGAGCGTCCAGCCGGCTCGCGTTTCGTTGTCGCCGCTGAAACCGGCCGGCGACGCCTTGACGTTGCCGACGGCGAGGCCGCCGGTGACGTAGGGCATCCAGCGGTCGAAGGCGTAACCGATGCGGCCGCGCGCGGTGCCCAGCCAGTCGTTGCGCGTTTCGCAGCTGGTGGTGCAGGGGGCGGCTGCCGTCGAGCCGCGGATGTTGCTCCAGTCGAGATCGCCCTCGAGGCCGAACACGAACTGGTTCATTTGCCAGTTGTAGCCGAGCGTGCCGCCGACAACGCCGCCGGATGTATCGAAGCTGTTCGAGCCCGTCGCCGCGCTCCACGTCGACGTGCCCCAGCCGGCGCCGCCGTTGATACCGGCATAGAAGCCGGTCCAGTTGTAGGGCGCGGCATAGATCGGCGCCTTTGCCGGCATTGCATGACGGCGCCCAAGATCGGCGGCGTTGGCCGCGGTCATGGTCGTCACTGCGGCGAGTGCAACAGCGCCCGCCATAACAAAACGCTTCATTTCCAAACCTCCGTAACGGGCCCCGGCCCATTTGAAGCGGGGACCCTATGCCAATATTCGCGAGCGTCTAGTGCGTAAAAGACACAGTAGTTGATAGCTTTCAAAGTATTCGTCTCAATTGTGCCAGTGAAATGCCACGGTCTTGCCGCGATCTGGCCTTGGAACATTACCAGTATGGTTAGAGAATACTTACGACGAAAGTCGGGGCGCTGGCGGGCAGGGTCTGACGCCACAAACGAAAACCCCGGGCGAGGGCCCGGGGGTCTGTCGTTGCGGAACGGATCGCTGGCTCAGAAGTGATAATTGACGCCGAGGCGGAAGATGCTCCCCTGCAGCCCGTTGTCCGTGCCGGTGATCGAGAACGCGCGATCGCCAAGATCCATGTAGAGATACTCGACCTTGGCCGACCAGTTCGGCGTCAGGCCGACCTCCATGCCGAGGCCGCCGGTCCAGCCGATTTCGGTCTTGCTTTCATCGAGCCCGCCAATCTCGCCCTTGAGATCGCCATAGGCGAGGCCGAGGGTGCCGTAGATCAGGATGTTGTTCAAGGCGAAGCCGATGCGGCCACGCAGCGTACCGAACCACGGATTGGAGAACTTGTACGGCGCGAAAGTGTCGTCGGCGCCGGAGAGCTGGATATCGGTCTCGCCGCCGAACACGATGGCGCCACTCTGCCAGTTGTAGCCGGCCTGCACGCCACCCATGACGCCGTCCGGATTGATGCTGGTACTGGTGACCTTGCCCCACTCGTAGCCGAGATTGGCGCCGGCATAGAAACCGCCCCAGTTGTAAAGGGTCGGCGCCGGCTTCGCATAATAAGGGCTGCCAGGGAGGTCGGCGGCAAAAGCGGCGCTTGTGGCCGCAAGGCTCGCCACGGTGACCAAACAGATCGCTGTCTTCATACGAACCTCCACTCAACTCAGCGCTACGGGGCGCAGACGCCCGGCCGCCGAAGGCCCGCAGCTCTGCATTTTCGTGGAGGATTTATCGGGCTTTTTAGGTAAAACGATTATGAATTGTTGAGCACGAACGAGTCCTTATCCCTAAAGAACTCTTAGCTATTCGCTCCGTGGGCAAACATTTACCATGTCGGCTCAGCAAGCATTTACTATGAGTAAGACATTGAGATGGCCATGCCGAACGACACAAGCACGCCGCGCGCGGCGCTGATCACCGGGGCAGGGCGCCGCATCGGCCGCGCCATCGCCGTTGCGCTGGCACGCGCGGGCCATGCCGTCGTGCTGCACGCGCATCAGTCACGCAGCGAGGCCGAAGCAGTTGCCGGCGAGATCATCGGCCAAGGCGGCCAAGCCCGCGTGGTGCTCGGCGATCTCAGCGAAGCGGCGGCGGTGCAGAAAATCATTCCGGCCGCGGCGGCATTCGGGCCGCTGACGCTGCTCGTCAACAATGCCAGCGAATTCAACGAGGATGAGATCGCGACGCTCGACCGCGCGCGTTTCGAGCGCACGCTTGCCGTCAATCTGACGGCGCCGTTGTTCCTGGCGCAGGCCTTTGCCGCGCAGGCGCCGGCCGGGGTGGATGCCTCCATCGTCAATATCCTCGACCAGCGCGTGTTGAAGCCGACGCCGCGCTTTCTCTCCTACACGCTGAGCAAGGCGGCGCTGCACACCGCGACCGTCACGCTGGCGCAAGGCCTGGCGCCAACCATCCGCGTCAACGCCGTGGCGCCGGGGCCGACGCTGCCGAGCCCGCGGCAGTCGGACGCACAGTTCGCGGCGCAGGCCAAAGCGCTGCCGTTGCAACGGGGGCCGACGCCGGCGGATATCGCTGCGGCGGTGGTCTATCTGGCCGGCGCCAGAAGCGTGACCGGCGCCGTCATTGCCGTCGACGGCGGCCAGCATCTGTCCTGGCGCACGGCGGACAGCGATGTCGCGGAATAGAGTGCATGATCCCGAAAAGTGGGAACCGGCTTTCGGATAAGATCACGCGCAGGCAAAAAGAGTTTTTTCGCACTATCTATTCGCCATGAACGGCAGCAAAAAAGACATCGATCCGGCAAGCGAGCTGCGCGAGGAGGATGAAGTCCCCTCGCTGCCGGAAATGGAAATGGACGAGGCGCTGCCCGGCACGCTCAAGGCCGGCCGCGCCGCGATCCTGCGCTTTGCCAAGCTCGCGCCGCCGGCGCCCGGCGTCTATCGCATGATCGACGGCAAAGGCGACGTGCTCTATGTCGGCAAGGCGAAAAGCATCAGGAAGCGCGTCGCCAATTACGCGCGGCCGACGGCCTACGACGCGCGCATCGCGCGCATGGTGGCGGCGACGGTGACGCTCGAATTCGTCACCACCAAGACCGAAACCGAAGCGCTGCTGCTCGAAGCCAACCTGATCAAGCGGCTGCGCCCGCGCTTCAACGTGCTGCTGCGCGACGACAAGTCGTTCCCCTATATCCTGATCACGTCCGACCACTGGGCGGCGCAGATCCTCAAGCATCGCGGCGCGCGCTCGCGCAAGGGGCATTACTATGGGCCGTTCGCCAGTGCCGGCGCCGTCAACCGCACCATCAACACGCTCGAGCGCGCCTTTCTCTTGCGCTCCTGCACCGACGCCTTCTTCGAGGCGCGCACGCGGCCGTGTCTGCTGCACCAGATCAAGCGCTGCTCGGCGCCGTGCACCGGCGAGATCGATTTTCCCGGCTACAGCGAGCTGGTGAAACAGGCCAACGACTTTCTTTCCGGCCGCTCCAGCTTGGTGCAGAAGCGCCTGGCCTCCGAAATGGACAAGGCCTCCGCCGCGCTCGATTTCGAGCACGCGGCGATGTATCGCGACCGGCTCTCGGCGCTGTCGGCGATCCAGGGCCATCAGGGCATCAATCCGCGCACCATCGAAGAGGCCGACGTCTTCGCCGTGCATCAGCAGGGCGGCTACACCTGCGTCGAGGTGTTCTTTTTCCGCACCGGGCAGAACTGGGGCAACCGCGCCTATTTCCCCAAGGCCGACCGCGCGTTCGGCGCCAGCGAAGTGCTCAGCGCCTTCCTCGCGCAATTCTACGACGACAAGCCGCCGCCGCGGCTCATCCTGGTCTCGCATGATTTCGAGGAGCGTGCGCTGCTGGCCGAGGCTTTGGGCACCAAGGCCGAGCGCAAGGTCGAGGTCGCAGTGCCGCAGCGCGGCGAACGCAAGGAGCTGGTCGCACACGCCGCCGCCAATGCGCGCGAGGCCTTGGCGCGGCGGCTCGCCGACACCTCATCGCAGCAGCGCCTGCTCAAGTCGCTGACCGAGACATTTGGATTGCCGCGATCTCCGCGCCGCATCGAGGTCTATGACAATAGCCACATCGCCGGCACCAACGCGGTCGGCGCCATGATCGTCGCCGGCGCCGAAGGCTTGCGCAAGAACCAGTATCGCAAGTTCAACATCCGCTCCGCCGAGCTCAATCCCGGCGACGACTACGGCATGATGCGCGAGGTGCTGCAGCGGCGCTTCAAGCGGCTCTTGGCGGAAGCGCCGCGGCCCGCCCTCGACGAGGCGCTGGCGGCGGAGCAAACCGGCGATGCCGGCGGCGCCGAGGATAATGAACAGGTGTGGCCCGACCTCGTACTCATCGACGGCGGCCAGGGCCAGCTCAACACGGCGACCGAGACGCTCACCGAGCTCGGCGTCACCGATGTACCGTTGGTCGCCATCGCCAAGGGCCCGGACCGCGACGCCGGCCGCGAGACCTTCTTCATGGCGGGCAAGAGCCCATTCAAGCTGCCGCCGCGCGATCCGGTGCTCTATTTCGTCGAGCGGTTGCGCGATGAGGCCCACCGCTTCGCCATCGGCTCGCATCGCACGCGGCGCAAAAAGGATATCCGCGAGGCCGGATTGCAGGAAATCCCGGGCATTGGCCCGACGCGCAAGCGCGCGCTGCTACGGCATTTTGGCACTGTGAAAGCCATCGAACGCGCCTCCCTGCCAGACCTGTCGCAGGTGCCGGGAATTAATGCAGAGACCGCGCGAAAGATATATGAGTTCTTTCATGAACAGGCGGCGTCGTAGGCGCTGTCATGGCCGGGCTCGACACCGGCAATCCATGATGCGTTTCGAAACGGGAAATCTTTGCGTAAGGTTTTTCGAATGACAATTCATCATGGATGCGCGGGTCAAGCCCGCGCATGACGGTGGCGAGGCAGGAAACACGAGGTAAGCCAGCAATGATCATCCAGCGGCAAGAAGACGTCACACCGAAGGTGCTCGACGCCTACAAGACCATCGAGGATCCGCGCCTGCGCGAAATCATCGCCGCGCTGATCAAGCACCTGCACGCCTTCGCGCGCGACGTGCATCTCACCGAGGAGGAGTTCGAGAAGGCCATGCAATATGTGGCCAAGCTCGGGCAGATGACCGACGACAAGCACAACGAAGTGGTGCTGATGTCGGGTTCGCTCGGTTTCTCCGCGCTGATCTGCCTGCTCAACAACGGCAATAACGGACAGACCGAGACCACGGCCAATCTGCTCGGGCCGTTCTGGCGCATGAATTCGCCACGCACGGAAAACGGCGCCACCATCGTCCGTTCGCCGACGCCGGGGCCGCCGATCTTCGTCAATTGCTGGGTCAAGGATCCGAGCGGCAAGCCGATCGCCGGCGCCGAGGTGGACGTGTGGCACTCCTCGACCGAAGGCTTCTATGAGCAGCAGGATCCCAAGCAGGCGCCGATGAACCTGCGCGGCAAGTTCATGACCGACAAAGACGGCCACTTCTGGTTCCGCAGCATCAAGCCGGCCGGCTATCCGATCCCGATCAACGGCCCGGTCGGCGACCTGGTGCGCGCCGGCAAGCGGCACAATTTCCGCCCGGCGCATCTGCACTTCCTCATCTTCAAGGATGGCTTCAAGACGCTGATCTCGCAGATTTACTCCAACGACGACGACAAGCTGGACACGGACGTCCAGTTCGGCGTCACCCGTGCCCTTATCGGCGACTATAGGCGCCACACCGAGGCGGCGCCGGCGCCGGACGTGAAAGGCGAATGGTATTCGCTCGATCAGACCTTCGTGATGGAGCCGGGCAAGAGCCGCTTGCCCAAGCCGCCAATTCAGTAATTGTGTCATTCCGGACGGCGCCAAGCGCCGGGCCCGGAATCCATGCTCTGCGGCGTCGGGATTGTGGATTTCGGACCCGCCGCCTAATCGCCGCGCCCCGGAATGATGGAACGTTGCGGTTGACCTTGCGACCTTCGAGGTGTTCCTTTGTCCGACATGAACACCGCTGCTTCGCCGCCGCTGCCGGCGCGCCCGCTCGCGCTGCCGAACATCCTGACCTATGCGCGCATCGCCGCCGTGCCGGTGGTGGTGGCGCTGTTGTATTGGCAAAGCATCCTCGAGGGCGGCCTGTGGCTGCGCTGGGTGGCGCTTGCCATTTTCATCGCCGCCGGCATCACCGACATCCTCGATGGTTACTTTGCCCGCATCTGGGGCCAGATGTCATCGCTCGGGCGCATGCTCGACCCGATTGCCGACAAGCTGCTGGTCGCCTCCTGCCTGCTGATGCTGGCGGCGGAGAAAAGCATCCACGGCTGGTCGCTGCTCGCCGCGGTGATCATCCTTTGCCGTGAAATCCTGGTGTCGGGCTTGCGCGAATATCTGGCCGAGCTGCGCGTCGGCGTGCCGGTGACCCGGCTCGCCAAATGGAAGACGGTCGGGCAGATGGTGGCGATCGGATTTTTGATCGCCGGCGAGGCCGGCGATCGCGTCGTGCCCGGCATTACCGAGATCGGCATCGGCCTGCTGTGGGCGTCGGCGTTGCTGACGCTCTACACCGGTTGGGACTACATGCGCGCCGGGCTGCGCTACGTGATCGATTAGCGCCAGGATTTAAGACAAATGAAGCTGAGATATTTCGCCTGGGTGCGCGAGCGCGTCGGCAAGCCGGAAGAAGAAATTGAGATTCCGGCCGGCGTGAAAACCATCGGTCAGTTGATGGCCTGGCTCTCGGAGCGCGGCGAGGAATATGCGCATGCCTTCGACAATCCGAAGGTGATCCGCGCCGCCATCGACCGCAACCATGTCAATGCGCAGACGCCCATCAAAGGCGCCGGTGAAATCGCCTTTTTCCCGCCGATGACGGGCGGATAGCGCCTGGGTAGCAGCCGCGCTACATTATCCACATGAGCGCGAAAACGACCGTTCGCCTGCAGCGCGAGCCGTTCGACGCCGCCGCGGAAGCGGCTGCGCTGACGCGCGGGCGCAGCGATGTCGGCGCGGTGGTCACTTTCACCGGCATCTGCCGCGGCGACGAAGCCGGCAAGCCGATCGCGGCGCTGACCCTTGAGCATTATCCTGGCATGGCCGAAGCCGAGATCGAGCGGCATGTGGCCGAAGCCATCGAGCGCTGGCCGCTCGCCGGCGTCACCGTCATTCACCGCCACGGGCGCATTGCGCCGGGTGAGGACATCGTCCTGGTGGTCACCGCCTCGTCGCACCGGCAGGCGGCCTTCGCGGCGGCTGAATTTCTCATGGACTACCTGAAGACGAAGGCGCCGTTCTGGAAGCAGGTCGAGCAGGCGGGCGGCAAGACCTGGGTTGAATCCAAGAGCACCGACGATGCCGCGGCCGAGCGCTGGAGCGGACCGGGCAAACAGGCGGCGGAATAATGCGCCGAAGCGCGACCATAATTCCAATCATCGCCGCAGCGCTCGCGACGCTGACTCTGGATGTCACCGGCTTGGCGGCCGCGCAGGTTTCCTATTTCGACGTGCCGCGCGGCGCGCATCCGCATGACGTGGCGCCGGCGCCGGATGGCACCGTCTGGTACACCGCGCAATCGCAGGGCGCGATCGGGGTGCTCGATCCCAAGACCCGCAAAGCGACGCAATTTTCGCTGGGCACGAACTCAGCGCCGCATGGCGTGATCGTCGGTCCCGACCGTGCCGCCTGGGTGACCGACGGCGGACAGAATGCGGTTGCGCGCGTTGATCCGGCCACCAAGGCCGTGAAGCTCTATCCGCTGCCGAAGAACTTTGCCGACGCCAATCTCAATACCGCGACCTTCGACCGCAAAGGCGTCCTCTGGTTCACCGGCCAAAACGGCGTCTACGGCCGCGTCGACCCGGCGACCGGCAAGGTCGAGGCGTGGAAGGCGCCGAAGGGCGTCGGTCCTTACGGCATCACCACCACGCCGAGCGGCGATGTCTGGTACGCCTCGCTCGCTGGCGACCACATCGCCAAGATCGACACGGTGAGCGGCGACGCGCTGGTGGTGCCGCCGCCAAGGCAAGGCGTCGGCCCGCGCCGCATCTGGTCGGACTCCAAGGGCCTCTTGTGGGTGAGCTTCTGGAATACCGGCGAAGTCGCGCGCTTCGATCCGGCCGCCAAGGCATGGAAAGTGTGGAGCCTGCCGAGAGCCAAGGAAGGCTGCTACGCAATCTTCGTCGACGACAAGGACAAGGTCTGGGTCAGCGACTGGCCGGGCAACGCACTTGTGCGCTTCGATCCGACGACGGAAAAATTCGACAGTTTCCCCAGCAACCGCAATCGCGCCGATGTGCGCCAGATCCTCGGCCGGCCGGGCGAAGTCTGGGCCGCCGAATCCGGCACCGACCGGCTGGTGGTGGTGCGGGAATGATGCGCTTCGTGTCCCGGGCGAGCGAGCGCAGCGCGGTAGCGGTGCGCTGCAGAACCGGGACCCAGCTTGAACCGGGACCCCGGATCAGCGAAGCAGCGCTTCGCTTCGCGGCGCGCTGCATCGCATCCGGGGAAAGCAGGGTAGGGCGATGTCGGATTTGACCCGCCGAAGGGCACTGCAATTTTTGGCCGGCGCCGCGGCTTTCGCCGCCCGGCCAGCGTCTGCCGGGCAAGCGCGTATCGACAAGCTCATCCTCGCCGCGCAGGAGCAGGGCGATATCTCGCGGCGGATCGATTTCATTTCCCGCGCGCTCATCGGCACGACTTATCGCGGTTATACGCTGGTTGGCGGGCCGCATGCAGCCGAGCAATTTGTCGTGCGCGACGACGCTTTCGATTGCGTGACATTTTGCGAGACGGTGCTGGCTGCTGCGATCGCCCGCGATCCCGGCGGCTTCGATGCCGCGCTGCGGAGGGTGCGCTATCGCAACGGCATCGTGAATTGGTACGAGCGCAATCATTATTTCTTCGAATGGAGCAAGCACAATATCGAGAACAAAACCTGCCGCGCGATCTCGATGGACGGCGCGGTGGACATCGAAAAGACCGTCTATTGGCACAAGGCGCTCGGCCGCCGCCGCTTTGCCATGCAGGTGATCCCGCGCGCGATCTTCATGGCCGGCACGCCGCTGCTCAAGACCGGCGACATCGTCGGCTTTGTCACGCAGCGGCCGAATCTGGATTACTTCCACATCGGTTTTGTCGCCTTCGGCGACAATGGCGAATTTCTGCTGCGCCATGCCTCAAAGAGCCGGCACCGCGTGCTCGACGAGCGCATGGACCGTTTTGTCGCGCAGAACCGCGTGCACTATGTGACGCTGCTGCGGCCGCAGGAATTGGCGGTGGTGTAAAGCGCGTTCGGCATATTCCGCCGTCATGCGCGGGCTTGGCCCGCGCATCCATGATGCCTCACCAAACTGATGGCTTTACGTTCGCTTGCATTCGCCGCGCGTCTTCATGGATTGCCGGGTCAAGCCCGGCAATGACAGCGCAGGGGCCTACGATTTCCGCTTACGCCGCCGCGGCCTTGCCTGACGGGTTCACCGCCGCGGTGTAATCGTCCATCAGCGTCTTGGTGATGCCGCCAGGATTGAAATTCCACTGGCCGCCGATCTCCGACACTGCGGTGACTTCCGCCGCCGAGCCGGTGATGAAGCACTCGGAAAAGCTGTCGAGCTCGTCCGGCATGATGCGGCGCTCGATCACCTCGAAGCCGCGCTTCTTCGCCAGCGCGATGACGGTCTGCCGCGTGATGCCGTCGAGGAAGCAGTCGGCGATCGGCGTATGGATCTTGCCGTCCTTGACGAAGAAGATGTTGGCGCCGGTGCATTCGGCGACGCGGCCCTGCCAGTCGAGCATCATGGCGTCGGCATAGCCTTTGCGCTCGGCGCGATGCTTGGAGATGGTGCAGATCATGTAGAGGCCGGCGGCCTTGGCCATGCAGGGGGCCGTCTTCGGATCGGGCCGGCGATAGTCGGCGAGATCGAGCTTGATGCCCTTGAGCCGCTGCTCGGGATCGAAGTAGCTCGGCCATTCCCACGAGGCGATGGCGAGATGGATGGTGTTGCTCTGCGCCGAGACGCCCATCATCTCCGAGCCGCGCCAGGCGACCGGGCGGACATAGGCTTCCTTCCTGCCGTTGCGGTCGACCACCAGCTGCTTGGCGGCGACGATCTCGTCGACGCTGAAGGGGATTTCGAAGTCGAGGATTTGCGCCGAGCGCTTAAGCCGTTCCGCATGCCCGCGGGTCTCGAAGATCTTGCCGCCATAGGCGCGCTCGCCTTCGAACACGCAGCTTGCGTAGTGCAGGCCATGGGAGAGCACGTGGAGATTGGCGTCCTGCCAGGGCACCAGCTTGCCGTCGTACCAGATGACTCCGTCGAGGCGGTCGTAGGATTGTGCAGCCATGATCTTCTCCTTATTCGTCCCCTCGCAAGGCGCTCGCCGCCTTTATTTGCCGCCTTGATGGCGCATTTTTCGCGTCCATTCCAATACTTTGCGTCGCCGGGCAACACCCGGTATGAATAGGTCCGATCCGGACCTAAACCGCCTGAGATGGACTTTTGGTACGATCCTTTCGTCCTTGAGTTCGTTTTTGTAACATAAAATCAAAATATGTCAACATGGCTGACATAAATATGAGTGCTAGCCCCGCCGGTGTCGCTGAACGCTCGCCCGCCAGCCCGACGGCGCCGGAGCCGATCTGGGACATCATCGAGCTCTTGTTTTTCGCCTATCGCGACTTCGTCGGCGATGCGGACGAAGTGCTGAGCAAGCTCGGCTTCGGCCGCGCCCATCACCGGGTGCTGCATTTCGTCAACCGCAATCCCGGCATGGCGGTTGCCGACCTCTTGGAGATTCTCAACATCACCAAGCAGTCGCTCGGCCGCGTGCTCAAGCAACTCGTGGATCAGGGCCACGTCGTGCAGAAGGAAGGCGCGCTCGACCGCCGCCAGCGGCTGCTCTATGTGACGCCGAAAGGCGAAGCGCTCGCGTTCAAGCTTGCCGGATTGCAGACCGCGCGCATCAACCGCGCCTTTGCCGAGTTCGGCCCTGACGCGCATGAGGCGGCGCGGCGCTTTCTTATCGCCATGATCGATCCGGATAACCGCGACGGCGTGCTGCGCCTGGTCGAGCGTCGCGGCAAGCTGTTGCGCTAGCGCATGATCCAGAAAAGTGGAGACCGGCTTTCGGAAATGATCATGCGCAATCGTCAGGATCTTCGCTAATGAATTTGCCCGCCGCACTCGCCGATGATGCGCCGCATCTCCTGGTGGTCGACGACGACCGCCGCATCCGCGATTTGCTGTCGCGATTTCTCGCCGAGGAGGGCTATCGCGTCAGCACCGCCGAGACCGCGAAGGATGCGCGCGCCAAGCTCAACGGGCTGAGTTTCGATCTGCTCATCCTCGACGTCATGATGCCGGGAGAATCCGGATTCGATCTGGCCAAGTCGATCCGCGGACAATCCGATGTGCCGATCCTGATGCTGACCGCGCGCGACGCCGCCGAGAGCCGCATCAGGGGCCTGGAAATGGGGGCCGACGATTATCTGTCCAAGCCCTTCGAGCCGCGCGAATTGTCGCTGCGCATCGCCAACATCCTCAAGCGCACGCAACCGGCGGCATCGCCGCCCGCAGAATCGGTGAGCTTCGGCCCCTTCGTGTTCCACATCGCGCGCGGTGAGCTGCGCCGCGGCGAGGACGTCATCCGCCTGACCGACCGCGAGCGCGACATGTTGCGCGTGCTGGCGACGACGCCTGGCGAGACGGTCGCCCGCATGGCGCTCGCCGGCAGCGGCGGCAATGTCAGCGAGCGCGCCGTCGACGTGCAGGTCAACCGGCTGCGCCGCAAGATCGAACGCAATCCCGCCGATCCGCTGTTCGTGCAGACCGTGCGCGGGATCGGCTACCGGCTGGTGATCTCGACATGACCAGTCTCGACACCGGGATTGCTTCGATCCGCAGCGCGCTTCAGCGCATCGTCGACGCCTGGCACTGGTATTGCGAGATTCCGGCGGTCGCCCGTATCCACGGCTGGCTGGCGCAAATCCGCGACGGCTGGCGGCGGATGAGCCGCGCGCTCAACAGCGTGATGCCCAAGGGCCTCTACGCGCGGGCGCTGCTGATCATCATTTTGCCGATGGTCATCTTGCAATCGGTGATCGCCTTCGTGTTCATGGAGCGGCACTGGAACGTGGTCACCCAGCGCCTCTCGTCCGGCGTGGTCTCCGACATCGCCGCGCTGATCGACATCTACAAAGGTTATCCGCAGGACGCTGACCAGGCGCAGATCCGCCGCATCGCGCAGGACCGGCTCGGCCTGGTGGTCGATTTCCTTCCCCTCGGCGACATGCCGCCGCCGGGGCCGAAGCCGTTCTTCTCGCTGCTCGACCAGACATTGTCGGAGGAATTGCGCAAGCAGATCGGCCGCCCGTTCTGGATCGACACCGTCGGCAAATCGGCGCTGGTCGAAATCCGGGTGCAGCTCGACAAGACGGTCATGCGCGTCTTCGCGCGGCGCAGCGCCGCCTATGCCTCCAATTCGGAGATCTTCCTGCTCTGGATGGTCGGCACCTCGACGGTGCTGCTCATCGTCGCGATTATTTTCCTGCGCAACCAGATCAAGCCGATCCTGCGCCTGGCGGATGCCGCCGAAAGCTTCGGCAAAGGGCGCGAGGTGCCGAATTTCCGCCCGCGCGGCGCCCGCGAGGTTCGGCGCGCGGCGCAGGCCTTCATCGAGATGAAGACACGCGTCGAGCGCGCCATCGAGCAGCGCACGGCGATGCTCGCCGGCGTCTCGCATGACCTGCGCACGATACTGACCCGCTTCAAGCTCGAACTGGCGCTGATCAAGAGGAAGACGCCGGAAGTCGAGGCGATGAAGAAGGACGTCGACGAGATGGCGCGCATGCTGGAAGCCTATCTCGCCTTCGCCCGCGGCGATCTGGGCGAAGGCTCGGCGCCGACCGACATGGCTGAATTCCTCGAGGAGATGCGGCTCGATGCCGAACGGCACGGCCACAGAGCAAGCGTGACGTTCCATGGACCGCCGGTCGTCACCGTGCGCCCGGCGGCGTTCAAGCGCTGCCTCGCCAACCTGGTGTCGAATGCCGCGCGCCACGCGCCGTCGATTTCGATCACCGGTCACCGCGATCACCGCTGGCTCACCGTGACCGTGGACGATGACGGGCCGGGCATTCCGGCGGCGATGCGCGAAGAGGTGTTCAAGCCGTTCATGCGGCTCGACGATGCGCGCAATCAGGATGAAGGCGGCACCGGCCTCGGCCTCGCCATTGCCCGCGACATCGCGCGCTCGCATGGCGGCGACATCATGCTCGGCGACTCACCGCTCGGCGGCCTGCGGGCGACGGTCAGGGTACCGGTGTAGCTATCTGTCATTCCAGGGCGCGAGCACGAGCGAGCGAACCCGGAATCCATAACCCGCAGCGCTGCGGAGTATGGATTCCGGGCCCAGCGCTATGCGCTGTCCCGGAATGACAGAAGAAAACTATGCCGCGTCCGCTTCCGCAGCGCCTTCATCGATCGGCGCACGGCGCCGGCGGCGCGGGCCGCGGCAGATCGCCGCAGGGATGCACATCAGATCGTCGAGGAAACCGGACCAGCGTTCGGCGCTGGCGAGCCCGCGGTCGAGCGCGGCCATGGTGCGATCGAGACCTTCCTCACCGTCGTTGAACCAGACGCCAAGCACGCGGGCAAACAGCAGCGCCGCACCTTGCGCGCGCAGCGCGCCTTTCGGCCCATGGGCGCCGATACCGGCGGCCTCCAGCATCCAGTGCTGCGAGCGCACCGCCATGGCATTGAGCGCGAAGGCAAGACCCGGATTGCGCCGCGCCGAACGCAACAGCGAGTGCGTCGCCTCCTTGTACGGCGTGAGCGCTTCGAGCCGCCGCATCAGCACGTCGAACAACCGCTCGCGCGGCGCCTCTTCGGCCATGTCGGCGTCGCCGCCGGCAAGCACGATGCGGTCGATGTCCTTGATATGAGCGGCGACGACGGCCAGCGTTGAGCCGAATTCGGCGCGCAATTGCGAGAGCTTCAGGCCGGCGCGGCCGGCGACTTCGGCAAGGCCGATGTCCTCGAAGGAATGTTCGGCGAGCAGCGCCATCAGCGCATCGACCGCCTTGTCACGGTCAGAGGTGCCGCGTGGCGGCGGCGGGGCGGGCCGTTCCTTGCGTGCGCGTTTCGGCTTGCGGGCCATGGCTGCCTCCCTCGGCGTGTTCTGGGTAACATTAATCTAAGGCTGCAAAGGTGCCGGTTCTAGGGCGGGAACCAGGACGAATTCGGCCGGATTCCCTCTCCCCACGGGAGAGGTGAAGACGGGCTAACCCGCCAGTTCGCGGCCGCGCCGGGTAGCGGCGGCGATCGCCCGGGTCAGCAATTCATCGAAACCTCCGGGCCCCATCAGCACGTCCAGCGCCGCTGCGGTGGTGCCGCCGGGCGACGTCACATTCTGCCGCAGCGTCGCCGGATCGAGCGGCGAGCGGTGCAGCAATTCGCCGGCGCCGGCGACGGTTTCGCGCGCGAGCTTTGCGGCGAGTTCGTTCCGGCAGGCCGGCGGCGACCGCCGCGCGGGTCATCGCTTCCGCCAGCAGGAAGACATAGGCCGGGCCGGAGCCGGACGTCGCTGTGACCGCATCGATCAGGCCCTCGTCGCTCACCCATTCCACCGCCCCGATGGCGGAAAGCAGATCGGTTGCCTGCTTGCGCTGCCGGGCGGAAACCTTGCCGTTGCCGACCGCCACGGTGATGCCGCGGCCGATCGCCGCCGGCGTGTTCGGCATGGCGCGCACGACCGCGGTGCCCCCGGGCAGCGCCTTTTCGATAAAGGCAATGGTGCGGCCGGCCATGATCGACAGCGTCAACGTCGTCTTGCCGACCAAAGGCGCGACAGCCGGCAACACGTCCGGCGCATTTTGCGGTTTCACCGCGACGACGATGACCGAGACCGGCGCGACTTTGCCTTTCGGATTGAGCTTGAGCCCGCGCCGAGCCAGCGCCTTGATCGCCTTGCCGGGTTGCGGCTCGATCACTGTGAGCTTCTTCGGATCGAGCCCGCGCGCGAGCCAGCCTTCGAGCATGGCCGAGCCCATCTTGCCGGCGCCGACCAGCGCCAGCGCGCCGATGGATTTAAGCGGTTGCGGTTTACGAGCCATGACGGGGACAATACCGCGTAATGGCGGGTAAAGGCGACTACGCCTCGCCTGACGTTTCGAACATGGCGGCGTCGAGCGCCTCGCGCGCGCCTTTGCCGGCCCAGACCACGAACTGGAAGGCGGCGAAATTGCGCTCGCAGGCATCGAGCGCGGTGCCGAGCAGCGCCTCGCATTGCTTGCCGGACGCCTCGACCCCGCCCGCCAGCACCAGCGCGTGGCGAAACATGACGATGCCTTCCTTGGTCCATAGATCGAAATGGCCGATCCACATCTGCTCGTTGATCAGCGAGATCAGCGCTTGCACTTCGCCACGGCGGCGCTCCGGCACCTTGAGGTCGAAGGCGCAGGCAAGATGCAGCGCCTCGATGTCATTCATCCAGGTGTAGGAGAGCTGGTAATCGGTCCACTTGCCGGTGACCAGGATGGTGATCTCGTCGTCGCTGGCACGCTCGAACGACCAGTCGTTCACCGCCGCGAGCCGCTCCACCACGTCGAGGGGATTGATGCGTTGCCCGTCTGCGTAGCTGATCAGGGACATGCCGTCTCCGCTTTGCTGGAGCCAGGAATTGGACGCCGCCGCACGCACTGGGCACGGTCTGCGGCCTTGCGGCGGGCCGCGTCGCCGTCGAACGCTGGGTTACGGGGATGCCTTGACCGCTTAAACGAATCACTGAGGCAACTGACTATACCCCGGTCGATTCGCGCTACCAAAGGCAGTATCGAGGCGTAATCAGCGGTGATTTGCGGGACTTAGGCAACGCCGCGGGACTCGCTGTCCACAGCCAATCCGAGTCTGATTTGACTCTTTCCGTGGATAAGTCCTGCGGAATCGGCGCCGCGACTCAAGAGCCGCACCGGCTCGACATCCCCAATTGTTCCGGCGACGATAACGGCAGGCGAAGCCAAAAGTCAGGGGAGGTTGCGCGTGATTCAATCGATAAGAATTTTCGCAATCATCGTCTCGTTGGCCGCTTTTCAGCTGGCTCGGGCCGACGAGTGCGGGGACGCCGTCACCGATTATAATACCGTGCTGCCGCGGCTCACCGATGCGGTCCAGCACTTCTCAAACTGCGTGGCCAACAGCCTGGGCCTCGATACCTGCGTCAAGGAGTTCAGCAGCCTGCGATCGGCCTATGGCGAATTCCAATCCGCCGTCGCGCTGTACAAGAAGGAATGCAATTGACCGGCCGTTTAGTCGAACAGGCTCGATACCGACTCTTCGGACGCGGTGCGCCCGATCGCCTCGCCGATCAGCGTGGCTATTTCCAGCACGCGGATATTGCCGGCGCCGAGCACTTCCTTGGTCGGCTGGATCGAGTTGGTGATGACCAACTCCTTCAGCCGTGATTTGGCGATGCGGGCGACGGCGCCGCCGGAGAGCACGCCGTGGCTGATATAGGCGTAGACGTCCTTGGCCTTCTGCTCGAGCAGCGCGTCGGCGGCGTTGACCAGCGTGCCGCCGGAATCGACGATGTCGTCGACCAGCACGCAGGTATAGCCGGCGACGTCGCCGATCACGTTCATCACCTCGGATTCACCGGCGCGCTCGCGGCGCTTGTCGATGATGGCCAGCGGCGCGTTGATCCGTTTGGCGAGCCCGCGGGCGCGCACCACGCCGCCGACGTCGGGCGATACCACCATGAGATTGTCGAGCTTGAAGCGCTCCTTGATGTCGCGCACCATTACCGGCGAGGCGTAGAGATTGTCGACCGGAATATCGAAGAATCCCTGGATCTGTCCGGCGTGCAGGTCGAGCGTCATCACCCGGTCGGCGCCGGCGCGGGTGATAAGGTTGGAGACGAGCTTCGCCGAGATCGGGGTGCGCGGACCCGGCTTGCGGTCCTGCCTGGCGTAACCGAAATAGGGGATCACCGCGGTGATGCGCCGCGCCGAGGAGCGGCGCAGCGCGTCCATGATGATCAGCAATTCCATCACATGGTCGTTGGCCGGGAACGAGGTCGACTGAATAACGAAACAGTCGGCGCCGCGGACGTTTTCCTGGATCTCGACGAAGATCTCCATGTCGGCGAAACGCCGTACCACGGCCTTGGTCAGCGGAGCCTTGAGATAGTCGGCTATCGCCTTGGCCAGCGCAGGATTCGAGTTGCCGGCGACGAGCTTGATCGCTCCGTTCTTGGCCGCCATCCCGCTGTCCTCGCCTATCTGACGCCACAGGCGGCGTGGTCATAACAAGGTGGAGAAGACGCGGCAATACGCGTCCAATGCCTTATCCCGAAGTGTCTTTAGGTGGTTGGCGCTAGCGAACCGAGGTCGCAACAGCAACCGTTTGGTGCGCGGGCGCCGCCGCGGAGCGCGTCGGCCGCCGGCGGGGCAGCGGCACCGAAGTCGGTATTTCGGTGGCGGGCGTCTCGGTGGCTTCACCCGAGACCGGATCGGCGTCGGCGTGGAAGATGCGGAAAATGCCGGCTGCCTCCGGCGAGGACGCGTTGTCGATGGAAGCGACGGTGCTCGGCGCTTCGGCGGGCGCGACGTCGGGCGAGGTCAAAAAGGTCGCGAGCTGATCCATGCTGGCGCGGGCAATCCGCTGCAGCACGGCATCGTCGGCGGCGGCCCAGGCGTCGTGGTGCTTGCCGGGAGCGGCCTCGGCGCCATTGATGCGCAGGGCGCGGTTCCCGTCGGCGTCGAATACATCCCAGACCCAGGAAATCGTCGTCTGCCCTTTCGCCGTCTCGGCTGCGAGATAGCCGCGCACGCGATACGCGGCTGTGCGTTCGCGCGAGATGACGGCGAGACGGCGCGCTTGCGCCTCGTCATTGAGGTCTTGCACCAGTTTGTAGAACTGTCCCTGCGGCGGGCCGTCGATGGATTCAAAGGCGACGCTTGCCCCGTGCGGCGCAAGTGCCATCGCGGTTTGTTGCCCGTCGGTGGTGCAAGCGGACAGCGCCAACGCGCCGGCGGCGGCAAAAAGCCAACGCAGCCGACAAGAATTACGCCACACGGCGCTACCCATGCGCCGCCACCAACGACCCTGCATCGCCACCCCTGCGGCCGTTTTTGTCGTTAACCCCTCGGCCGGGCTGCAAACGTAGCGGTTCGGGCGCCTCGGAGTCCAGCAGGAAAGTCCTTGGTTTACGCGGCGCTTATTCTTCGGCGAGCGCGATGGCGTTGACATGGCGGCCGTAATCGGCTTCGCCCCGATGCGTCATGCGGCGGAAGCTGAAGAAGCGTTCCGGTTCGGCGTAGTTGCAAAGTCCAAGGTCCTCGAATTGCACGACGCCGGCGCGTTGAATTCGGTCGGCGATATAGCCGGTGAGATCGAACATGGCGTGGCCGGCTTTTGGCGCGGCGGCGAAGAAGCGCGCGTTGTTCGGGTCGGCTTCGGTGAAGCGGGCGACAAACTCCGGACCGACTTCGTAATTGGGCTGGCGGATCGTCGGCCCGAGCGCGACGGCAATCCGGTCGCGTTTGGCGCCGAGGTCTTGCATCGCCGCCAGGGTCGCTTCGATCACGCCGCCGAGGGCGCCGCGCCAGCCGGCGTGGGCGGCGCCGATGACGCGCGCCTCGCTGTCGGCAAACAGCAGCGGCCCGCAGTCCGCGGTGGAAACGCCGATTGCCAATAGCGGCGTGCGGGTGACGATGGCGTCGGCGCGCGGGCGCTTCTCCGCGGTCCATGGCTGTTCCGCGACGACGACCGTCGGCGAATGAATCTGGTAGGCGGTGATCAGCCGGTCGGCTGCGACGCCGAGCGCCGCCGCCATACGCGCGCGATTTTCCGCGACCTTGTCCGCCGTGTCGGCGGAGCCGACGCCGCCATTAAGACTTGCATAGACGCCCTGCGACACGCCGCCGCTGCGGGTGAAGAAGGCGTGGCGGATGCCGGCGAGCTTGGAAAGATTTGCGGCCTGAAGCATGTCAATTCAATGAATCCAAATTGGCCGTGTTGCAAGCCCGCTCAAGTTTCAAAGCCCGGTGGCGTGCCCAGCGCCGGCGACGCGAAGGCCATGGCCTTGAATAGCGTGCCCATACCGGAGCGGCTGATGCCGGCGAGGCGCTCCATGGCGGCATCGATCTCGACAATTTCGGCGCGCGAGGCCTTGGCCTTGAGCGTATTGGCGCGCGCTTCGATACCGATGCGGCGCAGGAACAGCGACTGCGTGATCGGTCCCCAGGCCTTGGCGCCCATGGCTTCAGCCCCCCGGGACAAGGAATGAAAATCCACATGCGCGGTCAGATCGACGGTGCCAGGTGCGGTCAGCGGGTCGGCAAAGGCGTGACCGCCGACCGCCTGCAACGTGTCGCCGACGGCACTTTCGCCGTGGCCGTAATCGATGACCAGCGCCGCGCCGCCGTCGCGAGCGATGCGGCGGCCGATATCCAGCGCCGCAGTTTCCGCGCGCCATTCAAAGATGGAATTGATCGGCGCCCGGCGCACGGAGTCCGGCAGCAGCCATTCGAAATGCCGCATCGGCGCCAGCGCCAGCGTGAAGGCAAGCTTGCCGTCGGTGCCGGTATCGATCTGCCGCTCGTGCCAGCCAAATTCGGTCTTCACCACCTGATTGACCGGCAGCGCGTCAAAGAACTCATTGGCGACGATAATCCCCGGTCCCCCCGGCACATCGGCAAGCGAGGGATGCCAGTATGTCGCGATCGCAAGAGGCTCGAGCGTGCGCTCCTGTTGCGCCTTCAGGACTGGATTGATCTCGACCAGGTGGATCACGACGGCGTCGCGAAAGCCCGGCACAACGGCGGCGGCGCGGAACGCGTCCTTGAGCAGTGTGCCGCGGCCGGGGCCGAGCTCGATGATGCGGACGTGTTCCGGCGCGCCCATCTGCTGCCACACCGACGCCATCCACAGACCGATCAGCTCGCCGAACATCTGGCTCACCTCCGGCGCGGTGATGAAATCGCCGCGGGCGCCGAGCGGATCGGTGGTGGTGTAATAGCCGTGCTGCGGGTCGCAGAGGCACAGCGCCATATATTCGCTGACCGGCATCGGCCCGGCGGCGGTGATGCGCCGGCGGATTTCGATTTCCAGCGGCCCCGGCGCGTCGTTCATGGCGCCTGCGTCGGGTGTCGCCAAGCGTAGGTGATGAAGCACACGCCGGCGAGGAACAGCGGGATCGACAGCAACTGTCCCATGGTGGCGCCGCCCCAGAGAAAGCCGAGCTGGGCGTCGGGTTCGCGGAAAAATTCCGACGTGATGCGGGCGGCCGCATAGGCGACGGCGAAGGCGCCGATGATCAGGCCCGGCCGCTTGAGGGCGCCGAGACGCACCATTACGGCGAGCACCGCCAGCAGCAACAGGCCTTCCAGCGCCGCCTCGTAAAGCTGGCTCGGATGCCGCGGCAGCGGTCCGCCATTGGGAAACACCATGGCCCAGGGCACGTCGGCCGGGCGGCCCCATAATTCGCCGTTGATGAAATTGGCGATGCGGCCGAGGAACAGCCCGATCGGCCCGACCGCGCAGGTCACGTCACCCAGCGAGAGGATCGAAATGCCGCGGCTGCGGCCGAACAGGATCACCGCGATGACGCAGCCGGTGAAGCCGCCGTGGAACGACATGCCGCCGTTCCACAGCTCGAAGATTTCAAGCGGATGAGCGGCGAAATGCGGCAGATTGTAGAACAGGACGTAGCCGATGCGGCCGCCGAGAATAATGCCGAGCGTCACCCAGAGCAGAAAGTCGTCGAACGCGACGACCGTCATCGGCGCTTTGCCGCCCCACAATTTGTCCGTACGGATGATAGCGCGGGCATAGACCCAGCCGAGCAGAATGCCGACGATATAGGCGAGCGCATACCAGCGTATGGCGAAAGGACCGATATGCACCAGCACCGGATCGAAGCGCGGATAGGGAATCACGTGTAATGGCATCGCGGCGACCGGCTTGTTATCGTGACGATCTATGTAGCATGCCGGGACTTGCGGCGAGATAACGGCATCGCCATTATTGGCGAGAAGTGGAGACGTAGCATGACCCAGACCAGCACCCGCTTCTTCGACGAAATGGCGCGGCTGATGAACGACGCCGCCGGCGTCGCCCAAGGCGTGCGGCGCGAATTCGACACGCTGTTCCGCAGCCAGGCCGAACGCATCCTGCGCGATCTCGATGTGGTCCAGCGCGAGGAATTCGAAGCGGTGAAGGAGATGGCGCGGCTGGCGCGCGAGGAGAACGAGGCGCTCAAGGCGCGCATCGAGGCGCTGGAGGGCAAATCGTCCGAGAAGCTCGCTCCTAAGCCTGGCAAGAAGGGCGCAAGCTCGGCGACGCCCACCTGAACTCAGCGCTTTCTTGCCCTTTGCGGCACCCCCGGCTATAAGCCAGCGCGAAACGCGGCCCCCGGCACCCCTGGAGGCTTGCCGCGTTGCGAGGGCGGCAAAAAGCCGCCTTTTTCCATAGCGTTAGCGCATGATTCCGAAAAGTGGATACCGGTTTTCGGAAAAAATCATGCGCAGGCAATAAGATGAGGATTTCGATATGGCCACCGTGCAAGAAATGAAGGCGACGGTGCGCCCGAAAGCCGGCAAGGGGGCCGCTCGGGCAGCACGTTATTCCGGCCGCGTGCCGGGAGTGATTTACGGCGAGAACAAGGCCCCGGTGATGGTGCTGCTTGAGCACGACGACCTGAAAAAACGCATCTACGCGGGCCGCTTTCTCACCACGCTGTTCAATCTCGACGTCGACGGCGAGAAGCACCGCGTGATCCCGCGCGACTTCCAGCTCGACGTGATCAAAGACCTGCCGATGCACGTCGATTTCCTGCGCGTGTCGGAAGGTGCAGTGATCCGCGTCAAGGTCGCCGTGCACGTGCTCAACGCCGACCAGTCGCCCGGCGTCAAGCGCGGCGGCGCGGTCAACATCGTTACCCACACCATCGACGTGATGTGCCCGGCTGACGCCATTCCGGAATCGATCGACGTCGATATCGCCGAACTCGATATCAACCATTCCAAACACCTCAGCGAGGTGACACTGCCGCCGAATGTGCGCGTGATCGCGCATGGCGACATCACGCTGGTGACGGTGGTGCCACCCTCCGGCTACGCCGAAGAGCTCAAGGCCGCCGCCGAAGCGGCTGCTGCCGCCGCAGCCGCTGCTGCCGCTGCCGCCGAGGCCGGTGCTGTTCCCGCTGCCGAAGGCGCCGCGCCTGGCGCGGCTGCTGCCCCTGCCGCGGCTCCAGCCGCCGGCGCTGCGCCCGCTGCCGCCGCAGCTGCGGCGAAGCCAGAAAAGAAGTGAGGCGGAACCGCCGCCTCGCTTTCATTTCGTTTGGCATAGCGCGAAGCCGGTGACGCCATGCTGCTCTTCGTCGGCCTCGGCAATCCCGGTCCGGACTATGTCGGCAACCGGCACAATATCGGCTTCATGGCGGTGCAGGCGATTGCGCGCCGCCACGACATCGCGCCGTGGCGCCGGCGTTTTCAGGGCGTGGCGGTGGAAGGCACGATTGCCGGCGAAAAACTGTTGCTGCTGCTGCCCGGCACCTTCATGAACGAATCAGGCCGTGCGGTCGCGGAGGCTGCGCATTTCTACAAACTGGAAGCGGGCCAAGTCGTCGTCTTTCACGACGAGGCCGAATTGCTGCCCGGCAAGGTGCGGTTGAAAAAAGGCGGCGGCAATGCCGGCCACAATGGGCTGCGTTCAATCACCGAGCACATCGGCAATGACTACCACCGTGTGCGGCTTGGCATCGGCCATCCCGGCAGCAAGAACCTGATGGAGCGACACGTGCTGCAGAATTTCGCCAAAGACGAATGGCCGTGGGTCGAGGCGCTGTGCGATATCGTCGCCGACAATGTAGCGTTGCTGATCGAGGGCAAGGATTCGACATTCCAGAACAAGGTGCATCTGGCCATGGCCGCCAAGGGCTTCGGCGGCGATGCGGAGCCTGACGACACAAGCGAAGAATAATCATGGGATTTAAATGCGGCATTGTCGGCCTGCCCAATGTCGGCAAGTCGACGCTCTTCAATGCGCTGACGCAGACCGCGGCGGCGCAGGCGGCCAATTATCCATTCTGCACCATCGAGCCGAATGTCGGCGAGATCGCGGTGCCGGATCCGCGGCTGGAGAAGCTCGCGGCGCTCGGCAAGTCGGCAGAGATCATCCCGACGCGCATCACCTTCGTCGACATCGCCGGCCTCGTGCGCGGCGCTTCGAAAGGCGAGGGGCTCGGCAACCAGTTCCTTGCCACCATCCGCGAAGTGGACGCCATCGTCCATGTCGTGCGCTGCTTTGAGGACTCCGACGTCACCCATGTCGAGGGCAAGATCGATCCGGTCGCCGATATCGACACCATCGAGACCGAGCTGATGCTCTCTGACCTCGAATTCCTGGAAAAACGCGTCGACGCGCTGGAGAAGAAGGCCAAGGGCTCGGGCGAGGACGCCAAGCTCGCCAAGGAGCAGCTCGATCTCATCAATCGCTCGCTCAAGCTGCTGCGCGAGGGCAAGCCGGCGCGCATGGTCGAGCGCAAGCCGGAGGAGGAAAAACTGTTCCATTCGCTTGGCCTGCTTACCTCGGCGCCGGTGCTTTATGCCTGCAATGTCGAGGAGGCTTCCGCCGCGACCGGCAATGAGTTTTCGAGGCTGGTCGAGGCGCGGGCGAAGGACGAAGGCGCGGTGGCCGTCGTGATCTCGGCCAAGATCGAGTCGGAGATTGCCACGCTGCCGCCGGCCGAACGCGCTGAGTTTCTCGATGCGGTGGGCCTGAAGGAGACCGGGCTCGACCGCTTGATCCGCGCCGGCTACGCGCTGCTGCATCTGGTGACGTTTTTCACCGTCGGCCCGAAGGAAACGCGGGCCTGGACGGTGACGCAAGGCACCAGGGCGCCGCAGGCCGCCGGCGTGATCCATTCCGACTTCGAGCGCGGCTTCATTCGCGCCGAGACCATTGGCTACGACGATTTCATCGCCAACGGCGGCGAGGCCGGCGCCCGTGATGCCGGCAAGCTGCGGCTGGAAGGCAAGGATTATGTTGTCGCCGACGGCGACGTGCTGCATTTCAGGTTTGCGACGTGATATTTCTTTTCGTCATTCCGGGGCGCCGCCATAAGAGCGTCTACGCGCGTCTTCGACGCGCTATGGCGGCGAACCCGGAATCCATAACCCCGGCGTTGTGGAGTATGGATTCCGGGTTCGCGAGCTGCGCTGGCGTCCCGGGATGATCGGGAATTGAAAATGCCGAAATATCATTGGGAAGATTTTCAGGCTGGATCGGTTGCGGTCTACGGTCCGCGGCTGGTGACGCGCGAGGAGATCGTCGCCTTCGCCGCGGAGTTTGATCCGCAGCCGATGCATCTCGACGAGGCGGCGGCGAGCGCAACGCTGCTCGGCGGCCTCGCCGCCTCGGGCTGGCACATTTCCAGCCTGATAATGCGGATGATGGCCGACGGCTTCATTCTCGACTCAAGCTCCATGGGCGGCCCCGGCGTCGAGGAGATGCGCTGGCTCGCGCCGCTGCGGCCGGGCACCAATGTCCGGCTCCGCGCCACCGTGCTCGAAAGCCGTCCGTCGAAAAGCCGGCCGGAGATGGGCCTGACCAGGTTCCGTTATGAGATGCTTGACGACGCCGGGACTTGTCTCGCCAGCATGGTCGCGACCGCGATGTTGGGTCGCCGCGAGCCGGCCAAATCTTGAAATAAAGCCTTGAGTTATTTGCCATGAAATATTTCGAGGATATCCGCGTCGGCGACCGGTACGTGCTCGGCCGCTTTACCTTCACCGCCGCCGATATCAAGGCCTTCGCTGCGCGCTTCGATCCGCAGCCCTTCCACATGGATGAGGCAGCGGCGGCGCGCTCGCATTTCGGCGCATTAATCGCCTCCGGCTGGCACACGGCGTCGGTGTGGATGCGGCTGATGGTGGCTTATCGCCGCCGCGAGATGGAGGCGGCGCGTAGCCGCGGCGAGCCGGTCGCGACAGTGGGCCCGGCGCTCGGCTTTCGCGATCTCAAATGGCCAAAGCCGGTCTATGTCAACGACACCATCGACTATGCCGGCGAGGTGGTCGAAAAACGCGCCTCGGTAAGCAGGTCCGGGCTTGGCTTGATGGTCATTCGTTCCAGCGGCGTGAACCAGAATGGCGAGACGGTGATCTCCTTCATCAGCACCACCTTCGTCGAACGGCGGCCGCAAAGGCCATGAGCGCCGAAGGCTAGCGCGGCATTTTGACTTGTCTGACCACGGCGGCGGGCAGCACGTCGAGATAGGGACCGAGCAAGAAGGCTTCGCCGCTGCCGTTGCCGAACATGCGGTCATGCACGTCGATCATCGCCCGTATCGGCTGCCGGCAGGCGGCAAACGAATCCACGATCAGACCGCTGATCGCCTCGGGGCCGACGCTGGTGCCGTAGCGCGGATCGGCTTTCACTTTGCGCACGATGCAGTCGGTTGCCCGGCGCACCAGCGGCAGCAACACCGCGCTTTTCTCGCGTAGCGGCATTTGCAGGAACGCCGCCGGGCCGGCCGCCAGCGGCGCGCGCGTATCGAGCGAAACGTTGACCAAAAGCGACAACCCGACAAGCGTTTGGAAAACCATCGGCGCCCCCGTTTCGTCCGCGAATCAATGCTTGCAACGCTGGTATCGCAGTAGGAGTCGTGCCGCACCTGAAAACGTTCGCGCGGCGCTAAGCGATTCAAACGACTCGAGTTTTCCGGAACGATCGGCCGATGCTGCGCTTGTCAGGGCGCATCAGTTGAACGGGGTAGCGAATGCCGCTCGAGCCAGGGCCAGCGCAAAACAGCATTTCGTCGGAGCAGCAGCGCATGACACCGGAGCAGGCCGCGCTGCTGAAGAAGCTTGCCGAAGATGCCTTTGAATTGGACGCATTTCAGCCCGAGATCACGCGCGCCGAAGCGGACAAGCGTATCGCCATGCTTCGCGCCAAGCTGCAATTGCTCGATGAGCCGCCGCATACATTATGAGGCGGAACTTGGCGCGGAACGCATTTCGGCTCGTCGCGTTACACTCTGTCCGAAACGACAGAGGCAGGAGGAACTCATGGCACATTTTCGCCACGCCACGATTGCAATGGCGCTGCTTGCGGGCACGAGTGCAGCAAGCGCGCAGACTACCGTGATCACGCGCGAGCCGGTTGAAACTCAGACCATTGTCACCATGCGGCCGCCGACGCTGGTGCTCACGCCGCAGCAGCGGCAGACCGTTTATCGTGACATCGTGCGCGAGCGCGTCGCGCCAATGCCGGGTACGGTGACTTATTCCGTCGGCACGCGGGTGCCGTCGGACGTTCGCCTCTACACCGTGCCGGATGCGGTCGCCGTCGAAGTGCCGGCGATGAGGCAGTACCGGTACATGATGGTCAATGGACGCGTCGTGCTGGTGGATCCGGCGACCAGCGAAGTTGTTGCCGAGCTGTCCGACTAGCAAACGCATTGGTGGTATGATTTTGGCGCGCGGCCCGGTGCAAAAAAGCGCCGGGCCGCGGAGCCGTTTTGCGCGCGGCATTTACTCTGCCGTCCGGCGGCGCCGGCATCCGGGGCGGCATGAACGCTGGATTTTCTTGGCGTTTAGGGCCATATTAGGCTGCAAGGAGCTTGTTATGTCGCTGATCAATTACCGCGCCCCGTCCGAACTTTTTCCCAGCCGCAGCCGTAAATCCCGCCGACCCATCGGCTACAAGCGCTTCCCCACCGCGGCGGAAGCGATCCGTTTCGCTATCGAGGAATTGCCGCCGGAATTGCTGCTCGGCGCCTATCTCGAAGTTGAAGAAAAGCGCTTCGACGGCAACGGCATCCGCCAGCTCTACGAGAGTGCCGACTATCCGTTGCCGCGCAAAGTGGCCGCCAACTAGGCTTCCGTCAAATGCCAATCAGGAAACCGCAAACGCGGCCAAGGCGTTGCGGTGCCGGCTGACGACATCGCAATCAAGAGGGCGACTATGACTGACCGAAGCGGGCTGGGGATCATCGGCTTGATGCTGGGCGCGGCGACCTTGCTGGTGATGCTCGCCGGCAGCGTCGTGGTGGGCGATCACCTGACTGGAAAACTGCACATCGACGACGGAACGAACGCCGTGACGCTGCCGTCCGCAGCGCGTTGATTTCGACGCTGAAATTTCACCCTCGCAAAAGAGCCCCGCGTGAGCGGGGCTTTGAGTTTGTGAGAGGATGCTCGAAGGAGTGGCCGCGCCGGCCACGTCTCGCAAAGGTCTCAACTATCGGCGGCCCGCTGCGACGGCGCGACGACTTTCGAACACCGGCACCATAGGTTGTCCGCCGCGTCGACGGAGGTGGTGGGCTCCGCTATCCCGGTAATCCACAGCCCAGAATGGTGCCTAGCCCGACTTGCCCACCGAATTCGTGCAACCGCGAGACCGGTTCTTTGCCGCCGCGATCAGGAAATCTTGTGCGGGAAATTGGTCGGGCCGCTGCGCCATTGCGTGATGCTGTCGGCGATGACCTTCATCGAGGTTGTCGCCGCGTGGCTTAGGCTGGCGTAGCTGGAAATCTCGCGGGTGACGCGTTCGCCCTCGTCGCGCAACATTTCGCGCACCGCCTGCAATTCGAGGATCACCCGGTCGATCTCCTCCATCGAGCTGCCGGAGACGCGCCGGATCAGCGAATTCAGATTTTCCGCCGCCGGTTCGCCGCCCGGCGCGGCGACCAATTCAGTCTCCGGCCGCGGCTTGCGCAGATAGGCGACGTCGCGGCGCACGAATTCGCGGATCTGGCCTTCGAACGTGGTCGCCGCCTGGTCGAGGTCGCCGGGAGTGGCCGCTTTGAGGTGTTTCGGAGCGTATTCCTCCGGGCCGGACTTATTCGCGCCAACGCCGTCTGCACCAAGCCGCTCGGATCTGATCGCCGTCATGGTCAACTCCTGACGCGCACAACACGCTGTGCGCTGACGCCCCCCGGGCGGAGGGATTGCCGCACGGGACTTGGGCGGCTCTGCGGCAGGCTGAGGGCGGGATTAAGGAGGAGTTACCAGTTCAGCTTGAAACCGGCGGTGATGCTCTTGCTGCTGGTCGGCTCGCCGACATCGTTGACCGAAGTGGTCACGTGCAAGGGCCCGTAAATTTTCTGGTCGGCGCTGAGCGCGTTGTGGGTGACCGGGTCGATGCTGCTGGTGGTGACGCCGGCGGAGACGCTGGTGCCGGTCGGCAGCACCTCGAATTTGAGTTTCTGCTCGTTGCCCCAGAACTGCGTCGGCGCCGGCGTTGCCGGCGGCAGCGCCGCCAGCAGCGGCTCGCCGGACTGATGGCAACTGCGCGCGCCGAGCGTGTCGGTGACCGAAAACGTATCCTGCAGCGTCACCGCGAGCTTGCTGCCGATCGGCATGGCGTGATGCAGCGTGGTGCCGACCTTGCCCCGGTCGCTGTCGGGATCGACGCGGGCGTCGAGCGAGGCGAGATTGGCCACGCCGACCGAGGCCCAGGCGGCGCCGGAATCGAAGCTGTTGGTGCTTCCCGGCAGCGGGTGGCCGGGCACATAAATCGTTGGCGGCGCCGGCGCCACGTCGGCGCCGAATTGGGTCTCGACGTCGATCGGCAGCGGCTGTTTCAGCGTGATCGTGCTGGAGCCGTCCGGCTTGTCGGCGCGGCTGAAGTCGAACGCCTTGCCGTCGGCATAACCCGGAAGCTTCAGCGGCTTGACCGGCGTCGCGGCAACCGCCGCCGGATCAAACTGCAGCGCGTTGCCGAGCGCAAAAGTGTCGGCCGAATTTTGCGACATGTCGGCGGTTTCGGCGCTAGCGCCAGGCGGCACATCGCTCTGCGCGCGCGCCGCCGCGACCGGCAACGCGCAGGCGAGCACAAGCGTGACCGGCCAAACGCTTCGGATAGGCATGCGCGAACGTCTCCCCCACGTGCTGAACCGGCGAAAGCCTGCATCGTCCGGTTAAGCAATGGTTGCCCAAATCGCACGGAACTGCGGCGAAGATGTGAAATGACGCGCTGTCCCAGTTCCGCATTGGTCGAAAAACATGAGGACGAAGCCGCGGCGCATTTGGCCCCGTCGTTCCGTCTGCTAAAGAGCTTTGCTGCAGACATCGACGCGAACGGCCGCATGCAACCGCAAGCGGCGCCGCCGCGTTGGAACTTCAGCCGAGGGAGGTGCCCATGCCCGCGCTGCTGCCCATCCTGCTGCTTGGTTCGCAGTTCATGCTCGTCGCCGATCCGGTGCCGCGGCTGGACGCCAGTGTGAGCTGCCGCTCCGCCGGCGCGACGTCGGTGATGGGCCCCGCGTCCGGCACGCGCAGCGTCCCGGCCTGCGAGCAGGACGAAAACGACGCGCGCAACAAGCTGGAGCAGGAGTGGTGCGCATTTCAGCGCGGCCGAACAGCAGCGCTGCACGCGGTTGACCACGCTCGGCGGCAGCCCGAGCTATGTCGAACTGCTCACCTGCCTGGAAATGGCCAAGGACGCTGAGAAGCTTCCCGCGGTCGACCGGATGGAGCGACGACAGGACTTCTCAGCCGCTGAGCCTCGCTACTTCTTGCCCGGCGGATTGCCGTAAGGGCTCGCGGGCGTGCCCTGCATTTGCGCCAGCTTGTAGGCGGACAGCTGCTTGGGCTTGTCCTTGTCGGCCTTCGGTTTCTTCTTTTCCTTGGGAACCCGCATCTGACCCTTCGCCATGACGGCCTCCTTGTTTGCCGGCGCCTGATCCCGTCCGAAAACCGCGACCCGCTTTTCGGCATCATGCGCTGCTTTGAAACTGACGCATGGTGATACGGCTCAAGCCGCGCGGCAAGGGGGAGGGGCCCGTTGCCGGGAGCGTTCCGAAGCGGCCAGGTCCGAGGTTCAGGTCTTGGGCTTCGGCTTCGGCGCGACGTCGGCGCGGCGTCCGGCTTGGCCGCCGTCGTGCTCGGCGGCCCCGGCTCGCCCTTCATCTTCGCGGCGATGCATTGTGTCGACGATGTCGGCGCGACGATCGAGCGTCATGTGCGCGGCGTCCTTCTCCGTCGCCATCCAGCATTGCAGCGCCGCTTCCTGATGCGTCAGCGGCTGCGCCGGCGCAGCGGCATGCGCCGGAGGGCCGCCGCCGGTGGTTTCGCAGCCGCCGAGCGCGGCGCCGGCAAGGACGAGCAGGGCGGCCAGCGCCGCGGGCCGGATTGTGCGGGTGTGCATGATGAAGGCCGTCATCGAAGAGCGCCGCCCCCGCGATTCACGCCAAGCGGCGGATTGTTGCCGATTTGGTCGCCTGGCGGCAACCGGGAGGCTGCGAGCCGCAGTCACATTCGCGTGGCCGCTGGCCCGGCGTGGGTTTCAGCTTGCGCGCTTGATGCGGGGACGCTCGGCCGGCGCGGGCGCCGACTTTTCCGCGGCGCGGCGCAGCTTGGCGGCGAGGCGCTTGGCGATTTTCGCCGGGTCCTCGTGGCGCGCGCCTTTCGCCTCGCTGCGATAGGCGAAGACGTCGCGCGCCTCGCAGAACGGGCAATCGGCGGTGACGGCGACCTCGGTTTCGACGAACCAGGTGCCGTCGCAGGCCTCGCAATAATAGTGGTGGCGGAACCAGGGCATCGACGTCTCCGGCAAATCGCTGTGTAAGTCTGGCAAAGTATGTGCGGCGAAAGCGAGTCAAAGCAGCGCGTGAGGGATAACAGCGAGGATAAGCCGGAGCTCCTTTTTCCCGCTCCCGCAAGGGGAGAGGGCAAGCGCGGTCGCCGCCGCGCTCTTTCGCTTCACCGACTGCGATTCGTCAAACAGCAGGCGTGCGCCAGCGCCCGTATTCTTTGCGGCGCCGGGTGCGCCGTAGCCTTGGCCCGCCGGCGCGGGCCTTCATCGTGCCCCCGCGGACAGCGAGGGGGTGGCGCGCCGTCAGGCGCTGCCGTCGTCCTTCCGTGCCGCGCCCCTTAGCAAATTGAGGCCATCGGTTTCAGGACGCGGCTTGCTCTTTCGGATATCTACACGCTGTAATTTCGCTTGCGCTCGGCTGCGAATTTTTTGCCTTGATGTGCCCATTCCCCAAGCCGTCTCCCGGTTTCCCCACGCGAATCACAGACTAAATGCAACCAGTAGTCAACGTGTTAATTGCGCCTCCTCGGCGGCTTAAACCCGCCTCGCATGCCGGGGCGGCCGAGGCTTGAGCGCGGCGACGGCCGGCTTGGCGCGACTTCATGCGACAGGCCAATGCCCATTTCGTCGAGCCCCGGCTTGTGCGGCCTGCTCACGGCCCTTCGCAACTTTGAATTCCTGCGCCAGCATCACGCGCTTGGCGGTCGGGTCGTCGACCACCGCGAGCTCGGTCTGCCGCAGCCGCTTGATCTCGTCGCGCAGGCGCGCGGCCTCCTCGAACTCGAGATCGGCGGCGGCGTCGCGCATGCGCTTCTCGAGGTCGGCGATGATCGCCTCGAGGTTGTGGCCGATGGGCGGCGTCGCGCTCGCCCTCGCGCCGACGCCGGCGTCGAGCACGATGACGTGGTCGCGCTCGTAGACGCTGTCGCATGATGTCGCCGATCGAGCTTGCTTGATGCTCTCCGGCGTGATGCCGTGCTCGGTGTTGTAGGCGACCTGCTTCTCGCGCCGGCGGTCGGTCTCGGCCATGGCGCGCTCCATCGAGCCGGTGATGTGGTCGGCGTAGAGGATGACCTTGCCGTCGACGTTGCGCGCGGCGCGGCCGATGGTCTGGACCAGCGAGGTCTCGCAGCGCAGGAAGCCTTCCTTGTCGGCATCGAGAATGGCGACCAGCGCGCATTCGGGAATGTCGAGGCCCTCGCGCAGCAGGTTGATGCCGACCAGCACGTCGAAGGCGCCGAGGCGCAGGTCGCGGATGATCTCGATGCGCTCCAGCGTGTCGATGTCGGAGTGCATGTAGCGCACGCGGATGCCCTGCTCGTGCAGGTATTCGGTGAGGTCCTCGGCCATGCGCTTGGTGAGCACGGTGACCAGCGCGCGGTAGCCCTTCGCCGCCACCTGCCTTGCACCTCGCCGATCAGGTCGTCGACCTGGGTGTTGCGCCGGGCGGATCTCGACCGGCGGATCGATCAGGCCGGTCGGGCGGATCACCTGCTCGGCGAAGACGCCGCCGGTGCGTTCCATCTCCCAGGGGCCGGGCGTCGCCGAGACGTAGACGGTCTGCGGGCGCATCACGTCCCACTCCTCGAAGCGCAGCGGCCGGTTGTCCATGCAGGAGGGCAGGCGGAAGCCGTATTCGGCGAGCGTCGCCTTGCGGCGGAAGTCGCCGCGGTACATGCCGCCGATCTGCGGGATGGTGACGTGGCTCTCGTCGACGAAGACCAGCGCGTTGTCGGGCAGGTATTCGAACAGCGTCGGCGGCGGCTCGCCGGGCTTGCGGCCGGTGAGATAGCGCGAATAGTTCTCGATGCCGGCGCAGGAGCCGGTCGCCTCCATCATCTCGAGGTCGAAGACGGTGCGCTGCTCGAGCCGCTGCGCTTCGAGCAGGCGGCCGGCGGCGTTGAGCTCGGCGAGGCGGGCGTGCAGCTCGTCCTTGATGCTGGCCGATCGCCTGCGCGAGCGTCGGGCGCGGCGTGACGTAGTGCGAGTTGGCGTAGACCTTGACGACGTCGAGCTCGGCGGTCTTCTGGCCGGTGAGCGGATCGAACTCGGCGATCGACTCGATCTCGTCGCCGAAGAAGTGCGATGCGCCAGGCGCGGTCCTCGAAGTGCGCCGGGAAGAGGTCGACGGTGTCGCCGCGCACGCGGAAGGTGCCGCGGCGGAAGTCGGCGTCGTTGCGCTTGTACTGCAGCGCGACGAGATCGGCGAGCAGCTGGCGCTGGTCGATCGCGCTCGCCGCTGCTTCAGCGCGAAGGTCATCGCCGTATAGGTCTCGACCGAGCCGATGCCGTAGATGCAGGACACCGAGGCGACGATGATGACGTCGTCGCGCTCGAGCAGCGAGCGCGTCGCCGAGTGGCGCATGCGGTCGATCTGCTCGTTGATCGAGGATTCCTTCTCGATGTAGGTGTCGGTGCGCGGGACGTAGGCTTCCGGCTGGTAGTAGTCGTAATAGGAGACGAAATACTCGACCGCGTTGTCGGGGAAGAACGACTTGAACTCGCCGTAGAGCTGGGCGGCGAGCGTCTTGTTCGGCGCGAGGATCAGCGCCGGGCGCTGCGTCGCCTCGATGACCTTGGCCATGGTGAAGGTCTTGCCCGAGCCGGTGACGCCGAGCAGCACCTGGTCGCGCTCGCTGCGCTTGACGCCCTCGACCAGCTCGGCGATCGCCGTCGGCTGGTCGCCCTGCGGCTCGAAGTCGGACCGATGACGAAGTTCTGCCCGCCTTCGGATTTCTCCGGGCGCGGCGGGCGGTGCGGCGTCCACACTTTCGCGTCGCCGGCGGCGCTGGCGAATTCCGGCCGGCCCTCGCGCAGCAATTTGTCCAGCGACTGCTGGCTGGCGAACCCGGCGAAGCCGCCCGGCTGCGTCGGCAGATCGGCGCGCGGCAGCCGATACTTCGCCTCATCGGACAGCCCGAGCTCCTCGGCGAGCTTCGGATCGAGCCCGGTCACCGGCGGCCCGTCGAACTCCGCCTGCGGCGCCTCTTCAAACCCCTGCGCGGATTTGCGCGCCTTGTGCGCGTTGGAAAAATCGGCCCGGCGGTCCCAGGAATTGTCCGGCGGCGGCTGCAGGCCCGAGTTCTGGCCGGTGCCGGAACCCAAACCCGCGGTGCCCTTGTTGATCGCCGGGTTGAGCAGGTCGGCGAGCGCGTCCGGCGTCGCCGCCGAATCCGGGCGCGACGCCTTGGCGCGCGTCGGGTGCGCGGGATCTTTTTTGGCTTTTTGTGGCTTTTTCGGGGGTTTCGCCATCGCCCCCGAATATGGGGCGAGTCCGCGTGGCGGGGAAAGGGCGGGCTTGACCCGTTTTGCGTCGCGCGCAAACTGGCGTTTTCAACAGGAGCCCGCGATGCTCGCCCTGCGCCCCAATTGCGAATGCTGCGACAAGGACCTGCCTTACGACGCGGCCGACGCCATGATCTGCACCTTCGAATGCACCTTCTGCCGCGACTGCGTGGAGGGAAAGCTCGGCGGCCGCTGCCCGAACTGCGGCGGCAATTTCGCACCGCGGCCGATCCGCCCGGCGAGCAAGCTGGCGAAATATCCGCCGTCGACGACGCGCGTGTTCAAGCCGCAGGGCTGCGGCCAGGCGGCCTAGGCCGCCTTGACCCAGAGCTGGCGCGAGGCCATCGCAGCGCCTTCGACCAGCGACGCGAGCTTCATCCACACGATCTTGGTGTCGACCTGCACGCGGCCGGCGAAGGTGCCGAAGCCGCAATCGACGCCGGCGATGACGTTGTCGCGGCCGACCACATTGGCGAAGTTCAAGATTCGGTCGGCAGACCACCTCCGGGTGCTCGACCGTGTTCGACGGTGGAGTCGATGACGCCGGGGATGATGATCTTGCCTGCCGGCAGCTTGACGTCGCGCCAGATTTTCCATTCGTGCTCGTGGCGCGCATTGGCGGCGGGGAACGACACCGCCTGTGGCTTCGCCGAAAGCACGATGTCGATGATGTCCTTGAGCGGCACGTCGGTGTGGTGCGGCGCCACCGTCGAGCCCCAGCAGACATGCATGCGCATGCGCTCGGCCGGGATGTCGGCGACCGCGTGATTGAGCGCGGCGACGTTGACGGCGATGATCTTGCGGAACTCGGCGAGGCTCTTGTCGAGATAGACCATGTGGCGGAGCATGGCGAGGTCGGGGCAATCGAGCTGCAGCACGAAGCCGGCGTCGACGATCGCCTTGTATTCGCGCTTCATCACCTCGGCGAGCGCGTAGACGTAAGCCTCCTCGGTCTTGTAGTGGCGGTTCTTGAGATAGCGCGCGATCTGCCCGGGCGAGGGCGAGGTCATGAAGTATTCCTCGGCCTTGGCCCCCTGCATCGCCGCCTTCGCCATGCGCGATGTCGGCTTCCGCCGCCGGCCAGTCCTTCCAGGCGACATCGCCCGAGCACATCGGCCGGTGCTGGAACGGCGAGGCGAAATGCGTGAGCAGTTCCGCGAGCTCGGGGAATTCCGGCTCGCCGGTGCCCATCGGCGGCCGCGCTCTCGCCCTCGAAGCCGGTCAAGCGATCGAGCACATGCACGGTGTAATCGGTGCGGCCCTGTTCGCCGTCATTGATGATGTCGAGGCCGCATTCGACCTGCTTCTGCACGACGTCGGCGATGGCCTCGCGCACCGCGGCGTTGAGCGCGGCCTTGTGCTTGCCTGGCTCCTTGCGCTCCGCCAGCAGCAGGTCGACGACCTTCTGCGTGCGCGGCAGGCTGCCGGTATGGGTGGTGAGGATGCGGCTTGAACTGCGTTTCATGGTCAGAACCCGCGCACCACCTCATTGACGTGCTCGACATTGGGCGGCGAGGCGAAGCAATGGCCGACCAGCTTGCGCCATTCCTGGAAGTCGGCGGATTCGCGGAAATCCCTGGTGTGGTTCTCCAGCGTCTCCCATTGCACGAACAGGCGGTAGCGTGACGGCATCTCATGCGAGCGCTGCAGTGTCATGGACTTGCAGCCCTTGGCGCGCTTGAAGATGGCGCGGCCTTCTTCACGCCGGCCTCGAACTCGCTCTCCATGCCCGGCTTCACGTCGATCTGCGCGATTTCCAGAATCATGGGTCCCTCGATTACTTGATGAAGCCGAAGCGCGCGGCAGCCAGTCATAGCTTGACGGCACATAGGTGACGAACATCAGCACGACACACAGGCAGGCGAGCAGCGGCAGCAGCGGCGGGATGATCTTCTCCATCGGCAGGTTGGCCACCTTGAGCGCCACGAACAGCGAGGTGCCGACCGGCGGCGTGGTCAGGCCGAAGGCGAGGTTGATGACCATGATCAGGCCGAGATGCACCAGGCCGATGTCGAACTTCGCCGCCAGCGGCATCAGCATCGGCACCAGCATGATCAGCGCCGGCGTCATGTCGATGAACATGCCGACGACCAGCAGGAAGACGTTGAGGATGAGCAGGAACGCCCATTTGCTCTGGATCAGGTTGAAGAAATTCTCCGCCAGCATGCGTCGGCAGGTTTTCGTAAGTGAGAATCCAGGTGAACACCGAGCAGGTGGCGATCAGCATCATCACCACCGCGTTGGTGAGGCAGCTCTCCCACATGATGTCCGGCAGTTCGGAAATCTTGATCTCGCGGTAGACGAAGACGGTGAGAAACAGCGCATAGACGGCGGCCGCGGCGCCGGCTTCGGTCGCGGTGAACACGCCGGAGATGATGCCGCCGAGGATGATCACCATGGTGAAGACGCCGGCCATGCCGTCGATCACGCGGATGATCTTCTCGCGCAGCGGCATCACCGGCAGAACCTTGCGGTGATAGAGCTTGCCGTGGATGAACGAGGCGACCATCAGCGACAGGCCGATGAGTACGCCGGGCACGACGCCGGCGAGGAACAGCGCCGCGATCGACACATTGCCGGCGACATGGGCGTACACGATCATGCCGATCGAGGGCGGGATGATCGGCCCCATGGTCGCGGCGGTGAGCACGATGGCGGTGGCGAAGCGCCGCGAATAGCCGTCCTTCTCCATCGCCGGGATCATCATGCCGCCGATCGAGGACACTTCGGCGACCGCCGAGCCGGTGACGCCGCCGAAGAACATCGAGGCGACGACGACGATCTGCGCAAGGCTGCCGGGCAGCCAGCCGACCAGCACTTCCGCCATGTTCACCAGGCGCCGGGCGATGCCGCCGCGCGACATCAGCACGCCGGTGAAGACGAAGAAGATCACGGCGAGCAGCGGGAAGGTGTTGATGGCGGTGAGCATGCGCTGCACGATGGTGGCGTTGTCGACGCCGGGCAGCAGGAAGGTCGCGATCACCGAGGCGACGCCGACGGCGAAGGAGATCGGCAGGCCGACGGCCATGAGCAGAACGAAGGCCAGGCCGAGGATGATGAGCGTCATGGGCTTGTCCTGGTCTAGTCCACGATCGTCGCCGGTCAGCGCTTCGGAATCGCCGCGCACCAGTTCATCGACGATGTGCTTGAACGAGAACAGCATGATGAGGAAGCCGGACACCGGCATCGCCGGGTAGTACCAGTAATTCGTGTAGGGGATCGTCTCCATCAGGTCGGAGCCGAAGTCGCGCACGAAATCGATGCCGTAGCGGAACACGACCCAGCCGAACAGAAGGATGAGAATGTTGAGAAAAACGCCGAGCACGCGGCGCGGCCCTTTGGGCAGCGCGTTGAACAGCACGTCGAAACCGACATGCTCGCGACGCAGCACGCAAGAGGCGCCGGCGAGAAAGGAAATCCAGATCAGGAGATAGCGCGGCACCTCTTCGGTCCACGACACCGCCTGGCCGAAGCCGTAGCGGGCGACGACGGCGACGACGATGATGACGAACAGCGCGGTCGCCAGCGCGATGCAGACCAAGCGCACCACCGCCGCCACGACGCGCACGAAGCGATCGAGCAAATTTCAGCGAAGGCCACGAGTTCCCCCTCACAGACGAAGGGGCGGCGGTACGCCGCCGCCCCCTGTATCGCGCCCCTTGCGAGCGACTCAGAAGTTCTTCTGCGAGTCGAGGATGAAGTCGACGGTCTTCTCGACGCCCAGGCGCTTGGCCTGCTCCTGCACCATGGGACCGACCGCTTTCACGAACGGCGCCTTGTCGACCGTGATGATCTCCTTGAACTTGCTCTTGAGTTCCTCGAGGTCCTTCACCTCGGAGACGTGCCAGGCGCCGCGCATATAGGCCTGCGCGCGCTGGCCGGCTTCCGCCACCGCCTTCTGCTGGTCGGGGTTGAGCTGGTTCCACAGCTTCGTCGACATGATCATCACGTCGGGAATGCGCATGTGCTCGTCGAGCGTGTAGTACTTGGAGACCTCGTAGAACTTCTTGGCCACCACCGAGGGGTGATTGTTCTCGGCGCCGTCGACCACGCCGGTCTGCAGCGCGGTGTAGAGCTCGGACCAGGCGACCGGCACGCCGGTCGCGCCCAGCGCCTTCATGGTGTCGACCATCACCGGCGAGGCCATCACGCGGATCTTCTCACCCTTGAGGTCGGCCGGCGTGTGGATCGGCTTCTGCGGTGAAGAAGTTGCGCGCGCCGGAATCGATATAGCCGAGCACCTTGATGCCCTTGTCCTCGAGCGGCTTGGCGAGCTCGGCGGCCTGCGGCTGCGCCAGGAACCACCAGAAATGCTTCGCATTCTTGAACAGGAACGGCAGCGAATACATGTCCATCGCCGGCACGACCTGATTGAGGTTGGCCGAGGACACGGTGGTGAAGCCGATGGTGCCGTTGCGGATGCTCTGCACGTTGGCGACGGCGTCGCCGAGCTGAGTATTGTGATAGACCTCGACCTTGACGGTGCCCTTGGTCAGGGTCGCGACTTCGTCGGCGAAATACTCTTCGGTGTAGCTCGCCGGGTGGTCGTTCGGCTGGATGCCGGAATATTTGGTGACGATCTGTTGCGCACTGGCCGCGGTGCTCAATGCGAACGCGGCAGCAGCAAGCAAGGCGAATTTTCGCATGGTGTCTCCTCCCTAAGCATTGTTAATTGTTATGCGGGGAGGGTAGCCCGCCCGCCTGGATTGTCAAACCACACCAAGTATGAGCCTCCTTTCTCATCATATGCGGCGTCTTGCATATGAGAACCGTGCCCACCCGGCGCCTCAGAAGGCGCGCATGCGGCGCAGCGCCCAATAGCTGACCGCGCCGGCGGCGAAGGCCACCAGCAGCGCGAACCAGGTGCCGCCGTCGGTGTTCTGCAACGGCATGTCCTTGGTGTTCATGCCGAAGAAGCCGGTCACCAAAGTCGGCGGCAGCAGGCAGGCGGTGAGGATCGAGAGCGTGAACAGCCGCCGATTGGTGATGTCGGTCATCTTCGCCGCCATCTCGTCGAGCAGCAGGCGGGCGCGTTCATGCACCGAGCCGAACTCGTGATCGATGGCGTCGAGCTTCTGCGCCAAGGTGCCGATCGCCTGCGCCGCCGGCGACTTGTCGGCGATCAGCCGCGGCTCGATGCGGTGAAACATCGTGCGCAACTGCGACAATTGCCGGTGCACGCGCACCGCCTGCGAACGCGCGCAGCCGATGCGCGGGCGGTAATCGGCGGGCTCCTCGTGCACGATATTGTCTTCGATGACATCGAGCTCGGCGCCGAGCCGCTCGGCCATGTGGGCGACGGCGTCGGCGAACTGGTCGACGATGGCGTCGAGCAGCGAGATCGCGGTGGGGAAGCGCTTGCCGGACTGGATGGCGCGGCGGTTGTGTTCGACCGCGTGCGCCGGCGTGCGCCGCGCGCTGATCAAGAGCCGCTCGCTCATGACAAAGCGCACGCGCACCAGCGACGAGCCGATCTGCGAAAATTCCTGCTGCAAGTCCGGCATGACGCCGACGATCTCGTGGCCGAGCACGTCGAGGCGCATGTGCTCGTCGGGCCCGAGCAGGGTCTCGCGCGCCAGTTCCGACAGCGGCGCGTGTTGCGCGATCCAGCTGCGGCAGCGCGTGTCGGCAAGCGACAGGTGCACCCAGGTCCAGCCGACATGGTTGGCGAGCGCGTCGCCGACCGTCTCGTTGGCGATGAGCCGCGCGGTGCCGTCCGGCTCGAAATGGTAGGCCCAGACAATGCCGGATTCCGGCGCTGCGTCGGCGGTCGTCGCTGGTGGCGGCGCGGCTTGCGGTCATGGCTTGCCTCCCTCGCTCTCGCTTAAGGTGGCGAGTGGGTGCGTCACATATGACAGGGCGATGACAGGCGCGCCGCGCGGTCAACGCGGCGGATGGCGATCAGCGATCGACCTGTGCCGTTGCCGCCGCCTGGCGCAGGCAGGCCTGGCAGAGGCAATCCTCCGTCCCGGATTCGGTCATCGGCAGCTTGTAGGGCTCGGCTGCGCACCAGCAATCGCCGGAAAGGCCGCAGTCGAACGCCGCGCCACAACGCGCGCAGGTGAGGCGGCGGGGCGTGATCGTTTGGGCCGTGGTCTGGTTTCCGTTTGTCATAGTCCCTGCACCGAATCGGTTCTATCGCAAAGGCATGCCGATTGCGCTTCTCATCGATATCGTCGGCGCGACCGGCGCGGCGCTCACCACGCTGTGCTGGCTGCCGCAAGCGGTCAAGGTGATCCGCGACAAGGAGACGCGGGCGCTGTCGTTGTCGGCAACCGCGGGCTTTACCGCCGGCATCGTGCTCTGGCTGATCTATGGGCTCGCCATCCACGACTGGCCGCTGATCGGTTCGAACGCGGCGACATTGGCACCGCTGTCAGTGATCCTCGCCATGAAGCTGCGCTACGGCTAGCGCGGTGTTATGGCGCAAGCACCGTAACCTCGCCGAAGTTGCGGCGGGCAGCGGTCATCGGCAAAGAAATTCAGCAATCGTCTGTTTAATTATCGCGTCGATATATAAAAGTCGGATAATCGAAAGCAGAAAAGATCAACAATGCGCAAATAACTGCAGTGATAATAACAACAATGACTAGTTTAGGATCCCATTGACCGAACATGATGCCACTCCCAGACTTGTTAAGAGCGGAGGTATGCGCAACCATCCAATGCTTGCTGGTCCTTTAATGCAAATAACTTTTGGATAAAGGTCTGATGCGCCGAGAGCTTGCGGCGCGCATTTTGCCCATTGTTGAATCCGCTGGCCGGTATAGATTTGCGCAACCGTGGCGACATGAGATGTGGCGAACGTCTCGGTGGTCCCGGTTTGCTGTGGCCAAACCGGGATCGGTGCAGATTTTTCGCAGGAATGGTTGTTTAAATTTTTTTTGTGATGCCCTCGCCATAGTTCCGGGGCTCGCGCGTGATCCCGAAAAAATCGGACCGGGTTTTCCGACAAGCTCACGGGCAATTAACATGCGTCATTGCGGCGCGCCGCCGCCGACATAACCGTTGATTTTCCAGCCACCGTGAACCGCCGGCATGTAGCAGAGCTGGTCGTTGCCCATCGGCGCGATGACATCGATGGAGACATAGCCGGTCTTGCCGCTCGGCATCGCGATGTGAATGTAGGTGGGCGAGGCGGACGTGCTGTCCGGCAGCACGCGCACGAAATAGAGTCCGAGCTTGTCGATTACCGGCGCGCCGTTGTCTCCGGCCGCGCGCACCTCGACCCCGGGCGAGACCGGACAGCCCCAATCACTCGGATCGGTGTCGGTGCGCATCGATCAGCGCGTCTAGATCCTTGCCGTTGTAGCCCGGGTCCGCAGGCGAGCACATGGTGTTCTTGTGGTCCGGTGACGGAGACGCGGTTGGATCGTTCGGCAAAGGTCGCCAGTATGTCCCAGCCGTTGCCCTCCTTGTTGTCGAGGCCGAGCGCGGCCGCGAGATTATCGACGGCGGATTTGCGTTTGTCGGCGCCGTCACCGTTCTCGCGGTCCCAGAAAAATCCGAGGGTGATGACCAACTTTGCCAGCGCCGCCCGATCCTTGCGCTCGGCCACCTCGGCGAGCTGCTTGCGCAAGGCGTCGAAGGTGGGATCGGTGATCGGTTTCGGCAGCGTGATCGCCACGGTCTTGTAGGGCTTCGGCGCTGCATTCGGCTGCGCCGCTGCGGGAAGTGCGGCAAAACACGAGCGCAAGAACCAACAGGAAACGGACAGGACGCATCGCGCCGCTCCATGATCGACGCAGGATCGGCCCCGGCGCACCGGCACAATCGCCGGGCCATGACGGATGCTATCACACGGCGAGAACGGGCGTGACCCGCGCCGCCGCCGCTGCGTCGCATGCAAAATCAAAGGTTAAAGCCGGGAACCCGGGCGCGGCCGGTCGTTATGATGAAAATGGCCGCGCTGCGTGCAAAAAAATTGCGGTCCCGGAGAGCAGGGTCAGCCGCACGGGACCGCAATGGGGCTACTCAGAGACTTGATACGCGACAGAAGCATTGCCTTTGTAGCCCGCCGCTATGACGCGGCGGTGACGTTTCCATGTCGCCCGTGACCCGGTAAAACATCGCCTGCGAAGTGACCGGAATTTTCCCTCGAGAGCGCCGCCATGTCCGCCTTGTTTCCCTATGCGCTGCCGATCGCGCTGCTGATCGGCTCCAACGCCTTCATGACCACCGCCTGGTACTGGCATCTGCGTTACAAAGAGGTGCCGATTTATTGGGTGGTGCTCATCAGCTGGTCGCTGGCCTTTTTCGAATATTGCCTGGCGGTGCCGGCCAACCGCTACGGCAGCGCGGTTTACAATCCGGCGCAGCTCAAGACGCTTCAGGAGGTGGTCACGCTGTCGGTGTTCGCGGTGTTCTCGACCGTCTATCTCAAGGACCCTTTGACCTGGAGCCAGGGCTTCGGCTTCGCGCTGATCGCCGCGGGAGCGTTTTTCGTATTTCACAAATGGTGAGAGCTATCGGGCCGAGGGTGGGCCAAAAAATTGGCAAGCTCAGCGGATGATGCGCAGCCAGCGCATGAAGATATAGACCAGCGCGCTCGACACAATCGTGATGGCCATGGCCCAGAGAAAGCCGTTTTCACCTTTGGTGAAGGGAAGCGCCGAGACGTTCATGCCGAAAATGCCGGCGACCAAAGTCGGCGGCAGAAGGAAAGCGGTGACGATGGTGAGCACGAACAGGCTGCGGTTGGTCTCGGCGGCGACCTTTGCCGCGATCTCGTCCTGCAACAATCGCGCGCGCTCCTGGATGGCGACGACCTCCTGATCGAGGCCGTCGAGGCGCTGGGCCAGGCGCACGGCGGCGGCGCCGATCCGTGTTTGCGATTCGCTTTCGTTCGGCATCGACCAGCGTCGGAACAGAATGCGCAGCGTCGACAATTGGCGATGGATGCGCACGGCGGTGCGCCGTGCCGGGCCGAGCTTGTCGCGCTCGTCGGCGGGCGCGTCGCCGAGCAGGCTCTCCTCGATGGCGTCGAGCGTGTCCGACAATTCCTCCGCCACGGTGCCGACGGCGTCGGCGAAATGGCTGACGATCTCCTCGAGCAGCGCCATGGCGTTGGGCAATTTCTTGCCGCGGCCGAGCGCGTCGAGCGTGCGCTGGATGGCGCCGAGCGCGGCGCGGCGGCCGCTGACCACCAGGCTGTCGGTCAACGCGAAATGCAGCCGGCCCAGCTCGGGCGTATTGCCGGCGAACGCGCGCAGCAGATCGGCGAAGACGCCGGCGACGCCGCCTTCGATCGGCTCCAGCATCTGATGGTCGTCGTCGCTGAGCAGTATCGCGCGCGCACGCTCGGGCAGCGGCGCGGCGGTTGCAATCCAGTTGCGGGCAAACGCCTCGCCGAGCGCGAGATGAATCCAGATCCAGCCGCCCGGCTGGGCGAGCGCGGCGGCGATGTCGCGGCCGGCCAGCGGCTCGGCCTGGCCGTCGCGAAAACGGTAGGCAAAGCTCAAGCCGGGAAAATCCGGATCGGATTTGGCAGATATCGTATCGGCCGCGATCTGGTCCAGCACGGGCCGCCCCTTAAAGCGTCAAGACCCATGCCGTTTCATGCAATTTTTGCGCCGAATATTTCCGTGGTCATTCCGGGCCGGCGCTTTCAGCGCGTCCCGGAATGACGGTCGCTTAGTGCCGGGGTCGCCGGTTGCGGGGGACGATGGTCAGACCGCCGAGGCCGATGAAAATGAGGCCGAGCAGCAGCGCGATCGCGAATACGCCGCCTTCGTTGCCGATGACGTCGCTGCCGACATCGGCGCGGGCAATGCCGGCCGTGACCACGACCGCCGCAACGACCGTGCCCAGCATCAGCGCCGCGGTGGCAATCAACTCGGCGAAAACGACGGTGCGCCGCTCGCTGCCGAGCGCGCGCTCGGCCGGGGCCGCGAAACCGGAAAGATGAATGTGCTTGCGCATGACCAGAACCTGCAAATGAATCGGTTATCCGACGCTCACAGGATCGCGCGCGAAGCGGGCGGCGTTGGGTCCGGACTGCGGCAAAGCCAAAGACGAAGCGCGGCGTTTTCGTGGCTATGGTTAACGAAAGGTGAACGCGCGCTAGACGGCGGCGTCGAGCGGCTGCGGCTGCCAGTCCATCGCCACATGGCCGGGCTCGGCGGCGACGCGGCCGAGCCAGCGGCGGACGGCGGGGAAGCGCGCGAGGTCGAAATCGCACTCATGCGCCAGATGCGTATAGGCATAAAGCGCGATGTCGGCGATGGTGTAGCGGTCGGCGACGAAAAAGCGGCGGTTGCCGAGATGCTGCTCCATGACGCCGAGCGCGCGATAGCCGTTTTCCATCCAGTCCTCGAGCGCGTGCTGCTGCAGGTCACGCCCGCCCTTGATCAGCGCCAGCCAGAAGAAGGCGGCGCCGATATTCGGCTCCAGGCTGTGCTGCTCGAAAAACATCCATTGCATCGCTTCGGCGCGCTCGATGCGGTCTTCCGGCGCCAGCACGGTGCCGCCGGCGACGTACCAGAGGATGGCGTTCGATTCGGCAAGATAGCGGCCGGGCGCCACTTCGAGCAGCGGGATTTGCCCGCTCGGGTTCTTGGCGAGAAATTCGGGCGTGCGGCTTTCGCCCTGCAGGATGTTCACTTCGACGAGCCTGTAGGGAATGCCAAGCCGCGCCAGCGCCAGGCGGACCTTGTAGCTGTTTCCCGATCGTTGCATCGAATAGAGCGTGTGCATTTCAAGTCCCAATTGCGCTTGCGCGCCGCATACGGCCGGCTAAGTCCGGCAATTGCGTGGCCGCAATGCGAAAGTTTTTTTATCGCAACGCAAACTACGAAAAATTTATTCTGCGGCGACCCGATGCACGCGCGCATAGTCCGCCAGCGCGTCGTCGTCGACAGGCTGGATCGGCGTGAAATCGCGATGGGCGATGAATTCAGGCCGCGTGAATTTGGTGATGTGGTTGGAGACCGCGCACAGCGTCAGATAAACGATCTTGCGCGGGTAGGGCGTGATATTGGGCGGCGAGGCGTGCACCAGATTACCGTGGAACATCAGCACCGAGCCGGGCTTGCCGGTGGGAGCGACAATGCCGACGCCTTCGGTGTCCGCGGCTTCGCCGGCAAGGCGCGTGACGGTATCCTTGTCCAGCGTCCATAGCGGATAGGAGGTGGTCGATTTGTCGTGTCCGGCGGCGAAGACGCCCGCCTTGTGGCTCTTCGGGATCAGCAACAGCGGGCCGTTGATCGGCATCACCTCGTCGAGGAACACGGCGATATTCATCGCGCGGGCTTCCGGCATGCCGTCGTCGCGCTGCCAGGTGCCGTAATCCTGGTGCCACTGCCAGACGTCGCCTTCGAAGGCGGCCTTGGCGTTCAACTTAAATTGATGGACGTAGACCTCCTCGCCGAACAACTGCCGCAGCGGCTCGACCAGGCGCGGATGCCGCGCCAAGAGGCCGAACACTTCGCTGAAGGTGTGCGCGGCAAAGGCGGTGCGCGGCGCCCCGGTCTTCTCGCGCCAAACCTCGGGGCGGTCCTGCTTGAGGATATTTTCGGCTTCGGCGCGCAGCAGCGCGATCTCGTCTTCCGAGAAGCAATTGGGGAAGAAGACGTAGCCCTGCTCGTCAAACGCCTTGAGCTGCGCGGCGGAAAGCTTCATGGACGGCGCTCCCTGAAAGGCCAGCGGCCGTTGCTCCGGCTCTTGGCCCTATTTTAGTGGGCCTCAGGCAAATTGCCAGAACCGCGACGTGCCGGTCTCAATCATGGCGCGGCGCAGCAAAAATGCGAAACCCGCGAGCATGATTGGAACTGCTAGCGGAATCAGCGTTGCTTCCGGCACCGAGCGGGCGACGAGCGGAACAATCCACAGCGCCGCCAAAATTGTTTTCTGCCAGGGAGCAAAGCCGCGCGCCAATCCGTCGGCGGCGAGATAGGCGATGGCCGGCGCCAGCAGCATCAAATCGTAGTCGAGGCTATAGGGCGTTGCCAGCAACGTGCCGAGCAGCAGCGCCGCGGCCTTCAGCGGATAGGCGGCTTTGCCGCGCCACAGCCACGCCAGGCTTGCGGCGATGGCGAGCGTCACCGCGGTTTGCGCCGCATAAGCGAGGTCGATGCCGCCGCCCCACATGCGCACGAGCGAGAACACGCTCTGGATTTTGTACCAGCCGGTTTGCCCGTGCTCGAGCACGACGCTGCGCGTGAATTTTGTCGAGGCGAGGAAGGCGGTCCACACATCGGCGCCAAAACTGAGCGTGACGATGAGCGCGAGCGCGGCCACCGTCGCCGCGGCGGCGGCGAAGACGCGCCAGCGTCCGCTCGCTGCGAGCACCAGCGGCAGCAGCAGGCCGAATTGCGGCTTGTAGGCGACGAGGCCGACGAGCACGCCGGCAATCAGCGGGCGCTTGTCGAGTTGCGTCAGCGCGGCGCCGAAGATGGCGGCGGTGAGGAAGCCGTTGTGGCCCTGGCCGAGATTGACGAGCACCGCCGGGAAGGCAAGCGCGAGCGGAAGCCAGAGGCGGTCGCGCGCCGCGGCTTGCTCGACGCTGCCGAGAACCGTTCGTGTCGTCCAAATGTAAAGCGCGAGCGTGACGCCCTGCCATACCGCGAGCGACAAAGCGTAGGGCATCAGCGCCAGCAGCGCGGCGAGACCGAGGAAGAACGGCGGATAGTGCCAGCCGAAAAAATCCGTCGCCGGTCCGAAGATTGCCTGCTCGCGGGCGTATTGCAGACGCGGGTCGAAGGGCGCGCTCGGATTGCCGTCGAGGACATAAGTGCCGGCGGCGTAGACGTTGGAAAAATCGGTGCCGAGCGGGCGGCCGCGCCAATCGTTGAGGCCGTTCGAGGTGGCGACCACGAAGGCCACGCCGGCGAGCGAGAAGGCGAGCAGGATGATCGCCACCAGCCGCATGCGCTCGCGCGTAAGCCAGGCGCCGGAGCGCAGGACCTCAATGAAACCGGCCATAGGCAGGCGTTTAGCAGCGCAGGCTTAAGGGAGGGTTAGAGCATGATCCCGAAAGATGGGGCCGGTTTTCGGCGAGATCATACCCGGCAAGAAGCTCATCGGCAGGTTTGATGAGCCGGTCATTGGCGGCCATGCCGCGATTGGCCGGTGGTCAAATCAATGAAAGAAAATTGCTTAATTTAATCAAACGATATGGCCGGCGGCATCGTTCGATGCGGCCGGCCTAAACGAACCGGAAAGCACTTCGATAAAGGCATTTCGACATAATTATTTACCGGCCGCCAGTAGCTTCGGCGGCATGGAAAGCAGCGCGAAACGGTTCCGGTTTCTCGATGGCCTGCGCGGCTGGGCGGCGGTCGTCGTGCTGCTGCACCACATATTCGTCGACGGTCTGCCTGCCGACAGCGTCATGGCGGATCGGGTGCTGTGGGCCAAGGTGTTCTTCCTCAACGGCACGCTGGCGGTGTGCGTGTTTTTCGTCGTCTCCGGTTTCTCCCTGTCGATCCGCTATCTGGAGACCGGCGATGAAAGAGGATTGGCGCGGATTGCGGCCGGCCGCTATGTCAGGTTGGCGCTGCCGATCTTTGCGATTTGCGCCATCACCTACGTGTTGTTGCTGAGCGGTGTCATTCCGCCAGCGGCGCAGCGGCCGAGCCCGCTCGACATGTTCGTGGCCTTTACGCCGACGATAAAGGGGCTGCTCAGCTTCTCGTTTCTCAACGTGTTCGTGTCGTATTCCGATGCCGAAACCTACAATCCGCCGCTGTGGACCATGTCCTATGAAATCATGGGCTCGTTCATGGTGTTTGCGGCGGTCGCGCTGACGCGATCGTTGCAGAAACGCACCTTGATCCTGGGCGCCTTGTTCCTTGCGCTCGCGGCCTGCCAGGCGTTCTTTTCGTTGTTCATCGCCGGCATTCTTATTGCCGATCTTTCCCGGCAATTGCACCGCTGGAAATCCGCCGACCGCGTCGGCGCGATTCTGTGCGCCGCCGGACTGATGCTGGTCTGGCTGCCGGCAGATCGCTTCAATCTGGTCAATGCCGCGAGCGCGATCTGCCTGACCGCAGGCGTGGCCTGTTGCGGAGCCGTGCGCCGCCTGTTCGAGAACCGGCTCAGCGATTTTCTCGGCTGGATTTCCTTTCCGCTTTATCTGGTGCAGGCCGCGGTCATCTATTCGTTCTCGGTGCGCGGGCTCGGCGTCCTCGCCGCGCTTGGCTTCGAGCCGTCGGCGCAGCGCTGGATCGTCGGCTTTGCCACCGTGCCGGTTGCGGTGTTTTTCGCCATCGTGTTTTGCCCGGTCAACGACATGGCCGTGACCCTGTCGCGGCAGTTTGGGACAGCGGGTTCTTTCCCTGCACGACCAGCTTGTCCGCTATTTTGCGCCCGGCGCCCGGCGCCCGGCCATCGAGCCCGCCGCACACGGCGACTAGGGCGATCCGCGGCGGCGAGCCCGCCTTCACGGTGAAAATCGCCCATCAGCGGGCTTGATCAATCCATCATTCTTTGCGACTTGCCGTTGCCCCATTGGGCCGGTACGACACTCAAATTAGCCGGTCCGATCTGCAGATTCGGAGTTTCCCATGGCCTTCCTCGCGGAGCAGCTCAAGCGCATCAAGCCGTCGGCGACCATCGCCGTCACCGACAAGGCGCGCGCGTTGAAAGCAGCCGGCCGCAACGTCATCGGCTTGGGCGCCGGCGAGCCCGATTTCGACACGCCGGACAACATCAAAGAGGCGGCGATCAAGGCGATCCGCGACGGCCGCGCCTCGAAATACACCAATGTCGACGGCATCGCCGAGCTCAAGGACGCGGTGGCCAAGAAATTCAAGCGCGAGAACAGCCTCGACTACAAGGTCTCGCAGATCACCATCGGCACCGGCGGCAAGCAGGTGCTGTACAACGCCTTCGTGGCGACGCTGAACCCCGGCGACGAGGTGATCATCCCGGCGCCGTATTGGGTGAGCTATCCGGAGATGGTGCTGCTCGCCGGCGGTGAGCCGGTCGAAGTCGTCACCCGCATGGAGGACGGCTTCAAGCTCAAGCCGGCTGCGCTCGAGCGCGCGATCACGCCGAAGACCAAATGGCTGCTGCTCAACTCGCCGTCGAACCCGACCGGCGCCGCCTATACACGCGTCGAATTGAAGGCGCTGACCGACGTGCTGCTCAAGCATCCGAATGTGCACGTGATGACCGACGACATGTATGAGCACCTGGTCTATGACGACTTCGTGTTCACCACACCGGCGCAGGTCGAGCCGCAGCTTTATCCGCGCACGCTCACCATCAACGGCTGCTCCAAGGCCTATTGCATGACCGGCTGGCGCATCGGCTTTGGCGGCGGGCCGGAGCCGCTGATCAAGGCGATGGCGACGATCCAGTCGCAATCGACCTCGAATCCGACCGCGGTGTCGCAATGGGCGGCAGTCGAAGCGCTCAACGGGCCGCAGGATTTCATCGCCAAGCACAACAAGATCTTCAAGGAGCGGCGCGACCTCGTGGTGTCGATGCTCAACCAGGCCAACGGCATCAAGTGCCCGACGCCGGAGGGCGCCTTCTATGTCTATCCGTCCTGCGCCGGCACCATGGGCAAGACCGCGCCGACCGGCAAGAAGCTCGCGAAGGACGAAGACTTCGTCACCGAGCTGCTGGAAGCCGAAGGCGTGGCGGTGGTGCAGGGCACGGCCTTTGGGCTGGGACCTGCGTTCCGCATTTCCTACGCCACCAAGACCGAGGATCTGGAAGAAGCCTGCCGGCGCATCCAGCGCTTCTGCGGCAATTTGAAGTAGTTTTCCGGTTTTGACTTAGCGCAAGGTTCCGCTCACTATCGGCGTTAGCAAGCGGTGAGATTGACCCACCAGGGGGGATTTTCATGCGTCGAATAATGTTGGGGCTTGGTGCCCTCGTTTTTGCATTGGTCACGGCATTGAGTGCGAGCGCTCAGTCGGTGCAGCGCGTCGAGACCGGTCACCTGCTTTGCGATGTGTCCTCCGGCATCGGCATGATCATTGCATCGCAAAAGGGGGTGCAGTGCATCTTCACGCCGACGATTCCGGGACCGCCAGGGCCGCCGGAGGTTTACATCGGAACGATCAGCAAATTTGGCCTCGACATCGGCGCCACCTCGGCCGGCCAGCTGTTGTGGGCGGTCTATTCTCCGACCGATCGACCGATCGGTGCGCTTGCGGGCGTCTACAGCGGCGCGACCGCCGAGGCGACTATCGCGCTTGGACTCGGCGCCAACGTGCTGATTGGCGGTTCCAGTGGCACGATTGCGCTGCAGCCTCTGTCGATTCAAGGCCAGACCGGGCTTAATCTCGCGGTCGGCGTCGCTTCGTTGCAGTTACGCTGGTCACCGTGACGGCGCATCAAGAGCATCAGTGCGACGGCCGCCTTCCGGGCGGCCGTTTCGTTTTGATCCACCGCCGCCCCCTTGCCAGTGCCGCCTGCTCCTGAGACGATATCCGACAAGGGCCGGGCAAAGGTCCAACTCCCGGTCCAGCAAGGGAGGTCGGCATGGGACAAGAAGGTGGCTCAGGTCCCAACGGTACGAGAAATTCGGGTCCACGGTGCATCGCGCTGGTGGGCCCGTTCCAGAGCGGCAAGACCACGCTGCTAGAAGCCATTCTCGCCCGCACCGGCGCCGTGCAGCGCCAGGGCACGGTCGAAGCGGGCACCACGGTCGGCGACGCCAGCAAGGAAGCGCGCCATCATAAAATGAGCGTCGAGGTTTCCGTCGCCACCACCAATTTCATGGGCGACAGCTTTACCTTCCTCGACTGCCCCGGCTCCATCGAATTCATCCACGACATGCGCAGCGTTCTGCCGGCGATCGACGCCGCGATCGTCGTCTGCGAGGCCGACGAGAAGAAGGTGCCGCAGCTGCAATTGATCCTGCGCGAACTCGAAGACCTCAACATCCCGCGCATTCTTTTCCTCAACAAGATCGACAAGGCCGACAAGCGCGTGCGCGAAACGCTGAAGCTGTTGCAGCCGGCCTCGCGCGTGCCGCTGGTGTTGCGGCAGATTCCGATCTGGCATGGCGACATTATTTCAGGCTTCGTCGATCTCGCGCTCGAACGCGCCTTTGTCTACAAGGAGCACGCGCCGTCGGAAATCATCGAACTCAAGGGTGAGGACGCCGGCCGCGAGAAGGAAGCGCGCTTCACCATGCTGGAGACGCTGGCCGACCACGACGACCAGCTGATGGAGCAATTGCTCGAGGACATCGAGCCGCCGCGCGACAAGGTGTTCGACGATCTCGCCAAGGAATTGCGCGACCGCATCATCTGCCCGGTGCTGATCGGCGCCGCCACCCGCACCAACGGCGTGCTGCGTCTGCTCAAGGCGATCCGCCATGAGGTGCCGAGCGTGACAGAAGTCGCCGCGCGCCTCGGTGCCAAGCCCGGCAGCGAGGCGCTGGCGCTGGTGCTGAAGACGCTGCACACCGCGCATGGCGGCAAGATGTCGATTGCCCGCGTGCTGTCGGGCCAGATCGGCGACGGCACCACCCTGAATACGCCGGCCGGCGAAGCCGGGCGCGTCGCCGCGGTATTCAAGCTCATGGGGCAGCACTCCGAAAAGCGCGGCGCGGCGACTGCCGGCGAGACCGTTGCCTTCGGCAAGCTCGACCAGGCCAAGACCGGCGATACGCTGTCCACCGGCAAGCAGGCACACGCTTCGCTCGTCGAGGTGAAGCCCTATCCGCCGGTGCTCGCCATCGCCGTGCAGGCGAAGGAGCGCAAGGACGACGTCAAGCTGGGGCAAGCCTTCACCAAGCTCACCGAGGAAGACCCCTCGCTCACCGTCGTGCACAACGCCGAGAACCACGACGTGGTGATCTGGGGCCAGGGCGAAATGCACCTGCGCGTCGCCACCGAGCGCCTTGCCGACCGCTTTGCCGTGCCGGTGAGCACGCGGCCGCCGACCGTCGGCTACCGCGAAACCATCAAGCAAGCCGATCAGCATCCGCGGCCGGCACAAGAAACAATCCGGCGGCCACGGCCAGTTCGGCGACGTGGTGCTGGAGATCAAGCCGCTGCCGCGCGGCTCCGGCTTCAAGTTCGAGGAAAAGATCACCGGCGGCGTGGTGCCGCGCAATTACATTCCCTCGGTGGAGGAGGGCGTCATCGACGCGCTCAAGCACGGGCCGCTCGGCTTCCCGGTGGTCGATCTGGCGGTGACGCTGGTCGACGGCTCCTATCACACGGTCGATTCATCCGACATGGCGTTCCGCACCGCCGGCCGCATCGGCATCGTCGAGGGTCTGCCGCAATGCCAGCCGGTACTGCTGGAGCCGATCCATCTGGTCGAGATCGTCTGCCCGAACGAGGCGACGGCGAAGATCAATGCCATCCTCTCCGGACGGCGCGGGCAGATCCTCGGCTTCGACACCCGCGAGGGCTGGACCGGCTGGGACACCGTGCGCGCGCAGATGGCGGAAGCCGAGATCGGCGACCTCATCATCGAAGTGCGCTCGGCCACCGCCGGCGTCGGCTCCTTCACCTTCAAGTTCGACCACATGGCGGAATTGACCGGCCGCAACGCCGATCAGATCGTCGCGGCGCGGCGGGCGGCGGAGTAGCTCCTCATCCTCCGATCTCCCCTTGTGGGAGACGCGAAAAGAGTTTCGGCAGCACTTGCTCACCATGAGCCCGCCTCCCGCAAGCGTGACTTGCCTGTGAGCCGGGGCGGCTTTACCTCTTGGCCGACCGATTCCGAGAGGGAGCATCGATGAACATTATCCGTCGCCGCGGCTGGGAAATTCCCGATCGTCTGGCCACGCCGGAGCATCTGGTATTCAGCCGCCGCGCCTTTGTCGCAGGCGGCGCGACAGTGTTGGCACTGGCGCCGCGTATTGCCGTGGCGCAGCGCATGTCCGATCTCGCCAATCTGCCGGACCCGACGGCCAATCTTTATCCAGCCAAGCGTAACGAAAAATACGCGCTCGACCGGCCGATCACCGACGAGAAGATCAACGACCACTACAATAATTTCTACGAATTCAATTCCTCGAAGGAAGTCGCCGATCAGGCGCAGAAGCTGCCGATCCGGCCGTGGACGGTGAAGATCGACGGCCTGGTGGAAAAGCCGATGGAAGTCGGCATCGACGATCTCATCCGCAAGATGACGCTGGAGGAGCGCACCTACCGCCACCGCTGCGTCGAAGCCTGGAGCATGGCGATTGCCTGGACCGGCTTTCCCGTTCGCCAAGCTCGTCGATTTCGCCAAGCCGCTCGGCGTCGGCGAAATTCGTGCACATGGAAACCTTCAACAACCCCAAGGTCGCGCCCGGTCTGCGCCAGTCCTGGTATCCGTGGCCCTATATCGAAGGCCTCACCATGGCTGAGGCGACCAATGATCTCGCCTTCCTTGCCACCGGCGCCTACGGCCATCCGATGTCGAAGCAGCACGGCGCGCCGCTGCGGCTGGCGGTGCCGTGGAAATACGGCTTCAAGTCGATCAAATCGATCGTGCAAGCTTCACCTTCGTCGACAAGCAGCCGAAGGGCATGTGGGAGGCGCTGCAGCCGTCGGAATACGGCTTCTGGGCGAACGTCAATCCGGCGGTACCGCATCCGCGCTGGAGCCAGGCGACCGAAGAAGTTGATCGGCACCGGCGAGCGGCGGCCGACGCTGATCTACAACGGCTACGGCGAATACGTCGCCGACATCTACAAGGGTCTCGACAAAGAGCGCCTGTGGGCCTAGCGCGCGATCGCGAAAAGCCAGTCCTCGACTTGATCGGGGATGGGTGCCGGTTTTCGGACGAGATCGTGCGCAAATAAAAAGCGACCCCCTTCCGCGGCGCAATTCCCGTCGCTATCCGGCAGGAAACTCGATGGAGGGTTTCTTGCGCGCATTATTTGCCTGTCTCATCGCCGGATGTGCCTTGGTCGCCGCGGCCGCTTCGCAGGCGGCCGACGAACCCGACCTGATCTTCAAGAAATCGACGGTGTTCAAGCTGCTGACACCGAATGACAAGCTCGCCACCTACGGCCTCGACGATCCGGCGGTCGAAGGCGTCGCCTGCCATTTCACCGTGCCGGAACGCGGCGGCATCAAAGGCTGGCTCGGCGTGGCCGAAGAGGTGTCGGACATTTCGCTCGCCTGCCGGCAAGTCGGCCCGATCAAGATCAAGGAAAAGATTTCGCAAGGCGAAGATGTCTTCCGCAAACGCCGCTCGCTGTTCTTCAAGAAGATGCAGATCGTGCGCGGCTGCGATACCAAGCGCAACGTGCTCGTCTACATGGTCTACAGCGACCGCTTGATCGAAGGCTCGCCGAAGAACTCCACCTCGACGGTGCCGATCATGCCGTGGGGCGCCGACGCCACGGTGCAGAAATGCGCCGATTGGGTGGAGTGAGCTGGGTTGCGATTGCGGCGCGGGCTTGCGAAGATCGCCGCCGTCTTCGTCGTTAGCCCTTCCTCTGTCACCCGCATTGCATCATGGCTGAAACCAAAGGCCGCGTTGTCCTGCTCACCGGCGCCGCCGGCGGCCTCGGCTCGGTGATGACCGCGGCGCTGCTCGAGGACAGTCATTCGGTCGCCGCGGTCGACCGCAACGCCGAAACGCTCAAGAAACTGACCGCATCGCAGGACGCCAAGCGGCTGTTGCCGATCCTTGCCGACGTTGAGGACGTCGCGGCCTGCGCCGCCGCCGTCGAAAAGACGGTCGCGCATTTCGGCCGCATCGACGGCTTGATCAACAACGCCGGTATCGGCATGAGCTCGATCCGCCCCGACGCCGAGTCAAAACACCCGCAGATCGAAGAGCTAACCGCCGAGATCTGGGACCGTTTTTTCGCCATCAATGTGCGCGCGCCGATCCTGCTCGCCAAGGCCGCGGTGCCGCATATGCGCAAGGCGCGCTGGGGCCGCATCGTCAACAACACCACGAGCTACCGCACCATGCACCGCGTGCTGCCTTATGGCGCCGCAAAGGCCGCTTTCGAGTCGATGTCGGCAGTCTTGGCGCTGCAGCTCGACGGCACCGGCATCACCGTCAACGTGCTGGTGCCGGGCGGGCCGACCGACACGCCCTTCATCTCCGACGGCGCCGGCTGGCCGCGCGACAAGATGCTGCGGCCGGCCGTGATGGCGGCGCCGATCCGCTGGCTGATCTCGGAGGCGTCGAACGGCGTGACCGGTCGCCGCTTCACCGCCGGCGAATGGGACCCGGCGCTCCCCGCAGAGGAGGCCGCGCGCCGTGCCGGGCGCGACATCGGCTGGCCGGAATTGGCGGCCAAGCCCACCTGGTGGTGAAGCCGATATACCGGCGCCACCGGCAAAGGTATATGCTCCGGCCACGGGGGAAACCTGCGGAGGCTCTCATGTCGACCAATCAATCCAATATCGCCGGCATTCAGCGCGCGGTCACCAACGCGCTGCACGAGCATTGGAAGCTCTATCTGGCCGAAGGCATCGCGCTGATTGTGCTCGGCGTCATCGCTATTCTGGTGCCGCCGATCGCGACGCTGGCGGTGACGATCGTGTTGGGCTGGCTGTTCCTGATCAGCGGCGTGATCGGGCTCTACACCAGCTTCATGATGCGGCAGGCGCCGGGCTTCTGGTGGTCGCTGATTTCCGCCGTGCTCGGCATCGTGGTCGGCTTGCTGCTGCTGATATCGCCGTTGCGCGGCGCGCTGTCGCTGACGCTGGTGCTGATCGCCTTCTTCGTCGTCGAAGGCATCGCCTCGATCATGTTCGCGCTCGAGCACAAGCGCGAATTGTCCGGCCAATGGGGCTGGATGCTGTTCAGCGGACTGGTCGATCTCGTGCTTGCCGTGCTGATCCTGGCGGGGCTGCCGGGCACCGCGGCCTGGGCGCTGGGCTTGCTCGTCGGCATCAACATGATCTTCGGCGGCTGGGCCTTGTTCCTTCTGGCGCTTGGGCGCGCGCAAGGCGGCGGGTGCCTGAGGCGAGGGCGCGCATTCATTAGCGCCCGCCAAACGCCGACGCCGACGACCGATGTCCGCTTTGCGGTGCGAAGTCGACATCGCGCGGCCGTGTCGCAGTTCCAAAAAATAAATCGGAGGTTGCCCGTCAACGCCGCTGCTTCGGTCGTTCAGTCGCAGCGCCCACCCGATTGTCACGATTACCTGTCGTCTTCTCGCCGAATGCAGTTTCATGGTACTATCCCAAGCCACTGAAAAACAACAGCTTTATCAATAAAATTATAAGATGTTTATATTTCACCGTTTTCACTTTACGGCAGATTTATATGTGCTTTGACTGAGGTGTCGGTACTGCCGTTTGCCGCCGCGAGCTTTCGATCTGTCCGCAGTGCTGGCACTTGCGCGCGGGTAGCAGCGCCGAGCGCTCTATGTGGCTTTCAGAGATCACGCGCGAGGATAGAGGGTCAGCAGATGGCTTATATTATGATGGCTGTGGCCGTAACATCGATCATCGCGTCATCGTTTTTCTTGCTCAGCAAGCCTTCCGCTAAAAGGCGGGGTTCCTTCGGCGCCGATAACGTAGCGGCGGTCGTCGGAATGGCCGGCGTCGTGCTGGGAATTGTCCTTCTCGTCGTTGGTGCCGCGACACTATAGGCTCGGTCCTGACGCGGCCGCGGCTCGGCGAATTCACACAGCAGAATTTTTTTGAAATGTGGGGCCACCAAACTCCCAAAGGGAATTTGGCGGCCCCTAAGATTTTTAGGTTATCAAATGCGCGCGGGGATGTGGCGATGCCCAACGCCCATTTGGGTCGTGAACGGCGCAAGCATGGTTCAATACGATCGTAAAATCTGTGATGGGGATCACGCCGCGAGGCACATTTTCGGGTGGAACCAAAAGGGCCGCAGGGTCTGTTTATGACGCAAAGCGGACGCGCCAATCGTGCCGACTGATGTCTGCTTTTAGGAGCAAAGCGGACGCGCCACGGCGACGGTCTGCGTCAGCCACCGGAAATGCGCGCTAAAGCGGACATGGCGTTCTGTCGCGGCATTGTCCGTTTGGACCCAAAGCAGACGTTGCAGTGCGGCAAAACGATCCAGTTGCACTTGACGACGAGGTACGCCCGAACTCAAATCAGTCACGCTTGACCCGAAGACAACGGCGCTGCTGATGGTCGACATCATCAAGCAGACGTGCAACATGAAAATGCGCCCACGCTGCGTGGCCATGGTTCCCAAAGTCGAGAAACTCTTGGCTGAGGCGCGCGCCAATGGCGTGGATGTGATCTACGCCCTATTCCCCAGTCCGAGACCGGCGACCTTCCCCAATCCGAAAATCAGCGACTACGTGCCAGAGCTCGCGCCAAAAGGCACCGAGCCTGTCGTGACGGCGTTCGTCGACAAGTTCAACCTTGGCGGTAAGGATACCGGACTTGAAAAGATGCTGAAGGATAAGGGGATCAAAACAGTAGTTCCGGTTGGTGTTACGTCACATAACGGCATTCTTTTCACTTCGGTCGCGGCTTCCTTTCGTGGCTTCGACGTAGTTGTTCCAGTGGACGGAATGGCGGGCAACAATGCCTATGAGGATCAACTTACGGCCTACACTTTGACGAGTTCGATCGTTTACAAGGTCGCGCTGACCAGCATCGACATGATCAAGTTCGCAAAATGAATGCGGCCAATTCAATCTGACTTCGGAGAGACCGCTGCGAGGCGGTCTTTCTTTTTGTGGCGTACAGCAGGTTCGCAAATGTCTGCTTACGGCGCGAAGCGGATATTCCGCCACCGCGATCGGGCGGCCGCTTTCGGAGGCAAAGCGGGCGTCGGGTCAACGGTCTCAGTTCGCGAATCCATATCCTCGGTCACTTTCCGCTGAGGCGCTCGGCGAGCTGCCGGTCGTAATCGAGCACGGCCTGCAACAGCACCTGCGCGCCGGCGGCGCATTGCTCCTTGCTGCTGAATTCGGCTTCGTTGTGACTGATGCCGTCGCGGCAGGGCACGAAGATCATGGTTGTCGGCGCCACGCGGGAGACATAGACGGCGTCGTGCCCGGCGCGTGAGATGATGTTGCGGCTGGAATAACCGGACGCCGTCACCGCCGCGCGCACAGCGGCGATGCAGCCCTTGTCGAATTCGACCGCGGGCTCGGCGGAGACGTTTGTCAACGTAACGGTCAGCCCGAGTTCGCCGGCGATGTGATTGGCCGCGGCGGTAATTTCGGCTTCCATGCGGTCGATCACGCTGGCGTCGGGATCGCGCAGATCCAGGGTGAAGTAGACCTCGCCGGGGATCACATTGGGCGAGCCCGGCCGCACCTCCATCAGGCCGACGGTGCCCACCGCCTCGGGAAATTGCCGGGCGCAATCGTTGACGGCTTCGACGATGCGGGCGGCGCCGAGCAGCGCGTCGTGACGGCGCCGCATCGGCGTGGTGCCGGCATGGCTGTCCTGCCCGGTCACCGTCAATTCGTACCAGCGCATGGCCTGCACGCCGGTGACGACGCCGATCTCCTTGCCCTCGGCTTCGAGATACGGGCCCTGCTCGATGTGCAGCTCGAAGAAGGCCGAAAGCTTGTGCGTGCCGCAGGTCTCGCTGCCGCGATAACCGATCTTCTCCAGCGCCTCGCCGAAGCTCTCGCCCTTGCGGTCCTGCCGCGCGAACGCCCAGTCGCGTGTGAATGCACCGCCGAAGACGCCCGAGGCGAGCATGCCCGGCGTGAAACGCGAGCCCTCCTCATTGGTCCAGTTGATGACTTCGATGGGCGCGAAGGTCTCGTAGCCGGCACGATGCAAGGTTTGCAGCGCCTCGAGCGCGGCGAGTACGCCGAGCGCGCCGTCGAACTTGCCGCCGGTCGGCTGGGTGTCGAGATGGCTGCCCATGGCGATGGGCGGAAGATCGTCGCGTTGGCCGCGGCGGCGCGCGAACATGTTGCCCATGTCGTCGACGGTGACCGCGCAGCCGAGCGCCTGCGCGCGCCCCTTGAACCAGTCGCGGACCTCGCGGTCGAGATCGGTCAGCGTGAGCCGGCAGATGCCGCCCTTGGCGGTGCCGCCGATCCTGGCGGTCTGCATCAGGTCGTCCCACAGCCGCTCGGCGTCGATGGTGAGGTTTTTCATCGCGGGCACCGTGTCTATAGTGAAATTTCGCGTGCACGGCACAGTGCCGCGCATGGCGAAGAAAGTGGAGTCACCAATGCCCGCCTATTGGGTTGCGCGATCCAAGGTCAACGACCCCGTCGAATACAAGAAATACACTGATCTGGTGCCGGGCATCATTGCCAAATTTGGCGGCAAGGTACTGGCCCGCGGCGGCCGCTTTCAGATCATGGAAGGTCCGCAGAAATTCCATCGTTTTATCGTCATTGAATTTCCGACGCTGGAGCAGGGCGTCGCCTGTTTCACGTCGCCGGAATATGACCGCGCCGCAGCATTCCGCCGCAGCGGTGCCGGTGAGGTCGAGACCGTGATGGTCGAGGGGATATAGCCCACCCAGGCTATTGTTTGGGCCGTCTTCCGGGGCTTTCCTCTGGCCTTTGCCGGCCGAAATCGCGTAAGATGCAAAAAAACAACATTACTCGGGAGGACTAAATGCTGAAAAACTTCAAATCGCGAAGCTTTGCCTCGGTTGCGGGAGCATTCGTCGCTCTTGCCGCCGGCGCAATGGCCTTCTCCGCTAGCGCCCAGGACAAGAAGCCGATCGTGATCGGTTTCTCCCAGTCGCTGACCGGCTTCCTGTCGCCGAACGGCAAGCAGGCGCTGCTCGGCGCGGAAATCTGGCGCGACAAGGTCAACAAGGAAGGCGGGTTGCTCGGTCGTCAGGTTGAACTCAAATATTACGACGACAAGAGTTCGCCGGCGGAAGTGCCGGGTATCTACACCAAGCTGCTCGACGTCGATAAGGTCGACCTCGTGATGTCGGGTTATGCCACCAATGAAGTGGCGCCGGCCATGCCCGTCATCATCCGCAAGGGCAAGACCTTCATCAGCCTGTTCGCGCTCGACGTGAACGCGCAGTTCAAATATCCGAAATACTTCTCCATCCTGCCGACCGGACCGAACACCAAGACCTCGTTCACGGAAGGCTTCTTCCAGGTCGCCGCACAGCAGAAGCCGAAGCCGACGACGGTCGCGCTCGCCTATGCCGACGCCGATTTCTCGCAGAATGCCTGCGAAGGCGCGCGTGAGAATGCCAAGAAGGGCGGCTACAAGATCGTCTATGACAAGAGCTACCCGCCGCCGCCGAAGACCACCGACTTCACGCCGATCGTGCAGGCGCTGAAAGCCGCCAACGCCGATCTGGTCGTGGTCTGCGCTTATCCGGCCGACTCGGTCGGCATGGTGGAAGCGGCCAACGAAATCGGGCTGACCCCGAAAATGTTCGGCGGCGCCCTCGTCGGCCTGCAGGCGACCGTGTTCAAGGACAAGCTCAAGGCCAAGCTCAACGGCATCGTGAACTACGAGACCTGGGTGCCGGACAAGAAGCAGATGTACGAGGGTACCGAAGACTTCTTCAAGGAGTACCAGTCGCGAGCCAAGGCCGCCGGCGTCGATCCGCTCGGCTATTACCTCGGCGGCTGGGGCTATGCGCAGCTCCAGGTGCTCGAAGAAGCCGTCAAGGGCGCCAAGAGCGTCGAGGACGACAAGCTCGCAGCCTACCTGAAGAAGGGAACCTTCAAGACCGTCATGGGCCCGATCAAGTTCGGCGCCAAGGGTGAATGGGCTGAAGGCCGGATGCTGCAAGTGCAGTATCACGACATCAAGCCGGACGCGAACCTCGAAACCTGGCGCGGCATGAGCTATCAGACCGTGCTCACGCCGGGCAACCTGGCGACCGGCAAGGTCATCTATCCCTACGAGAAAGCGCACAAGTAAGCGCCTCGCGCACAAGACGCATAACGGCGCGGGAGCGTTTCCCGCGCCGTTTTTTTGTGCCGCTCACATCCCCAGATAGAACTGGCGGATCAGGTCGTTGTTGTTAAGTTCGTCGGTGGAATTGCCTTCGAAGGCGATCTTGCCGTGGACGATGACGTAGCCGCGGTCGGCGATGCGGATCGCCTGCGTGAAATTTTGTTCGGCCATCAGCACGGTGAGCTGGTAATGGTCCTTGAGCTGCTTGATGGCGTCGATGGTGCGGCTGACCAGCACCGGCGCGAGGCCGACGGAAGGCTCGTCGATCAGCAGGATGCGCGGGCTGAGCATCAGCGCGCGGGCGAGCGCCAGCATCTGCTGTTCGCCGCCGCTCATCGAGCCGGCGAGCTGGCTCTTGCGCTCGGCCAGCCGCGGAAAGACCTCGAAGCAGAATTCCATATTGGTCTTGATCTGCATCCGCGCCTTGCGCCGGCTGGCGCCGAGCAGCAGGTTTTCCTCGACGGTCTGGCGCGGGAACAGGCGGCGGCCTTCCGGGCACCAGCGCGATGCCGAGATCGACGATCTGTTCGGTGCTCAGGCCGACCAGGTCGTGATCCTGCCCGTCGATTCTGGCGACGATCCGGCCTTGCGTCGGCCGCACCATGCCCATGACGCATTTCATCAGCGTCGATTTGCCGTTGCCGTTGGTGCCGAGCAGCACCACGGTTTCGCCGCTATCGACGCTGAGCGACACGTCTTCGAGGACACGCACCGAGCCGTAGGCGGCGTCGATCTTCTCGACGGTGATGCTGTTGCTGCTATTGGCCAAGATAGGCTCCGATCACGTCCCGGTCCTTGATCACATCGTCCGGCTTGCCGTCGGCGATCTTCTTGCCCGACACCAGCACCACCAGCCGTTGCGAAAAATTCATCACCGCCCGCATGATGTGCTCGATCAGGATGATGGTGATGCCGCGCTCGTTGAGCCTGATCAGCAGCGCCACGATGTCCTCGACTTCGGAATGCGACAGCCCGGCCATGGCCTCGTCGGCGATCAGGAGCTTTGGCTCGGCCGCCATGGCGCGCGCCAGCTCCAGCTTGCGCATCTCGACCTGGGTGAGATCGCGCGGATTCTTCGAGGCCTTGTGGTCGAGCGCTACCAGCTTGAGCAGCTCCATGCAGCGGCTCTCGGTTTCCGCCGTCGAGACGTGGTAGCCGGCCCGCGCGGCCACAGTGTAGAGCAGCGGCACGCGGATGTTTTCGGCGACGCTCATGCTCATGAACGGGCGGGGCAGCTGGAAGCTGCGCGCTAGCCCGCGCCGCGTGCGCTCGTGCGCGACCAGGCCGTCGATCATCTCGCCGGCGAAGCTGACGCTGCCGGTGTCGTTGTGCAATGTGCCGCAGATGCAGTTGACCAAGGTGCTCTTGCCGGACCCGTTTGGCCCGATCAGCCCGACGCGCTCGCCTTCGCCGACGACCAGATCGATGTTGTCGAGCGCAATAAAGCCACCGAAACGCTTGCTGAGCTGATCCACCTTGAGCAAAGGCGCGTTCATGGCTTCGACCTCTTGCTCACCCACTTCTGCCACAAGCCCGACGATGCCGTTTGGCGCCACGATGACGAAACCGATCAGCAGCAGGCCGACGATGAGCAAATTCGCCGCCGACGAAATGGTCACGGTGGCGACCTGCTGCAAAGTGCCGAGCAGGATGGCGCCGATCATGGGGCCGGCCCACATGGTGGTGCCGCCGATCATCGGCATGGCGATCGAATTCACCGCGTAGGACAGATCGAAGGCCGAGCCTGGCTCGACATAGCCGATGTAGAAGGGAAACGGCGCGCCGGCCATGCCCATCAGCGCGCCGGAGATCACCGTGGCGACGAGCTTCAGCCGCAGCGTCGGCACGCCACACGCTTCCGCCGCCAATTCGTCGTCGCGGATGGTGGCAAAGCCGTAGCCAAGACGAGAACGCTCGATCAGCCGCGCGGTGGTGAGCGCAACGATGACCAGGAGCAGCATCAGCACGAAGAGATATTGGATATAGGGGCCGAACACCGGAATTTCGTTAGGCGGGATCACGTAGGCGCCGCGCGAGCCGCCGACGAAGGACCAGTTGACGATGAAGGTCTGCAGCACCACCGCCAAGGCCAGCGTACCGATGGCGAAGAACACGCCGCGCAACCGCAGCGTCAGGTAGCCCATGCCGAGGCCGACCAGCCCGGCAACCGCGCCGCCGAGGACGATCGAGACCGGCAGCGGAAGCGGGAATATCAAGTTCATCACCTGCGACATCGACTCGGGGAAGATGTCGTCGACCTGCTGGCCGACCGTGTGCAGAAATATCGTGGAATAGGCGCCAAGGGCAAAAAAGCCGGCGCTGCCGAAATTCACGTAGCCGCAATAACCGCCGAGGATGTTCCATGCGGTCGCCAGCACGATGAATTCGAGCACCGTGTAGCCGGCGAAGAACACGTAATCGTTGCCGATGTAGCGGCAGACCAGGAACACGGCCACGCCGACCACGAACTGCCAGAAAATAAAGAGCGGGGTGCGCACGGGCTAGCGTCCCAGCAGTCCGGACGGGCGCACGGCGAGCGTCAGCAGCAGCAGGCCGAACGACACCGCCGGCGACCACGACGGGCCGTAGAACACGGAGGTGATGCTCTCGATGACGCCGAGCAGCAGTGCCGCGATCAGTGTCCCGGGCAGGCTGCCAAGCCCGCCGAGCACGCAGATGGCGAAGATGCGGCCGATATAGTCGCGGCCGACCGAGGGAATGACCGGCTGGATGATGATCAGGAAGGCGCCGGCCATCGACGCGGTGGCAATCGAGATACCGAAGGCGATGCGCTTGATCCGCGTCGGGTCGACCGCCATCAGGCGCAGCGCCATGGGATCCTGCGACACCGCCATGACCGCGCGGCCGATGAAGCTGCGCGACAAGAAAATCTGCAGCGCAGCGAACATCGACAGCGAAGCCAGGCACGGCACCAGCAGGCGCAAGGGAAATTCCATCTGCCAAAAGCGCAGGCTCGGGCCCATATAGATCGCAGTGACCGAGCGATAGTCGACGCCGAAGATCAGCAGCAGGCAGACCTCGGTGACGAACAGCAGCCCGAAGAAGAAGGCGAGCCCGCGCAACGATTCCTGCCCGTATTTCTCGAAGGACAGGTAGTAGATCTGATAGACCGCGGCGCCCAGCGCGTAGAACGCCGGCAACACCAGGATGCTGACGACGATCGGATCGACACCGAGCTCCACGTTGACGATGTAGGCGATGTAGGAGCCAAGCAGGATGAACGCCGGATGCGCGATGTTGACGATGTCGAGCATGCCGAACGAGATCGAAATGCCCGCGGTGACCGCGGCGTAAAATGCGCCGAGCATCAGCCCGGCGATGATCGCGTTGATCAGGAGATTGAAATCCATTCGGCCTCGACCGGCGCAAAGCGCGACAGCGATCCGCGTTCATCTCAAGCGGGCGCCGCCGGACGGCGGCAGGCGCGATGAGGTGAACGTGATCAGCGTGACGCGCTGCCCGGCTCTTACTCCCCTCTGAACCACATTTTTTCTTTGTCGCCCCGTGGCGGGCCTCGACTGCGCCGGCAGTGTGCAGGAAGGGCGGCGGCTTGACTAGCCTATTGATCGAGCAACCAAACCTGCGCAAAAAGAGGACGCCCGCCCCACGCCGGGCGGGCGCATCTCTATCGAGTTGATCAGGCGGCGGCTTGCGGCTGCACGCCGGCGGGCAGCGGCATCGGCTGGTTGGCGCTGTCCTTGAACTCGACGGTCATGAACACCATTTCGCGGTCGCCGAGATTTTCCAGGTCGTGCACCTTGAACTCGCCCTTGCCGTAGCTTTCGTGGCGGGTCTCGCCCGGTTGATAGGTGTATTCAACCGTGGTGCCGTCATGCACATGCTGGCGGCCGCGGCCGCCGGACACAGAGGTCCAGAAATAATCGAGCACGTGGCGGTGGAAACCGATGCGCTCGCCGGGGGCGAGGCGGATGATCCACACGCGGGTGCGCTCGTTCTCCGACAGCAGCGTCGAGCCGACGCACGGATTCGGATTTTTCGCTTCGCGGTCGAACTCGGCGGCGATCGCGGCAGGCCACTGCGATCTGTCTTTCTTCTCGGCGGCCTTATCGAGCATGGTCAGGGCCATGGAATTCCTCCAATGCAATTTGTTTTTATATATAACATATTTGAGTGAACGAAAAGCTTGAGGCGGATCAAGTGCCGGGAACCGCAGAAAAGCGCGCCATTGTGATCGGCGGCTCGATGAGCGGGCTGCTCAGCGGGCTGTTGCTGCGCCGCGCCGGCTGGAGCGTCGATATCTATGAGCGGGTGGGCAGCGAATTGTCAGGCCGCGGCGCCGGCATCGTTGCCCAACAGGAACTGATCGAGCGGCTGCGCTCGCTTGGCCTCGCCACCGACGCGCTCGGCGTCGCCATCACCAAGCGCAAGATCATCGACGCCGACGGGCAACTGACCGACGAGGTCGAATGCCCGCAGGTGCTCACCGCCTGGGAGCGCGTCTATCGGCTGCTGCGCGACGCCTTTCCGCCCGAGCGCTATCATCGCGACAGAGGATTGGCGGCATTCGAGCAGCGCACGAATTCGATTGTTGCGCGTTTTTCCGATGGCGAAAGCATCGAGGCCGATCTGCTGGTCGGCGCCGACGGCATCCGCTCGACCGTGCGCCAGCAGGCGCTGCCGGAGGTGACGCCGCGTTATGCCGGCTACAGCGCCTGGCGCGCGCTGATCGCGGAGAGCGCCTTTCCGCCGGACGTGCATCGCGAGCTGTTCGAGTTCATGTCATTCGGCCTGCCGCCGGGCGAGCAATTCCTCGGCTATCCGGTGGCGGGGCCGGACAACGACCTGCGCCAGGGCCACCGCCGCTACAACGTCGTCTGGTACCGGCCGGCCGATGAGAACACCAAGCTGCGATGGCTGCTCACCGACGAGCGTGGCGTGACGCATTCGATTTCGATCCCGCCGCCGCTGATCCGCCGCGAGGCGATCGCCGAGATGCGCGCCGACGCCGAGCGGCTGCTGGCGCCGCAGTTCCGCCAGATCGTGCGGCTGATCGAGGAGCCGATCCTGCAGCCGATCTACGATCTGGAATCGCCGCGCATGGCGGTCGGCCGCGTGGCGATCGTCGGCGACGCGGCCTTTGTCGCGCGCCCGCATGTTGCCGCCGGCGTGTCGAAGGCGGCGGATGATGCCGCGGCGCTGGCCGCGGCGCTGCAGGCGGACAGCAATGTCGAGGCGGCGCTCAAGCGCTTCGAGGCGGCGCGGCTCGACGGAGAATTTCCGCATCATCGAGCGCGCGCGCCATCTCGGCGCCTATCTGCAGGCGACGCAGACGCAGGAAGAGCAGGCGCGCGCCGGGCGCCACAGCACGAATGCCGCCGTGATTGCGGAAACCGCGGTGATCGATTTCCTGTACGCGTGATCGAGCGTTCGGGCCCCCGTAGCGGCGACCTGGAATCCATGATCCAGCCGGAGCTTGGATTCCTGGCACGCGCCTTCGGCGAGCCCGGAATGACGAAAGTTACATCCCCAGCAGCTTCTTCAAATTGCCGCCGGCAAGCGCGGCGCGCGTCTTGTCGTCGAAGCTCTCGACCGAATTGATGTGGCCGATCGGGTCATGTTCCAGCATGTCGAAGGGATAGTCGGTGCCCATGATGACGTGATCGACGCCGAAGGTCTTGACCAGCGCCTCGAGCTGCAGCGGCGTGAACACCACGGTGTCGAAATAGACCTGCTTGAGGTAGTGCGTCGGCGGCTTCGGCAGATTGGCCTGGCAGTCCGAGCGCGCGCCCCAGGCGTGATCGATGCGGCCGGAATAGCCGCCGAGATAGCCGCCGCCGTGCATGGCAAAGATTTTCAGCTTCGGATGGCGCTCCAGCACGCCGTCGAAGATGAGGTAGTGCAGCGCCAGCGTGGTCTCGAACGGATTGCCGATGATGTTGTTGAAGTAGAAGCGCGACAGCCGCTGGCCTTCGGTGAAGCCGTTGGGATGGATGATGACCAGCGCGTCGAGCTCCTCGGCCTTCTTCCAGAACGGCGCGAAGGCGGGATCGGACAATTCCCGGCCGGCGACATTGGTGAGGATTTCGACGCCCTTGAAGCTCAAGCGTCTTCATGCAGCGCTCGAGTTCCTTGGCCGCCTCGTTGCCGTCCTGCATCGGCACCGTGCCGGTCGGGATGAAGCGGTCGGGGTGCCTGGAGACGAATTCGGCGACGCCGTCATTGATCATGCGCGCCGCCGGCACCGCGTATTCGAGCGCGACGGTGTGATAAAGCTGCGGCGGCGGCGGCATGACGAGCTGCACGTCGACGCCCATGCGGTCCATGTCGGCAAAGCGCTCGTCGTAATTGCCGCGAATGCGCGAGCCGATATCGGCTTCCTGCTTGGCGTTGAGCTCCTTGGTTTCGGCGGAGGCAAAATGCGCCAGCGGAATGGTGCGTCACATCGAGATAAGGCTTGATGTATTGCGCCGCTGCGGGAACGGCGACGTGGCTATGCGCGTCGATGGTCGTGCGTTTAGGCCGCTGCTCGCGCCCCGGCTTGCCGTGCTTGCGCGCCGCGGTGTTGGCATATTTATTCCAGATCGGCATTGCACTTCCTCGTTTGTTTGTACGCGTGCTCGTCACCCTGAGGTGCGAGCGAAGCGAGCCTCGAAGGGTGACAGCCCGGGCCGTTCATCCTTCGAGGCTCGCCGCTTCGCGGCTCGCGCCTCAGGATGACGGTTCAAAGCCGTCACTTTGACAATCAGAACACTCCCAGATGCTGGCGCAGATCGACGCCCTCTTTCTCGATCTGAGCCGGGGTGGAAACGACGGCGACGTGGCCGGTATTGAGGATGACGATATCGTCGGCGACGTCGAATACCAGCTTCGGGTTCTGCTCGACCAGCACGATCGACAGCCCGCTTTCCTTCAGCTTGCGGATGGTCGCCATCACCTCGGCGACGATCTGCGGCGCCAGGCCTTCCGACGGCTCGTCCATCAGCAGCACGCGCGGATTGCCCATCAGCGCGCGGCCGATCGCCAGCATCTGCTGCTCGCCGCCGGACAGATGCGCGGCGATCTGATTGCGGCGTTCAGCAAGGCGCGGGAACATGGCGAAGACAGTGTCTTCGGTCCAAGGGTCGTTTCTTGGCGCATGCTTGCTGCCGGCGTCCGGCTTGCGCGCCGCCACCATCAGGTTCTCGCGCACGGTCAGGCTCTTGAAGATGCGGCGGCCCTGCGGCACCAGCGCAACGCCGCGCGCCGCGATCATTTCCGGCGACAGGCCGGTCACCGTCTCGCCAAACACCGCGACGTCGCCGCGGCGCGGCGGCAGCAGGCCCATGGTGACGTTCATGCAGGTCGATTTGCCGGCGCCGTTGCGGCCGAGCAGGCCGAGCATGCGCGCCTCGCCCAGCTCGAACGACACGTCCTGCAGCACGTGGCTGTCGCCGTAAAAGGCGTCGATGTGCGCAGAGGCTGAGCGCGCTAGTGGCCAAGATAGACCTCCCGGGTGCGTGGATCGGCCACCACTTCGGCGCGGGTGCCTTCGACGATCACCTCGCCGAAATGCAAGAGCGTAATGCGCTCGGCGAATTCGAGCGCCACGTCCATGTTGTGCTCGATCATCACCATGGTGACGTCGCGCGGAATGCTCAGCAGCAATTGATGCACGTCGCGGCGTTCGTCGATCGACAGGCCGGCGAATGGCTCGTCGAGCAGCAGCAGCTTGGGATTCTGCGCCAGCGCCATGGCGATCTCGACGCGGCGGCGCTCGCCATAGGAGGTCTGCGACAGCGGCCGCTCGGCGATATGCACGAGGCCGACCCGCTCCAGCGCCGTGCGCGCGTGCTCGACGATGTGTCCTTGCCGCTTCATGTCGATCAAGGGATTCCAGCGCATCGGAGATCAGGCCGAGCAGCGCCAGCGACACGTTGTGGACGATGGTGTCGTGCGGAAACAGCGTGATGATCTGATAGGTGCGCGCCATACCCAGATGCGGGCGGCGGCGGCTCGGCAAGCGGGTAATGTCCTGGCCGAACAGCGCGATCGAACCTGAATCGGGCGTCAGCTCGCCGGTGATCAGGTTGAACAGCGTGGTCTTGCCGGCGCCGTTGGGGCCGATGATCAGCCGCCGCTCGCCCGGGTCGACGTTGAGATTGACGGCGGTGGTGACATGCAGGCCGCCGAAGGATTTGGAGAGATCGGTGACGGTGAGCGCGCTCATGGCTGCGCCTCCGCCTTGCCGCCGCGCCGCCCGGCCATACGCCAGGCCAGCCGCCACAGCCGCATCGTGCCGGGCACCAGGCCTTCAGGCATCAGGATGACGATGGCGACGAAGATCGCGCCGAGCAGCATGTTCCAGCGCTCGATGAATCCGCTGACGACGCTTTTCACGATCACCACCAGCGCGGCGCCGACGATCGGGCCGAGCAGCGTGCCGGCGCCGCCCGAGATCACCATCAGCAGCACCTCGGCCGAGGAGGTGAGCGCCAGCGTCTGCGGGCTGATGAATTGCGTGTAGTAGACGAACAGGATGCCGGACACCGCGGTCAGCAGTCCGGAAAACAGGCAGGCCCAGAAGCGGATCGCCCAGACGTGATAGCCGAGCGCGTTCATGCGCCGCGGCTGGTCGCGCGTGCCTCTCAAGGCGGCGCCAAGCGGTGAGCGCACGAAGATCGACACCGTCGCCACGGCGGCAATGAAAACCACCAGCGTCATGTAATAGAAGCCGTTGGCGCTATTGACGTCGAAACCGAACGGCGCCGGCCGGCCGTGCAGGTTGATGCCGTTGTCGCCTCCGGTCAGGCTGATCCAGCGATAGGCAAGGCCCCAAAGAATTTCGCCGATCGCCAGCGTGATCATGATGAAGCCGATGCCGGTCGAGCGCAGCGACAGCACGGCATAGACCGCCATCGCGACCAATCCGAACACCAGCGCCATCAAGACTGCGGACAAGTGGCCGTAGCCGGCATGCAGCATGTAGCCGGTGGCATAGGCCGCGATGCCGAACAGGCCGGCGTGGCCAAGCGAGACTAGACCGGCATAACCGACCAGTACGTTCAACCCGAGCGCGAAGATGGCGTAGAACAGGATTTGGCTGGCGACGTTGATGTAATAGACGCCCGGCACCCAATGCGGCACCGTGATGAGCGCGACAAACGCGATCGCAAGTGCGATGAGGCGAGCGTTCATGGCACAAACCGGCCGAACAGACCTTGCGGCCTGAACAGCAGCACCAGCAGCATCGGCAGGAACAGCACGAAGTACGCGAGCTCAGGCAGCATCGCTTGGCCGAAATTATAGATAAAGCCGATGATGAGGCTGCCGATGAAGGAGCCGAGCAGGCTGCCCGATCCGCCGAGGATGACGACCACCAGCGCCAGTGGCAGCATGTCCTGATCGAGGCCCGGATAGACCGAAAGGAGGGGCGCGCCAATGATGCCGGCGAAGGCGGCAAGTCCGGCGCCGAGCGAAAAAACGATGGTGAACAGCCGCGACACCTTTATGCCGACAACGCGCGCCATGTCGGGATCGTCGACGCCGGCGCGGATCATGGCGCCTAGCCGGGTGCGCTCAAGCAAAAGCCACAACGCGATCGCGACCACGAGGGCGATAATGATGACCGCGAGCCGGTAATACGGCACGACCAGTGGCCCGGCGCGCAGGAAACCGCCCAGTCCCTCTGGGCTTGCGACATTGATCGGGTCGCCGCCCCAAACCATCAGGCAGAAATCCGCGGCCATGAACGAGACGCCGAGCGTGACCAGCACCTGCGCCAGTTGCTGGCCGGGCAGTTGGCGCAGCAGAAATCGCTCGAGGAACGCGCCGAAAGCCGCGACCAGAAGTGCCGCCATCAGGGCCGCCAGCCAGAAATTGAACATCATGCCGAGCAGGCCGCCGGCGAAAGTCGCGCCGAAATAGGCGCCGAGCATGAACAGCGACCCGTGCGTCAGGTTCGGGATGCGCATCAAGCCGAATATCAGCGAGAAGCCCGCCGACAGCAGGAACAGCAGGCCGCCAAAGGTGACGCTGTTGACCGTCAGCAGCAGCCAAAAATTCATAGCCGCAGATGTCCCGCGCTCGCGAGGGCTGGTAGGCGGGCGCCCATGAGGGCGCCCGCCGCTTTCGCCGGGTTTACGATTTCACGGGCGGGTAGTCGCGCGAATAGACCGGTTGCTGGAGGAACTTCTTCTCGTCATAGGTCCAGAACTGACTGACGTTGTGGTAGGTCTTGATCGTCTTGTTCCAGAGCTTCAAACCGTATTTGGCGCCTTCCTTGCCAAGCTTGCGGATGTAGAAATCGCCGATCACGTTGCCGAAGTGGTCGAACTTGACCGGTCCGCGCGGTGTGTCGGTCAGGTTCACCGAGCGCATCGCTGCCACCAGCTTGGTCTTGTCGCTTGAGTCGCCGTTGAGCGCCTTGAGGCCCGCCTCCACCACATCGCAATTGACGTAGAGCAGGCCGGCATATTGGCCGGGAACGGTGTTGAAGTTCTTCAGCATGCCGTTGACGAAACGCTGGTTGCCGTCGGTTGGTAGATCCAGAGTGTATGGGATGCAGCTGGTGAGGCCGATGGCTTCATCGCCATAGCTCTTGAGCAGAGCGTCGTCGCCGCCGGTTTCGCCGGTGACGACCGGGAACTTAAGTCCGGCGCCGGCATAGGCCTTCATGAAACGCAACGGATTCGAGCCGGCGAAGCCCTGGCAGACGCCGTCGCAATCGGCGATTTGCGCGACAAACGGCGTGAAGTCCGGCGTGACCAATGGCGGCCAGATCTTCTTGAGAATCTTGCCGCCATTCTCCTCGAAGGTCTGCTGGAAACCGCCCATCTGTTCGTAGCCGAAGGCGAAGTCTTCGGAGATGCAGATGACGCGTTTCAGCTTCATTTCTTTGGCGGCGTAGTCCGCCATCGGATGCATCGCCTGGGCGGAGGTCGCCGAAGCGCGGATGAAATACGGATTGGGCCGGCGCTGCGTCATGTCCTCGGCGGCGGCCAGACTCAGGACAGGCATTTTGTTCTGCGCCGTGTAGTCGGTGATTGCCAGCAGTTCGAAGGCCGCGAGCGGTCCGAGGATGGTGTCGACCTTGTCGCGCTCGACGAGTTCCTGGACCTTGGTCTTGGTGCCGGCGGGATTGCCGCCCGTGTCGGCGGAGAAGAACTCGATGTTGCGGCCGGCGATCTTGTTGTTGTGCTCCTTCAACCAGGTCACCACGCCCTGTTCCATCTGGATGCCGCCCTGGGCGAGCGGGCCGGTCTTGACGGTGAGCAGGCCAAGCTTGAATGGCGCTGCCTGCGCGATGGCCGGCATCGGGAATTTGAACGTCGCCGCGGCGGCGCCGGCCGCGGTCGTGGCCATGAATTTACGGCGAGAAATCTTGCGAGACATTGGCTTCCTCCCTGTGTCGCCCCTGGTGGGGCATTTATTGCCGACCGATCTAGATCAGCCGGTTTTTCGATCGACCGGCGCGGTTTCATGAATTGAAATTCTTATCTATTGGCGGTCGGTCGTTCCCCACGATGACAGACTGAACCAAACCCATCATCCGCTAATGTATTCCACGATGTAAAGCCCGGTCTCTTGCATCTGCCTACCACGCAGGCACATTAGCCGTGCGCATCGATAATCGGCGATTAAAGAGCCTCACGCTCTGCCTAGATGCCGAGATAGCTCGACTTGATTTCGTCGTTGGCCTTGAGTGCCGCCGGTTTGCCGGAAAAAACCACGCGGCCCTTGCTCATCACGTGCACGTAATCGACCAGCTTGAGCGCCAGATTGGCGTTCTGCTCGACGAGCAATATTGACAACCCCTGTTCGCGCAGCTTGCCGATCGCCTCCCACAGGCCCTGGATGATGATGGGAGCGAGGCCCTCGGACGGTTCGTCCATGATCAGGCAATCGGGGTTGGTCATCAGCGCGCGGCCAATCGCCAGCATTTGCTGCTCGCCCCCCGACAGCGTCTTGGCGCGCTGATTGCGGCGTTCTTCAAGGCGCGGAAACAGCTTGTAGACGCGGGCAAGCGTCCAACCGTGCCGATCGAGGCTGCGCTCGGCGACCTGCAGGTTTTCCTCGACGCTGAGCGTCGGGAACACGCGCCGGCCTTGCGGCACCAGGCCCATGCCGATGCGCACGGTTTCAAACGATGGCGTGCGGGTTATTTCCTCGCCTTTGAACACGACCTTGCCGCGGCGCGGCGGATTAAAGCCGACAATGGAATTCACCAGCGTTGTCTTGCCGACGCCATTCCTGCCCAAGAGGCCGAGAATTTGCCCCTGCTCGACCTGCAGCGACAGGCCTTGCAGCACGTAGGCATCGCCGTAATAGGTGTGGATGTCCTGGACTTCGAGGATCGCCATGGGTCAGTTCCTTTGGCGCATGATCTTGTCCGAATACCGGTTCCCATCCCCGATCGCGGCCGAGCACATGTTTTTCGGCATCATGCGCTAGTCCGTCCCCAGGTAAATTTCCTGCACGCGCGCGCTGTCGTGAATTTGCTGCGGCGTGCCGGTTTCCAATATTTCGCCGAAATGCAAGACCGAAATTTGTGAAGCGACATCAAACACCACGTCCATGTCGTGCTCGATGAGCAGGATGGCGAGACGGGGATCGAGCCGCATCAGGAATTTGGCCATCTCGGCCGACTCACCGGAGGAGAGGCCCGCGGCCGGCTCGTCGAGCAACAGCACTTTCGGATCGCTGGCGAGGCCGAGAACGATCTCGAGCTGGCGCTGTTCGCCATGGGAAAGATTGCGCACCTCGGCATCCTTGCGGTCGAGGAAGCCAGCACCGTCGAGCAGTTTGTAGGCCTTGTCGTAGACGTCGCGGTAAGACGAAAGGAAGCGCCACATCACGAATTTCGACGGCCGCAGGCCCTTGATCGCCAGCAGCACGTTTTCGAGCACGGTCAATTTCGGAAACAGGCTGGTGACCTGAAAGGTACGCGCCATGCCGAGCGCGGTGCGCTTGTGGCTCGGCCATCTGGTGACATCCCGGCCGAACAGCAGCACCTGGCCCGAGGTCACCGGATAGATGCCAGTGATGAGATTGAACAGCGTGGTCTTGCCGGCGCCGTTGGGGCCGATGATGGCCTTGCGGTCGCCCGGCATGATGCACAGCGACACTTCGCGCGTCGCCTGCAGGCCGCCGAAGCTCTTGCAAAGTCCATTCAGTTCGAGGACCGGCGTTGCGCCGTTACCGCTGCTCACCTGGCTTATCCTTGATCGAGAAGGTGCCGGGGCCCGGAGGCCCCGGCTATTGTCGCTTGCCTTACTCGCAGTATTTGCAGGGCGGGAAGTCGCGGCTGTAGACCGGCTGCGCCAGGAACTTCGCCTTGTCGTAGGTCCAGAACTCGCTGACCGCCGGATAGGTCTTGATCACCGTGTTCCAGAGCTCTTCCTTGTCGTAGCCGAACATCTTCTTCTTCTCGACCTTCTTGATATAGACGTTCTCGATTGGGCTCTTGGTCGAGAGGTCGAGCTTGACCGGGCCACGCGGCGCGTCGAGCGTGATGGTCGACATCGTCTTGATGAATTCGACCGGCCCGGGGAACTTGCCCTTGTGCTTGGTCATCACTTCGTCGATCCAATGTGCGGTCGAGTAGTTGCCCTCCGAGTAATAGGACGGCACCTTGCCGTACTTAGTGCGGTAGGCTTTGACGAAGGCTTCGTTCTTCGGGGTGTCGATCGCGGCGCTGTACATCAGCGCCGATACGTCGCCGACCACCTCATCGCCCATGGAGGGCAGCACGAATTCGTCATAGCTGGTGCCGCCGGCCACGATCGGCTTCTTGTTGCCGGACGCGCGCAGCTGCTTTGGGAATTGCAGCGACATCGGGCCGACCATCAGCGTGAAGATGGCGTCGGCATCGCCCTTGATCTGCGGGATATAAGGCCCGAAGTCCTTGGTGCCGAGCGGCGCCCAAATCTTCTGGATGATCTTGCCGCCGCAGTCTTCGAAGCTCTGTTGGAAGCCGCCCATCTGCTCGTAGCCGAAGGCGTAGTCGGCGACGATGGCCGCGACCTTCTTGTGGCCCTGATCGCAAGCCCATTGCCCGAGCGGGTGGTTCGGCAGCGAGGGGACCCAGGTCGAGAACGCGACGTAGGGATATTTGGAGACTTGGCGCTGTGCCAAATCGTCGGCGGTCGCGGAGGAGCCGATATAGAGCGTCTTGAATTCGGTGCTTACCGGCCCTAGCGCATAAGCGCTGGAAGCTAGCAGCGCGCCGACCAGCATGTCGACTTTGTCTTGCAGGATGAGTTTCTTTGCCTTGGTGACGTCAAGGTCCGGCTTGCCCTGATCGTCCTCGACGATGAGGGTCACCTTGTCGCCGCCGAGCATGCCGTTGTGTTCGTCCAGATACATCTGGAAGCCATTGAGCATGTCGGTGCCGATCGCGGTATAGATGCCGGTGCGCGGCGCGAGGAAGCCGATCTTGAGCTCATCGGCTTGCACGGTGCCCGGCGCCGTCAAAGCAGTGCCTAGTAACAGCCCGGCCGCGGCGGTTGCCCGGCAGAGCCAGCGTTGCGTCTGTTTCATAATTGCTCCCTCCCGTAAGTTCATGTTGTCGGTATGGACGCCAGTTTCTCGCTCTTCGCCGATTGATCCGGCGTCTTCTTCGATGCAGCGCGCGCCTGGCGGATGCGCGCGGGGATTCCCATCAGGCCCGTCGGCAGATAGAGGATCGTGAGCACGTAGACGCCGCCGAGCACGTACTGCCACCACGGCACGATCGTGCTGAGATATTCGCGCAGGCCGAACACGATGCCTGCGCCGATGGCGCCGCCGACCAGCGTGCCGGCGCCGCCGAGCACCACCATCAACAGGGCATCGACCGAGGTGGTCAGCACCACCGTTTCGGGGCTGACATGGCCGTTGGTGTGCGCCCACAGGACGCCGGCAAGGCCGCCGAAGCCGCCGGCGATAATGAAGATGATGTATTTGTGCAGCCAGGTATTGTAGCCGAGAATTTGCATGCGCAATTCGCGCTCGCGGATGCCCGCGAGGCTGCCGCCGAAGGGCGAGCGCACCAGCACGTACATCGCGCCCAGCGTCACCGCGAAGAACGCGAACACGAGGTAGAAGAAGGTCACCTCGTTGTCGAGGTTGAGGCCGAAGTTCGGCCGGCCGGTGAGATTGATGCCGTTGTCGCCGCCGGTCAGCGAATTCCAGCGATAGGCAAGCCCCCAGACGCACTGGCCGAGCGCGAGCGTGATCATCAGGAAATAGACGCCGGTGGCGCGGATGGCGAACAGGCCGAACACGGATGCCAACGCCGCGCCGATCAGGATGCCTAAGATCACCACGATCCAGAAATCCCAGCCGAGGCCGAAGTGGAATTTCGTGGCCAGGATGGCGGTGAGATAGGCGCCGACGCCGAAATAAGCGGCCTGTCCCATCGAGGAAAGGCCGGTGAAACCAAGCAGCAGGTCGACGCTCATCGCCAGAATAGCGAACGCCATCGCCCGCGTCGCCAGCAGCACGACGAAAGAGCCGGAATGCGGGACAATAATGGCAATCGCCAACAACGATGCAGCCACGATCAGGACCTTCAAATGCTGGCTCGCCATCGCGCCTTACTCCCGCCCAAACAAGCCAGTGGGCTTTATCGCCAGGATCAAAACCATCGGCGCGTAAAGCGTGAAATAGGAGACTTCCGGAAACAGCGCCTTGCCGAAATTGTCGGCGAGCCCGACCGCCAGCGCGCCAATGGCCGCACCGCCCAGGCTGCCCATGCCGCCGATGATGACGACGGCAAAGGCAAGCGGCAGCATCTCGAAATCAAGGCCGGGATAGATGCCGAGAAAGGCGCCGCCGATCACGCCGCCGAGCGCGGCAAGGAAAGCGCCGAGCCCGAAGATGAACATGGAGATGCGGTTAGTGTCGATGCCGACGCCGCGCGCCATTTGCGCGTCGTCGACGGTCGCGCGCACGGCCGCGCCCATGCGCGTCTTCTCCATCGCCAGCCACAGTGCAACGCCGATCGCCAGCGCCATGGCGACCATGAACACGCGGTAGAGCGGAAAATAAATGCCGGCGACCACGACGCTTTTGCCGAGTGCCGCGGCCGGCGTGATGTCCATATTGTCGCCGCCCCAGATGTCGAGCGCCGCCTGCTGAAACAGATAGGCAAAGCCGACGGTGAGCAGCACTTGCCGCAGCGGATCAGCCTCGATCGGCAGGATGGACACGCGGCTCAGCAAAAAATACAGCGCAACCGTGGCGATCGCGGCCACGACAACAAACTGAACGCGCGGGGTGCCAAAAAAATGGCCCCAGCGGCCGACCGCAAGGCTGACAAGGACACCGACGCCCAAGGCGATGATGGCGCTGCGCGCGGCCGCAAAGCCTTCGGAGCGCAAGAACAGGCGCTCCATGAGCAAGCCGATGACGGCGACGGCAAGCGCGGCGGCCGGCAGCGACAGCGCCCAGGAGCCGGTTGCCCAGATCACAGAGAGCGCAATATAGCCGCCCCACAGAAAATAGGCGCCATGGGAGAGATTGACGATCCGCATGACGCCGAAGATCAACGACAGCCCGCTGCCGACGAGAAACAGCAGCGCGCCATACGATATGCCGTTGAACGCCTGAATGACCCAGAATTGCGTATTCATTCCCTCCCAGAGTCCTTCTGTTTATCCGAAGGTTTTGCGAAGCTTATCTGAGCTTGCGTTTGAATGAAGCCCCCTTGAAGGGCCCACTTGCATTTGTAACCAAGTGGGCAGCGCCGGGCAGGCAGGCGCAATGTGCCACTATTTCCGCCGACGCTTTTTCCCGCCTGCCTGCTTTTGCGGCGGAATGACCGGCAGCAACAGATAGGGCGCCTTGCCGCTGCCGAAGTGCAGCGTGGTGGTGCCGTTGAAAACGGCAGGCGGCCGGTCGCGAGGATCGTCATGCAGGAAGGGACCGCAGCCTTTTAGTTCGTTCTTGAAGTTCGACAGCTTGCCGCCGCTCGCCCCGCCATATTCATAGTCCTTGCCGCGGACCGCCAAGCCGACGCGGAAGCCTGCCGGGACCATGATTGAGGTCGGCCAGATTTCAATGTCGAGCTCGACCGGCTTGCCCCTGGTGAGCGGCTGCTTCTCGTCGTGGGTGTGATAGGGGCGGTATGGCGTCGACAGCTTCTTGTCGAGCTTGCGGTGCGAGGCGCGCAGCCAGCCTTGGGCGATCGGGGTGTGCGGGTCGATCGCGCCCTGGAACACGATTTCCTTGAGATCGCCGGTGAAGACGCGCAGGACGATGAAAAAATCGGCGTCGGGGGTGGACGAGGAGGCAAAGAGCTTGAGCGCCGCCGGCCCGGTGATCTCGGTCTCCTGCGGCAGCGGCGGCGTGAGGAACATCAGGCCATCGCCCATGGCGGCAAATGAGAGTTTGGCGCCGCGTGTGGGCTTTTTCGGCGTCAGCGCCATGCTGGCGGGATCGAGATAGAACTTGGTCCAGCGCGTGCGCTTGAGCGGCCATTCGTTCTCGGCGCGCGGCGATGAATTTCTCGCCGGGATGGCGCACCTGCAGCAGAACCTTGGGCTGCCTCTCCCATTTCGCTTTCTTGCCGTGCAGGAAATAGTCGAAGAACTTGAGCTGCTGCTCGCGGCCGTAGTCGGTATAGAAATGCGTCCAGTGTTCGATGCCGTGCGCCTCCAGCCATTTCTGCTGCGAGGCGGCGCGCACGAAGCCCTCGAAATTGCCGCGCGGATGCAGGCCCTGGCCGCCCCAATTGGCGGCGGTGAACAGCGGCGTGACAACCTTGTTCCAGTCCGGCGAGCGCGCTTTGTGGTAGGCGTCATCCATCGGATGTGCGGCAATCTCGGCGCCGAAATTGGCGCGGTTCCTGGCGAGTTCCTCGTCCGCCAAAATCTCCGGGCCGCAGACCAGGCCGCCATGCACGCGGCTGCGCTTGCCGCGCTCGCCGGCGCCGTACTGCACGGTCTTGACCTGCATGTCGTACCAGTTCTCCCAGAAGGTCGAGAGAAGGCCACCGTGATGCGTCATGTCGCGGTACCAGTCGGCGGCGCCTTCCCAGACGCACATGGCGGCCAGATGCGGCGGCTGCAGCGAGGCGACGTGCCACTGGTTGATGCCGTAATAGGAAATGCCGTTGAGCCCGACCTTGCCGTTCGACCACGGCTGCACGCCCGCCCATTCGATGCAGTCGTAGAAATCCTTGGTTTCGCGCGGCGAAAAATGATCGATGTAGCCAGGCGAACAGCCGCACCCGCGTGAATCGACGCGCACGCAGGCGTAATCATGCGGCACCCATTTCTCCGGATCGACCACTTCCCAGCTCTGGTAGAGGTTGCTGGAGCCGGCGACGACGTCGGGATGCTTGGTGGCCATGCGCTCCCAGGCGCTCGGATAGCCGTCCTGGAAGGCGAGGCCCTTGGCGTAGGGCCCGTAGCTGAGGATGACCGGGTAGTGGCCGTCTTTCACCGGACGAAAAATGTCGGCGCGCAGGACCAGGCCGTCATCCATTTCGATCGGCACATCCCAATCGATGCGCATGCCGTCGCGGACTTCGGAGCGCTGTTGCAGCGAGGCCATGGCAGCCCTCCCAGAGGTCATTTTTCGTCATGCCCGGCCATGTGCCGGGCATCCACGTCTTTTGTGCTGCTCGATCTTGCAAGACGTGGATGGCCGGGACAAGCCCGGCCATGACGGGGAAGGGCTAGCGGGCGGATGTCCGTTTGCCGCGCTTGAAATTCGCCATCTTCTCCATCACGGCGCAGACCGCGGCGGTGTCTTGCGCGCCGAAGCCGTTCTTCTGCGCCTTGATGTAAAGCGGCTTGGATGCGTCGAACATCGGCGTCGGCACTTTGATTTTGCGCGCGTAGTCGCCGATCACCTGCATGTCCTTGTCCCAGACGTCGATCTTCATGGTGGCATTGTCGTATTTGCCCTTCACCATCATCGGGCCGCGCAATTCGAAAATGCGCGAATTGCCGGCGCCGGACTTGATCAGATCGAAGATGAGTTGCGGATCGAGGCCGGCTTTCATGCCCAGCACCATGGCTTCGGCGCTGGCGACGTTGTGGATGGCGACCAGCAGATTGGCGACGTATTTCATGCGGCTGCCATTGCCGAATTTGCCGACATCGTAGACATGGCGGCCGAAGGCCTCGAGCATCGGCCGCAGCCGCTTGATGACGCGGGAATCGCCGCTGGCATAGAAAACCAGGTCGCCACGCTGTGCCTGCGCGCCGGTGCCGCTGACCGGTGTGTCGAGCATCACGTGGCCGGCTTTGCGCAGCACCTGTTCAGCCTTCTCCTTGTCTTCGATGGCGAAGGTGCTCATCTCCACGATGCATCTTGCGCGGCAGCTTTGCGGCTGCGATGGCGCGGGCGGTTGCCGCCAGGGCTTGCGGCTTGGGCAGGCTGGTGAGAATGACCGGCACCCTGCGGGCGAGGTCGGCTGCACTTTTCGCGATGTCAACACCGGCGCGCTTGGCCTCGCGGCAGCGCACGGCGCTGACATCGAAGCCGACGACGCGCCAGCCGGCCGCAGCGAGATTCCTGGCGAAGGCGCCGCCCATGATGCCGAGGCCGATGACGCCGACCGTGCCCTTGTTTTTCTTGTTTGTCTTCACCGCAGCCATTCACCGGTCTCCCATTGCAAAATGAAACGCGCATCTGCGCGCCGCCCACTTATGCGGGCGGATGTCGGGGCCTGTCGAGTAGAAGGGCGGCTTTCACGCGGCGCTGTGATCGCCTATCGTCGCCGGCAAAAGTGCCGCGGGAGGAGTCATGCAAATCGGAGTTGCCGGTCTCGGCGCCATGGGCGGCGCCATCGCCGCTCGCCTGATGGAAGTCGGCCACCAGGTCACGGTGTGGAATCGCACAGCGGCGAAAATCAAGCCGCTCGCCGATGCCGGCGCCAAGGTGGCCGATACGCCGGCTGCGGTGGCGCAAGGCAGCGAAGTTGTCATCACCATCCTGACTGACGGTGCCGCGATCGACGCCGTTTATAACGGGCCGTCCGGCCTGTTGTCCGGCGATGTCAAAGGCAAGCTGTTCATCGAGATGAGCACGGTGCCGCCGAAGGTGGAAACGGCGCTGGCGCCGAAGGTGCGGGCCAAGGGCGCGGCGTTTGTCGAATGCCCGGTCGGCGGCTCGACCGCGCCGGCGCGGCAGGGCAAGCTCCTCGGCCTCATGGGCGCCGAACCGGCGGACGCAGCGCGCGCCAAGCCGATCCTCGATCAGCTTTGCCGCAAGGTCGAGCCTTGCGGGCCGGTCGGCGCCGGCGCATCGATGAAGCTCGCGATTAATCTGCCGCTGATGGTCGCCTGGCAGGCCTATGGCGAGGCTTTTGCCATCGCCCGCGATGTCGGCTGGGAGCCGAAGCGCCTGCTCGATCTGTTCGTCGAGAGCAATGGCGCCAACAACGCGCTGAAGATGCGCGCCGACATGATCGTCGCCATGATGGAAAATCGCGATCCCGGTCCGACCACCTTCAGCATCGCCAATGCGGTCAAGGACCTGCGCACCATGGTCGATACCGGCGCAGCAAAGGGCGCCGATATGCCGGCGACCAAGGCTGCGCTCGCGGCTTTCGAGGAAGCGAACAAAAACGGTTTCGGCGGCGGCGATGGCGCGCGCATGCCGGTCTATTGGTCGAGCCGCAAGAAATCCTGAACACCGAGGAGAGCGTTCATGTCCGTTACGTTGGCACAAGCCTCAACCATCGTCGACGCCGCGCTGAAGAAGGCGCGCGAGCTCAAGCAAATGCAGCAGACCGTGGTGGTGCTCGACCCTGGCGGGCATATCGTCTGCGCCAAGCGCGAGGACGGCTCCGGCATCATCCGCTTCGAGCTCGCCGTCGGCAAAGCCTATGGCGCGCTGGGCATGGGCTGGGGCACGCGCACCATGATGGAGCGTGCCGCGCAAAATCCGAATTTTCTGACGTCGGTCGTCGGCGCGAGCGGCGGGAGGATGGTGCCCAATCCGGGCGGCGTGCTCATCCGCGATGCCGGCAACGGGATCATCGGCGCGGTCGGCATTTCCGGCGATACCGGCGACAACGACGAGATCATCGCTGTTGCGGGAATTGAAGCCGCCGGGCTCAAGGCCGATCCGGGCGGCGCCAAGAAATAATCAGCGGGGGAGACAAACGTGAAACTGTTTTCATTCTGGCGTTCGCTGGCGACGTTCCGCGTGCGCATCGCGCTCAACCTCAAGGGCATCACGCCCGACGAGGTGATCGACGTCAATCTGCCGAAGGGCCAGCAGCGCGAAGAGAGCTTTCGCAAGATCAATCCGATGATGGCGATCCCGGCGCTGGTCGAAAACGACGGCACGGTGCTGTTTGAATCGCTCGCCATCCTCGAATACCTCGACGAGACGCATCCCAATCCGCCGCTGCTGCCGAAGGAGCCGAAGGCGCGGGCACGGGCGCGCGCCATCGCGCAGATTTGCGCCTGCGACACGCATCCGTTGATCGTGCCGCGGGTGCGCGAATATCTCGAGCACGAATACAAGATCGATGCGGCAGGCGTGAACAAATGGGGCCATCACTGGCACGAGACCGCGCTGAAGGCGCTGGAGGCCAATCTCGCCGGCAACCCGCAGACCGGCCGCTATGCGCAAGGCGATGCCATTACGGTCGCCGATATCTGCCTTGCCGCGCAGTCGGTCGGCGCCGCCTATTTCAAGTGCGACATCGCGCCTTATCCGACCTTCAAGCGCATCGTCGACACCTGCTTCCAGAACGAGGCCTTTGCCCGCGCGCATCCGCTGAAGCAGCCTGGCGCGCCGGCATCGGTTTGACGTGGTCAAGACCGCGGTCGTCGGCCTCGGCTGGTGGGGCAAGACGCTGGTAAAGGCGGCGCGCGAGTTCGGCGCGCCGCTGCGCTTTATCCGCGGTGTCTCGCTCGAGCCCGACAGCGTGCGCGATTTCGCCGCCGAACAGGGAATGGCGCTCGGCACCTCGCTCGACGAGGTGCTGGCGGACGGCGAGGTGCAGGCGGTGATCCTGGCGACGCCGCATAGCCAGCACCGCGCGCAGGTCGAGGCGGCAGCCGCGGCGGGCAAGCACATCTATTGCGAAAAGCCGTTCGCGCTGCGCAAGGCCGATGCCGCCGCCATGCTCGAGGCCTGCAAGCGCGCTGGTGTTGTGATCGGCGTCGGCCACCATTTTCGGCTGATGCCGTCGATGCGCGTACTCGCGGAACTCAAGGACAAGGGCGCCTTCGGCACCATCATGCATGTCGAGGGCAATTACAGCCACGACTGGCTCGCCGACTATCCGCGCGAGAGCTGGCGCATGCAGGCCGAGGAAAGCCGCGCCGGCGGCATGACCGGCATGGGCATCCATGTGCTCGACTGCTTCCGCGACATCGTCGGGCCGATGAAGCGCATCGCCGCGTTGTCGAAAGACCGCGTGCTGAAATTGCCGACCGGGGACACCACCGCGGCGCTGATCGAGTTCGAGAACGGCGCCACCGGCACGCTGGGCACCACCATCAAGACGCCATTCGACTGGCGCATCGCGGTCTATGGCGAGAACTGCCCGTGCCGAAAGCGTCTCCGAAACCCGCGCCATCGTGCGCTATGCCGGCAAGGAGCCGGAGGTGATCGACCGGGCGGCCGACAATCACCTCGGCCGCAATCTCGATTTCTTCGCCAAGGCGGTGCTGGGGCAGGGCGCGTTTCCGATCTCGCCCGAGGGCATCTTGCAGACCGCCGCGGCGCTGGAAGCGGTGTTCAAGTCGGTAGACGCGGATGGCGCCTGGATGGCGGTGTGATAAGGGCTTGTTACGATCATGCCTTTGCCAAAGGGGACAACGGACATGTCGGCGCAGGAAGGCGGATGTCTATGCGGTGCAATCCGCTATGCGGCCAAATCGCAGCCGATGAGAGTGACGATTTGCCATTGCCGGTTCTGCCAGCGTGCTACCGGATCGGCCTATCTCGTCGAGCCGATTTTCGGCAAATCCGACTTCGCAGTGATTTCAGGCCAGCCCAAGGTTTACCGGCATCGGTCCGCAGGAAGCGGAAAGATGGTCGACGTTCATTTCTGTGGCAATTGCGGCACCAAATTGTTTCTGACTTTCGAGCGTTTTCCCGACGTCGTCGGCGTCTACGGCGGCACTTTCGACGATCCGAACTGGTTCGAACGATCAGCTGAGACTGCGAGACATATATTTTTGAGCGCCGCTCAACACGGCACCGTCATTCCCGCAGGCATCAGCTGGTTCGAGCAGCACGCAACGACAAATCAAGGCGGTCCAATCGAGCCGCAGGTCTTTGACGAACACCATGTGATTGACCCGGACTGACGCGGCGATGGCGGTGGTCAAATTGCCGCGCGCAGCCTTTTCGGTTTGGTGCCTACGACCGCTTGATCCCACACCTCGTGAATATGGGCGACTTCCTGCTCGAAGCGCTGCAGGAACAGCCGCGCCTGCGTCGTGAGCGTACGTCTTGTCGGCTGGATCACCACGAACTCGGCATGCAGCTCGGGATCGACGATCGGATTGACGATCAGTTCGCCGCGGCCGATGTCGTTGACCGAGATGACGCTGGGCAGCACCGTCACCCAGTCGGAGCGCGCGACGAATTCGAGCGTGGCGATCATCGCATCCATTTCCAGCATCGCCTCGACCTCGACACCGTGGCTCTGAAAATAAGTGTCGAGATTGCGGCGGCGGATATTGTCCGGCCCCGGCACCACGATCTTCAGCGGCTTGATGTCGGCAAGCCGCACCGGCGCAAGCGGCGTCATGCCGCGCTTCGAGCCGGAGATCAGCATTTCGCGGTCGCGCACCAGCAGCCGCGACTTCAGCCCGAGGGCGCCTTCGAAGGCCGGGACCACGGCGAAGTCGAGCTCGCCGTCGAGCACCATCTCGGTGAGCAGGTTGCTGTAGCCTTCGACGATATGCAGCCGCACTTCCGGGCAGCGCGGCACGAAATCGTCGAGCACGGGAGCGAGCACGGCACGGGTAAAGGTCGGCATCAGCCCGATGCGCAGTTCGCCGGTGACCTGGCCGGCGAGCGAGCGCGCCTGCTCGGCGGCGTTTTCCAGGGCGCCGACAGCCTCCACGCAGCTCTTGTAGTAGCGCAGGCCCGCCGGCGTTGCCGTCACCCGGCCGGCGGTGCGCTCGAACAGCTTGACGCCGAGCTTCCTCTCGACCGCGGCGACATGCTGCGAAATGCCCGATTGCGTGGCGTTTTCCCGCGCCGCGGCGCGCGTAAAAGAGCCTTCCTCGCAGACGGCGATGACGGCGCGGACCTGTCGGAGCGGGATCTGGCGCATGGACCACTATTAGAAAACCTAATGCCAGGGCGCAGAATATATTATTTCTTTTGGCCCCGCCACCGGGCTTAGGATTTGCCCCAAGCAACAGGAAACGGCGCGCAAAAGCGCCAGTCGGGGAGGACGCCATGGGGACTGCGAATTTCGGCACCGTCGGCATGGATTGGCAGCAGCGGGTCAACTGGGACCGGCTGCGCAAGTATCGCACCGAGCGCGCGCGCACGATGATGAAGAAGCACGGGCTCGGCGCCGTGCTCTGCATGTACGACGAGAACGTGCGCTATCTCACCGGCACGCTGACGCCGGGCTGGAACCGGCTCAAGCCCGGCCTGCGCTACGCCATGCTCTGCGGCGACGGCGCGCCGATCCTGTTCGAGCAGGGCGACCTCGGTTTCCAGATCGAGCGGCACTCGCCCTGGATTCCGAAGGAGAACGTGCGCCACTCGTTTGCCTGGATCAAAGGCGCGGCGGGCCCCGCTTCCGTGCAGCAGGTCAACAAGTTCGTCGCCGCAGTCCAGGAGGCGATGAAGGAACACGGCGTCGCCGGGCAGAAGCTCGGTTGCGATTTCATCGACATCAACATGATCAACGTGTTCAAGGAAAAGAACATCCACTGGACCGACGGCATGAGCGCGATGATGGACGCGCGCGCGGTCAAGAACGAAGACGAGCAGGAATGCTTCCGCATCGTCGGCGCCATCGGCGACGCCACGCACTGGGAGTGCATGAAGTTCCTGCGCCCCGGCATCACCGAGAATCAGGTGACCGCGCACCTGATGGAATATCTCTACAACTTCGCCGGCATGGAAGACGTCGAGGACGTCATCGTCTCGTCCGGCCCCAACACTTGGCCGAACTGGCGCAACTTCTCCGACCGCATCATCCAGCCCGGCGACATCGTGTTCATGGATTTGGCCGCGCTGACCTGGAACGGCTACAAGTCCTGTTATTACCGCACCTATTGCGTCGGCAAGGAGCCGAGCAAGGAGCAGAAGGAAACCTACGAGATCGCGCTGAAGTGGCTCTACGATTCGATCGGCGCGGTGAAGGTCGGCGCCACCACGCGCGACATCGCGCTGAAGTGGCCGTCGGCGATGGAGACCTGGGGCTACGAGGACGAGGACCAGGCGGCCGCGAATTTGTGGGGCCACGGGCTCGGCCTCGCGCAATACGATCCGCCGGTGATCTCGCGCATCTGGTCGCTCGATCATCCGATCGACATCCAGGAAGGCATGACCTTCGCGCTGGAAACGCAGCACGGCAAGAAATACCGCTACGGCGTGCGCATCGAGGAAATGCTGATCGTGAAGAACGACGGCATCGAGATCGTTTCGAACTTCCCGGTGAAGCAGATCACCGTAGTCGATCCGCTGCCGGGTTATGGGGATCACGTGAAATAGGCTTCGTGTCCCGGGCGCAGCGCAGCACGTAGTGATGCGCTGCAGATCCGGGACCGCCACAAATTGGAACGGTCCCGGATTAGCGGTGCACCGCTTCGCTTTCGCTACGCGCTGCACCGCATCCGGGACACGAGTAAAGCGATGGCCGAATTCATCCTCCCGCTCTCCGAGCCCACCGCGACTGATGCCGAGTGCGTCGGCCCCAAGGCGGCCAATCTCGCGCGGCTCGGCCAAGCCGGGCTGCCGACGCCGGGCGGCTTTGCGCTGACGGCGGCGGCCTATCGGCACCAGCTGCGCCATCTCGGCATTCAAGAGATGGTCAGCGCCTACGGCAACGCCGATCTGCCGACCTCGCGTAAACTGTCGGTGCAGATCCGCCTCGCGCTTTACCAGCGCGGAATCGCGCCGGAGATTCTTGAACCTTTGCTTGCCGCCTGGCGGGCGCAGCGCGCGGGCGGCGCACTCGGTGCCGTGCGCTCGTCGGCGCTGATCGAGGACCGCAAGGGCGCCAATTTCGCCGGCCAGTTCGAAAGCTTCCTCGGTCTTGCCGACGAAGCCGAATTCTTGACCGCCGTGCGCGCCTGCTGGGCGGCGCTATGGACCTCGCACGCGCGGCGCTACATGGAGAATTACGAACTGTCGCCCGCGGATACGGCGATGGCGGTGCTGATCCAGCCGCTGATTTCCGCGCGTGCGTCGGGCGGCGGTCTCAGCGAAACCGCGGAAGGGCAGATGCTGATTTCCGCGACCTGGGGCCTCGGCTCGGCCATCGCCCAGGGCGAAGTGGTGCCCGACCGTGTCGTGCTTTCCCGCAGCGGCTTCCTGCGCAGCATCGAGGCCGGGCGCAAGAACCACCGCGACACCTGCGCGCATGGCGTCGCCGCGCCGCAGCTGGTGCCCGAGGACCAAGTGAGCGCGCCGTGTCTCACGCCCGGCGAGGCGGTGACGCTCGGACGTCTGTTGCGAAAGTGCGAACAGCTTGCCGGCGGTCCGGTCGAGATCGAATGGGCGATGGACGAGAGCGGCTTCAAGCTGCTGCAGTCGCGGCCGCTGCATGTTGAGGCGCCGATCGTGCCCGACGCCATCTGGCTGCAGCACCCCGGCATCAACGGCCATCCTGCCGGTATCGGCTGGGGAGCGGGGCGGGCGGTGGTGGTCAACTGCGAATGCGAATTGTCACGTGTCGCGCCCGGTGACGTGCTGGTGACCAAGGTCGCGGGGCCGGCGCTCAGCCACATCCTGCCGCGCGTGTCCGGCGTGGTCGCCGAGCTCGGCGGCTCGACCTCGCATCTGGCGTCGCTCGCGCGCGAGCGCGGCATTCCCATGGTGCTTGGCGTGCTCGACGCCACCCGCAGAATTCCGGATGGCGCACAATGCGCGGTCGACGGCGTCGCCGGCATCGTGCGGTGGCTGCGGTGAGCAAGCCACGCATCTTCGTAACCCAGCCGGTCGCAGACAGCGCGCTGAAGCGTTTGCGGGTTCTCGGCAGCGTGAAAGTATTTTCCGACGACAGCCGCATCATCCCGCACCGCACGCTGGTCGCCGCCATAAGCAAAGCCGACATCCTGTTCTGCCTGCTGCACGACAAGATCGACCGTGCGGTGATCGCCGCCAATCCGAAGCTGCGCCATATCGCGGCGCAATCGATTTCGCCTTCCAATATCGATGTCGCCGCTGCGACCGCGCGCGGCATTCCGGTCACCGTGGTGCCGCCGGTGACCACCGAGGCGACCGCGGACTTAACCTTCGGCCTGATGCTGGCGGTGGCGCGGCGCATGATCGAAGGCGACAGACTGGTGCGCGCCGGGAAATTCCCCGGCGGGCAATCGCGGCATCTGCTCGGCGCCATCGTTCACGGCAAGACGCTCGGCCTCGTCGGTGGCGGCGGCCTCATCGGCAAGGCGGTGGCGGCGCGCGCCCGCGGCTTCTCCATGCGCGTGCTTTACTGGACGCCGCGGCGCAAGCCGGAGAGCGAGGAACGCGAGGCGGGCTTGACCTTTGCGCCGCTCGAGCAGTTGCTGCGGGAATCCGATTTCGTTTCGCTGCATTCGCCGCTCGACGCCGACACCCGCCACCAGATCGGCGCGCGCGAGCTTGGCCTGATGAAAAAGACCGCCTTCATCATCAACACCGCGCGCGGCGCCATCATCGACGAGGCGGCGCTGGTGCGCGCGCTGAAAGCGAAAAGAATCGCCGGCGCCGGGCTCGATGTGTTCGAGCACGAGCCCAAGGTGCATGCCGAATTGAAGCGGATGAAGAACGTGGTGCTCGCGCCGCATCTCGGCAGCGCCACGGTCGAGGTGCGCGAGCAGATGGCCAATATCGTGGTCGACAATATCGAGGCGCTTATCGCCGGCGGCACGCCGCCGAATTGCGTCAATCCGGAAGTTTTCAAACGAAGTGTCATGCCCGCGAAAGCGGGCATCGAGTAATCCCGGCGTTCGCGATAGACTCGACAGTCAGGGAGTACTGAGTCCCCGCTTTCGCGGGGACGACGGGTCAAGGTCAGGGAGGACGACAATGGCAGACTTGCCCAAGCTCGACGTGGTGATCGGCAACAATTTCGGCCATCTGCCGATGTTCGTCGGCGCCGAGAAAGGCTTCTTCAAAGCCCACGGCGTCGACGCAAAAATGCTGGTGGTCGATACCGGCACCGACATGGTCAACGCCATGCACGACGGCCGCGCCCAGATCGGCGACATGAGCACCACCACCTATCTCAAGGCGGTGCACGCGGGCGAGCCGTTCAAGGTCATCGGCCTGATCATGAACGACGCCACCCGCGACAACTGCGACGATCCGCTCGCCATCGTCACCAAGAAAGGCCGCGGCATCGAAGCCGGCAAGGTCACCGATCTCAAGGGCAAGATCATCGGGCTCGCGCGCGGGCAGACCTCCGACGAATATTTCAAGATGGTGCTGCGCCGCGCCAAAATGCAGTACGAAGACCTCACCATCGAAAACATCTGGTCGCAATTCGGCCTCGCGCCGGCGCTCGCCGAGGGCAAGGTGGATGCCGTGGTGTCGTGGGAGCCTTACGTGACGCAGGTGCTCACCCAGGTGCCGGACTCGTTCCCGGTCATCCGCGCCGGCCAGTACATGTCCTATGTGATGGTGGCGACGGCGCACGGGCCGACCGTCGAGGCCAAGCCGCAGCTGGTGAAGGCGATCGCCGCGGGCCTCGCGCAGTCCTCGCACTTCACCCGCAACAACCGCGACGAGGCGGTGGAGATTTTCGCCAAATGGGTGCCGAAGACCGACGTCGCCATCGGCAAGAAGGCGGTCAAGCACATCAGCTTCGACCCGCGGCTGTCGCCGAATGTGCTGCACGCCTTCGAGAACGCCGAGGATGAGGTGCTGATGAACACGCTGAAAGGCGCAGCCCGGCTCGACGTGCCAAGCCTGTTTCGGCCGCAATTCATGGCCGAGGTCGAGAAGGAACACCCGGAATATTTCGCGGATCTACCGAAGCTGATGTAGGAGCCGTTCAGCGCACTCTCTTTCCCTCTCCCCTTGTGGGAGAGGGTGCCCGAGCGAAGCGAGGGCGGGTGAGCGGTTACGTTCTATCGTGAGGCACAGCCCCCTCATCCGGCTCGCCTTCGCTATCGCTCCGCCTCGCCACCCTCTCCCACAAGGGGAGAGGGGAAGAGAGCAAGCCTTGCGTTCGAGAGCTATTTAATCGCCTGCGGATTGATCGGGCTTCCGGTGCCGCCGGTGATGATCAGCGGCGGGCCGCAGAAGAAGAATTCGTAGATGCCGTCCTCGGCGCAGTCCTCAGCCAGTTCCTCGAGGTAGAAAATCTCGCCCATGCACAGGCCCATGGCCGGGATCACCACCCAGTGCCAGGGCTGGTTGGCCTCCTTGGTTTCGTTCGGCCGCACCTCGACGCCCCAGGTGTCGGTGCAAATCGCCGCGATCTGCTTGTCCTGGCACCAGTAGCAATTCTCGAATTTCACGCCGGGCGCGTCGCCGCCGGCATAACCACCCCATTCCTTTTCAGCGAGGCAGCGCTCCATCTGGCCGGTGCGGATAATGACGAAGTCGCCGCGGCCGATGGCGACGTTCTGGTCCTTGGCGCATTTGTCGAGTTCGTCGTTGGAGATGCTTTCGCCGTCCTGCATCCACTTGACGCCGCGGAAGCGGGCGATGTCGAGCAGCACGCCGCGGCCGACCATCTTGCTCTTGGAATGCTCGATGCCGAGCACGTTGAGGCCGCGGGCGTCGACCATCTTCGCCTCGTGGCCATTGTAGCCCTTGTCCTCGTAAAAGATGTGGCCGAGCGCGTCCCAATGCGTGGCGCCCTGCACGCAAAGCATCAGCGTGTCATCGGCGTACCGGATCTTGTTCCAGTCCTGGCGCCCGGCGATGGCGTCGGTGCCGGTGGCGAGCATCTGGTGGATCGGGTTGAAGCGGCCGCCGAACAGGCCGGTCTGCGGGCCCTCGCGGTCGAGCGGGATGCCGAGCGCGAACACCTTGCCGGTGCGGATCAGGCTTGCCGCCTTGACGATGTCTTCGGGCGTCACGTGATTAAGCGTGCCGATCTGATCGTCCTTGCCCCAGCGGCCCCAATTCGAGAGCTTTTTTGAGGCCTCGGCGATGGCCTCCTTGCCGACCTTGATATTCATGCAGCGGGCTCCTTTTTGCGTTTCTGTTATCAGCACCGGCCGCGTGTAATTTCCCCGCAGTTGCCGTCCTGGAATATTGCGTCGATCCGACCGCTTCATCAAGCGAGATCGCGTGGGCCGCATGGATCGGCGGTGCGCCATTTTCCCATTATCAAAATGAAAAAACAGCCGAATCGTCGTTTGGGGACTCCGCTTCAATTTACTGTTGGCGGCGTAGCTGTTGTGCACCCGGACCTGATGTTGCCGGTGTAGCGGTGCTATTTGATTTAGGTCAATGCTGCTTCACCGCATGTGCTCTATTTGGAATGTTGTATTTATTTCTCTGGATTTTCATCTCTTCGACTTTTCGAGCACCTTCATATTGTGACTGGGGAGCGCAAAGCGCTTTCGCATTTGTCCGCTGAAAGGGAGTGTTTTTAGGCGTTCGGGGCGTCTGGGCCATCACCGCGGGGAGGGAGAGTCACCATGAAAAACGACAAGAGCACGAATGGGTTCGACGTCCTGGAGCAGGCCATGCAAATGCTCGCGCCATGGCGCGCAACGAGTGGAGAGAGCTGGGCTCATTTCTGGCGCAGGCAGGACAAGGTTCTCGATAGCATGCAGACGTTCGCCAATGGTTGGTTCGAACGGCGGCATGTGGCTACGACATCTGCGCTCGATGCAGCGCAGCGAGCGTGTCAGGCGAAATCTCCAGTCGAAGCCATGCGCGAGCTTCAGGTTTGGTCAGCGGGCTCGATGCAACGCGTCGTCGAAGACGGCTTCGCATGCCAGCAGCATCTCGTGGCGCTGCTTGAACTGGCGTCGCCGCTAGTGATGCAAAAAACGGAACCGCAGGCCGCCGACCCGCCGAGCAGCGAAAAAACGCGGACCCATACGACTGCGACCGCCATGGCCGCGTGAGACGCAAAAAAAGCGGAAGCGTCGATCAAATCCGGTTTAACGCGTGGAGGATTTTCTCTGGCGTGAACGGCATATCGGTGAGTGGCTGGGCGTCCAGGGGGCGCAGGGCGTCGTTGATCGCATTCATCACGCAGGCCGGCGCGCCGGCGGTGCCGGCTTCGCCCGCGCCCTTGGCGCCGAGCTCCGAGTTGGCGGTGGGCGAGACCACATGGCCGCATTCGATGTCGGGCATTTCCGCCGCCATCGGCACCAGATAGTCGGCCATATTGCCGTTGAGCATCTGTCCGCGCTCGTCATAGAGGCATTGCTCGAACAGCGCCGCGCCGATGCCCTGCACCACGCCGCCGCGGATCTGCTCGTCGACCAGCTGCGGATTGATGATAGTGCCGCAGTCCTCCACACACCAATGCTTCAAGAGTTTGACGAAGCCGCTGTCGGTGTCGACTTCGAGATAGCTTGCCTGCACGCCGTTGGTGAAGGCGAACGGCCAGGCCCGCGGCACGTAGTGGCGGGTCGCCACCAGCTCGGCCTGGATGCCGGTGGGCAACGTGTCGGGGCGGAAATAGGCGATGCGCGCGAGCTCCTCGAGCGGCAACCGCTCGGTGCCTTTCGCCTTGTCGACGACGACGCCGTTGCGGATGTCGAGCGCCTCGGGCTTGGCCTGCAGGATGGAAGCGGCAACCGCGAGCACGTTGCCGCGCAACGCCTTGCCGGCCTGCCAGGCGGCTTCGCCGCCGATGCCGGCGGCGCGCGAGGCCCAGGTGCCGCCGCCGTAGGGCGTGTTGTCGGTGTCGCCCATGATGACGCGCACGCGCTCGATCGGCACGCCGAAGGCGGTGGCGGCGCATTGCGCGATCACGGATTCGGCGCCCTGGCCCTGCTCGCTGACGCCGGTGGCGACGATGAGAGACCCTTGCGCGTCGAGCTTGATGGTGGCGCCGTCCTGCGACGAGATCCTGGCGCCGCCGACGCCGTAGAAGGCGGCGGACGGATTGGTGACTTCGATGAAGCTCGCAAAGCCGATGCCGCGATAGATCCCCTGCTGGCGCAGTTTCTTCTGCTCGGCGCGCAAGGCCGCGTAGTTCATCATCGCGTCAAGATGGGCGAGCGCTTCGTGGTGCGACAGCTTCTCGAATTTCAGCCCCGCCGCGGAGGTGCAAGGGTAGGCGTCATCGGCGATCAGATTGCGCCGGCGCAATTCGAGCGGGTCCATGCCGATCTTGGCGGCGGCAAGCTCGACGAGGCCCTCGGTCACCGCCACCGCGATCGGATGGCCGACGGCGCGGTACTGGCACATCACATTTTTGTTCTGGAACACCACACGCGCCTGGGCGCGGTAATTCGGGCACGTGTAGGGGCCGCCGACCAAGTTGACCACCTGGTTGGCCTCGATGCCTGAGGTGCGCGGATAGACCGAATAGGGCCCGATGCCGGTCAGGTCGTCGATCTCGAAGGCCGTGATGGTGCCGTCTTTCTTCACGCCGATCTTCGCCTTGACGCGATGATCGCGAGCGTGGATGTCGGTGACGAAGCTCTCGATGCGATCGGCGACAAATTTCACCGGCCGCTTGAGCAGCTTCGATAGCGCCACCGTCGCCATCTCGTCGGCGTAAACGTGCACCTTGATGCCGAAGGAGCCGCCGACGTCCTTGGTGAGCACGCGCACCTGATGCTCGGCAAGGCCAAGATGCTTGGCGAACAGGTTCTGCATCATGTGCGGTGCCTGGGTGCCCTGATAGACGGTCAGGCGTTGCTCGCCCGCGTTCCAGTCGGCGACGACGGCGCGCGGCTCGGTGGTGACTCCGGTGTGGCGGCCGAACATGAAGGTGGTTTCGATCACGGCGTCGGAATCGGCGAAGGCCTTGTCGACATCGCCAACGTCGAGCTTGCGTTCGAAGCAGAGATTGTCGCCGAGGTCGGCGTGGATCAGCGGCGTATTGCCATCGAGCGCGGTTTCCGGATCGGTGACCGCGGGCAGCGGCTGGTAGTTGACCTCGACCAGTTCGGCCGCGTCTTCAGCCTGCGCGCGCGTGCGCGCGACCACGGCGCAGACCGCTTCGCCCTGCCAGCAGGCGCGGTCGACCGCGATAGCGTATTGCGGCGCCGATTTCAGACCTTTCAAATGCGTCAGCACGCCGACCCAGGGCGTCATCACCTTGGCCAGTTCAACGCCGGTGACCACGGCGATCACGCCGGGCGCTTTCTTCGCCGCGTCCGTCTTGATCGCGGCGATTTTCGCATGCGCGTGCGGTGAACGCACATAGGCGACATGCGTCATGCGCGGCAGCGAAACATCGCTGACATATTGTCCGCGCCCTTGCGTGAGCCGATGCAGATTCGGCCGCGGCACCGAGCGGCCGATATAGGAGTTCGGCCGGTCGAGCGCTGTCAGCACGGGCGGGGAGTCGTCGGTGATTTTCATTTTTTCGTTCCCGCGCGCGCCTGAGCGACCGCTTCGATGGCATCGACGATGGCGTGATAGCCGGTGCAGCGGCAGTAATTGCCCGACATATGCTCGCGGATTTCGTCGCGGCTCGGTACGTCGCCGCGTTTCAAGAGATCCTGCGCGGCCGCCAGCATGCCGGGCGTGCAGTAGCCGCACTGCAGCGCGTTGCGCTGCTCGAAAGCCGCCTGCAGGTCGGCAAGCTCGCCGGAGTCCGACAGGCCTTCGATGGTCTCGACCATGGCACCATCGCATTGCACCGCCAGCATCAGGCAGCCGCGCACGATCTCGCCGTCGACGCGCACGGTGCAGGCGCCGCAGACGCCGTGCTCGCAGCCGACATGGCTGCCGGTGAGGCCAAGATCCTCGCGCAGGAAATCGACCAGTGTCTTGCGCGCTTCGACGCGCTCGCTGATGGACTCGCCGTTGACGGTGAGAGAAATATCGAGAGCAGTGGCGGTCATGGCCTCACCACGCGGTCATTGCCGGGCTTGACCCGGCAATCCATGATGACTCTCCCAAACGGCAAGTCATACGTTCTCCTGCGGCAGCTCATCATGGATGCGCGGGTCAAGCCCGCGCATGACAGGTGGAAAGTCATTGCCGGTTCTCTAGCAACTGTTTCGCCACACGGCGCAGCAGCACGCCGGCGAGATGTTTTTTCAATGCACTGGTCGCCTGCACGTCGTCAGGCGGATCGAGATCGAGCGCGGCGATGGCAGCCTCGACATCGCCGTCGGTCAGCGCCTCCTCCGATTTCTTCGCCCGCATCGGCGTTACGCCGACGCCAAAAAAACAAAGCCGCACGTCGGCGAGCCCTTGGCCGTTGGCGCGGGCGCCAGCGGCAAGCCCGACAATGGCGTAGTCGCCATGCCGCCGCGCCAGTTCGGCGAATCCCACGCGCGTATCCTTGCCCGCCGCCGGCACGCGGATGGCAGTAAGCATCTCATTCGGCGCAAGCGCAGTCTCGAACAAGCCCTTGAAGAAATCGTCCGCCTTGATCGTGCGCTTGCCCTTCGACCCGCTCGCCTCCACCTCGCCATTAAGCGCCAGCAGGCATGCCGGCAGTTCCGCGGCTGGGTCGGCGAAGGCGATGGAGCCGCCGAGTGTGCCGCGGTTGCGGATGGCGACGTGGCCGATATGCGGCATGGCCCGCGCGATCAGCGGTGCGTGTCGCGCGATAAGGTCGGATCGTTCGGTGCTGGCATGGCGCGTCAGCGCGCCGATTTCAATCGTGTCGCCCTTCTTCGCGATGCCATCGAGCCCATCGATGCCATTGATGTCGATGAGCAGGGTCGGCGCCGACAGCCGCATGTTCAGCGTCGCGATGAGGCTCTGCCCACCGGCGAGCAGCCGCGCGTCCTTGTTCTCGCCCAACAGCGCGACTGCTTGCTCCACCGAGCGCGCTTTGGCGTAGGCGAACGGCGCCGGCTTCACGGACAGTTTCCTCCTCGTTTTTGCTGGCGCGCGATCTTGTCCGAAAACCGGTTCCCACCTTTCGGGATCACGCGCCGCTTTTTCTCATTGTGACCGGGAACGGGAGCAGGTCAATGCAGGCTCCCTCTCGCCGAATGACGCGGAGCCGCGTATAAGCGCCTTTCTGTTTTGCAGGGAGAGTTCGATGGCCGGGGAGTTTGAGGGAAAAGTCGTGGTCGTCAGCGGCGGCAGCCGCGGCATCGGGCGTGCCATCGCGGCGGCTTTCGCGCGCGAGGGCGCGCAGACGGTATTGGCGGCGGCAAGCGCGGACAATCTCGCCGCGGCAGCCAAGGCGATCAGCGCAGCCGGCGCCCTTGCGCCGCTGACCGTCGCCGCCGATTTGCGCACGCTGCAAGGCTGCGAGCAAGTCTTCAAACAGACGAACGAAAAATTCAAGCGCTGCGATATCCTGATCAACAATGCTGGCGCGACGCGCGGCGGCAATTTTTTCGAACTGCCGGACGACGCCTTCGTCGACGGCTTTGCCTTGAAATATTTTGCCACGGTGCGGCTGACACGGCTGTTCTGGCCGCTGCTCAAGGCGGCCCACGGCAATATCGTCGACATTGTCGGCGGCGCGGCGCGCACGCCGGGCCCGGAATTCCTCATCGGCGGAGCGGTCAATGCCGCCATGGCGAATTTCGCTAAGGGCCTCACCGCGCTGGGCAACCGTGACGACATCAATATCAACGTCATCCATCCTGGGGCAACTCGGACCGAACGCAACGAGCAACTCGCGCAGCAATTCGCCAAGGCGCAGAACAAGACCGTCGAGCAGGTGCGCGCCGAAGCGCTGAGCAAAAGCGGCTTACGCCGCATTGGCGAGCCCGAAGACATTGCCGCGCTGGCGGTCTTCCTGTGCAGCGGCAAGGGCCGTCATATCCACGGCACGGCGATCGCCGTCGATGGTGGCAGCACGGCGGGGTACTACTGACGTCGCGGGCTAGACAATCGTCTTCACAATATCGATCGCGCGGCGCAGCAGCGTCTGCGAAGCTTCCAGCGTGCGGAAGCCGGCATGCGCGGTGAGCGTGACGTTCTGCATTTGCGCCAGCGGATGATCGGGTTTCAGCGGTTCGTCGTGGAACACGTCGAGCCCGGCATGGCCGATATGACCGCTTTGCAGCGCCGCAATCAGCGCGGCTTCGTCAGCCAGCGCGCCGCGCGCGGTGTTGACGTAGATGACGCGCGGCTTCATGCGCGCGATGCGTTCCTTGCTGAGGAAGCCGCTGGTCTCGTCGCCGAGCGTCAGATTCATCGACACCACGTCGGACTTCGTCAGCAGCGTGTCGATGTCGACTAGCGGCACAGAAATCTCGGCATGCTTGGTGCGGTTCCAGCCGATCACGTTCATGCCCATGCCCTTGCCGATGCGGGCAACTTCGCGGCCGATGCCGCCGAGACCGATGACGCCGAGCGTCTTGTCCTTGAGCTGCACGCCCTCGCGCGTGATCCACGCGCCGGCGCGGATGTCGCGGTCCATGCGCGCGACGTCGCGCGCGGCCGCCACCATCAACGCGATCGAATGCTCGGCCACGGCGGTGTCGCCATAGCCCTTGATGATATGCACCTTGGTGCCGCGTGCTTCCAGCTCGCCGACATTCATGTAGCTTGCCGGGCCGGTGCCAAGGAACACGATGTGCTTGAGCTCGGGACACTGCGCCACCAGTGGCGTCGGCATGTAGGAATGATCGTCGATGGCGATGTCGTAGCCCTTGATGATGCGCGGTAATTCCTCGCGCGCGAAGGCTTCCATATTGACGTCGATCGGCGGGTCGTCGGCGCGATAGACGCTTTTCCAAACCGGCGCGAGCTGTTCGTTGCAATCGAGGAAGATGGTTTTCACGGCCGCACAGAATTTGTCGTGGTCCGCGCAAGGGCGGGTTGTCGTACTCTTGTCTGTAATGCACGGATCGTTCCGTCAAGTGGGTGGTGAAGGGCTGCAATGCGATGTCGGGCATCCGGCGTTGACGTGGCCTCCGTCGGGGACTAAATGCTGCGGACACCAACCCCCCCAGGAACCTCGCATGACACTGACAGGCACGGCGAACCTATGAGCGCGCAAAAAGCCGTTTGTGTCATTGGCTGGCCGGCAGGCCACTCGCGCTCGCCGCTGATCCACAATTACTGGATCAAGCAGCATAAGATCGACGCGGAGTACCGCAAGGAAGCGGTACCGCCGGACCAGATCGTCGAGTTCATCACGCATCTCCGCGAGCACGGCTATATCGGCGCCAATGTCACGGTGCCGCACAAGCAGGTGGCGCTGGCGAACACTAAGCCGGACGAGCGCGCGACCGCGGTCGGCGCCGCCAACTGCCTGTGGTATAATGGCGATGTCTTGCGCTCGACCAATACCGACGTCGAGGGCTTCCTCGCCAATCTCGATGTCGCGGCGCCGGGGTGGGACCGCGGCCTGGAGAACGCGATTGTGCTCGGCGCCGGCGGCGGCGCCCGCGCCGTGGTGTTCGGGCTGCTGTCGCGCGGCGCCGGGCGGGTCACCGTCATCAACCGCACGCCGGAACGGGTGAAGGAACTGCAAAAGAAATTCGGCACGCGCGTGCACGCGGCCAAGTGGGACGAGATGACCGGCCTGCTCGGCGGCGCCGGCGTGCTGGTGAATTGCACCATGCTCGGCATGACCGGCCAGCCGCCGCTCGACGTCAATCTGCGCTGCCCGGCGTCGCTGGTGGTGGCGGACCTGGTCTACGATCCACTGGAAACCTCCATGCTGAAGATGGCGCGCGAGCGCGGCCTGCGCACCGCCGACGGGCTCGGCATGCTGCTGCGCCAGGCCGTGCGCGGGTTCGAACTGTGGTTCGGGGTTCGTCCCGAGGTGACGCCGGAACTGCGCGCGATGGTCGAGGCCGATCTACTCAAGAAGAAATAGGCCCGCGCTGGCGTGCCGGAATAAGCGTCCAGGCGCGGGGTTTTCTGCTTGACCGCAGCGCGATGGCGCTGCGGCCGGGGGGACATAGACAATGTACAATCCGAATTTAGCGGTGCGCGCAGTCGCCGCCGCGGCGATCGCGTTGGCTCTCGCGGCGAACGTCGCCGTGGCGCAGCAGCCGAGTCGCATCCGCGGCCAGATCGAAAAAGCCGAAGGCGTGGTGCTCGCGCTCAAGACGCGCGACGGCACCATGCTGAACGTCAAGCTCGCCGACGACGCGCGCGTTTCGGCGCTGGTCAAGGCCTCGCTTGCCGAGATCAAGACTGACAGTTTCATCGGCATCGCCGGCATGCCGCAGCCGGACGGCAGCATCCAGGCCTTCTCGATCCACATCTTCCTGCCGGCGCAACGCGGCGTGGTGCCGGATCGGCATGGGTCGTGGGACGCACGGCCGGGCAGCACCATGACCAACGCCTATGTCGAGAGCCTTGTGACGGCAAAGGACGGCGACACGTTGATGGTGAAGTACAAGGACGGCGAGAAGAAGGTCATGGTGACGCCGCAGACGGTGATCGCCGCGGTCGCGGCGGGCAACAAAAGCGAGGTCAAGGCCGGCGCACAAGTCGTTATCATGGCCTCGGAGAAGCAAGCAGACGGCTCGGTGCTGGCGAAGGTCGTCTATGTTGGCCGCGATGTCGTTCCTGCGATGTAAGCGTGCGATTGAGTGGATTTTTGTCGGCGTGACTTGCGCCGCAGCCGTGGCAAATGCATCGGCGCTGGCGCAGCAGAGCGTTCGCGTGCGCGGCACGATCGAGCAGGTCGATGGCCCTGTGCTCACCATCAAGTCGCACGGCGGCGGAACGCTGAAGGTGGCAATCGCTGACGACGTGAAAGTTCTTGCCATGGTCAAGGCTTTTCTCGCCGACATCAAGCCTGGATCGTATGTCGGTTCGACAGCTCTGCCGCAGGCGGATGGCCGCTGGCAGGCAGTCGAGGTGCACATCTTCCCTGAAGCGATGCGCGGGGTCGGCGAGGGCGACCGGCCGATGGATTACCGGCCGCAAAGCACGATGACCAATGGCACGGTCGGCAACGTCGCCGACGCGTCGGGCGGCGCCACTGTTGCCAGACAGGAAGGCACGACGCTGACGCTGAAATACAAGGAAGGCGAAAAGAGAATCGACGTGGTTTCGGACACGGTGATTTACACCTACGCGCCCGGCAGCACGGGCGAGCTCAAGCCCGGCGCCATCGTCAGCGCAGCCGCGACAAAGCGGCCGGATGGCACATTGATGACGGCGCGCGTCAATGTCGCGCGCGGCATCGTGCCGCCGATGTGATCAGCCGGCGCGCCGCGTCGGCGCGTGCGCCGAGCCGGGCGCGGTGACGCCGAGGTCGGCGGCAAGTTCCGGCATTTCGCGCATCAGGCGGACGAGGGTGCCTTGCCCGCCTTTGCCCGGCTGTTCGTTGACCGGGCGGCGCACTTCATCGCAGCGGGCCAGGCCGTCGATATCGGCGCCGTGGTCGGCGAGACGCGCCAGCAAATGCGTGAGATCCTCGAGCTGGTCGGCGACCACGTGGATGACGCCGGATTCCGACTGCACGATGCCGGCCACCGCCACATAGCGCGCGCCGAGCACCACCGGGCGCACGCGCTCGAATACTTTCGGCCAGACGATGGCATTGGCGACTGCGCTTTCGTCCTCGATGGTCATGAACACCACGCCCTTGGCCGAGCCTGGCCGCTGCCGGCAGGTGACGAGGCCGGAAATGCGCACACGCTTGCCGGAGGCGATTGAGCGCAGCGCCTCGTTGCGCAAGATGCCGCGCTGGACAAGATCGGCGCGCAGGAACTGTGAGGGATGCGCACGCAGCGACAGGCGCAGGAAGCGGTAGTCGTTGACCACCTCCTCGCCCAGCGGCATCGGGGGCAGGTGAATTTCCGGCTCCCGTGTCCCGGACGCGGTGCAGCGCGTCAGCGGTGCGCCGCTGATCCGGGACCGTTCCACATGCTGATTTTCGTAAAGGTCGCGGGTCTGCAGCGCATCACTATCGTGCTGCGCCGCGCCCGGGACACGTGCCGTCGCAAACAACGGCAAATCGTCATCGCGGTCGCCGACGCGGCCGAGCGCTTTCGCCGCCCACAGCGCCTCGCGCCGGGTGAGGCCGAGCGAGCCGAAAGCGTCGGCATCGGCGAGCCGCTCCAAGAGGCGCGGTGACAGGCCCGTGCGCAGCCAGACATCGCGTACGGAGTTGTAGGGCGCTGCCTGCTCCCTCCCCCGTTTACGGGGGAGGGTTGGGGAGGGGGCGGGTGCTTGCTCGGCGTTTGATGAAGAGCCCCCTCCCGGATCGCGATAGCGCGTCGAAGACGCGCGTAAACGCGCTAATGGCGATCCGCCCTCCCCCGCAAGCGGGGGAGGTGAAGGAAGAGAAAACGGGGAGGGGGAAGCGCGACGTTTCTCCACGATCAGCTTTGCATCCTCCTCGCGCAGCCCCTTGATCTCGCGCAGGCCGAGGCGGAGAGCATGCGTGGCGCATACATCTGCGCTCATCTCGCGATGCAATTCGTGCAGGCGATCCGCTGCGCGCGGGCCCGGCTCCAAAGTCGAATCCCGGTGCGAATGATTGACGTCCGGCGGCCGCACCTCGACGCCGTGTTCGCGCGCGTCGCGCACGATCTGCGCCGGCGCGTAGAAACCCATCGGCTGCGCGTTGAGCAGCGCCGCGGCGAAGGCGTCCGGATAGCGGCATTTCAGCCAGGCAGACGCGTACACAAGAAGCGCGAAGCTTGCAGCATGGCTTTCCGGAAAACCATATTCGCCGAAGCCTTCGATCTGCTGGAAGCAGCGCTCGGCGAAGTCGCGCGCATAGCCGTTGGCCAGCATGCCGTCGATCATCTTGCGCTGGAAGGTGCCGATGGTGCCGACGCGCTTGAAGGTGGCCATGGCGCGGCGCAACCGGTCGGCCTCCGACGGCGTGAAGCCGGCGGCGACGATGGCGATCTTCATCGCCTGCTCCTGGAACAGCGGCACGCCCAGCGTCTTCGACAGCACCGCTTCCAGTTCTTTCGACGGGTAAGTGACGGTCTCCTTGCCGCTGCGGCGGCGCAGATAGGGATGCACCATGTCGCCCTGGATCGGCCCGGGTCGCACGATCGCCACCTCGATGACGAGATCGTAGAAATTTCTCGGTTTCAGGCGCGGCAGCATGGTCATCTGCGCGCGGCTTTCCACCTGGAACACGCCGAGGGAATCGGCGCGCCCGAGCATGTTGTAGACGGCAGGTTCTTCGGCAGGGATGGAGGCGAGGGTGAGCCTTTTCCTCTCCCCATGTACCACGTGCTCCCTCTCCCGCTTGCGGGGGAGGGTTGGGGAGGGGGCATTCACTTGCTCGGCGCTTGCAGAAGAGTCCCCTCCCGCCGCCTTCGCGCGTCGACCTCCCCCGCAAGCGGGGGAGGTGAAGGAAGAGAAGCGAAGGGAGGAAGCGACGACAGAGAAGCTTCCGGATAATGCTTCTCCACCAGATCGAACGCCTTTCTGATGCAGCTCAACATGCCCAAGCCCAGCACGTCGATCTTCAAAATCCCCAGCGCGTCGAGATCGTCCTTGTCCCATTCGACGAAGGTGCGGTCGGGCATGGCGCCGTTGCCGATGGGCATGACCTCGTCGAGCCGGCTCCTCGTGATGACGAAGCCGCCGACGTGCTGGGAGAGATGCCGCGGGAAGCCGTTGATCTCGCGCGCCAGCGCCGCGATCTGGCGCATGCGGCGGCTTTGCGGATCGAGACCGGTGCGTGTCACGGCATCCTGCGAAACATCGCCGCCACCGCCGCCCCAGATCGAGGACGATAGCGCGCCGATAGTGTCCTCGCTCAGGCCGAAGGCCTTGCCGACCTCGCGGATAGCCGAGCGGCCGCGATAGGAGATCACCGTCGCGGCAATGCCGGCGCGCTCGCGCCCGTATTTCCTGTAGATGTACTGGATCACCTCCTCGCGCCGCTCGTGCTCGAAGTCGACGTCGATGTCGGGCGGCTCGCGCCGCTCCGGCGAGATGAAGCGCTCGAACAGAAGGTCGGCGCGGTCGGGGTCGACCTCGGTGATGCCGAGGCAGAAGCAGACCGCGGAATTGGCCGCCGAGCCGCGGCCCTGGCAGAGGATGCCTTGCGAGCGCGCGTAGCGCACGATGTCGTAGACGGTGAGGAAATAGGGCGCGTATTGCAGTTGCGCAATCAGCGCCAGTTCGTGCTCGATTGCCGCGCGCACTTTGTCGGGAAGCTCCTGCGGATAGCGCCTGGTCGCGCCGTCATAGGCAAGATGCGTCAAGGCCTCCTGCGCGCTGGCGAAGCCTTCGATTGATTCATCCGGATATTCGTAGCGCAGTTCGTCGAGCGAAAAGGTGAGGGCGTCGCTCAGGTGTAGCGTCTCCTCGATCGCCTCCGGCGCATCGCGGAACAGCCGCGCCATTTCTTCCGGAGGTTTGAGGAAGCGCTCGGCATTGACGGCGAGACGCCGCCCGGCGCGGTCGATCACCAGTTTCTCACGGATGCAGGTGAGCACGTCGGCCAGCGGCCGCCGGTCGGGATGATGGAAATGCACGTCGTTGACCGCGATCAGCGGCACTCCTGCCTCGCGGGCGATCGTTGCGCTGCGCGCCAGCCGTGCGCGGTCGCGCCCGCGATAGAGCATGGCAGCGGCAAGCCGCACGCGGTGAGGGGCAGCGGTGCGTAACTTCTCTATGTCATTCCGGGGCGCGGCCGTCAGGCCGCGAACCCGGAATCTATAACCCCTGCGCTGCGGAGTATGGATTCCGGGTTCGCTCGCTGCGCTCGCGCCCCGGAATGACGGAGTGGATATTGCGGTAGACCGGTCCATCACCACCAACTCCAGCCCGAAAATATGCGTCAGCAGATCGTCGAGATGCAGAATGCACTCGCCCTTCTCCCCGCGCAGATTGCCGGTCGTGAGCAGGCGGGTGAGGCGGCCCCAAGCAGCGCGGTCGCGCGGATAGGCGAGAATGTCGGGCGTGCCGTCGGTAAAGACGAGCCGCGCGCCGGGGTGATAGCGCAGCGACAAATTCTGTTCGCGCTTGGCCAGATGCGCGCGCACCACGCCGGCGACCGAATTGCGGTCGCAAAGCCCGAGGCCGGCAAGGCCGATGGCCTGCGCCTGCCCCATCAGTTCTTCGGGGTGCGAGGCGCCGCGCAGGAAGGAGAAATTCGAGGCGCAGGCGAATTCGAGGTAACGCATGTTATGCAACACTCAATTTCTTAATCCGCCTCATCCTGAGGAGCCGGCCGAAGGCCGGCGTCTCGAAGGATGCAGGCGGCCTGGGCCTCATGGTTCGAGACGCGCGGCTTCGCCGCGCTCCTCACCATGAGGAAAACGGTCACGCATAAGTCCCGTGCAGGAACCAGGTCGGCGCCGCGGCGCCTTGGGCCAGATCTTCCCGCATCAAGTCGCGATAGAGCCCTGCGCGAAACAGCCAGAAGCGCAGGCCGGATTTGTCTTCGACGCGGAAATAATCGCGCGCAAGGTTTCCTGAAGGATGCCCGCCCTGTTCGCTCCACCAGGCGCCCTCGATGCGCTCGGGGCCTTCGGCGGCGATCACCTCGTGCAGCGCGCGCCGCCATCTGAAGCGCAAGGGTGGCCCGTCCGGCACTTCGGCGACGGCCTCGATCGGCTCCGGTTGCGGCAGCAACCGCAGCGGCCGCGGCGCCAGCTCGACCTCGGCGCGGAAGCGGCGGAAATCCTCCCAGCCATCGGCGCCGCTCATTTGCGCCGGCAGGCTTGCCGCGGCGATCTCAGGAATATGGCTGTCCTGCGCGATCAGCTTGCGTACGCGGGCAGCGCCCAGCCGCGCGCTCAGGCGATCGACCAGCCGGTCGATCTCGGCGGTGTCCTCTGCGCCGCCAAAGCCAACTTGTTCGGGCGGGCAGGGCTCGGCGACCAAAACCGACAGCCGCGCCATGTCGAAGCCAAAGCCGGGATCGAACTCGTCGGCGAGAGCTGCGAGCCGCTCGGTAAACAGCGCGCGGATATCGTTTGCGTCGCGCAAGGGCCGCGAGGTGCCGGCGGCGATGCGGCGCACCTCGCCGTCGGTACGGAACAGCGTGAGCTCGATACGGCGGGCGCCGTCGCCGCGCCGTTCCAGCGCGAATTTGAGGCTCCCCGCCAGTCGCTCGATGGTGCCGAGCACATCCTCCTCGCGCGCGATCGGCTCGGCAAAGCGCTGCTCGGCGACGTAAGGCGCAACCGGCAGCCGCGGATTGAGTGGCTCGTGTTCGCGGCCAAGCGCGCGGTCGAGCTGGCGCAAGAGGTCATTGCCGAAGCGGGCGGCCAGCGGCGCGCGCGGCAGATCGAAAATGTCGCCAATGCGCTTGAGGCCGACGCGGGCGAGGCCGGCGACGGTACCGGGCTCAAGCCGCAGCGCGGCGAGCGGCAGCGGAGACAGCAGCGTGCGTTCCTCGCCGCCGGCATAGCTTGCCGGCTCGCCGTAATGCGCCGCGGCCCAGGCGGCGCCGATAGTGCCGACAACCGCGAGGCGATAGGCAAAGCCGGCGCGATCGAGCCGTGCTGCGAGATCGGCGATGAGCGCATCTTCGCCGCCCCACAGATGCGCGCAGCCGCCGATATCGAGCAGCAGGCCGTCCGGCGGGTCGAGCGCCACCAGCGGCGTATAGCGCAGGCACCATTCGGCGATGGTTTCGAGCAGGGCCAGCGTCCGCCTCGGTATCTTCGGCGACGGCTTCGAGTGCCGGATGCATGGCGCGCGCCTGCGCCAGCGCGAGGCCCGGCATGAGGCCGAGCCGGTCCGCCGCCGCATCGACGGCGACGATGAGTTCGGCATTGCCGCGCTTGCCGTAGACCGCGAGCGGCGCCGGCTCAGGCGACTCGCCGCGCGTCCTGACGATGCGGTCGGTCGAGAACCGGCAGAGCCAGAGGCTGAGCAGGCGCGAGCAGGAAACGCTCATCGCTGTCACTCCATTCGATAATCCATGAGCCGAGCGGGCCGCGGCGGTTGCGGATGAGATGCGCGGCAAAGCATGGCTTGATTTCGTCATTCCGGGACGCGCCGAAGGCGCGGACCCGGAATCCAGATGCAATCTCTGAATTTGTTTCTGGATTCCGGGTTCGCTCGCCATAGCGCGTCGAAGACGCGCGTAAACGCGCTGTAGGCTCGCGCCCCGGAATGACAACGGACGGCGTGGCGCCGACGATCCAGCGCGTCGCCGCGGTCGAGGCATCGTCGGCGGGTGATGCGCGCAGCATGAGCGCCAGCGCGCCGCTCTCCGCCGCGGCGAGCGACAGCCGCCGCACCGCCACCGCGTCGATCGCGCCGTGGCGCCATTCGCCGATGACGGCGCGAACCGCGCGGCAGCGCAACGCCTCCTCCATTGCCCAGAGCAGATCGCGCGGGTGCGCGACGGCGACCGTCAGCAGGCGTTCGGGAAGGAGACCGAATGCGTCGAGGCCGAGGCCGCAAGGGCTGCCGCTTTCGGCGCGCGCCATGTCTTCGGCAATCCAGCACACGCGGGTACGTTCGTGCGCCGCCAGTCCCAGCGTGAAGCCGGTTGCCGCCGCGAGATGCGCCTCGCTCGCCGCAGCAATCTCATGCAGCGCGCCGCGCGAGAGCCCGCCGCCGAGCGCGTCGTCGATGCCGGCGATGCCGAGGGGGAGACAGCCGGGCTCGCCGCCGGGACTGGCGGGTCTTTGCAAGGCGCGGAGGCGTTGACGCAATTGCTCGATCATCTTAGCAAGCCTTTGAAGACACGAATAAATCCGGCCAAATGGCAGGATCTTTCGGCCCCCATTGTTCCCTGTTTGTTCTAGTCTCGCCGAAGCCATTTGCTTCGTCAAGCCGCAAGGGAAAGGGATGCCGGGAAGCGACCGGCACCATGCCTAGTCTCCCGTGAGCACCAAGACCGGCACCGCCAATCGAAGCGGTCGACGGCAGCGGCGGCGAGCGTCGCCAGTGCCAGCCCGACAACCGCCGCCACGAAAACCAACGTGTAATGTCAATGTGGATTGCTGCTTCCGCTAAGCCTTCGCCAACCACCAAAAGAAAAACCCGGCTCAAGAGCCGGGCTCTTCCGCATCTCGTAGAAACCGGAATCAGGTCGTCTTGTCGACAACCGCTCCGGTTCCCGGCGCTGGGGCGGCTTGAACGGGGGCCTTTACGCCCGCGTCGTCGCTGTCCCCATCGTGATCCGGCCCCGGCCCTTCGGCCTTTTCCGGACTGACCGGCGTCACGTGCGCCGATCCAACAGCAGAGATACTCATGCTACTCATCCTCTCGGTTTGAGAGGCCATCAGCTCTAACGGCGAGAAACTAATATCGGCCTAATCGGCGGAATTGCGCGGCAATCCAAAATGGGACAGCACGCTAGTCCTGTTTGAGGAGCGTGCGCCCGCGCGGCGTGAGAATGAGCCGCGATTCCCGCATGCCACTGCCGTTCGCGAAACGGACGAGGCCCTCGGAAATCGCGTCTTCCCAGATCGACAGATGCGGGCAGCTGCGCCGCCAGGCTTCCGCATCGGCATAGCTGCGCGGGGCTTCCTCGACCCAGGCGAGAAACTGCTGCGTCAGTGCGGGGGCGGCGGGGTGCATAGAGGCGGGAAAATACAACAATAGCCTCACTCCGTCACCCTGAGGCGCGAGCCGCGTAGCGGCGAACCTCAAAGGGTGGCGGCCGGGCCGTTCAGGCGCGCCTATTGGCGCGCACCTCAGGATGACGGATCAGGCCGGCCGCTCAACAGTATGAATGTCGATCTTCGACTCCAGCGTCCGATGCACCGGGCATTTGTCGGCGATTTCCATCAGCCGCTTGCGCTGCTCGGCGTCGAGCGGCCCCTCCAGCGTGATGGCGCGCTCGATGTGATCGACCATGTTGACCTTGGTGTCGCAGGTCTCGCAGTCCTTGACGTGGATCTTGTCGTGGTGGAGTCGCACCGACACATTCTCCAGCGGGAGCTTCTTGAAATCGGCATAGAGCCGGATGGTCATCGAAGTGCAGGCGCCTAAACCGGCGAGCAGGAAATCATAGGGTCCCGGCCCGCTGTCGAGCCCGCCGAGCTTGACCGGCTCATCGGCGAGCATGCGGTGCGGACCTGACAAAATCTCCTGCTGGAATTTGCCGCCGTGGGTCTCGCGCACCAGCACCAGGCCCTGCTCGACTTCTTCTTCCGTCATGTTCGGCGGCGCTGATCGAGATAGCGCGTCGCCCAGGCGGCGATGACATCGGCCACATAGACGGCGTCGCTTTTCTTGCTCAGCAGATGGTCGGCGCCGGCGAGCGAGACGAAGCTTTTCGGATGCCGCGCCGTGGTGAAGATGCGTGAGGCGTTGTCGATGCCGACCTGGGCATCGGTCGGCGAATGGAAGATCAGCAGCGCCTTGCGCATAGACGCGAGCGATTCGTGCAATCGCTTCTCGGCAATGTCATCGAGGAATTCGCGCTTGATGCGGAACGGCCGGCCGGCGAGCGACACCTCGACCTCGCCCTGCTCACGGATGGCGCCGACCTGGTCCTTGAACAGGCCGACCACGTGGCTCGGATCGCAGGGCGCCGCGATGGTGACCACGGCGCGGGCATCGGGGATTTTATGCGCGGCGGCGAGCACCGCGGCGCCGCCGAGGCTGTGGCCGATGAGAATTGCCGGGGCCCCGTAGGTTTCGCGCAGGTGTTTGGCGGCGAGGATCAGGTCCTCGACATTCGAGGAAAAATGCGTGTTGGCGAATTCGCCTTCGCTCATGCCAAGACCGGTGAAATCGAAGCGCATCACCGCGATCCCGCCTTCGCTCAGCCGCTCGGAAATGCGCTTGGCGGCGAGATTGTCCTTGCCGCAGGTGAAGCAATGCGCAAACAGCGCGTAGGCGACCGGCTTGCCCAGCGGCAGATCGATGAGCGAAGCCAGTTTCTCGCCTTTGCTGTTGGGAAAATCGAAGCGCTCGGTGCGCATGGCATGTCCTCACAATCGTCGACGCGTCTTATCTTCTAAACCGGCCAAGGTGCGCGCCCGCCTCAAGACTGGCTGACGAAAACGTTATCGCCTTTTGATTGGCTTGCCTAACCGGGCAAGTCCTGCACAATCCCCGCACCACCCGTCCACCCGCGAAAATAAAGGCGCGCAATGAGCATTGCCGACACGCGATTCGAGCAGCTGTTTCCGGTGCTCGACGCCGCGCAATTTGAGTCCGCCAAGCGCTTCGCCAGCGGGCCGCCGCAGCAGTTTGCACCCGGCGCGGTCGTCTATGACGTCGGCGTGCGCAACGCGCCGTCATGGCTGGTGCTCGACGGCTCGATCGAGATCGTCCGCCGCGACGGGCTGCACCGCGAGTCCTCCGTGGTGTCGCTCGGTTCCGGCCAGTTCTCCGGCGAAGTCAGCCAGCTCTCCGGCCGTGGCACGCTGGCGACAGGGCGGGCCGGACCCGAGGGTTGCACGGCACTGCCGTTCGATGCCGCGCATATCCGTGCGCTGGTCATTGGCTCGGCGGATGTCGGCGAGATCGTCATGCGCGCCTTCATCCTGCGCCGCGTGGCGCTGATCCAGGAGGGCGGCGTCGGATCGCTGCTGATCGATCGTCCCGGCTCGCCCAATCTGCTGCGGCTGGAAGGCTTCCTTGCGCGTAACGCGTACCCGTATTCGGTTCTCGACGCCTCCGCCGGCGAGGAAGGCCGGGCGGTGATCGAGCGCTTCGGCGTGCATGAGGATGAGTTGCCGCTGATGATCTGCCCGGACGGCAGCATCCTGAAAAATCCGACTGACGCCGAAGCCGGGATGTGTCTCGGCATCACGCCGGAACTCGATCCGGAAACGGTCTATGACGTTGCCATTGTCGGCGCCGGCCCTGCCGGCCTCGCCGCCGCGGTCTATGGCGCGTCGGAAGGGCTGTCGGTGATCGTGCTCGATCAGCGTGCCATCGGCGGCCAGGCCGGCGCCTCGGCCCGCATCGAAAATTATCTCGGCTTTCCGACCGGGATTTCCGGTCAGGCTCTGGCCGGCCGTGCCTTCACGCAAGCGCAGAAATTCGGCGCGGAAGTTGCCATTCCGCTCGAAGTGGCGCGGCTCGACTGCAACGTCGGTGCGGGCGAGCCACTGCGGCTCGAGATCGCCGGCGGCAAGGTAACGCAAGCGCGCACGGTCGTCGTCGCTTCCGGCGCTCGCTATCGTCGCCCCGATATCGCAAACCTCTCGGATTTCGACGGCGCCGGCGTTTCCTATTGGGCGTCGCCGATCGAGGCGAAGCTGTGCGAGGGAGAGGAAGTGGCGTTGATCGGCGGCGGCAACTCGGCCGGGCAGGCGGTGGTGTTTCTGGCGCCGAAGGTCAAGCGCCTGCATCTCATCGTGCGCCGCGACGGCCTCGAGGCCACGATGTCGCGCTATCTAATTGACCGCATCAAGGCACTGCCGAATGTCGAGCTACATGTCGGGACCGAAATCGTGGCGCTTGCTGGCGAGCGTGCCGGCGGGCTCACGGCGGCCACCTTCCGCGATCGCGCCAGCGGGCGAACCCGGGTCTTCCCGCTGCGGCATCTGTTCCTGTTCATCGGTGCCGATCCCAATGCGGACTGGCTGGAAAATTGCGTGGCGGTCGACGGCAAAGGCTTCATCGTTACCGGCCAAGGATTTTCCAACGGCGCGGCCGATCGCGCACCGCATGGGCTGGAGACCAGCATGCCCGGGGTCTTTGCCATCGGCGACGTGCGCGCGACGTCAACCAAGCGCGTCGGCGCAGCTATCGGCGAAGGCGCGGCCGTCGTCGCGCAAATCCACCAGGTGCTGGCCGGGCGCGCCTAGCCCTTCCAGGTCGGCTGCCGTGGGTGAACGACATCCTTGAACTCGTCGGATTTCTTCCAGGCCGGTTCCGGCGGATCCCATCGCGGCTGCGGCGCGTAGATCGAAGGCCCGGTCATTTCCATATTGGGAATATAGCGCGGGCAATTGGGAAAAATGGCGCGCGCTGCGACCCTCACAATAAGTTGCGCGCCGACGGTCTCCTTGATCAACGGATCGGTATCGCTGATGCTCGCGCTGCCATTGACGCGCAACCGCTTCGGCTTGCCATGCATGGCGATGAACAGCATGCCGACATTGGCATTGACCAGCAGATTGCCGAGGCTCTTGAACATGCCGTTGCCGTCGTAGTCGGGAAACGCCAGTTCGGACGCGCCGGTCACGCGCACGAAGCCGGGCATGCCGCCCTTGAACGAGCAATCCGGCCGGCCTTGTGCATCGGCGGTGGCGAGAAAGAAATAGGCGGCGCTCTCGATGAAGGCCTTGTCGTCTTCGGTGAAAGCCGTTCGCGTGAGCCTTTCTTCGAGGCGGTCGGCCATGCGCCGGCTGTCGAAGCGATCCTGCAACTCGCGATTACCCTCGTGATACATGATGCTCATGGCGTGAAACCCCCGCATCATCCCGTCATCGCCGGGCTTGTCCCGGCCATCCACGTCTTACCATTTTTGAGCTGCAAAGGCGTGGATGCCCGCGACAAGCGCGGGCATGACGAAAGGGCCGTTAGTCTGCGCCGGAAATATGCTTGCGCCGGATGCGGCGCACCACGAACCAGATCGCCAGCACCGCGACCGGCACGAACAGCGCGGTGGCGAGCGAGATATTGACCGGCACGCCTTCGTCCTGCACGCCCTTCAACAGGTAACCGAAGAGCGCGACCACGTAATAGCTCACAGCGGCAACGGAGAGGCCTTCCACCGTCGTCTGCAGCCGCAATTGCAGCCGCGTGCGCTCGTTCATCGACTTGAGCAGATCGCGGTTTTGCTGCTCGAGTTCGACATCGACGCGCGTGCGCAGCAGGTTGGCGGCGCGCGCGAGTTTTTCCGACAGATTGTTCTGCCGCTCCTCGGTGGTGGCGCAGGTGCGCAAGGCCGGCGACATGCGCCGCGCCAGGAACGACGACCAGGTGGGCAGGCCTTCAACCTTGCGCTCGCCGATCGTGCTCAGCCGCAGCTGCACCAGCTCGTTATAGGCACGGCTGGCGCCGAAGCGGAACAGGCTTGCCGCGGCGCCCGCTTCCAACTCGGCGGCAAGCTCGGTCAATTCGTCGAGCAGGCGGTGATTGTCCACCAGCATTTCGGTGCGCCGCATTTCCTCGGTCACTTCAGCCAGCCGCTTCTCGATGCGGTTGATCGAGGGCGTGAGCCGCTGCGCCTCGGGCAGTCCGAGCAAGGCCAAGGTGCGATAGGTTTCCAATTCGACGAGGCGCTGCACCAGCGCGCCGGCGCGCTCGGGACCCAAGCCGCGGTCGAGCACCAGGACGCGCACGAAGCCGGCCGTATCGGGCTGGAAGTCGGTGGCGAACAGCGCATCGCCTTCCGAATTCTCTGCTGCGGCAAGGCTGGCGCGGTCAAACAGCCGCTCGATCGTGATCTTTCTGTCCTTGTTGTCGGCGAGCAGATGCAGATCGAGCGCAACCAGCAGCGGGCCCGGCTGCGGCAGGCTCAGCATCGGCGCGGCGAGCGTAGTGGCGGCGGGATGAAACGGCGTCGCGCTCTCCGACGCCAGCTCCCAGGTATAGGTGGTAAATTCGGAGTGCTGCTCCCAGCGCAATGTGGCGCCGCCGAGGGCGACGCGATGCTGCTTGGCGCCGGCTTTCAGTGGATCGAGGCCGCGTCGGGCGCAGAAATCGGCAAGCGCGGCGCGGTCCAGGCGTCCGGCGTCGCCGGTGGTATCGAAGGCGAAATGCAAGAGGCGCCGCGGCGTCTCGATCGGCGTAAACGGCCGCGCATGCACCTCGCCGAGCACCGCCGCACGCAGCGGATGCGCGGTCAGCCGTTCGCCGCCATTGATCGTGACATCCGCCATCAATTCATCCGCTGGAACGCGTAACAGGCATTGACAAGTTGGGCGCCAAATCGCCGGGGAGAAAAATTGCTCCGGTCAGGCTTTGCGCTTGCGCGCCGGCTTTTTCGGCGCTCCGTCGACGAGCGCCTGCGGACCGATATCGGCGATGCGGTTGATGCCGGTCAGCGCCATGGTGACGGAAAGCTCTTTCTTCAGGATGTCGATCGCTTGGGCAACGCCCGATTTGCCCGCGGCGCCGAGGCCGTAAACATAGGCGCGGCCAATCATGCAGGCGCGCGCGCCGAGCGCCAGCGCGCGCACGATGTCGGCGCCGGTGCGCACGCCGCCGTCGAACAGGACTTCAATGTCGCTGCCGACGGCGTCGGCGATGGCCGGCAGCGCCGCGATCGACGACGTCGCGCCGTCGAGCTGGCGGCCGCCGTGGTTGGAGACGACGATCGCGTCGGCGCCGAGCTTGACCGCCATCCTGGCGTCATCGACGTCGAGAATGCCCTTGATGATGATCTTGCCCGGCCAGATCGACTTGAGCCATTCGACGTCTTTCCAGGACAGCGCCGGGTCGAACTGGGTCTGGATCCACTGCGACAGCTTGGTGACGTCATTCATCCCCTTCACGTGACCGGCGAGATTGCCGAAGGTCTTGCGCTTGCCGTTGAGGATGCTCCAGGCCCAGGCCGGCTTGGTGGCGATGTCGATGATGTTCGACAGCGTGATTTCCGGCGGCACCGTCATGCCGTTCCTGATGTCCTTGTGGCGCTGGCCGAGCACCTGCAGGTCCACCGTGAGCACCAGCGCGTTGCAATTGGCATTCATCGCGCGGCCGAGAATGTCCTTGGAAAAACCGCGGTCGTTGATGACGTAAAGCTGGAACCAGAACGGCTTAGCCGTAGCTTCCGCCACGTCTTCAATCGAGCAGATCGACATGGTCGACAGCGTGAACGGAATCCCCGCTTCGTTCGCCGCCTGTGCGCTGAGGATTTCGCCGTCGCCGTGCTGCATGCCGCACATGCCGATCGGCGCAAGAATGATCGGCGCCGTCGCCTTCTGGCCGATGATTGTCGTGGCCAGGTTGCGCTCGGAGACATCGACCAGCACCCGCTGGCGCAGCTTGATGGCCTCGAGGTCGGCGCGATTGGCGCGCAAAGTCTGCTCGCTGTAGGAGCCGCCGTCGGCAAATTCGAAAAAAGCGCGCGGAACCCGCCGGCTGGCAATCGTGCGCAGATCGTCAATGCTGGGGAAAGTCTTCATGTCCGGCTCGGAAACGACTATGGCTAATCGGGTAGCATGGCAAAAGGCCCCCGGAAAAGACCGCCGCGGGCACCGAATATGGCGGTAACGGCGGCGGGCGCATGCGGCGCGGTAACGTTTACCTACAAATTACATAGCAAAATCACTTTGTTGGCCTTTGGCGGCGGCTTGTCTATAACGGCGCGCAAGGCTGAGATAAGATTGCAGCGGGTCGAAGGGGCAACTGATGGGTCGTCACTATTTCGGTACGGACGGCATCCGCGGTCGCGCCAACAAGGTGATCACGCCTGAGCTGGCGTTGAAGGTGGGACAAGCCGCCGGCCTCATGTTCAAGAACGGCGATCACCGCCACCGCGTCTTGATCGGCAAGGACACCCGCCTCTCCGGCTACATGATCGAGAACGCTTTGGTCGCCGGCTTCACCTCGGTCGGCATGGACGTGCTGCTCACCGGCCCGATTCCGACGCCGGCGGTCGGCATGCTGGCGCGCTCGATGCGCGCCGATCTCGGCGTCATGATCTCCGCTTCGCACAATCCCTTCGACGACAACGGCATCAAGCTGTTCGGGCCTGACGGCTTCAAGCTCAGCGACGAAGTCGAAAGCAAAATCGAGGCGCTGCTCGATTCAGACCTCTCCAAGCAATTGGCGGCCGGCCACGATCTCGGCCGCGCCAAGCGCATCGACGGCGTGCAGGACCGTTACATCGAATTCGCCAAGCGTACGCTGCCGCGCGCACTCGATCTGTCCGGTTTGCGCGTCGTCATCGATTGCGCCAACGGCGCCGCTTACCGCGTCGCGCCCGGCGCGCTGTGGGAATTGGGCGCCGACGTCATTTCCATCGGCGTTGATCCCGACGGCTTCAATATCAACAAGGAATGCGGCTCGACCGACTTGGCCGCGATCACGCACAAGGTGCGCGAAATGCGCGCCGATATCGGCATCGCGCTCGACGGCGACGCCGATCGCGTCATCCTTATCGACGAGCGCGGGCATGTGGTCGACGGCGATCAGTTGCTCGCGGTCATCGCCGAAAGCTGGAGAGAGGATCGGCGGCTCTCCAAGCCTGGCGTGGTCGCCACGGTGATGTCCAATCTCGGGCTGGAGCGATATCTCGCCGGGCTCGGCCTCGAACTGATCCGCACGCCGGTCGGCGACCGCTATGTGCTCGAGCACATGCGCACGCATGGCTACAACATCGGCGGCGAGCAATCCGGCCACATCATCCTTTCCGACTACACCACCACGGGCGACGGTTTCGTTGCTGCCCTGCAGGTGCTGGCGGTGGTGAAACGCCATGACAAGCCGGTGTCCGAGCTCTGCCATCGCTTCGAGCCATTGCCGCAGGTGCTCAAGAACGTCCGTTACCAGAACGGCAAGCCGCTGGAGAACGCGGTGGTGCGCTCGGCGATCGCCAGCGCCGAACGCAAGCTCGGCCGCGGCGGCCGCCTGATCGTGCGTCCGTCTGGCACCGAACCGGTGATCCGGGTGATGGGCGAAGGCGACGACAAGAGCCTGGTCGAGGCCGTCGTCGATGATGTGGTCGAGGCGCTCGCCGGCGTTGCCGCCTGATCGTCCCGTTGGCGCCAATCGTAAATGGTTTCTTAAACGCGATTTCTGCGCCGGCGCTTTCTCGGCCGCCGCCGGCGGTATTTTTATGGGTACGATCTCGTTAAAAAACGTAGTTAAAAAACAGGGTTAAGAGCCACTTAACGATTTGCTGCCATCGTCGCGCATCCATCCGCTGAAAAGTGTCCCGGCGGATTCGACAAAGGGTGATGCGATGGTTGGCATGCGTCTTGGACTTTGCACACTCGCTGCGGCCTGCGTGCTCAGCGCAACGGCGGCGCAAGCCGCGGACTATCCACAGCCGCCGCCGATTTACGTGGCGCCGCAAGATTGCTGCAGCAGCTGGTATCTGCGCGGCTTCATCGGCGTCGGCATGAACGGTTCCTACAGCCTCGACTATCTGCCGAATCCCGCGAATGTCGGCAACGGTTTCATCTTTCAAAGCAATTCGATCAGCGACGCCACCTTCTTCGGCGTCGGCGTCGGCTACGAGTGGAACAGCTGGCTTCGTTTCGAGGGCACGGCTGAATATCGCTCCGGGGCGCGCGTCTATGCCTTCGGCAATTATCCGCCGAACGGCCTCGATACCTACGAAGGCTATCTGAAGTCCTGGGTCTTCCTCGCCAACGCCTATGTCGACCTCGGCACCTGGAATTGCTTCACGCCCTTCGTCGGCGCCGGCATCGGCGGCGCCTACAACACATTGGCCGATTTCACCGACGTCAATCCCAATGGCGGTTTCGGCTTTGGGCGCAATCCGGCCAATTGGAGTTTCGCCTGGGCGTTATACGCGGGCGTTTCCTACGAAGTGACAAAGAACTTCAAGGTCGATCTCACCTATCGCTATCTCAACTACGGTTCGATTACCGACACGGTCGATTGCAACGGCGGTTGCAATCCGGATTCGTTCAAGTTCGACAAGTTGTACTCGAACGACATCATGCTCGGTTTGCGCTGGACCTGCTGCGACGTCGAGCAGCCGCCGCCGCGCTACGTCTATACCCCGCCACCACCTCCGGTTTACACGCCACCGCCGCCGCCGCTGCACAGCAAGGGCTGACGCATACGTCGCGACTGTACTAAGGACATTCGCGTCGTGGTCGTAAGGCGCGCCGCGCATCTGCTCGCCGCCACCACGATTCGCGTTCGGTCGATTCCTGACCTATGCCTTCGCTGGCGGCTATACGAGCAGCGCGACCGTGATCGATGTCCAGACCATCGGCGGCGTGGTTCGGCCGACATTCGTTCAATCGGCCAGCAACAACAAAGATAATGCCTTCGTCGGCAGCTTTACCCTCGGGCTCGGTGTAGATGTGGCTTTGCTGTCCAATGTGTTCCTGCGCGGCGAATGGGAATTTGTCGGTTTTGCCAAGGTCAACGGCATTCTCAGCAACACCAATACCGGCCGAATCGGCCTCGGCGTGAAGTTCTAACCGCCGCTTCCCCGCCTGCGTCCTTTTATTGATATCGCGGCAGTTGACCGCCGCGTGCGTCTCGCCTATCTCCGCCAGTGGGACACCCCTCCCCAACGAGGGGCACCTATCTGGAAGGATAGACCATGACGACTGCCAAGCCCGGCGTGCGGCCGGTCATCCCGCACTTTTCCTCCGGTCCTTGCGCCAAGCGCCCCGGTTGGAGCCTGCAAGTTCTCACCGACGCAGTCCTGGCACGCTCGCACCGGTCCAAGATCGGCAAGGCGAAGCTCAAGCGCGCCATCGATTTGACGCGCGAGGTGCTCGAGGTCCCCGCCGATTACCGCATCGGCATCGTGCCGGCCTCCGACACCGGCGCGGTGGAATTGGCGCTGTGGTCGCTGCTCGGCGCCCGGCCGGTCACCATGCTCGCCTGGGAATCGTTCGGCGAAGGCTGGGTCACCGACGTCGAGAAGCAACTCAAGCTGAAAGACGTCACGGTGCTGAAGGCGCCCTATGGGGAATTGCCCGATCTGGGCAAGGTCGATTTTACCGGTGACGTCGTGTTCACCTGGAACGGCACCACCTCCGGTGTGCGCGTGTCCGACGGCGACTGGATCAAGGCAAACCGCGAAGGGCTGACCATTTGCGACGCCACCTCCGCGGCCTTCGCGCAACCGCTCGACTGGAAGAAGCTCGATGTCGTTACTTTCTCCTGGCAGAAGGCGCTGGGTGGGGAAGCCGCGCACGGCATGCTGGTGCTCAGCCCACGCGCCGTCGAGCGGCTGGAGAGCTACAAGCCGGCCTGGCCGCTGCCGAAAATCTTCCGCCTCACCAAAGGCGGCAAGATTAACGAGGGCGTGTTCGCCGGCGAGACGCTCAACACGCCATCCATGCTGTGCGTCGAGGACTATCTCGACACCTTGCGCTGGGCGAAGTCGGTCGGCGGCTTGAAGGCGCTTACCGCGCGCGCCGACGCCAACGCCAAAGTCCTGGCCGATTGGGTCGCGCGCACGCCCTGGATTGCAAATCTGGCCAAGAATCCGGCGGCCGCGTCGAACACGTCGGTGTGCTTGCGGCTTGTCGATCCGGCGGTGGCGGGTCTGCCGACGGAAGCACAGCTTGCTTTCGTCAAAGGCATGGAGGCGATGCTGGACAAGGAAGGCGTAGCCTACGACGTCGCCAATCACCGCGACGCGCCGCCGTCCTTGCGCGTCTGGTGCGGCTGCACGGTCGAGCGTGCCGATGTCGAGGCACTCACGCCATGGCTCGACTGGGCCTTTGCCGAAGCCAAGGCCGCGCTGCCGAAAGCTGCTTAACGAGCTGTCATGCCCGCGAAAGCGGGCATCCAGTAGTCGCGAGCGCTTCGGTTCTCCCGCAAGCGACTGTGATTACTGGATCGTCCGCCTCCGCGGACGATGACGGCGGAAACAATGCAAACGGATTGGATGAAACAATGACCGCCCCCAAAGTTCTCATTTCCGACGCGCTGTCGCCCGCGGCCGTGCAGATATTCAAGGATCGCGGCATCGAAGTCGATTTCCAGCCCAATCTCGGCAAGGACAAGGAAAAACTCGCCGCCACGATCGGCAATTACGACGGCCTCGCCATCCGTTCGGCCACCAAGGTGACGGCGAAAGTCTTGGAAAATGCCAAGCGCCTGAAAGTCATCGGCCGTGCCGGCATCGGCGTCGATAATGTCGACGTACCGGCGGCGACCGCGCGCGGCGTCATCGTCATGAACACGCCGTTCGGCAATTCCATCACCACCGCCGAGCACGCGATCTCGCTGATGCTGGCGCTGGCGCGGCAAATCCCCGAAGCCGATGCCTCCACGCGCGCCGGCAAGTGGGAAAAGAACAGGTTCATGGGTGTGGAGATTTTCGCCAAGACGCTGGGCGTCATCGGCTGCGGCAATATCGGCTCGATCGTCGCCGAGCGCGCGCTTGGGCTGAAGATGAAGGTGATCGCCTATGATCCGTTTCTGTCCGAGGGCCGGGCGGCGGATCTGGGCGTCGAAAAGGTGGGGCTCGACGAACTGTTCAAGCGTGCCGATTTCATCACGCTGCACACGCCGCTCACCGACAAGACGCGCGACATCATCGACGCCGCGGCGCTCGCGAAAATGAAGAAGGGCGTGCGCATCATCAATTGCGCGCGCGGCGGGCTGGTGGACGAGGCGGCACTGGGCCAGGCGCTCAAATCGGGGCAGGTGGCGGGCGCCGCTTTCGACGTCTTCGTCGAGGAACCGGCGACGCAGAACGCGCTGTTCGGCCTGCCCAATGTCGTGTGCACGCCGCATCTCGGCGCCTGCGACCAGCGAGGCGCAGGAAAACGTCGCCCTGCAGGTCGCCGAGCAGATGTCGGACTATCTGCTGCGCGGCGCCATTTCCAACGCCATCAATTTTCCCTCGATCACCGCCGAGGAAGCGCCGAAGCTCAAGCCATTCATCGCGCTCGCGGAAAAACTCGGCTCGTTCGCCGGACAGGTGACCGAAACCGGCATCAAGAAAGTGCAGCTTTCCTACGAAGGCGCCGTTACCGGCATGAACACCAAGGCGCTCACCGCCGCCGCCGTTGCCGGTCTGCTGCGGCCGATGCTGCAGGACGTCAACGTCGTCAACGCGCCGCTGGTCGCCAAGGAGCGCGGCATTGTGGTCGAGGAAACCACGCGCGAAATGGCCGGCGACTACGAGAGCCTGATCACCGTGACGGTCACCACCGAGCGCCAATCGCGCCACGTCTCCGGCACGGTCTTCGCCGACGGCCGCCCGCGCATCGTCAATATCAAGGGCATCCGCATGGACGCCGAGTTCGGGCCGTCGATGATCTACATCACCAATCTCGACAAGCCCGGCTTCATCGGCAAGTTCTCGTCGACCTTGGGCGAGGCCGGTATCAATATCGCCACTTTCCATGTCGGCCGCGAGACGGCGGGCGGCAGCGCCATCGCCCTGATCGAGATCGACGGCGCGCTTCCCGACGACGTGCTCGCCAAGGTGCGCGCGCTGCCGCAGGTGCAGCAGGCCAAGCTGCTGCACTTCTAATTTCCGCGCGGCGGCTTGCCGATCGCCAGGAACGTGTCGGGAATCAGCGCGCTCGCCAGCATGACCTCATTGATGTCCTGATGCGCGCGCCAGGTCTCGTCGCCTTGCTGCGCCTGCGGCAGCCAGGCGGCGACGATTTCGTCGGCGAGCGGCTGCGAGCGCTGCAGGAGATCGATGGCGCGGCCGCGTGGCAGACGGCGCGGCTTTTCTTGCCGAAGGGGATCGCCGATGATCGAGAGCGCGCGCAGGCCGATGGCGAGGCCGAGCTCACGGAAGGCGAGACGCCGCGCGGCCGGATAGCTTAACTGCCGGCTGGCGAGGAATGCCGACAAACCGCGTGCGCAGGCCGCCAGCAGATCGTCGAGCAGACGCGAATCTCCATCATCCGCGAAGCCGTTGAATTGGCAAAGTCGGCCGGCATCGAAAAGCAGCCCGCCGAGACCCAGCGGGTCGTCGGTCGTCCAGTCGCGGTCGACACAGAGTGCGCGAAGAGACTCTATTGCGGCACCGAAGTTGACGGCAGGCGCCCGCATCGCCGCGAGCGCCTGCTGCGCTTCGCGCAAGCTGAGGTAGCCATCCAGCGCGTCATGCAGGCCCATGCCGGGCATTAGCGGGCGCGAGAGATCGGTGCTCATTTTCCAGGCGAGGCCGACAACGGCGCCGGACGCGGAGCGGCTGACGAAGCCGTCATAGGCGGTCCGGCCTAGTTCGGCGGCCCATTGCGCATAATGCGCCTCGCCGGTGAACCAGGCCATCTGGCAAAGTGCGTGCATCCATTTGGTCAGATAGTGGAAGTACTGACCGTCGCGATCCCATTCGAGCCGCTCGTCGATCGGCTCGCGCACGCCGCGCTCGGGCAGCGGCTTGCCGATGCGCAGACCGCCGACGGTCGGATGGCGTTCGCCGTCTTCCTCGCCGCGGCCGCCGAGCCAGCCGCGACGAGGGTCGTCGTCGCGAAAGCGGCCGAGCACATGATGGACCTGGTCGATGAGCGCGCGCGCATGCGCCAAGGCATCGGGATCCCCGTTGCGGCGATGCAGTTCGAGGAAATTGCAGACCGCAAAGGCGTCGGTCCATAAATAGCGTTGCGGGTTCCGTGCCGGCGGCGCAAGGCCGGTACGACGGGCGAATTCGACCATCAAGCGGGCGGCGATATCGGCGCGGCCGGGGTCCATCGGGTCCATCTGGCCCTATTGTGATGCGCATCACATCCGGCGCTCTGAGATAGGTCAATTCGTGCCATTTCATGCCGTTTTAGGGCCGGCAGATCGGCTCCCGGCGGGCGCCTTGCCTCCGCCGCCTGCATCCATTATCCGAGAGCGGACCTGGCCGGCCTGACACCGGCGCAATGTGTCCGGGCGCTGGCGCAGGGAAGCCGTTGCAATGGCGAATGTGGTAGTAGTCGGCTCGCAGTGGGGCGACGAGGGCAAGGGCAAGATCGTCGACTGGCTCTCCGAACAGGCCGACATCGTCGTCCGCTTCCAGGGTGGCCACAATGCCGGCCACACGCTGGTGATCGACGGCGTGACGTTCAAACTGTCGCTGCTGCCCTCCGGCGTGGTGCGCGGCGGCAAGCTTTCGGTGATCGGCAACGGCGTGGTGGTCGACCCGCACGCGCTGCTCGACGAAATCGCCCAGCTCAAGACGCAAGGGATCGCGGTGACACCCGATAATCTGCGTATCGCCGAAAACGTGCCGCTGATCCTGCCGCTGCATCAGGAACTCGACGCCTTTCGTGAGTCGTCGAATGCCAATACGCGCATCGGCACCACCAAGCGCGGCATCGGCCCCGCCTACGAGGACAAGGTCGGCCGCCGCGCCATCCGCTTCATGGATCTCGCCGATCTGCCCTCGCTCGGACAGAAGATCGAGCGGTTGCTGGCGCATCACAATGCGCTGCGCCGCGGCAGCGGCCTCGATGAGGTCGACGCCAAGGAGATCTACGACGATCTCGCCGCGCTGGCGCCGAAGATCCTGCCCTACATGGATACGGTGTGGTCGCTGCTCGACACCAAGCGGCGCGAAGGCAAGCGCATTTTGTTCGAGGGCGCGCAGGGCGCGCTGCTCGACATCGACCACGGCACCTATCCGTTCGTCACCTCGTCGAACACGGTGGCGGCGCAGGCGGCGACCGGCTCCGGCGTCGGCCCCGGCGCCATCGATTTCGTGCTCGGCATCTGCAAGGCCTACACCACGCGGGTCGGCGAGGGGCCGTTCCCCACCGACCAGATGGACAATGCCATCGGCAAGATGCTGGGCGAGCGCGGCCACGAGTTCGGCACCGTCACCGGCAGGGCGCGGCGCTGCGGCTGGTTCGACGCGGTGCTGGTGCGGCAGACCGTGCGCGCCTCCGGCATCGACGGCCTCGCGCTCACCAAGCTCGACATTCTCGACGGCTTCGATGAGATCAAGGTCTGCGTCGCCTACAAGCTCGATGGCCGCGAGATCGACCACCTTCCCGGCGGCGAGCGGGCGCAGGCGCGCGTCGAACCGGTCTACGAAACCATCGACGGCTGGAAAGAGCCGACCGCCAGGGCGCGCTCGTGGGCGGAACTGCCGGCGCAGGCAATCAAATATGTGCGCCGCGTCGAGGAGCTGATCGGCTGCCCCGTGGTGCTGCTGTCGACCAGCCCGGAGCGCGAAGACACCATCCTGATGAAAAATCCATTCGAAAATTGAACGCAAAAATATGCCAAGATTGTCTGGAACTCAGGTTGAATAGGGTAGGGGGGACGCATGATCGCGAAAAAGCCTGGCCGCGGACGCAATCCGGGGAAAGCGCCGGTATTCGGATAACGATCATGCGCAGGACGAGTAAGGCGGCGTAGCACGCAATGGCTGATTATTACCCCTTGATCGCACGCGCGGTCGGCGGTCTCGACAAGAACACCGGCGAAATCCGCCGCGTGCTCTACGATCGCGCGCGCACGGCGCTGGTCGGCCAGTTGCGCAGCGTCGATCCGCCGCTCAACGAATCCGACATCACCCGCGAGCGGCTGGCGCTGGAAGAGGCGATCCGCAAGGTCGAGACCGAAGCGTCAAAGCGGCGCCCGGAAGAAGAAAGCGACGACGGCCGGCCGTCGCTCTCCGACGAGGGCTTGCGCGGCTTCCGCGCCGTGGTCGCCGAGGCCGAAGGGCTGGGCGACGCGGCGGCGCAGGCGAGTCGCACCGCGCACGAGGTCTACGAGGCGGTTCCGGGCGACCATGCGCCGCGCGGCGAACACGCGGCGGCTGCAGCCGAAAAGGAGTACGAACCGGCTCTGGCGGAAGCGCCAGCCGCGGACGATGAATTACAGCAGGCGGGCGAGCCGGCAGCGCCCGACGAAACGCCTGCCGAGCCGCGGCGGCCACTGCCGCATCATTTCGATGAACGCCACGACGCCGGCGAGCAGGCCGACTATCCGCCGCCGGTGCGCTCCTATGGCGGCCTGGTCAAGATCGTTCTGCTGCTGCTGATCATCGCCGGCGCCGCGGGCGCCGCCTATTGGCAGCGCCATGCGCTCACCACGCTGGTGGCAAGCCTGCGCGGCAGCCCGCCGGCGGCGACCCAGCAGCCGCCGCCGCAACAGCAGCAGGCGGCGCAGCCCGCCGCCAAGCCGAAGATCAACGACCGCGTCGGCGGCGGCACTGCGCAGACCGCCGCCAACGCGCCGGCGGCGTCGGTGGCGCAGAAGGTCGTGCTCTACGACGAGGATTCCGAGCGATCCGAACGGCAAGCGCTATGTCGGTTCGGCGATCTGGCGCACCGAAACCGTGTCGCCGGGTCCGGGCCTCGCGCCGGAGATCGCCATCCGCGCCGACGTGGAAATCCCCGAGCGGCACATGCACATGACCTGGTCGCTGCGCCGCAACACCGACAAGGCGCTGCCGGCGAGCCACACCATCGAGATCATGTTCACGCTGCCGGCGGATTTTTCCGAGGGCGGCATCAACAACATCCCCGGCGTGCTGATGAAGTCGGACGAGCAGGCGCGCGGCGTTCCGCTCGCCGGCCTCGCGGTGAAGGTGACCAACGGCTATTTCCTCATCGGCCTGTCCGCCACCGAAGTCGACATGCAGCGCAATATCGACCTGCTCAAGGCCCGCGACTGGTTCGACATTCCGCTCGTCTATATCAGCGGCAAGCGCGCCATTCTGGCGATGGAAAAGGGCGTCGCCGGCGCGCGCGTGTTCGAGGAAGCCTTCCGCGCCTGGGGCGAGTAGCGCGTCCTGTTAATAGCCGAGCTTGCGGTCGACGAACTGCGCCAGCGCACGGCCGGCGCGGAAATCCTTGACGATCGCGCAGACGCGCGGCGCCAGATCCTCCGCCAGCAGCCGCCGCGAGACGTGCGGCATCACCGTGATCTTGGCATGGCGCCAGAGCCGGCTGTCGCCGGGCAAGGGCTCGACCGGGAAAACGTCGAGGGTCGCCGCGCCGAGGTGGCCGCTGTCGAGCGCCGCGATCAGGTCGGCTTCGACCACATGCTCGCCGCGGCCGAGATTGATGATCGCGGCCCCGGCCGGCAGCGCCTTGAGCGTGCCGGCGCAAATAATGCCGCGCGTCTCGGGCGTCAGCGGCAGGAGATTGACGACGATCTCACTGCGGGCGAGGAAGGCGGCCAGTCTGTCCTGCCCGGCGAAGACTTCGATGCCGCCGGCGCTGCGCGGATTGCGCACCCAGCCGGCCACCTGAAAACCCAGCGCGGCGAGGGCCTGCGCGCTGCCGAGCCCGATTGCTCCGAGGCCCATGACGCCGACCCTGCGCTCGGCGGCCGCCTTGATCGGCAGCTTGATCCATTCGCAACGCTGCTGCGCCCGCAGATAATCCGGCATGTGGCGATGATGGCGCAGCACGTGCAGCAACGTCGCCTCATTCATCATCGCGTCGCCCGCCGGATTGCCGGCGCGCACGATGGGGACATCGGGCAGATCCGGGTCGCGCAGCAGGGCGTCGGTGCCGGCGATGACCGAAACGATCAGGCGCAGGTTTGCAAGCTTGCGAAACAGGCCCGCCGGCGGCGGACCGAGCGCAACCATGTCGATGTCGCCGGCATCGCCGAGCTCGGGCCACATCCGCACATCGAGCTCCGGCATCGCCGCCGCGAACGCCTGGCGCCAGCCCTCGGCGCCGCTGAACGAGGGCACGAACAGAAGCGCCATGGCTTCATCCTCCGGTTTTCCGCAACGGCAGCATTACAGGATGACGCATGGCGGCGCGAGCGGTCTGCTTGCCGGCCTGGCGTCGCAGGCGCGCGGGTGTTCGAGGACGCCTTCCGCGCCTTGGGGACAGGAGGCCCGGCTCACCTCTCTCCGCCTCATCCTGAGGAGCCCGCCGAAGCATGAGCGAAGGCGGGCGTCTCGAAGGATGCGGCGGCCCCTTGCTTCGCGGCGCGCTGTTGCGCTCTTCGGCGTGAGGCCGATCGCCACCGGCGTTCCCGCGAAAGCGGGATTCAGTTTTCGTCGAAATTGAAAGCGCGGCCAAAAAGTTCGCCATTTTTGTGCGGTTGGCGATTTAGTGTACAACCACACGTAGAACCACTAGCGACGAATAGGCGGATGCATATCGCTGAAGATTCGCTCGACGATCTGATGCGTGCGGTGTTTGAGCGCATCTCGGCGAGCAAGACTGAGGTCGATTCGACCAAGGGCGCTAATGCCGAGTTGGCCGGCGTATTATTAGAGTTACGCAACCCTTTGGCGCGCCTAAGCCGGACAGAAACCAAAGGAACCGTTTTTAGCTGCTTGGGCGAACTGCTTTGGTACCTCGCTCAAAGCGAAAGCCTGGATTTCATATCTTATTATGTGTCTCGGTACCTGGAATCATCGGACGATGGCGTGACGGTCTACGGGGCTTATCAAGCTTGAAGCGGTGCGGCTGATCAAGATCGTGGCGCGACGTATGCCCAGGCCGAGCAAGACCTGGATGTGCATCAGTCGCAGCTGCGCAGTTGGGTGAAGGCATTTGCGGACGATCCAACACAGGCCTTTCCTGGCCAAGGTCAGATGAAGCCTGAGCAGGCCGAGATCGCGCGGCTCAAACGCGAGGTCACCAAGCTGAAGGCCGAACGAGACATCCTAAAAAAAGCCGCGGCCTACTTCGCGAAGGAATTGACGTGAAGTTCTCCTTCATTGCGAAGCACCGGGAAATTGGCCGGCGGGTTGGTTGTGCGGGGCGCTCGGTGTCTCGCGGGGCGGCTTTTATGCCTGGCTGACGCGACCGCGCAGTCAGCGCAGCCGGAGCGATGAAGAGCTGGGTGCGAAGGTTGCCAGCAGCTTCCTGGCGAGCGATCGAACCTATGGCGCCAGGCGTGTGTGGCACGACCTGATTGCGGAGGGTGCGTCATTCGGAGTTGCACCGTATTGGCGCTTGACTTGATTAGGCTTCTCGAAATCTTCGCAAGTCAACGAAAATGGGCAAATACCAATCTCTGGCTTTATGCGTGACTCAAATGTCTCACGGATCGTCTATGACACGTACATAGATAAACAGGGCTGATCTCGTAAGCAATGACGGCGCTTAACACGAATGAAGCCCCAAGACGTCGCGCGCGCAAAGGCAAATGTACTCAGAGGATAAGTTGATAGCTTTTGACGAGGGCAATCATCCTTTGGCTGGAATCCGAGAGGGTAAAGCGCGAGGCGTTTTAATAGAACAGATGATCGATAGTTTGCGCCGCGTGGAATATGCGCATTTTTTGCGCGACGAGAGATTTGATCCTAAGCGCGCGGACCCCTCGGTGGAAATTCATTCGACTTGAGCGCACTTTTTTAGATAAATGAAATTTCTTGATTTTATTCCTACAGGACTATATACCCATCGAGCCTACCCAAAATGAGGGGCGTTCCTGCAGGACGCTTCAAGAACGCGGGGTGGGCGCGGCGCCCGCGGGCGGGTTTGCTCACCCCGCAATGCGGGGAGAGGTCGGTCGCCCAACGGGTCCGGCCGAAGGCCGGCCCGATGATAAACTCCGCGACAGCGAAGGCGACCGGGTGAGGGGCCGTGCAATGCCCTCACCCGGCTCGCGCCTTCCCGGCGTACGCGCGCAAAAAAATGGCCGGGACAGGCCCGGCCATTTCGCAACGAATAGGTGCTTCGTTTAGTGCAGCGCCGGTTGCGCCGCTTCCGGCTGCTCCATGGCGGCGATGCGGTTCTTCACCGCCTTCTGCACCTTCTCGAAGGCGCGCACCTCGATCTGGCGCACGCGCTCGCGCGAGACGCCGAACTCGGCGGCGAGATCCTCGAGCGTGATCGGATCGTCGGCGAGCCGCCGCGCCTCGAAGATGCGGCGTTCGCGGTCGTTGAGCACGTCGAGCGCGCCGATCAGCGCCTGGTGGCGGTTGTCGCTCTCCTCGCTGCTCGGCGAGGATGTTTCTCCTGGCTCGGCGCGTCGTCGACCAGCCAGTCCTGCCATTCGCCCGCTTCGCCGTCGTCGCGGATCGGCGCGTTGAGCGACGCGTCGCCGCCGAGCCGGCGGTTCATGTCGACCACGTCCTGCTCGGTGACGCCGAGGCGCTTGGCGATGATCTTCACCTGATCGGGGCGCAGGTCGCCCTCGTCGAGCGCGGAGATCTTGCTCTTGGCCTTGCGCAGGTTGAAGAACAGCTTCTTCTGGTTGGCGGTGGTGCCCATCTTCACCAGCGACCACGAGCGCAGGATGTATTCCTGGATCGCCGCCTTGATCCACCACATGGCGTAGGTGGCGAGGCGGAAGCCCTTTTCCGGCTCGAAGCGCTTGACCGCCTGCATCAGGCCGACATTGCCTTCCGAGATGACCTCGGAGATCGGCAGGCCGTAGCCGCGATAGCCCATGGCGATCTTGGCGACGAGGCGCAGATGGCTGGTGACGAGCTTGTGCGCGGCGTCGCGATCGCCGTGCTCACGCCAGCTGCTGCGCCAGCATGTATTCCTCCTGCGGTTCCAGCATCGGGAACCGGCGGATTTCTTCCAGATAGTGGGAAAGACCGGATTCGGCGGTCAGTGCCGGCAGTGCGGCAGAACGGGCCATGATAGCGCCCTCCTTAATAGGCCCCCGATTGATCGGCAGGCGATTGACATCGCCGCTCCCCGAGCCGGCGATGCAGGTCGGATGTTGCGACTGCGAAAGCAGATCGCAGGTGCAACATACTGGAGCGGCGGGGCGAAAGAAAGTGTCCGCCCGTCACGTCGCCGTGACCGTCGGAAAGCGCCGCGAATTTGCGACAAACCCTTGGTATAGTTGACCTATTTTGAACGTTCGCGCGCTGCCGCGGTGGATTGCGCAAGGGCATGACGCAAACGCCCAAGATCGGCCGGCAGTTCCGAGCGGAACTGCAGGACGTCTCGGGTTACGGGGTGTTCGATAGCCAGCAAATAGGCATGCAGGGCCTGTCTTCCAAGGCCCGCCAGGGCCTTCTGCGCCTCGGGCGGCGAGCAGCGCCGCCTTGGTCTTGAAGCCGGTGCCGTAGGTGGCGTCGCCCAGGAGCGGGTGGCCGATATGGGCCAGATGGACCCGGATCTGGTGGGTGCGGCCGGTCTCCAGGCGGCAGGCGAGCAGGCTGGCGACCGGCTTGCCGTCGGTGCCGGCGTAGCGCTCCAGCACCTGCCAATGGGTGATCGCCGCGCGGCCGCCTTCGCGCACGGCGAGCTTGTCGCGCGCCACGCGGGTGGCGGTCGAGCGGCGGCGTCGATCGTGCCCTTCGGCCGCGCCGGCGCGCCCCAGACGAAGGCCAGATAGCCGCGCTCAGCGGCCCGCTTCGGCCATGGTCGGCGAACTGGGCGGCGAGCGCGCGGTGGGCGCGGTCGGTCTTGGCCACCACCATCAGCCCGGTGGTGTCCTTGTCGAGCCGGTGCACGATGCCGGGCCGCTTGACGCCGCCGATGCCGGAGAGGCTGTCGCCGCAATGGGCGATCAGCGCATTGACCAGCGTGCCGGCGGCGTGGCCGGCGGCCGGGTGCACCACGAGGCCCGCCGGCTTGTCGATGACGATGAGCTCGTCGTCCTCGTAGACGATGTTGAGCGGGATCGCTTCGCCTTGCGGCTTCGCCGGCTCCGGCGGCGGCAGCGTCACGCTGATGGTGTCGCCGGAATTGACGGGCGCGGCCGGATCGCGGATCGTGCGCGCCGCGATCGCACCTGATCGTGACTTGGCCGTCGAGGATCAGCGCCTTCAGCCGCGAGCGCGACAGCGCCGGGATGTGCGCGGCGAGCACGCGGTCGAGCCGCTCGCCGGCTTCCTCGGCGGCGATAGTCACATGTCTCGACGGCGAGGTCAGTCATGTCTCAGGCATTCTCCGACGACGAAAAGCCACTCAATCCGGGGGCCGAGCGCGCCATCGCCAAGGTGCGCTGGCTGATGCTGATCGCCAGCGTCACCACCTTCGTCGCGATCGGCGCGGTGCTCCTGGTCATCGGCTATCGCGTTTTCCACGCCGGGGGAAGTGCGCCCGCGGTCGGCGAGGTCGCCGAGCGATTGCCGAAGGGCGCGCGCGTTCTGTCGGCCACCGCGTCGGGAGATCGTCTTGTCGTCACCATCGAAATCGGCGGATCGCTCGAGGTCCGCGTTTTCGACCTTGCGACCTTGAAGCCGGTCGGCCGCCTGACCTTTCCCATTGCCCCCTGAGCGCGTTTGCAAGACGGGGAGCGGGTGCTAGTTTCCGCTCCAACCTGTTGGAGATTGCGTGATGGCAGTGAAGCCGCGTACCGACCCGGGCACAAATGCGGTATCCGGGAACGCCAATCCCAAAGACGGCATCGTCGTCGGCAAGAGCACGAAATATGAGGTGCTCAGTCTCAAATACGGCAACCGCCACGGCCTGGTGACCGGAGCCACCGGCACCGGCAAGACGGTCACCTTGCAGATCCTGGCGGAAGGTTTTGCGCAAGCCGGCGTCCCGGTTTTCGCCGCCGACATCAAAGGCGATCTTTCCGGCATCAGCGCGGTCGGCGAGGCCAAGCCTGCGTTCGTCGAGCGCGCCAAGGCGATGGGGCTGACCTATCAGCCCGATCAGTTTTCGACGATTTTCTGGGACGTGTTCGGCGCCGAAGGCCATCCCATCCGCGCCACCATCTCCGAAATGGGGCCGCTGCTGCTGTCGCGTCTGTTGCAGCTCAACGACACCCAGGAAGGCGTGCTCAACATCGCCTTTCGCGTCGCCGACGAGCAGGGGCTGACGCTTCTCGATCTGAAAGACCTGCGCGCCATTCTCGGTTTTGTGTCGGAGAATGCCGCCGAGCTGCAGAAACAATACGGCAACGTCACCGCGGCGACGGTCGGCACCATTCAGCGGCAATTGCTGGTGCTCGAAAACCAGGGCGCCACGTCGTTCTTCGGCGAGCCGGCGCTCGATATCGCCGATTTCATGCGCGTCGACCGCGACGGCCGCGGCATCGTCAATGTCCTCGCCGCCGACAAGCTGATCGCCAATCCGCGGCTCTACGCGACCTTCCTGCTCTGGATGCTGTCGGAGCTGTTCGAGAAACTGCCCGAGATCGGCGACCCGGAAAAGCCGAAGCTGGTGTTCTTTTTCGACGAGGCGCACCTGCTGTTCAACGACGCGCCGAAGGCCCTGCTCGAGAAGATCGAGCAGGTGGTGCGGCTGGTGCGCTCCAAGGGCATCGGCGTCTATTTCGTCACGCAGAACCCGCTCGACGTTCCCGAGACCGTGCTGGCCCAGCTCGGCAATCGCGTGCAGCACGCCTTGCGCGCCTTTACGCCGCGCGACCAGAAGGCGGTCAAGGCGGCGGCCGACACCTTCCGGCCCAATCCGAAGCTCGATTCCGCGCAGATCATCACCGAACTGGGCAAGGGTGAGGCGCTGGTGTCGTTCCTCGAGGGCGACGGCGTGCCGTCGATGGTCGAGCGCACCACCATTCGCGCGCCGTCGGCGCGGCTCGGCACCATCACGCCGGCGGAGCGCGCGGCAACGATTGCGGCCAGTCCGCTCAAGGGCAAATACGACACCGCGGTGGATTCGGAGTCGGCCTACGAAATGCTGCAGAAGCGCATGCACGAGACCGGCGCCACGGCGGTCCCCGGAACGGCCGGCCAGGCTCAACCCGGCGCCGAAGGTGGCGGCTTGCTCGGACAGCTTGGCGGTGTATTGGGCACGGTGTTCGGCACCAACCGCCCGCGCGGCCAGCGGCTGAGCACCGGTCAACTGGTCACGCGCGAGGTGACGCGTTCGGTGACCAACCGCGTCGCCGGCCAGATTGCCGCCGATCTCGGCAAATCGCTCGGCGGCTCGATGGGCGGTACGATCGGCCGCGCCATCGTGCGCGGCACGCTCGGCGGCATGCTGCGGCGCTAGCGCGGTCTACTGACCGCGAATTTTTTCCAGCACCGGCAAGAGATAAGACACGAACCTTTCGGGGTCCTCGCTCATGGGGAAATGGCCGAGGCCTTTCATGATCGTCGCCGGCGCGCCGATCTTCTCGGCGACCGCGAGCGTGCCCTCAGCGGTGCAGGAATAATCGTATTCGCCGGTGAGGAAGAACATCGGGCAGCGCTTGATATCGATCTCGCCGACTTTCGGCCGGATGTCGCCGTCGATCATGTAGAAATGCAGATCGCCCTTGAACACGCCGGGGCCGCTCTGCATGTAGTGCCACAGCGTTTCCCAGCGCTCGGCCACAGGCGCGGTCGGGGCGATGAGACCGGAGACGACGCCGGCGCTGACCATGCCGCCGTGCACATCGGGCCGATTGAGCCACGACAGATCGTAATAGGGTTCGGTGAAGGCCGCGGTCTCCAGTCCAATCAGCGCGCGGAAGCGCTCCGGCTGCTCGTGCGCGAGATGCAGCACGATGCGGCCGCCGATCGAGCAGCCCATCACGACCGGTCTGTCGAGGTCGAGTGCGTCGGCGATCTCGACGATCATGCGCACGTAGTCGCGCGAGGTGAGCTGATAGTCGGCGTTCTGCCAGCCGACAGGCGGCGACGACTTGCCGTGCCAGGGCATGTCGAAGGCGATGACGCGAAAATGCTCGCGCACGCGCGCATCGTTCATCACGCCGCGATACTGCCGGGTATCGGAGCCGGCGGTGTGCAGGCAGAGCAGGGGAATGCCCTGGCCGGCTTCCTCGACATAAAGCCGGTGCGGCTTGCCGAGCAGCTCGAGATTGAGATAGCGGCCGGTGATAGGCTCGAAGCGCGGGCTCATCGCGCGGCCTCTTCTTGTTTTTCCTGGCGCGGCGCCGCGATCACGTCCTTGAAGTAGAGCAGGTTGGCCATGAACGGATGCAAATCGCCTTCGACGCGCATCAGTTTCTGTTTGACCAGCGCAAAGATGTCGGTGAAGCCGATGGGCGGCAGCGGCTGCCAGAATTTTTCCCAGACGCTGCGGGTGCTGCGCAAGGCGAAGCTGTAGTTCGGGGTAATGAACGGCCCCGGCGTGATCCTGGTGACGCGGCCCTGCTCGATGCGGACGAGGTAATCGGCATCGTCGACCGCGATCATGAAGGTGGTGTCGACGAAGCGGCCGCGGTGGACCAGCCCTGTGTCGGCATTCACGTATTTGGCGATGCTGTCGATCATGGCTGGCGGAGGTTAGCCTTGCGCCTGCCGGATATCGAGGCTATCTCGAAAGCCTCAGGCCATAAGCTCCCTTCGTCTAGCGGCCCAGGACGTCGCCCTCTCACGGCGAAAACAGGGGTTCGAGTCCCCTAGGGAGCGCCAAAAAATTTCCACCGCATTGATATAGCTGTTTTTTTTAATCGAGATTGTCCCACGTTGAATCGTGGACTCGAACCTGACGAATGTTGGCGACAGTTTATGCTGTGTCTGCCGGCTTCCCGTCCAAGCCGGCACTCAAGGGCAGAGCACTGGTGCGCTTGCCTGAGCTACCAGCGTCGCCACGGGTCAACGAACGGCTCGTCATATTGGAGGCCGACCGGCGTTGCGACCTTCAGGGGCTTCCGTGCGTGGGGCACATAACGGCATTCGCAATCGGTCTTCCAATGGCGCGTTACCACGCCAGGCTCGAAGTCGTAGATTGTGATCATGTTGGAACCGCAATCGCAGGCAGTCGGCGCCGCCTCGATGAGATCGGCAGCATGGGCCGATGACATCGCTGCAGCGACGGCGAGAAGGATCCAAACGAGACGGGCGCGCATCGGTATCTGATAGCGTCGATTGGGAAACAATCCGTAAAGCCGGTGCTGACGGGCATCGCGGGTTGTCCCATTGCCCGCCGAGGTCAGATGGGGGTGAATTCGCTCTGCCGCACGTAGTTTGCTTCAGTTCGGTCGTGACCGTTCGAAGCCTGACCCGGCGCCTGGCTGCGCAGCCGATCCAGTACAAACAATCGAATGGCCGACGACAAGTTGGACTGGAGGCGGGACTTGTCGATCTCACCCACCAGGCTGGACAGGGTCACCGATTGGCGATGCGCGATGTCCTTCAGACCGCGCCAGAATGCATCTTCGAGACTTACACTAGTCTTGTGTTTGTCGATGACGACTGAGCGCTTGATGATAGAAGAGTTCATGAGCGTATCCTCTTGTTGCAAGGCAATCATTCCAATTGCCTTTCGATTTTTCCGGTTCCCGTCACGGGCCGTTTGAGGCACACCCCACATCAGACGCGCCAATCTTTCGATACACGGTAAGTCTTCGCGCGCGCATGACGACGCTACCACTGAGTTCAATATGACGCCCAAATCGGTATTGCGCTGTTCTGTATTGTACAATGTGAAAATGCTCGTCGCCGTACCATCGTACGGATTTGCGGTCGCGTCAGTATCGTGACACCATTCGGAAGGATTTCATTGTCGTTGAAACGCCGCGTCGGTGACCAGATGAAGGTAGTGGCGTGACTATCGAGCGCTGAGCGAGTCCCGCTAGGGAGCGCCAAATTGTCACGCCGGCGCCGGCTGGGTCCGCGCCTCGAGCAGTTGTTCCATGTGGTGGACGTTCTGCAGCAGCCGGTTGCTGGTGAGCGTGAGCAGATAGAAGCCAAAGCTCGGATCCTGCAGGCAAAGCTCGCGCACTTTATCGTAAGTGATGGTCAGCAGGTCGCCGCCTTCCGTGCATTCGACCGTCTGCGTGCGGCTGTGTTCCGGGTTGAGGAAGCCGAGCTCGCCGACGATCTGCCCCGGAACGAGGTCGAGGTTGAGCTCCTTCACCCGGCAACGGCCGCTGACGATGTAAAACATTTCATCGGCCTCATCGCCTTTTTTGAACAGCACGTCGCCTTTTTTGTAAGCGTGCCTGTGCATGAACGGCTTGAGCCATTCCATCGACAGGTCGCCGCTCGAGGCCGTGCGCACCTTCTTGAGCATCTGCACCATCTCGTAGAGGCGCAGCGAATTGATCACGATGAGGATGCCGTAGAGGGCAAAGGTCGGATAGGACGGATACATGATGCCGTAGCCGACGAACAATATGTTGCTGCCGATTTCGCAGATGCGCAACGGGATCATCGTCTTCATGTAGTGGCTGGCGATGTAGAGGGCGCCGGCAAGAAATCCCAGCGCCACCACGGTCTCGTGCATCGAACACTCCTTGCGTCAGCTCGCCCGACCGGCGCCGGGATTAAAAAAAACACAGTCAACCAGAATGCGATGCCAGCGGAACCGATCTCTTGCTGGGATACATGCAGACAGTTTTGGCGGGTAGCGTATTCACAGATCGACGATCTGGCCTTCGCGCGCCATGATCGTGCCGGGCCAGGCATCGTCGGCCTCGGCGGCAAGCGCATCCATGAAATCGTCGTCGTGTGAAGGGTCGTGATGAAACAGGCAGAGTTGCTTGGCGCCGGCCTGTTCCGCCAGACGAATGCCGCGGATATAGGTCGAATGACCCCAACCGGCGCGTGAAGCGATTTCCTTTTCGGTGAAGGTGCCGTCGTAGACCACCAGATCGGCGCCGCGCGCCAGTTCGACAAGTTCGCGGTCGCGCTTGCCGGGGAAGCCTTCGGTGTCGCTGAGCAAGGCGAACGTGCGCCCGCCGTATTCCAGACGATAACCGCTGGCGCCGTCCGGGTGATCGAGCGGCGCCGTGTGCAGCGTGATGTCGTCGTAATGGCTTCAAAATCTCGCCGGAACGGAAATCGCGGTACTCGATCATGGCCTTGAAAATCTCGACCTCCACCGGAAACAGCGGCGAGCTCATGATCTTGCGCATCACCAATTCGATATTCTCGCCCGGCAAAAGATTGCCCGCCCAGATGCGGATGCGATAACCCTCGGTGAAAAACGGAGCAAAGAACGGCAGGCCGATGACGTGATCGAGATGACAATGCGTGAGGAAGATATTGATGTCGCGGACCTTCGAATTCTTCGCCAGCGCATTGCCTAGCGCCCGCAGTCCGGTGCCGGCGTCGAAGATCAGCACCTTGTCGCCGCAGTGAACCTCGATGCAGGGGGTGTTGCCGCCATAACGAATGGTTTCGGGCCCGGGACACGCGATGCTGCCGCGCACGCCCCAGAAACGAACCCGCATTGAGGGATGCCGTCGCACGGACTTTTCAAACCTCAGGGGTCGACACTCGTCGCTCAACGCGGGCGCAATTATTAGCTGAGCCGCAAATTAAGCAATAGGCTGTGATCGCCATCACAAAGACCGGCCTCATTCATATTATTCATAGTCATCGCCACGGTCATGCGCGAGCTGCGGGGTCGGCCGCCGCTCGTCGGGCGGCCCGCCCTTGTTGGCGGTGGCGCGGCGTGTCGCTTCCTTGTCGATCGCCGTTGCCAGATCCGGATGGTGCGCCATGAAATCGCGAAAGTCGGCCACTTCCAGGAGCAGCAATGTCGAAGGCGCCGTCGTGACCACGGTGGCCGTGCGCATGCTGTCCTTGAGCAGCGCGATCTCGCCAAAAAACGATCCCGGGCCGAGCCGGATCGGCTGCGGCTCGATCTTCACCTCGACTTCGCCGGAGGCGATGAAATACATGCAATCGCCGGGCCGGCCGCGGCGCACAACGATGGTTCGTGCCGCCAGCTCCACCGGCCGCAACATGCGCGTGAGCGCGATGATGGCCGGCGGATCGAGATTGCGCAGAAACGGCACGCGCGTCACCAGATCCCAGTTGCGGATGAAGTCGCGGCGGCGATGCTCGGCGGCAAAACCGTTGGCGAGAATGCCGGTCCATAGACCGAACACGCCGAGGCCGCAGATCATCACCATGCCGGCGATCACGCGGCCGAGAAACGATTGCGGCACCGAATCGCCATAGCCGGTCGTGGTGAGCGTCGTGACCGCCCACCATAGTGACAGCGGCAGGCTGCCGAAGCTCTGCGGTTGCCCGCCGCGTTCGAGAATGTAGAGCGCGGTGCCGGCGAGCAGCAAGACGATGAGAAAGATGATGAGCACGCTCGCCAGCGGCCTTGCTTCGAGCGAGATCACGCGGCCGAGCAGGGCAAATCCCGGCACCAACGCCGTGAGCTTGAGCAGCCACAGCGAGGCGAGCAACCAGGCCATGTCGGGGGCGACGCCGACCAGCAGGGCAACCGGTATCGGCACCACGGCCAGAACGTCGATCACGCCGGCGGCGGTGAACAGGTAATTCGGCTCATCCTTGGCGTTGGCGCCCGGCCAGCATTTGAACGCGAGCTCGCAGGCAAAAATGCCGAGGCAGCACCAGAGCGAGATCGACAGCCAGACGTGAAATTGCGCCCGCAGCTCGGGCACCGTCATCGCGGTCATCGCCGCCAGGCCGACGACAATGGTGGCAAACTGCAGGATGCGATAAGCGCTGGCGCGAAACGGGCCGAACTGGATATGCGGAAAATCGATGCGTTGGTGCAGCATGAGGGGCGAAGATTAGCGTTGATCGCCTGGTAACGATAGTTCGCTGGGCAGCTTCAAATTCCGCGGTATTCTTTGATGATTAAGCGGTTCGCAGGGTGCCGAGGGGCCTTTTCTAGTGAATTCTGCCGCCAGGATTTGACGAAGCCGGTTTACCAAAATCGCAATCTGCGCCGCCGCTCCCGCCTGATCGGCGTCATTGTTCCGCCGGTTCTATGCTATAAGCCATTGTTTTCAAGGCGGAATAATCGTCACCGGGACCGGCCCCGAAGCTGGCAACACCTGATATGATGACCAATCCCTTGCCAGCGCGGCCGCGAGCAAGAACTCGTTAAGGATCGGAACTGATGCGACCGGTGAACCGTTCTCCGAGCCAGCAACGCTCCGAACTCGCGACGGCGCTGTCGGCCTGCCGCGACGCCATCATCGCGACGGCGCTGATGAGCGGCATGAGCAACATCCTCATGCTGACCGGCGCGATTTTCATGCTGGAAATCTACGATCGCGTGCTGCCCAGTCGCAGCGTGCCGACGCTGGTCGGGCTCATCATCCTCGCCGGCGGGCTGTTCACGGCGCAGGCGCTGATCGACATGATCCGCGGGCGCATCCTGGTGCGCATTGGCGGCTCGCTTGACGAGACGCTCAGCGGCCGCGTCTATGAAACGATCGTGCAACTGCCGCTGAAAATCGGCGGCCGCACCGACGGCATGCAGCCGATGCGCGATCTCGACACTGTGCGTTCGTTCCTGTCGGGCCTCGGCCCGATCGCACTTTTCGATTTGCCGTGGCTGCCGATCTATCTCGCCGTGTGCTTTGCCTTTCATCCATTGATCGGCCTGGCGGCGCTGATCGGCGCGATCATTCTCGGCGCGCTCACCTACATGACCGAAGTCATGACCCGCGAGCCGACACGGGCCGCGACCGGCTTTGCCACGAGGCGCAACATCCTCGCCGAAACCAGCCGCCGCAATGCCGAGGCGATCACCGCGATGGGCATGACCGGGCGCATCGCCGCGCTTTGGGGCGATGCCAACCAGAAATATATGCTGAGCCAGCGGCGCGCGAGCGACGTGGCCGGCGGCTTCAGTTCCGTCTCAAAGGCGCTGCGCATGATGCTGCAGTCGTCCGTTCTCGCCGTCGGCGCCTGGCTGGTGATTCACCAGGAGGCGACCGCCGGCATCATCATCGCCGGGTCGATTCTGAGCGCGCGCGCGCTTGCGCCGGTCGATCTCGCCATCGGAAACTGGAAAGGCTTTGTCGCCGCCCGGCAAAGCTGGCAGCGGCTCACCAAATTGCTCGGCATGATGCCGGCGCACGCGGCGGTGATGGCGCTGCAGCCGCCGCGCAAGAGCGTGACGGTCGAGGGTATCGCCTGCATCCCGCCCGGCAGCAGTCGCGTTGTGGTGCAAGATATCAACCTCAGTCTGCAGAGCGGCAATGCGCTTGGCATCATCGGGCCGAGCGGTTCGGGCAAATCGTCGCTGGCGCGCATGCTGGTCGGCGTCTGGCGCCCGGCGCGAGGCCGTATCCGCCTTGACGGCGCCGCGTTTGATCAATGGTCGTCCGAGGCGCTCGGCCGTCACATCGGCTATCTGCCGCAGGACGTCGAGCTTTTCGCCGGAACGGTGGCGCAGAACATCTCCCGCTTCGCGCCGCGGCCGGAATCGGAGCCGGTCATCGCAGCGGCCAATGCCGCCAACGTCCACGACCTCATCGTCGGCCTGTCCGACGGTTACAACACGCAGATCGGAGAGGGCGGCCACGCCTTGTCGGCCGGGCAGGCGCAGCGCATCGCGCTTGCGCGCGCGCTCTATGGCGATCCATTCCTCGTCGTGCTCGACGAGCCGAACTCGAATCTCGATGCCGAAGGCGACGACGCCTTGAGCCGCGCCATCTTGGGCGTGCGCGCGCGCGGCGGGATCGTCATTGTTATTGCGCACCGCCCGAGCGCCATCGCCAGCGTTGACATGTTGCTGATGATGAACGGGGGGCGCGGGCTCGCCTTCGGTCCGAAGGAAGAAATCCTCTCGCGCATGCAGCCGCGAGAGGGCATTGTAGCGCGCCCGCTTAAAGTCGTGCCTGACACCGCAACGGCAAAATCATGAACTTCGTAAGTAAAACTGGAGATCTTGTCCGCAAGGCCGCCGACTCTGCGGAAAAAATAATGGGTCCCGCGCCGGCGTCGGAGTCGCGGCGCTCGATTCGCCATCACATCGCGGCCGGTTTAGCCATTGTCATCGTCCTTGCCTTCGGCGTCGGCGGCTGGGCGGGAACGATGAAATTGTCCGGGGCGATCATCGCGCCAGGCCAGATCGTCGTCGATTCAAACGTCAAGAAGGTGCAGCACCCGACCGGCGGCATCGTCGGCGAATTGCTGGTGCATGACGGCGACCGCGTGAAGGCGGGGCAGGTGCTGGTGCGCCTCGACGATACCGTCACCCGCGCCAATCTCGCCATCGTCACCAAGGGATTGACCGAACTCGCGGCGCGCAAGGCGCGGCTGGAAAGCGAACGCGACGGCGACGATAGCGTGAAGTTTCCTGCGGACCTGCTGGCGCAGGCCAATAATCCCGATGTCGCCAGTGTCCTCGACGGCGAGCGCAAGCTTTTCGAGCTGCGGCGCAACGCCCGTATCGGCCAGAAGGAGCAATTGCGCCAGCGCATCGTGCAGTTGAAGGAAGAAATCCGCGGCTTCCAGGCGCAAAAAGATTCCAAGGAGAAACAGACCGCCCTGATCAATCGCGAAGCCGCCGGCGTTCAGGACCTCTGGAAGCTCAAGCTCGTCCCGCTGACCAAGGTGACCGAGCTGCAGCGCGAGGCAGCGCGGCTTGACGGCGAAGCCGGACAGTTGATTGCGCAGGCGGCCGAGGCCGCCGGCAAAATCTCCGAGACCGAGCTGCAGATCATCCAGGTCGACCGCGATCTCGCCAGCGAGGTGGCCAAGGAAACGCGCGAGATCGACAGCAAGATCGGCGAATTCATCGAGCGCAAGGTCACCGCGGAAGATCAGCTCAAGCGCGTCGATATCCGGGCGCCGCAGGACGGCATGGTGTTCCAGTCGGCCGTGCATACGGTCGGCGGCGTCATCACCGCCGGCGATACCATCATGCAGATCGTCCCCAATGCCGACCAGCTCTCGGTCGAATCGCGGGTCAATCCGCAGGACATCGACCAGATCCAGCTTGGCCAGGGCACGACGCTGCGCCTGTCGACGCTGAACCAGCGCAGCACGCCGGAGCTCAACGGCAAGGTCACCCGCATCGCCGCCGACGTCTCGACCGACCAGCGCACCGGGCAGAGCTATTACCTTATTCGCATTGCCATGCCGCGGGACGAAATCGCCAAGCTTGGCGATATCCGATTATTGCCAGGCATGCCGGTCGAGGCCTTCGTGCAGACCGGCGAACGCACCATGATTTCCTATCTGACCAAGCCTTTGCGTGATCAAGTGATGCGCATGTTCCGCGAGTGAGGACGCAAGCCCCTGAAGGAAGCGTAGGTTTGGTTCGTTCGACATGAAGTGGCCTGTCCAGTTGGCTCGGCGGTTCGGACCGGCGCGTATGCTGTGCCTCGTCCTGCTGATCGCGCTGGTTTTCCTGCGCATCGCCGATCCGCCGCCGATCGAAGAACTTCGTGTGCAGGCTTTCGACTTTTTTCAGGTGCTGAAGCCGCGTGTTGCCGCGCAACGGCCGGTCGTCATTGTCGACATTGACGAGAAAAGCCTCAGGGCGCTGGGCCAGTGGCCGTGGCCGCGCACGCGCATCGCCGATCTGATCAGCAAGCTGACCAAGCTGGGCGCGGTCGTCATCGGTTTCGACGTCATCTTCGCTGAGCCGGACCGCATGTCGCCGCAGGTCGCCGCCGATACCTTTCGTAATCTCGACGATGCGACCCGGGAGAAATTACTGGCCTTGCCGAACAACGACCAGGTCATGGCCGAAGCGATACAGCAATCGCGCGTCGTGCTGGGCGAGACGGGGGTGCCGTCGGTTGTCGCGACAAATTCGCGCGCAACGTCTGCCGGCATCGCGATGCTTGGCGGCGATGCAAAGCCCTTCCTGTATAAGTTTCCCGGCCATCTGCGTGACATTCCGGTGCTCGAAAAGGCTGCGGCCGGCCGCGGGCTTTTCACCATCCGCACCGAGCGGGACGGCATCGTCCGGCGCGTGCCCGTGGTCATGCAGGCGCAGGGCGAGGTCCTGCCGTCTTTGACCTTCGAGATGCTGCGGGTCGCGACCGGCAGCAATACCATCCTGATCAGGATGGACGCGGCCGGCATCAAGAGCGTTGCAATCCCCGGCTTCGAGGTACCGACCGATCGTAACGGCCAGCTTTGGGTTCATTTCGCCCCGCACGACCCGGCGCGTTTCATCTCTGCCGTCGACGTGCTCGAAGGGCGCGTTGCGCCGGACCGGATTTCCCGCAAGCTCGTCCTCATCGGAACCTCGGCGGCCGGGCTCTTGGACATCAAGACGACGCCGGTCGATTCGGCCATGCCTGGCGTCGAGATCAATGCGCAAGTACTGGAAGACATGCTGACCCAATCGACGCTTTCGGCGCCGAACTACGCCACCGTCGTCGAACTGGCGATCGCGCTGTTGGCCGGCGCGATATTCATCTGGCTCACGCCGATCCTGGGTCCTTTGCTTCTTTTGGCGTTGGGCGCACTAATTGTCGCGCTGCTCGTCGGCACGTCATGGTATCTCTTTACGCAAGATAGGCTGCTGATCGATTTTACCTTTCCGGTATTGTCGAGCTCGCTCATCTATCTGACCCTGATCTTCACCAATTTTGTCAGCGAACAAGCCAAGCGCCGCCAGATCCGTTCGGCCTTCGGTCAATATCTGTCGCCGACGCTGGTGGAGCAGTTGGCGCAAGCACCGGAAAAGCTGGTGCTCGGCGGCGAGCAGCGCGACATGACGATCATGTTCAGCGACGTGCGCGGCTTCACCACGATCTCGGAAATCTACAAAGACGACCCCCAGGGGCTGACGTCGCTGATGAACAGCTTCCTGACGCCTTTGACCAACGCCATCATCGATCGCAAGGGCACGATCGATAAATATATGGGCGACGCGATCATGGCCTTCTGGAACGCGCCGCTCTACGATTCCAGCCACGAGATCAATGCCTGCGAAGCGGCGATCGACATGCTCGCTCGCGTGGAGCAGCTCAACCACACGCGCAAACAGCAGGCCGAAAACGATGCCAAGCCGTTCATCCCGATCCATATCGGCATCGGGATCAACACCGGCTCATGCGTGGTCGGCAATATGGGCTCGGATCTGCGCTTCGACTATTCCGTGCTCGGCGACAGCGTCAACCTTGCCTCACGGCTCGAAGGTCAGTGCAAGACCTACGGGCTTCCAATCATCGCCGGTTCAAAGACCGCGCTGGCGGCGAAGGAGAAATTCGCCGTATTGGAAATCGACTTCGTCGCCGTCAAAGGCAAAAAGGAGCCGGAGACAGTCTACGCGATCATGGGCCGCGGCGACCTTGCCATGACCGGCCAGTTCGAGCGCTGGCGCGATCTCAATATCAAGATGCTGTCCTGCTACCGAAGCCGCGATTGGGCGGGCGCCCTGGCGGTTATCGAGGAAGGCCGCGCTGCCGACCAGGATTCAAGGTTTGCTACCCTCTACAACGTCTATGCCGCGCGCATCCGCTCGTTCCAGGCCGCACCGCCCCCGGATGACTGGCAGGGGGCCTATGCCCTTGAAACCAAGTAGAAACGGCTAGGTTTCCCGCAAAGGCCGGCGTTTATGCACCGATTTTAAGCGGCACCCGGGGCATTTTCCCGCCCAGCCGGCCCGAGCAAATTCACGTAGGCCACGGCACCCATCGGACCGACCTGATAAGCCATTGCTGCTCTTTATAAAAAAGTGAGCCGATAAAGTCACAGCGCGGCAGAATCAGGATCGAACGGCCCGGACATTACCCAGTCGATGGTTGGAGAATCGTCGCTTGCCGCCTACGATAATAGGCTAGCTTACGGTTGGGACGCGTGAAGCTCGAATAAGCGTCAGGCGGGGCAATGTCTGTTGGTAGTTTCTGGGCTGTTAAGGCCAGGATTGCGGTCATGGTTGTCGCATGGGCGGCGATGCCGTGCAGCGAAGCCTTTGCCGACACGCTCGAAGCCTCGCTCGCCTATGCTTACCAGAACAATCCGCAACTCAATGCCCAACGCGCGCTTCTTCGCGCCACCGATGAAAACGTCGCGCAGGCACTGAGCGGCTATCGTCCCAAGATTACCGCGAACGGGAGCGCAGGCATTCAGTCGCTGTCGACGACGATAAAAAACGTCGGCACGACCATTCCGCCCAATGCGCCGGCGACGTATTTCACGCAGAGCGGCGAGAACGCGCCCTATGGCGGCGGCGCGACGATTACGCAGACGCTCTATAACGGCTTCCAGACCGCGAACAAGACGAGGCAGGCCGAAAGCCAGGTGCTCGCCGGGCGCGAAAACTTGCGCGCGATGGAACAGACGGTGCTGCTCAACGCGGCCACCGCTTACATGAATTTATTGCGCGACGTGGCGAATCTCGAGCTGCAGCGCCGCAACGTTCAGGTGCTGCAGGATGAATTGGGGCAAACGCGGCAGCGCCTGGAAGCCGGCAGCGTCACCGCCACCGACGTGTTTCAGGCGGAGTCGCGTCTTGCTGCCGGACGAATTCAATTGTTCGCCGCCGAAGCAAATCACGACACCTCGCGGGCAGTTTACCGCCAGGCGATCGGTCTCGAGCCGGGAAAACTCAGCCCGGCCTCGCCGGTCGATCGTTTCATCCCCAATAATCTCACGGCAGCCATTGGCGTCGGCACTGCGCAGCATCCGACCGTCGCCGCGGCACAATACAATGCCGATGTCGCCTCGAATCAGGTCAAGGTCGCTGAATCCGCGCTGGCCCCGACCGTCTCGTTGCAAGGCAACGTGCAGCAGAGCAATTCGAGCGCATTGGCGACGATGCAGTCGTTTTCCGCTTCGGTGCTGGGTCAGGTCACGGTGCCGATCTACCAAGGCGGTTCCGAATATTCGCTGATCCGACAGGCGAAGGAAACGCAAGCGCAGCAACGGCTCAATCTGGACTATGCCCGCGACCAGGCGCGCGTCGGCGTGTTGCAATTCTGGGCGGCGACCGAGTCGGCAAAGCACAGCGTGCTGGCGGCGACGCAGCAGGTTAAAGACACCGAATCCGCGCTGAACGGTGTCAGCGAAGAAGCGCGTCTCGGCCAGCGCACGACACTGGACGTGCTCAACGCGCAACAGGAGTTGGTCAGTGCCCGCTCCAATCTCATAGCGGCGCAGCACGATCGCGTCGTCAATTCTTACAGTCTGTTGGCGGCCATCGGACGGCTCTCGCCGCAGGTGCTCAACCTCAAGGTTTCTCCCTACGACACGCAGACTCACTACCAGCAGGTGCGTGATGCCTGGTTTGGCGTGCGCACGCCCGACGGACGGTGACGCAATCCCGTATTCGTATCGAAATACTTTCAAATTGAATCAATTGCCGCGCACATATTACCGCGCATTAAGATATCTCCAATTTCGGTAAATTAAGAGCGACTGTCTTCGATAATCCTTTAGCCGCTCTTTAGCATACGGATAAGCGGCTCTACGATTTTAGCAATTGGATACTTCCTTGGCCGCTAGGGTCGCTGCCGATACGCCAAAGATGTTTCGTATCGTGTCGGGACCAATATGCGCGTCAGCACCGTTGTGATGATTGCATTCGCCGTCGTGTTCGGCCTGCTCGCCGTTTTCGTCGCACAGGCCTGGCTCAACAACCAGGCCGATCTGCGGGCGAAGAATCTCGACACCAGGCCGGCGGTGGCAATGCAGACCATCGTCGTGGCCAAGCAGGCGTTGCGTTTCGGCACCCAGCTCGACCGCGCGATGTTGGAGGAAGTGCCGTGGCCGAGCCAAGCGCTGCCGGCCGGCGCCTTTGCCAAGATCGGCGATCTGCTCAACGGCGGCAACCGCGTCGTCCTGGCGGCCATCGAGCCAAACGAGCCGGTGCTGGCGCTGAAGGTCACTGGAGCCGGCCAGCGCGCGACGCTGTCCGCGCTGGTGGCGCCCGGCATGAAGGCGGTCACCATTCGCGTCAACGACGTGGAAGGCGTCGGCGGCTTCGTGCTGCCGGGCGATCGTGTCGACGTCGCGCTGACCCGGCAGATCGACAAGGCTTCCGCCACGACCGAAGTCGTGTTGCAGAACGCGCGCGTGCTGGCGATCGACCAGAGCGCCGATGAACGCGCGATAAAGGCCGCGGTCGCCAAATCGGTGACGCTGGAAGTGGACACCGTCGATGCGCAGAAGCTGTCGCTCGCCTCGACCGTCGGCAGCCTGTCGCTGCTGCTGCGCAAGGCCGGCGATACCGCCGACGGGAGAACGCGCAAGATCACACTCAAGGATCTGGGAACCAACGAACCGTCCGGCGATAAGCGCAACACCACGACCATCGTGGTCACCCGCGCGACGGCAACTCAGGAATACAGCGTACCGGTCGAACAGAGAAGCGAGGCCTTGGCCGTAACCGGGGGGAGCCGGGCTGCGCACTGATGCGTAAATCGAAGAACTTGGGGGATTTCGTCGTGAGTAACAAAGATCATGCTGGGGGCCGCGACTGGCTGTGCAGGCTTGCCCTGACGTTTGCAATTGCCTTGACGGCATCGTCGCTCTTTGACGCTGGCGCCCGGGCGCAAGAGCGGGTCGTGCAGATCAGCGGCGCGCGCCGCACGGCGATGGTGTCCGTGGCCATCGGCAAATCGCAGGACGTGCGTACCGACACCAATTTCGTCGACATCATGGTCGGAGATCCCGAGGTTGCCGATGTCAACCCGCTCACCGATCACACGCTGTCGATTCTAGGCAAGAAAATCGGTACCACCCGCGTTTCGGTTTACGGCGAGGGAAAGAAACTGGTCGGCATTTTCGACGTCGAGGTCTCTTACGACGTCACCCGGCTGACCAATGAATTGGCCCGCATCTTCCCCGGCTCGCGCCTGCATGCGACCTCGGTCAACGGCCGCATTATGCTCACCGGCGAGGTGGCCGATGCGGTCACGCTCGACCGCGCCGTAACCATCGCGCGCCAGTTCGGGCCGGAGATCATCAATTCGGTGTCGGTGATGCAGCCGCAGCAGGTGTTGCTGGAAGTGCGCTTTGTCGAAATCTCGCGCAGCGCCGGCCGCGAACTCGGGGTGCAATGGAACCGCTTCGGTCAAAGCAGCACGACCAATATCGGCTCGCAGCAGCCCGCCGCGAACCTGCCGATCTCCGCGCCGCAAAATAGCGGCACGTTCCCGGTCGGCGAAGTGGCCGCCGGGGTGCTCTCCGGCGCCTCGCCGTTCGGCTTTGCCATCGCGCGCATTGCCAACGGCGGCGTGCTCACCGACGTAGCTATCAACGCGCTTGAGCAGAAGGGCCTTGCCCGCAGCCTCGCCGAGCCGAATTTGACGGCGCTCTCCGGCGACACTGCGAGCTTCCTCGCCGGTGGCGAATATCCCATTCCCGTGGCGGCGCAGTACGGCCAGATCACGGTCGACTACAAGAAATACGGCGTCGGCCTCGCCTTCACGCCGACCGTGCTCAGCCGCGGCCTGATCAATATGAAGATCGTGCCTGAGGTGAGCCAGATCGATACAAACCCCAGCCATGCGATCTCGACGGGAAGTGGCATCACTATTCCGGCGCTGATCGTGCGCCGCGCGTCCACCACGGTCGAGTTGCGCGATGGCCAAAGCTTTATGATTGGCGGACTCCTGCAGAGCAATAACCAGCACACCATCGACCAACTGCCCTGGGTCGGTAGCGTGCCCGTTCTGGGCGCGCTGTTCTCCAGCAAATCTTACCAGAACAGCCAGACCGACCTGGTCATCATCGTCACGCCGCACATCGTGCGCCCCGCGCGCCCGGGCGACGTCATCAAGACGCCGACCGACGATACAGTTCCACCGAACGATGCCGACTTCTTCCTGCTCGGCAAGACGGATCTCACGCATGACGAGGCACGTGCGCTGACGCCGCTTGAGGCGCGCATCGCCGCGGCCGCCGATCAGCCGCACACCGGGCATACGCTCGATCTGGTGGCGCCAACGGAGTATTCGAATGCCAATTGATGGAACCTTGCGCTCACTGGCGCTGATCGCAGGGCTCGCTGCGATGCTCGCCGGCTGCTCGGAATACACCGATCGCCGCGACACCATTTCGCTCAACGGCGGCAACGCCGTCGCCACGAACATCGTAACGCAAACGGTCGATCCGTGGCCGGCCGTCAGCGCCGACAAGAACATCGCCTTCAACGGACAGAAGATGCAGAGCGCAGTGCAGCGTTATCGCGCTGACCAGATCATCCAGCCGGTCGGCACCAGCACGTCGGGAAGTTACCAATCGCAGCAAGGCTCCTCGGCCAATCCCACCCCGGCCGATCCGGCCGGCAGCCCGCCCCCCGCGCCGAAGTCGCCGTGAGCGGTTAAGCGCTATGCGTATCGGCCGCACCGCAGAATTCAAACCAGACGCGCGTCGTGGTGCTCACCACGGACGCCGAATTCGAACGTTCCTCGCGCGCCATCTTCGGCACCAGCAGCCAGATCGATCTCGATGTCGTATCCGGGCGGCTGACTGAAATGGGCGAAACGTTGGATGTCGCCGGCGCTTCGGTGGTCGTGGTCGATATCAACGCCGATCACGCCGACGAGATGCTGGCGATGGAGCGCCTGATGGCGCGGCTCGGCGCCTGGCCGCCGGTCGTTGCGGTAACGCAAAGCTTCAACGCGGAGCTTGCCCGCACCTTCATGCAAATGCACATCGCCGACTTTCTGGTGAAGCCGGTGGCGCCGGTTGATCTGGTGCGTGCCTGTGCCCGCGTCGCCAAAAGTCCGGCGGGTGGCGCCGAGTCCGAAGGAAGCAAAAATATACACCTTCCTGCCATCGGTTGGCGGCGCCGGCGTGACGACGCTGGCCGTGCAAACCGCGATGATCCTGCTCAACAGCGTCGGCCCGCGCGCGCGGCCGGCGACCTGCCTGGTCGATCTGGATTTCCAGCACGGCACCGTCGCCGACTATCTCGATCTCGAGCCGCGTCTCAATCTGGCGGAAATTGAGCCGCGCCCGGATCGGCTCGACCGCCAGTTGCTGGAGGTGATGCTCTCCTATCACGCATCGGGCCTCGCGGTCGTTGCCGCGCCAAATCGGCCGGCGGAAATGCGCACCTTCGATCCCGACGTGGTGACGCGGCTGCTTGATCTGGTGTCGACGAATTTCGAATATGTCGTGTTCGACATGCCGCGCACCTGGTTTTCCTGGACCGACAGCGTGCTGCTCGGCTCGAACAAGCTGTTCATCGTCAGCGAGACTACGGTGCCGGCGCTGCGTCACGCCAAACAACTGGTCATGGCGATCAAAGAGCGGCTCGGCGATGGGCCGCACCCGCAGGTCATCGTCAACCGCTTTGCCCAGCGGATGTTTTCGTCGAGCTTGCGGCGCAACGATCTGCGACAAGCTCTCGGCGATTCGTTTGCCGGCTGTATCCCCAATGACTACGCGATGGTGCGCGAGGCGATCGATCGCGGCGTGCCGCTGAACGAGGTCAAGCCCGGCAACAAGATTACCGCGCAAATCAAGAAGCTCGTGCTCGAGCCGCCGGCGGCAAAGTCGGCGGCGAGTGCCAATCCGCTTTCGTTGTTTCACAAATTTGCTCCGTCGCTCGCGAAGTAACAGATGAATGAAAAGGACTAAGCGATGGCCGGCCGTTTTACAGCCCGACGCATGGCCGTGCCCGAGCGCGCGCCGGCAATCGATGAGCCATCGGCGCCGGCTGCCGAGGCGTTGCCGTCAGTTGCTGCCGAAATTGCGCCCGAACCGGCGGTGCCGGCAGCGGTCAACCCGCTGCTCAGTGACAGGCTGCTCGACGCCAAGGTTCGGCTGCATCGGCGGCTGATCGAGGAGATCAACCTTTCGGCGCTGGAAAAACTGCCGGAAGATGAAATCCGCGCTCATGTCCAGCAACTCGTGTCGCAATATGTGATGAACGAGCGGCTGGCGCTGAACGCGCAGGAACTCGCCGATTTTGTCACCGAAATCCTCGACGAAATGACGGGTTTGGGTCCGCTCGAGCCTTTGCTCAAGGACCCGACCATCAACGACATTCTCATCAACGGCCACGAATGCGTCTATGTCGAGCGCCTCGGCGTGCTCGAGCCGCTCTCGGTGCGCTTCAAGGACGAGCAGCACCTGCTGCGCATTATCAATAAAATCGTCTCTGCGGTCGGCCGCCGGGTGGATGAATCGCATCCGCTCTGCGACGCGCGTCTGCAGGACGGCTCGCGCGTCAACGTCGCGGTGCGCCCGATCGGCGTCGACGGCCCGCTGGTGTCGATCCGCAAATTCTCCAAGAAGCCGCTCAACCTCAACCGGCTGGTCGATGTCGGCGCCTTGCGTCCCGCCATGGCGGAGGTCCTCGCCGCTGCGGTGAAGGCGCGCATCACCACGATCATTTCCGGCGGCACCGGCTCCGGCAAGACCACGATGCTCAACGCGCTCTCCGCCTTCATTTCGGAAAAAGAGCGCCTGATCACCATCGAGGACGCCGCCGAACTGCAGCTGCAGCAGCCGCATGTCGGGCGCATGGAAACGCGGCCGCCCAACCTCGAAGGCAAAGGTGAAATCCGCCAGCGCGAACTGGTCAAGAACGCGCTGCGCATGCGGCCCGACCGCATCATCCTCGGTGAGTGCCGCGGCGAGGAAGCCTTCGACATGTTGCAGGCGATGAACACCGGTCACGAGGGCTCGATGGCCACCATCCACGCCAATACGCCGCGCGATGCGATCTCGCGCCTCGAGCAGATGATCGGCATGGCCGGGCTGCCGATGACGGTCGCCTCGATCCGCGGCCAGATCGGCGCCGCCATCCAGCTCATCGTCCAGCTGCAGCGTCAGTCCGACGGCAAGCGCAAGGTCACCTCGATTGCGGAAATCACCGGCCTCGAGGGCGACATCATCCAGATGCAGGAAATCTTCAAATACGTGCGCACCGGCACCGCCCCGGATGGCGCCGTGCAGGGCCATTTTGCCGCGACCGGTATCCGCCCGCGCTTCCTCGCCGAGATGGCCAATCAGGGCATCAAGCTTCCTGGAACTTATTTCGACCCTTCGCAACCGCTATGAGCATGATCTCGAAAAGTGGAAACCGGTGTTCCGAAAAGATCATGCTCAGAGAAAAGTGACGCGCGATGTTCAATTTCAGTTTCAACCAGATCTACCTCTTCTATCTGCTGGTCGGCGCCTCGGCGGTGATGTTTGCGGAAGGGGTCTATCTGCTTTTCTACGGCCAGACCTCGTATCGGAAAAACATCAATCGGCGTCTGCAGGTCATCGATGACAAGGCCGACCGTGAAAGCGTGCTGGTGCAGTTGCGCCGTGAGCGCGGGCTGACGAGCGGCGGCGAATACCGGCTGCCGCTCATCAATCTCAACCAGTTGCTGCTGCAGTCCGGGCTGACGCTCGGCCTGGGCCGGCTGGTTGTCTTTATCATTGTCGGAATGGCGGTGACCTTCGGTGGCCTGCTCATCTTCGACCGGGTGCTGTCACATGCGATCGTGGGCGCGCTGTTTTCCGGCCTGGTCCTGCCTTTCTTTGTGCTGAAACTGTTGCGCTGGCGGCGGCAAAGGAAATTCAGCGCGCAATTTCCCGACACCATCGACGTCATCGTGCGCTCGTTGCGCGCCGGCCATCCGGTGTCGATCGCGATCAGCATGGTCGCGCGCGAAATGCCGGACCCGGCAGGCAGCGAATTCGGCATCGTTGCCGACGAAATTACCTATGGCGCCGATCTGGAAACGGCGATGCGCAACCTGTTTTTCCGCGTCGGCACCGACGACCTGCCTTTATTCGTTACCGCGGTGGCGATCCAGACCTCGACCGGCGGCAATCTCGGCGAAATCCTGCAAAACCTGTCATCGGTGATCCGCCAGCGCTTCAAGATGCGACGCAAAATTCGCGCGCTGGCGGCGGAAGGTCGCGCTTCGGCGCTGATTCTTTCGGCGCTGCCGATCTGTATTTTCGCCGCCATCCAAATATCGACGCCGGACTTTTACGCCCATGTTTGGCACGAAAACCTGACCAAGGTCATCCTGGCGGTGGCCGGCTGCTGGATGGGCATCGGCAACATCGTCATGTTCCGCATGGTCAATTTCAAGGTCTAAACGCACATGATCATGTCCCTGTTTGGCGATGCCTTCCACGATCGTTCCAGCATGGCGCTGGCGCTGCTGGTGTTCCTTGCCGCCGGCACGCTCGCCTTCACGTTGATGGCGATGTTTCGCGTGCGCGGCGCGGTGAAGCGGCGCACGTCGCTTATCGTCATGGACGAGCGCGAGCGCGCGGCGAGCTCAAAGCGGTCGCTGCGCTATTCCAGCGTGCAAGCGGTGGCCCGGCTGATCGAATACACCACCAAGCACTATGCGTCCGCCAACGGCGAGAACATGAAGACGCTGCGCCGCCGCCTGGTCCAGGCCGGGATTTTCGATCCGCGCGGCGTCGCCTTCTTCTTTCTCGTCCGCACCGGGCTCGCCGTCGGCGTCGCCTTGGCGCTGGGTGTCATCCTGCCGATGGTCACCTCGAAAGGAGGATCGTTTTACTGGCTCCTCATTATGATCGGCGGCATCGGCGGCTATGTTGCGCCGGCGGTTTATGTCGACAAGCGTATATCGGTGCGGCGTGCCCAGCATCGCATGGGCTTTCCCGATTTTATGGATCTGCTGGTGGTCTGCGCCGATTCCGGCCTGTCGATGGAGGCATCGCTGGAGCGGATCGGCCGCGAAATGGGCGACAGCTATCCCTCGCTGACCGCCAATATCCATATGACCAACCTGGAAATCCGCGCCGGGCGCCCGCTCAAGGACGCGCTCGAGCGCTTTGCCGACCGGCTCGGCATTGAAGAGGCGCGCTCTTTCGCGACCTTGATCAATCAGTCGCTCGACCTGGGCTCGAGCATCAATGACGCCCTTCGCGTCTATAGCGACGACATGCGCCACAAGCGGCTCTCGCTTGCCGAGGAAAAGGCCTATGCGCTGCCGGCAAAGCTGGCGCTACCGATGATGATCTGCATCTTTCCCGTCCTCTTCGTCGTCATCTTGCTGCCGGTATTCGTGCGGCTTCACACCGGGAATTACTGAGCGGAAAGGTGAAGGAATATTAACCAACGCCGCCTAGCCTGACGGGGCCAAGCCACCGCGCGCTCTCTCACGGGCTTTGTCATGCGTATTGAAGTGCGTAACGCCCTGTTTCTGCTCGTCTTCGGCCTGGCGCTCGCGGGCTGCAGCACGGCGGACAAATTGTCGGAGCAGCTCAAGCCGGACACGACCGGAAGCAATGCTTTGGCATCGGCCGATTCGAACCTGCTCGGCAGTGACGCCAACGACGATTTGAGCCTCGGCAAGAAGCAATATCACGCCAAGAATTTCGGCCTCGCTGAAAATTATTTCCGCCATGCCGTCGAATTGCATCCGCGCGACGCCGAGGCATGGGTCGGGCTTGCCGCCTCTTGCGACCGCCTGCGCCGCTTCGATCTCGCCGATCGCGCCTATGCGCAGGCGATCAAGATCGTCGGGCCCGTCCCCGAGATCCTCAACAACCAGGGCTATTCCTACATGCTGCGCGGCGACTACAAGCGCGCGCGAGAGACCTTGAAGGCGGCGCAGCGCAAGGACCCAGAGAATAAATACGTGCAGAGCAACCTGCGGCTTCTCGACGAGAGCGCCCGAACCGGCAAGGCCATTGAATAGAACCTGGTCCGCCCCCACTTCACCCGTGGTAAAATACAGCGTGTCCGCCGATTCGGGCTGCGTTCGAGAGGACCTTGATCACCTGCGATGAATGACCCCACGTTGCTCGCGCAACCGTCGTCGCCACTTTTTGTGATGTGCCGCCCGCAACATTTTGCGGTCACCTACAGCATCAATCCCTGGATGGATCCTAAATCCTGGGCCGACAGTGGCTCAGTGCTGCACGCAACAGCCGTGCGGCAATGGGCAGGTCTCCACCGCACATTGCTCGCGAATGGCGCGGCCGTCGAAACGATTGAACCGGAGCCAGGCCTGCCCGATCTCGTGTTCACCGCCAATGCGGCGGTGGTGCTCGATCGCAAGGTGCTGCTTGCCCGTTTTTTCCATCCCGAGCGCCAGCGCGAGCAGCCGGTGCTGATGGCCGCGTTCCGCGCGCTGCAGGCGCGTGGGCTCATCGACGATATTGTGGAGATGCCGCAAGGCGTAGCGCTCGAAGGCGCCGGCGACTGCATCTGGGACCGCCGGCGCGGGCTATTTTGGATGGGCTGCGGGTTTCGCTCGGATGTAGCCGCCGGCGCGGTGATCGAGAAGCAATTCGGCGTGCCTTGCCTGCCGCTCGCTCTTGCCGATCCGAGCTTTTATCACCTCGATACGGCATTCTGCGTGCTGCCGCGTGGCGACGTGCTCTATTTTCCCGGTGCCTTCACTCCAGCGGCGCTCGAGAAAATCCACGAGCATGTCGCGCCGGAGCAACGCATCGCTCTTGATGGTGCCGACGCCGCGCGATTTGCCGCCAATGCGGTCGGCTTCGAGCGGACGGTGGTGCTGTCGAGCTGCAGCGTCGGGCTCCGCCGCAGGCTGGAAGATCACAGCTACAAGGTCGCCAAAGCGCCGCTGCATGCCTTCCTGCGTAGCGGCGGATCGGCCTGTTGCCTCACGCTTCGCCTCGATCATCTAACCGGCGCGACAAAGGCCGCCATGGCACCCTTGGTGCAACGGGCCGCGCGGCTGCACTAGAGCCGTCAGCAATGGAATCGGCGCATGGGGCAATCAACGTCGCCGCGCACGTCGCGTAACGCTGAAACCTTGCAAGTTGTGACGAGAATGCCGGCGCTGCTATAAGCGCGCCATGAGCACCTCAACGCAAGCCTGGCCTACGGAATTGCGCCTGCACAAGGACCGCAAGACGCTGACGGTCACGTTCGAGGGCGGCGAACGCTTTGACCTTGCCGCGGAATATCTGCGCGTCAAGAGCCCGAGCGCGGAAGTGCAGGGGCATTCGGCCGAGGAGCGCAAGACCGTTCCCGGCAAGCGCGATGTCGCCATTATCGAGGTGCTGCCGGTCGGCAATTACGCCGTGCGGCTGGTTTTCGACGACCTGCACTCGACCGGGATTTTCGGTTGGGACTATCTGCTTGATCTCGGCCGCAAGCACGGTGCCTATTGGCAGGATTATCTCGACGAGCTGGCGGCGAAGAATCTGTCGCGCGATCCGGCACCGCGACGCAACTGATTCAATGCTAGGCGGCACCCGCTCTGCATCAGTCGCCGTGGACGTCCGCCTCGTTCGCCGGCAACAGCTTTGCCAATATGTCGGCGGCGATTCCGCTTTGCTCGTCAGGACGATGGTGGGCGCTGTAGGGATTGAACCTACGACCTCTCCCGTGTGAAGGGAACGCTCTCCCGCTGAGCTAAGCGCCCGGCCGTCATGGCCGGGCGATATAAGGAGCGCCGTGAAGTGGTGTCAAGCGAGCCCGCGCACGATCCCGAAAAGCGGGCGCCGGTCTTTGGAAAAGATCAACGGCCAAGAATCAGTTTCGCGTCGGCTCGTCGCTGTGCGGCAGGCGTGAGGCATGCGATTGCAACGCGCGGATGCGGTCGGCGAGATCGCCGCTGCCCGGGCCGCTGGCTTCGCTGAACGCCTCTTCGACGTGGTCGTCGGCTGCTGGGACGGTATTGTTTGCCTCATCGCGCGCGATCTCGGTGGCGAGAATGGCGTCAATCGGCGAGTTCGGACCTTCCAGCGCCGAGGCAAGCCGTGCGACTTCCGCGGCGACGTCGTTGATGCGCTCGCGCAGCAAGGCATTCTCGACACGCTCGGACGCCCAGGTCTCTTCGGCCTCGCGTCTGTGCGTCGCCAGCTCGTGGGCGAGGCGTGTGCGCTCGTCATTGGCCTGGGCAAGCTCGGTCTCAAGCCGCGCCTTCTCGGCCTTGAGCGCCCCGTTGGCGGAGCTGCGTGCGGCTGTCGAGCTCGGCAAGCGCGGTGCGCAGATCGGCTTCGGTCTTGCGCGCGGTGTCGATCTCGTTCAGCAAGTGCCGCATCTCGGTTTCGTTTTGCGTGAGCAGCTTCGACTGATCGGTGAGGCGATTTTCCAGATCGATCGCGCGGCGGCCGAGGATTTCCGCCTCGGTGGTCTGCGCCACCAGTTGCAGCTCGAGCTCGTTGACGCGGCGGCCAAGATTTTCGACCTTGCCGCGCTCCTCGGTGAGTTCCTGCGTCGCCGCCTTGAGCTCCACGCGCTCGGCATCGCGGCGATCTTCCACCGCCTTGACCTCTTCGCCGGCCTCGGTGAGCCGCTCCTTGAGTGAATCGATCTGCGTCTTCAGCGCGATGATCTCGATTTTCTGCGCTTCGGCCAGTGTCGAGCGCTCATCGAGCTCGCTCATGAGCTTGGCCAATTCGGCTTCCTTGTCGGCCACGGCCCGCTGGGCATCGTGCATGGTATTGGTCTTGACCGCGAACTCCTCCTCGGTCGCGCGCAACTGGTCGCGCAACACCTTGTCGCGCGCTTCCAGCGCGAAGATGGTGGCGGTCTTTTCGCCGAGCTCGATCTTGAGCCGGTTGATGGCGTCGCCCTTCTTGCCCAGTTCGGCAAGCTGGCTGGTGGATTTGGTCTTGAGCTGCTCGACGCTCATTTCCAGGCGCCGCGTCGACATGGCGAATTCCGCGCGCAACTGATCCTTGTCGGCCTGGATTTCCGCCATCGACAGCGGGGTCGCTGCTTCGAGGCGCCGCATGGTCAGCCGCACCGCGCGGCCGTGCACCAGGGGAATGACGACAAGCCCGATCAGAGCCGCGACGAGGAACCCGATCCCGAAATACATGATCGGTTCAATCATGAAACGACGCCTCCAATGCGCCTCTCCCCGCCTAAACCCCGCAGAAACCATGGCATGGGGGAGAGCCACTTCCAGCGCAAGCCAAGATTAACCTAAACCCGCAGCAGCGCGTCCCGGCTCGCCGTTATGGCCATTGTATTAAGCGATTTGGTCGCGTCCCCTAGAACGGGTTCCACGTCGCCTTCGGCGTGAACTTCAGATAGCCGATATTCGCGCCCAGCCTGAAGCCGACGCCGGAGCGGATCGGCACCACGACAATATTGTTGGCGGTGAGCGCGGTCATGCCAAAGCCGCCGATGAAATAGGCCGAGCCGTCGACGCCGGCAAAGCGCTGATAGATCGCGCCTGTCGCCGGCAAATTGTAAACCAGCATCATGGTGCGCGCGCCTTCGCCGCCGGTATCGAAGCCGACCGAGGGGCCTTCCCAGAACACCCGGCGGTCGCCGGCATTGCGGGTGAAAAGCTTGCCGTCGCCATAGCGTAAGCCGACCACGAAGGCGCCGCTGCCTTCCTGGCCGAGGACATAGCCATTCGGCTCGCCCCAGCGGCTGAATGCCGTCTCGACCACCTGCGCCAGCCCGCGCGACACGGTCCCGAAAAAGTGGTGGCCCTCGCGGATGATCTCATCGGCGCGGAAAGTCTTTCTTTGCGAGGGAGGCGGCGGCGGCGCGGCCTGCTGCGGGGGTGGGGGCGGCGGCGTTTGGGCGGCCGCAACGCCGGCGCCAAACGTGGCGAGGCACAAGCTTAAGGCGGCAAGGCGCAGGATCGCGCGCATCGAATGCTCCTTTGGCAATGAAGAGAAGCCCGCTTAACCTGTTGCTCACGCGGCAGGCCATAATGTGGCGGGTAAGCCAGTCCCGAATCGTTCGAATGTCGGCAAAGACTATGACTGCACCACGGCAGCCGGGGAAGCCGCTGCAAACCCGCCTTTACCCTGCTTTTCTGGGGGCTGCGATGCTGTTCGCCGGCATTTTGGCGCCCGCCAGTCTCAGGGCCGCAGGCGCGCCGCCGCCCCTGGTCGTCAATGACCTCACTGGCCTGGCGATCAGCGGCTTCGATCCGGTCGCCTATTTTACCGACAAGTCGCCCAAGGCCGGACGGCCCGACCTGGAATTGGCCCTTGGCGGCGTGGTCTGGCGTTTCCGCAATGAGGGCAACCGCGCGGCCTTTGCCGAACATCCGGACGTGTACACGCCACAATTTGGCGGTTACGACCCGGTGGCGATCGCGCGCGACGCCTCGGTCCCCGGCCATCCATTATTTTGGGCGGTGACCGGCGAGCGGCTCTATCTCTTCTACAGCGAGAAGGCGCGCGCGGAATTTTTGGCCGATCCAGCCTCCATCATCGCCCGCGCCACGCGTAAATGGCCGACGCTCGCCCGCGCAATCGCGCGCTGACAATCATGCTTGCGTTGAAGCCGCCAGCGCCGGATCGCCCCAGGCGATGAAGCCGGGAATAAGAAATTTCTCGGCCTTGTGGCCGAACCGAAGTTCACCGCCGCCTGGCGCGGTCACCGCTCCGCCGGCGGCGATCAGGATGGCACAACCGGCGGCGATGTCCCATTCGCGCGTCGGCGACAGCCGCGGATAAATGTCAGCATCGCCTTGCGCGAGATGGCAGAATTTAACCGAGGAGCCGCAAAGATAGCGCTTGCCGACCGGCATGCGCGCCAGAAAATCTTCGGTCTGCTCATCGAGGTGGCTGCGCGAGGTGGCAATGGTGACGCGCCCGGGCGCCGGCCGCGTGTGGATCGGACTGGGGCCGTAGGCTTCGGCCAGCCCGGCACCGAGCCGCAAATGCAGCCTTTCGGCGCTGCGGCCGACGACGCCCCGCCACAGCAATCCTTGCGCCGGCGCGGCGATAATTCCGGCAATCGGCACACCACGCGTTACGATGCCGAGATTGACGGTGAATTCGTCGCGGCCGGCGAGAAATTCCTTGGTGCCGTCGAGCGGATCGACGATCGCGAAGCTCGGCTCAAGATCTGTCGGCGGATTGTGGCCAACGCTTTCCTCGGCGATCACGGGCATGCCGGGCAGCAGCCGCGAGAGACCGTCGATTATGATGGCCTCGGAAGCCTCGTCGGCGGCCGTGACCGGGCTGAAGTCGGTTTTGAGTTCGCCGCGACACCGTCGAGAACGATGTCGCCAGCGTCTCCGCCGCCGCGCGCGCGACGATTTCGGTCAGCGAATCAATGATCTCTGCCGCGCGCTGCGGGGTGATTTCGTGACCGCGTGCCACGGTTTGCAATTCTCCATCCATCCGTCCAGGTCCTTGGCGGTCGTGATGGTGCGGTGTATCACGCTGGCACGCTGGCCTGTGCGGCGATTCGCCGTTTCAGTAAATACAATGCATATCCACCGGAGACCCGTCCATGTCCGTCCCCGCCATTAACCCCCTCGATCTCGCCGCGCTGCTGTGCTCGCGCGTGTGCCATGACCTGATCAGCCCGGTGGGGGCAATCGTCAACGGCCTGGAAGTGCTGGCCGAGGAGAAAGACGAGGAGACCAAGACATTCGCGCTCGAATTGATCAAAAAGAGTGCTGCGACCGCCTCCGCCAAGCTGCAATTTTGCCGTATCGCCTTCGGCGCCGCCGGCTCCGCCGGGGCCCAGATCGACCTCGGCGATGCAGAAACAATCGCTCGCGGATTTTTCGAGGATGACAAGACCAAGCTCGAATGGAACCTGCCGCGGGCGCTGCTGGCCAAAAACCGGGTGAAGCTGGTGCTTAACATGCTGATTGTCGCCGGACAGGCTATTCCGCGCGGCGGCAAGCTCACCGTCGATGCCGTCGGAACCGGCGAAACGATGGGTTTCAAGATCAGCGCCGCCGGCGCCAACGCCAAGATTCCAGCCGCGATACCGCCGCTGCTGACCGGCGAGGGCGGCATCGAGGCCCTCGACGCTCACCGCATCCAGCCGTTTTATACCGGCCTTCTGGCCGGAGCCTGCGGCCTTAGCGTGAGCATGACGATGGATGGCGAGACGGTCATCGTCGCCGCCCAGTGAACGCGCCACTCGGCCGCGGTTAATGAAGAGTTAAGCGCGCGCGGCACGGGCCCGATTCGCAACTAAAATTAAACGCTTCACCGACAAACTCACACCGTCCCGACGGGGATTTGCGAGCGGGCCCGGGCCTGCCGATGAAGGCGTGTTTCAATGGACGACCTGTTACGGGAGTTCGTGACCGAGACCAATGAAAGTCTCGACGTGGTCGACGTCGAACTCGTTCGCTTTGAGCAGGATCCCAACAACGCCAAGATCCTCGACAATATTTTCCGTCTCGTCCACACCATCAAGGGCACCTGCGGATTTCTAGGACTGCCGCGGCTGGAAGTGCTGGCGCACGCCGCCGAGACGCTGATGGGCAAGTTTCGCGACGGCCTGCCGGTGACCGGCGAAGCCGTCACGCTGATCCTCGCCACCATCGATCGCATCAAGGGCATCCTCGAAACGCTCGAACGCGACCAGCGCGAGCCGGACGGCAACGATACCGACCTTATCGCCGACCTCGAACACATGGTCGAGCGCCTCGGCGTGCCCGCCGCGCGAGCAACAGACCGTCGGCACGCTGGTGCCGCAGGTGCTGGAACGTCCGCTGCTTCCCGGCGAAGACACGCTTGACGATCTCGAGCACGCCTTCCGCGAAACCGCCATCGAACCGCATCGCCGCAAGGCCCGCCAAAGCAGCGGCGGCGGAAACAAACGACGACGACAGCGGCAAGAGCGCCAATCAGTCGATCCGCGTCGCCCTCGATTCCCTCGAGCAACTGATGACCATGGTTTCCGAGCTGGTGCTTACCCGCAACCAGCTTCTGGAAATCGTCCGCCGTCACGAGGATTCCGAATTCAAGGCGCCGCTGCAACGGCTCTCTAACGTCACCGCCGAGCTGCAGGAAGGCGTCATGAAGACGCGGATGCAGCCGATCGGCAGTGCCTGGCAGAAATTTCCGCGCATCGTGCGCGATCTTTCGGTCGAGCTCGGCAAGCGGATCGACCTGGAAATGCAGGGTGCCGAAACCGAGCTCGATCGTCAGGTGCTCGACCTGATCAAGGACCCGCTCACCCACATGGTGCGCAATTCCGCCGATCACGGCCTGGAGCGGCCGGATGAGCGCCGCGCGCTTGGCAAGCCGGAGCGTGGCCGCATCCGCCTCTCCGCCTATCACGAGGGCGGTCACATCATCATCCAGATCGCCGACGACGGGCGCGGGCTCAATACCAACGGCATCAAGGCCAAGGCGATCGCGCAGGGGCTGGTGTCCGAAGCCGAGGCCGCGAAGCTTCCGGAGTCGCAGATTCACAAGTTCATTTTCGTTCCCGGCTTTTCCACCGCGGCCGAGGTGACCAGCGTATCCGGCCGCGGTGTCGGCATGGACGTGGTGCGCAACAATATCGACCAGATCGGCGGCACCATCGACGTGAAATCGGTTGCCGGGGAGGGTGTCAGCTTTACCCTCAAGATCCCGCTGACACTCGCGATCGTCGCCGCGCTGATCGTCGAGGCGGGCGGCGACCGCTTCGCCATTCCGCAGCTGTCCGTGGTCGAGCTGGTGCGCGCACGCGGCGGCAGCGATCACCGCATCGAGCGCATCAAGGACACCACGGTCCTGCGCCTGCGCGACAAGCTTTTGCCGCTCGGCAAGCTCACTGCGCTGCTCGGCATCGAGCAGGCCGCCGCGGCCAAGGACAACGGCGGCTATGTCGTTGTCATCCAGGTCGGCAGTCAGAGCTTCGGCGTCGTCGTCGACGCGGTGTTTCACACCGAGGAAATCGTGGTGAAGCCGATGTCGAGCAAGCTGCGCCACATCGCCATGTTCTCCGGCAACACCATCCTCGGCGACGGCTCGGTGATCATGATCGTCGATCCGAACGGCATCGCCCGCGCGCTCGGCAGCACCGTGACCTCGCAAATGGAGGCGGCGGAAGCTGCTGGTGCCAAGCACGCGAATTTGGACGCGCAGGCGACGTCGCTGCTCTTGTTCCGCGCCGGCTCGGCGCAGCTCAAGGCGGTGCCGCTGGCGCTGATCACGCGGCTGGAAGAGGTCGACGCACGCAAGGTCGAAATGTCGAACGGCCGCCACATGGTGCAGTACCGCGGCCACCTGATGCCGCTCATCACCATGAACGAGGACGTCCGTGTCAAGGCCGAGGGGGCACAGCCGCTTGCTGGTGATTTCCGACGACAGCCGCGCCATGGCGCTGGTGGTCGACGAGATCGTCGATATCGTCGAGGAACGCCTCGATATCCAGGTGGCGAGCGACAACGCCGGCATTCTCGGTTCGGCCATCATCAAGGGGCAGGCGACGGAGATCATCGACGTCGGTCACTTCCTGCCGCTCGTCTTCGCGGACTGGTTCCGCCGCAAGGAACAGCCGGCCCGCGCCGCCGCGCGCACGGTGCTGCTGATCGACGACTCCCCGTTTTTCCGCAACATGCTCACGCCGGTGCTGCAGGCCGCCGGCTATCAGGTCACCGCCGTCGGCGCCGCGTCCGAAGCGCTGGCGCTGCTCACGAGCGGCGCGGTCCTTCGATGTCGCGATCACTGACATCGAGATGCCGGAGATGGACGGCTTCCAGTTCGCCGAAGTCTTGCGCGCCGACCCGCGCACCGCCGAGCTGCCGGTCATCGCGCTGGCCTCGACGGCCTCGCCCGAGGCGATCGAGCGCGGCCGCAGCGTCGGCTTCCACGACTACGTCGCCAAGTTCGATCGTCAGGGGCTGATCGCGGCGCTCAAGGAGCAGACCGATGTCGGCCGCGCGGCGTGAGCAATCATGACTGACCAAAACGAAGAGCATTTGAAGGAATACGTCACCGCCACGGTCGGTGGCCAGCTGTTCGGGCTGCCGATCCTGCGCGTGCAGGATGTGTTCGCGCCCGCCCGCATCACCCGCGTCCCGCTCGCCGCGCCGGAGATCGCCGGCGTGCTCAATCTGCGCGGCCGCATCGTCACGCTGATCGACTTGCGCTGCCGGCTCGGGCTCGGCACGCGCGAAGACAACAGCACGATCATGGCAATCGGCGTTGAATCGCAGGGCGAATCCTACGGGCTGCTGATCGATGCCATCGGCGAAGTGCTCAAGCTCGATGAAACGAGCCGCGAGCCCAACCCCGCCAATCTCGATCCAGAAACTCGCCACCGTGTCGGACGGCGTCTATCGCCTGGAAGGGCAATTGCTCGTCGTCGTCGATGTCGATCGCGTCCTCGACATCGGCGCGAAGGCGGTCGCGGCGTGACAGCATTGCACATGACAAACCAAGCCGCGGAAAACACCCGCGCCAACATGATGAGGCTGAGCGATGAAAACCTGTTTGGTCGTTGACGATTCAAGCGTCATCCGCAAGGTGGCGCGGCGAATTCTCGAAGGGCTCGAATTCCAGATCGTGGAAGCCGAGGACGGCGAACAGGCGCTCGACGCCTGCAAGCGCCAGCTCCCCGAGGCGATCCTGCTCGACTGGAACATGCCGAAGATGGACGGCTACGAGTTCCTGCGCATGCTGCGCCGGTTGCCGGGCGGCGATGCGCCGAAGGTGGTGTTCTGCACCACCGAAAACGACGTCGCTCATATCGCCCGCGCGCTGCATGCCGGCGCCAACGAATACATCATGAAGCCGTTCGACAAGGAAATCGTCGAAGCGAAATTCCAGGAAGTCGGGCTGATTTGACGCGAAGCGTTCGCGCCATTTCCGGACAGGCCCGATGAACGTCGCCGTCGCAACCCACTCTTCCGCCGCCACCATCGCGCGGCGCATCCGCGTCATGATCGTGGACGACGCCGTCGTCGTGCGCGGGCTGTTCGCGCGCTGGGTAGAGGCCGAGCCGGATCTGGAAATGGTCGCCTCGCTGCGCAGCGCGCGTGACGCGCTGGCCCAGATCGAGCGCGCCGATCCCGACGTGGTGCTGCTCGATATCGAAATGCCGGAGCTCGACGGGCTCGCCGCGCTGCCGCTGTTGCTGGCGAAGAAGCGCGACCTCGTCGTCATCATGGCTTCGACGCTGACCCGCCGCAACGCCGAGATCAGCCTCAAGGCCCTGGCGCTCGGCGCCACCGATTATATTCCAAAGCCGACGAGCAGCCGCGAAGCCGCCGGCTCGCACAGCTTCCGCCGCGAACTGATCGAAAAGGTCCGCCAGCTCGGCCTGCGCGCCAAGCGGTTGCGGGTGGCGGGCGGCCTGCGGGCGCGGGAGGGCGAGGCGGGCAGGGGCCTCCTCACCCCGGCGCGCAAGCGCGGCGCGGAGGGGGCGCCGGCGAGCCTCGTGCTGCGGGCGATGCCGGCCGTGCCGCCGCGGGTGCTGCTGATCGGCGCCTCGACCGGCGGCCCGCAGGCGCTCAATGCGCTGATGGCGCAGCTCGGCGGCCTCATCGAGCGCGCGCCGGTGCTGATCACCCAGCACATGCCGCCGACCTTCACCGCCATCCTCGCCGAGCATCTCGGCCGCATCAGCAAGCACCCGGCGCATGAGGCGATCGACGGCGAAGAGATCAACGCCGGCACCATCTATCTGGCGCCCGGCGGCAAGCACATGCGCGTCACCCGCCGCGACGGCATCGCCGTCATCGCCATCGACGACGGCGAGCCGGTCAATTTCTGCAAGCCGTCGGTCGACCCGCTGTTTGCTTCCGCCGCGCAGGTCTGGGGCTCCTGGGCGCTGGGCCTGATGCTCACCGGCATGGGCGCCGACGGCTCGCGCGGCAGCCAGGCGCTGGTCGCCGCCGGCGGCAGCATCATCGCGCAGGACGAGGCCACGAGCGTGGTCTGGGGCATGCCGGGCCAGGTCGCGCATCTCGGGCTGTGCTCGGCGGTGCTGCCGCTCAAGGACATTGCCGGCAAGCTCACGCGGCTGTTCGGGGGCGATAGCCCATGACCCCGCAGGATTTCGATTTCCTCCGCCAGCTGCTGAAGCAGCGCTCCGGCCTCGTGCTCTCGGCGGAGAAGCAATACCTCGCCGAAAGCCGGCTGCTGCCGATCGCGCGCAAGCACGGCATGGCCGGCCTCACCGAGCTGGTCGCCCAGCTCAAGGGCGCCAGCACGACGCCGCTTGCGGTCGAGGTGGTCGAGGCCATGACCACCAACGAGACTTTTTTCTTCCGCGACAAGCTGCCGTTCGAGCATGTCCGCCAGACGATCCTGCCGGCGCTGCTTGCGGCGCGGGCGCGCGAGAAGCGCCTGCGCATCTGGTGCGCCGCCGCCTCCACCGGCCAGGAGCCCTATTCGCTGGCGATGGTCCTGCAGGAAATGGCAGCGGCGCTCGAGGGCTGGCGCCTCGACATTCTCGCCACCGATCTCTGCGGCGCCGTGCTGGAGCGGGCCAAGGCCGGCATCTACAGCCAGTTCGAGGTGCAGCGCGGCCTGCCGATCGGGCTGCTGGTGAGGAATTTCTCGCAGGTCGGCGAGCAGTGGCAGATCTCGGAGGCGCTGCGCGCCATGATCCGTTTCCGCCCGATCAACCTGCTCAGCGATTTTTCCGCGCTGGGCAATTTCGACGTCGTGTTCTGCCGCAACGTGCTCATCTATTTCGACCAGGAGACCAAGATCGGCGTGCTCGAGCGCATCGCCCGGCAGATCGCCGCCGACGGCTTCTTCGTGCTCGGCGCCGCCGAGACGGTGGTCGGCCTCACCAATGCCTTCCGCGCCGTCGCCGACAAGCGCGGGCTCTATGCGCCGAACCCCGCGGCGGCCGAGCAAGGCACCGTGCTGAAATTCGCGGCGGCGCACGGCTAGGAGCCTCGCACCGATCCGCTGTCATTGCCGGGCTTGACTCGGCACTCCATGACGACATTCCGGCTGAGAACACCGCACGTCATCGCTTATCAATTCGGCGGTTTAGACAGCAGGCGCGCGCCATCGCCCCTGTTCTTTGACGGCGCGGGGGCGCCGTAGGCTGGTTTCCCCCCGCAAAGAGCGAGGGAGCGGAGCGCCGCGAGGCGCTGCCGTATCCGTCTTGCCGCGCGCAAAGCAGCGCGCGGGCGCCTCTCGGCGCTCCACTGGCGGCGATTTCTGTTCCCGGGGCCGCGTTTCCAGGTCCACGCCTTTTCCTTCTCCGGGCCTTCCGCGCGCAGGTTCTACACCTGGACGCGCGGGCGGCTGCGAAGACGCCCAAGGCGGCCCTGTCCAGCGAAGCTCCTCGCGGAAGGGTCATAGTGCCCAACGAGCGGGGTCCCGGAACCTCCCGGGAGCGGGGCAACGAGCCCCGCCCGCGGGCGCCGCGCCTGGCCGCAACCGGTTGCCCGGTCGAGGCCCTGAAAGAAGCGACGCCTGATCTCCGGCGCCGGCCGCTTTCCATTGCTCCATCATCGAAACGTCTCGCGACGACGCCCTCAGCCGAGCAAGGCGAGGGTGGTTGTGGCAGAGGATTGGGGCGGGAATGTGACTAAAATCCTAGTGCCATAACAACTGTCAAAAGGCGGCACGAGTCGTCAAATGCCTGTCCTTGCTGCCAAGGATTCTTGAAGGCCGGTCGCACCATGAGGCGATTGAGGGATGTTGATACGTTGGCTGTTTGCGATGCCGCGCCGAGTTAACTCGCCAGTGCGCGGGTCACCGCCTCCGGCTCCCTCTGCACGATCTTGAGCAGGATGCGGGCGCTACGTTCCGGGCGGCGGCGGCCCTGCTCCCAGTCGCGCACGGCCGAGAGCGCAAAGCCGTAGGTCGCGGCGAAGGCTTGCTGCGAGAGGCCGAGCCGGGCGCGTATTTTCTTCACGTCGATGGTTTCGGGGACGTGCACACGATAGCGGCGCTTGTCCGCCGTTCCGTCGAGATAGGTGCGGGCGTCGTCGAGGCCAGCCTTGATCTTGTCGAATGCGCGTTTGCTCATCTTCGTCTCCGATAATCGGCAAGCATCGTGGTGACGTGCTTGCCCAATGTGGTTCGCTCGGCCGAGGTCAGATCGGCCTTTTCGTTCTTGGCGAATGCCGCGAGCAGAAAAACCGGCACGTCATCACCGCCAAAGAAATAGATGACGCGCGCGCCGCCCCGCTTGCCGCGTCCGCCGAATCCGAAGCGCAGCTTGCGGACGCCGCCCGAACCCGGGATCACCACGCCGCAGCGCGGATCGGCCGCGACCTGGTCAACGATGCGCCGTTCGCTCTTCGGCGGTGAACAGGCGCTCGGCATCGGCGAGATAAGACGGCGTTTCGACGACAGCCTGCATGTTCGGCGTATATACGGCAATGCCGTAGTCCGTTCAAGAGGCCGCGCAACAAAAACCCCGCCGTCGCCGGCGGGGTTGAAGTTTGGAGAGAGTCGTAAGTTTCGTGGATGGCCGCGACAGCTTGGGCGAAGACGGCGCTTGGCGCCGATTGCCCGGCCGTGACGGCCGCCAGGCCTTAAGCCGGGATGCGCTCCTCGACGTCGGCGGGTTCGCGCAGCACGTAGCCGCGGCCCCACACCGTCTCGATGTAGTTCTTGCCGCTCGAGGCGTTGGCCAGCTTCTTGCGCAGCTTGCAGATGAAGACGTCGATGATCTTCAGTTCCGGCTCGTCCATGCCGCCGTAGAGATGGTTGAGGAACATCTCCTTGGTGAGCGTGGTGCCCTTGCGCAGCGAGAGCAGCTCGAGCATCTGGTATTCCTTGCCGGTCAGGTGCACGCGCTGGCCGCCGACTTCGACCGTCTTGGTGTCGAGGTTGACGACGAGGTCGCCGGTGTTGATGACCGACTGGGCGTGGCCCTTTGACCGACGCACGATGGCGTGGATGCGGGCGATCAGCTCGTCCTTGTGGAACGGCTTGGTCATGTAGTCGTCGGCGCCAAAGCCTAGGCCCCGCACCTTGTCCTCGATGCCGGCGAGGCCGGAGAGGATGAGGATCGGCGTCTTCACCTTGGAGACGCGCAACGAGCGCAGGACCTCGAAACCCGACATGTCGGGCAGGTTCAGGTCCAGAAGGATGATGTCGTAGTCGTAGAGCTTGCCCAGGTCGACGCCTTCTTCACCGAGGTCGGTGGTGTAGACGTTGAAGCTCTCGGACTTGAGCATCAGCTCGATGGATTGGGCGGTCGCGCTGTCGTCTTCAATGAGTAGAACGCGCATTTAAGTCCCCTTCTCGCCGCTACCGGGCTTTAAGGTCAGCGCCGCTAAGGCGGCGAGTTTCTAAAAACGCTTCTGGGACAAACCGATTCGACACTATCCGGGCATGGTTAACAAAACCTGATTCTCTCGTGCAAGCACGCCGTAGGCAGGGCACCCCGAATCGGGGTAAGATGTTGCCAGAGAGTGGTTTTTTGGCCACGGGACGGCTCATTCTCCAGTTTAAGAGTCGGGCCTAACCGACTCCGCGGATTCGCCCTTATGGTAGCGCGCAAGCGATTCGGGCTGCCCGGTTCCAACGGACGATGACCCAATGATTAACGACGCGGGTAAACACCGGGTTAAGACCGCCGCTTTGCCGGTAAGCCTAAGGGCGGGTTTACGGCGGAGGCCCTTGTGAAGGCGCTGGCCGAGCAAATCACCGACCTCGACGGCATCGAGATCTATGGCCGCGTCGTCGGCGTGCGCGGGCTGATGGTGGAGATCGCCGGGCCGATCCAGTCGATGTCGGTCGGCGCGCGGCTCACCATCGAGACCGGCCAGATATCCGGAATTGTGCGCTCGATCCCCTGCGAGGTGGTCGGGTTCCACGGCGGCCACGCGCTGGCCATGCCCTTTGCCGCGCTCGACGGCGTGCGCCGCGGCTGCCGCGCCGTGGTCACCTCGGCGGCGAGCGCGATCAGGCCGTCGGAGCGCTGGCTCGGCCGCGTGCTCAACGCCATGGGCGAGCCGATCGACGGGCAGGGGCCGCTGCCGGCGGGGCCGGCGCCCTATCCGTTCCGCGCCTCGCCGCCGCCGGCGCATGCCCGCATGCGGGTCGGCGAGCCGCTCGATCTCGGCGTGCGCGCGCTCAATACGTTCCTCACGGTCTGCCGCGGCCAGCGCATGGGCATCTTCTCCGGCTCCGGCGTCGGCAAGTCGGTGCTGCTGTCGATGCTCGCCCGCAACGTCGCCGCCGACGTGTCGGTCATTGGCCTGGTCGGCGAACGCGGCCGCGAGGTGCAGGAGTTCCTGCAGGACGATCTGGGAGCGGCGGGTCTGGCGCGCTCGGTGGTGGTCGTTTCCACGTCCGACGAGCCGGCGCTGATGCGCCGCCAGGCGGCGTACCTGACGCTCGCCATCGCCGAATATTTCCGCGACCTCGGCAAGGACGTGCTGGTGCTGATGGATTCGGTGACGCGCTTTGCCATGGCGCAGCGCGAAATCGGGCTTTCCGCCGGCGAGCCGCCGACCGCCAAGGGCTATACGCCGACGGTGTTCACCGAACTGCCGCGGCTGCTCGAGCGCGCCGGGCCCGGCACCGAGCAAGGCACCATCACCGGCATTTTCAGCGTGCTGGTCGACGGCGACGACCACAATGAGCCAGTGGCCGACGCCGTGCGCGGCATCCTCGACGGCCATATCGTCATGGAACGCGCCATCGCCGAGCGCGGGCGCTATCCGGCGATCAATATCCTCAAGTCGATTTCCCGAACGATGCCGCGCGCCGCCGATCCCGCGTTTCTCCCGGCGATCAACCAGGCGCGGCAGGTGATGGCGACCTATTCCGACATGGAGGAACTCATCCGCCTCGGCGCCTATCGGCCGGGTTCCTCGGCCGAAGTCGACGAGGCGATCAGCCTGCACAAGCCGCTGGAGGATTTCCTCGCCCAGCTTAAGGAAGAATCAACGAGTATGGCGGAAGGCTACCGCGAGCTTGAGCGGATCCTCGCCGGGCTCGGCGCCGACTGATGGCGAAATGACGCAGTTCCACTCAGGCCGCTCCCGTACGTGGAAACCGAAAACTAACGATATTGCGCCACAGTCGCGCCGTTGAACGGTCCAGGATGTCCGTGCAGGGCTCGGCTGCACGGTCGCAATTCGGTGCTTCGGGGGAGTATTGAGTCGATGAAGTCACGCGAAACCCTCATCCGCCTGAAGAAATTCCAGGTCGACGAGAAGCGGCGCAAGGTCGCCCAGATCGAGGCGATGATCGCCGAATTCGACCGCATCGCCGGCGATCTCGACCGCGAGATCAAGACCGAGCAGGACCGCGCCGGCATCCACGACCCCGCGCATTTCGCCTATCCGACCTACGCCAAGGCGGCGATCACGCGGCGCGAGAACCTCAAGCGCTCGGCCGATGAGCTGAAAGCCCAGCTCGACGACGCCAAGGCGAGCCTGGGCGAGGCCTTCGAGGAACTAAAGAAGGTCGAGATGCTCGACGAGCGCGACCAGGCCCGCGAAAAGGCCGAAGCCAACGCCCGCGAGCAGGCCGAACTCGACCGCATCGCCGCCCTGCGCTTCACCACCGGCGGGATGACGGCTTAGCTTTTTTCTTGCGGATTACGGCGTGCGCCTTCTTTAGGCGCGATCAACGCTGATGCACGTAGGTGCCCGGCGCCACGCCCAGCGCCGTCAGCCCGCGTGCCGGCGCTCCGATGTCGGGCGGCGCGACGCGCTTCTGGTCGCTGCGTTCGGCAAGCCAGGCCGACCAAAGCTCCCACCACGATCCCTCCGCGCGTTGCGAATGCGCGAGCCAAGTCGCCGAGTCGACATAGCGGTCGTCATGATGCCGCGTGGCGAAATGATAGAAGCGGCCGGGGTGGCCGGGCTCGGAGACGATGCCGGCATTGTGCCCGCCATTGGTGAGCACGAAGGTGAGCTCCCGGTCGGTGAACAGGTGCAGCTTGTAGACCGAATTCCACGGCGCGATGTGGTCGGTCTCGGTCGCCACCATAAAGATCGGCACCTCGATATCCTTGAGCGCGATCACCTTGCCCTCGACGGCATAGCGGCCGGCACTCAGCCGGTTTTCCAGGAACAGCCCGCGCAGATATTGCGACTGCATGCGGTAGGGCAACCGCGTCTGGTCGGCGTTCCAGGCCATGAGGTCGTTGCCGTGCTCGCGCTCGCCGAGGAGGTATTCGCGCGTCAGCTTCGACCAGAACAGTTCGTTTGAGCGCAGCGCGGTGAAGGCCGCCGCCATCTGCCGGGTGTCGAGCACGCCCTGGTCCCACATCAGGTCCTCGAGATAGGCGATCTGGCTTTCATCGACGAACAGCATCAATTCGCCGGCTTCGCTGAAGTCGGTCTGCGCCGCAAGCAGCGTCGCGCTCGCCAGCCGCTCGTCGCCGTCGCGCGCCATGGTGGCGGCGGCGATGGCGAGCAGCGTGCCGCCCAGGCAATAGCCGGTGGCGTGCACCTTGCGGTCGGGCACGACCTTGTTGACGGCGTCGAGCGCGGCCATCAGTCCCTTGGTGCGGTAGTCGTCGAACGTAATGTCGCGGTCGGCGGCGGTCGGGTTGCGCCATGAGATCATGAATACGGTGAAGCCGCGGCCGACCAGATAGCGCACCAGCGAGTGTTCCGGCAGCAGATCGAGCACGTAATATTTCATGATCCAGGCCGGCACGATCAGCACCGGCTCGGCGAACACGTTGGGCGTCGCCGGCTTGTACTGGATGAGCTCGATCAGATCGTTGCGGTAAATGACCTCGCCCGGCGTCGCCGCGATGTCCTCGCCGACGCGAAAGCCGGGCCGCGGTTCGGGCCCGTCCTGCGCCAGAAAGCGACAGACATCCTCGAACAAATTGCTGGCGCCGCGCTCAAGATTGGCGCCGGACTGCTTGAGCGTCTGCTCGATAATCACCGGATTGAGCCAGGGAATATTCGACGGCGATACGCCGTCAAGCAGTTGCCGCGCCATGAACGCGACCCGCGCCGCGGTACGCGGGCGCTGGCCACGGACCTGACGCGTGGCGTTGCGCCACCATTCCTCCTGCGCCAGGAACGCCTGTTGCCAGAAAATATAAGGCGCTTTCTGCCAGGCCGGGTCGGCAAAGCGGCGATCATCTGGCGCCGGCGCGAACGGGAGAGTCCCGGCATCGGCGTAGCGGCCGGCGGCCAGCGCCAACAGGCGGCCGGTCAATTTGGATGCGAGCCACGCCAGTTCTATCTGCCGGCCGGGCGCGCGCGTCAGATGCGAAAGCCAGTCGAACCAGGCGGCCATCTGAGCGTATGGCGATACGCCCTGAGTGGCGCGCGCCATCATGGCGCGGGCGACATGGTCGAGCGTCTCGAACGAGGGCTGCTCGGCGCTTGGCGTGGCTGGCGCCGGCGCCGGCTGCAGCTGCGACAGGGCTTTGGTCATGCGCGTGGCTCCTCGATTTCGGAAAAAAATGCTCCGGTTGTGCCGCTTTTACATTGATCGGGATCAACGCCGGTGGGCACAAAACCGTTACAAATCAACAGGTCATCGAAAGGTCACGGAAACCATAGGCGGGCGTCGCGGCGGGCAGACATCCGCGCCAGACGGCGCCGGCATTGATAAGGATCAAGAGGTCTTCCACTGGCGGCCTTAGAAATAGCAAACGGCGGCTTCGGTTGAGGGACGGGCCATGATCTCAAGGGAAGATTGCATCGCGCTTTGCGGCCTCAGCGAAGATGAGATCGATGCGCTCAGCGAGCACGAGCACATCCCGGAAATCGCGGCGACCGCGCTGGCGAATTATCTGCTGCACCAGCCGCATGGCAGCGAAGCCATCCGCACCATGATCGTCGACGACATTCACAAGGCGCTCGACGCGGGGCGGGTGAAACACGCGTCCGAGCTGTTCATGGCGCTGCGCCATTTTCTCAGCGGCCATCCCGAGGCGCGTGTCGGCACCGAGGCATAGCGTCAGGTATTCGAACCGGCGCGCCTGTAGGGGCGGTAGCGCGGTGTCCACATCTTGCCATGCACCGCGGCCTCGATGTCGCCGGCAGCAACTCCGGAGGTCAGGCCTTCGCTCAACGCCTGCCGGCCGACGGCGATGGCGACAGCAGTTGCCACCTGCCGCAGCGCGGTGACCGGCGGCAACAGATTTCCGCTTGAATGATCTTTCGCCGGCGACAAATCGGCCAGCGCCTTGGCCGCGGCCATGAACATGGCGTCGGTGATGCGCCGCGCCTGCGTCGCAATGACGCCGAGGCCGAGGCCGGGGAAGACGTAGGAATTATTGGTCTGGTCGACGGTGAAAAGCCCGCCGTTGCGCTTGAGCGGCGGATAGGGACTGCCGGCGCCGATGACGGCGCGGCCCTCGCTCCAGCGCTCGATGTCGGCGGGCGCGGCTTCGGCACAGGACACCGGATTTGACAGCGGAAAAATGATCGGCCGCTCGTTCTGCTTGGCCATGGCCCGCACCACCGACTCGTTGAAGGCGCGCCCCTGGCCGGAAACGCCGATCAGCGCCGTCGGATGGGCGTTGTAGATGACATCGAGCAGCGAGATGCGGTCGTTGCGGCCGACCGACCAATGGGCGATAGCGTCGCGCGGCTGCACAAAGCGCTGCTGGAACGGCGCGATGCCGTCCATGCCCTCGAGCAGCAAGCCGTCGCGGTCGACGAGATAGAAGCGTCGCGCCGCCGTCTTGACGTCGAGCCCAGCGTCGACCATGGCAGCGTACAAAAGCTGCGCGATGCCGCTGCCGGCCGAGCCGGCGCCGAGAATGGCAATGCGCTGCTCCTTGAGTGGCACGCCGGTGATGTTGATCGCCGCCAAGAGCGTGCCAGTCGCCACCGCCGCGGTGCCCTGGATGTCGTCGTTGAAGGTGCAGAGCCGGTCGCGATAGCGATCGAGCAGGCGCGTGGCATTGGCCTTGGCGAAGTCCTCCCATTGCAGCAGCACGTGCGGCCAGCGCTCGTTCACCGCGTCGATGAAGTCCTCGACAAAATCGTCGTAGTCGGTGCCGCGCACGCGCTCATGGCGCCAGCCGATATAAAGCGGATCGCGCAGATTGTCCGGGTTGTCGGTGCCGACATCCAGCAGCACCGGCAGCGCGGTCGCCGGGTCGATGCCGCCGCAGGCGGAATAGAGCGCGAGCTTGCCGATGGGAATGCCCATGCCGCCGGCGCCCTGGTCGCCGAGGCCGAGGATGCGGTCGCCGTCGGTGACGACGATGACTTCGGTCTTGTCGAATTGCGGATTGCCGAGGATTTGCCTGATCGAATCGCGGTGCGGCATGCTCAGGAACAGTCCGCGCGCCTTGCGGAACAGGCGGCTGAACGAAGCGCAGCCGGCGCCGACCGTCGGCGTATAGACGATGGGCAGCAGTTCCTCGACGTTCTGCGCCAGCATCGCGTAGAACAGCGTCTCGTTGGTGTCCTGCAGATCGCGCAGGAAAGCGTAGCGCTCGAGATCGGTAGCGAAGCCGCGGAAGGCCTGCAGGCGGCGGCTGACCTGATCGTCGATGCCCATCACCGTCGGCGGCAGCAGGCCGTGCAGGCCGAAGGCGTCGCGTTCGTCCTCGGTGAATGCTGTGCCCTTGTTGAGCCGCGCGTCGGCCAGCAGTTGATAGCCGGAAAGCCCCGCCGGCACGATCACGGTATCGTCGGATTGTTGTGGTTTGAGCAAGCGAGGTCCCGGCCGGAAGATTGCGTCCGAACCTAACACAGGATCGGTGCGCATCACACGGCGCGGTGACCGCTTTCGCTCGGCCGCGCGCCGGTGGTAGCGATGAAAATGCCGGTGAACACCGCGACCAGGCCGCCGACGAGATTGAGCGTGACCGGCTCGCCGACGAGTTGTGCGGCGAGCAGCCCTGCGGCGATCGGATTGACGGTCATGGTGTTGGCCACCAGCGTCGGCGTCGTGCGCTGCAGCGCCAGCACCCAGAGGATGAAGGCGAGGGCGCCGCCGCCGACGCCGAGATAGAGCCCGGCGATCCATTGCGCGGTGCCGAAATCCGCGAGCACGGCAACACGGCCGGTGACCACGCCGATGAGGATCAAGGCGGCGGCGCCGGCGCCCATGCCGACGCAGAGGAAGCCGAGCGCGCTCGCGCGCTCGATATAACGGCGCGACCACACATTGTAGAAGGCCATGCACAAGACCGCGCCGATCATGATCAGTTCGCCGCGCCAGGCGCCGGCCGGCGCCGCAGAGAGCCCGGAGACAAGCGCGACCAAGACCCCGAGCATGGCGATGGCGACGCCGAGCGACTTGCGCGCGCTCAGGGGTTCAACGCCGAGCAGGGCGCCGACCACCATGGTCTGCACTGGCAGCGTGGAGAGCGCGAGGCTCGCGCGCGCGGCGGTCGTGTAGGCCAGCGCCGTGTTGTAGAGGATGAAGAACAGCCCGAAGAAGCAGATGCCGAGCGCGACGACCGCCGGCCAATCGGCGCGGGCCGGCCATTTCGCCCGCAGCAGCACGGTTGCCGGCAACACACAGAGAAAGCCGATGCCCCAGCGCAAAATGGCGAGCGTGACCGCGTCGGCATTGCCGACCAGATAGCGCGTCACCGCCGCCGCCGAGCCGCCGAGGCAGCTCGACACAAGCGCCATCAGCACGCCCACGGTCTGTTGCATGGAGTCCCGCCGGAAGGGGAAAGCGTAGCGTGTCTAGCCGCGTTTGTCGGCGTCGTATTCGGCGGCGCAAAACGGTCCACCCTGGAAGCGGTCGCCGACCGGGTCGGGCGGCAGCTTCTTCTGCGCGGCCATGGCCTCGTCGCGGTAGTCGTCGGCTTTGCCCTGCGGCTTGTAGCCGAAGCGCCTGGCGTTGCTGTTGTCCCACCAGGAGGCGGCGTTGTCGGAGGCGCCGTAGAAAATCTCGAAATGGATGTCGCGGTGCTCGAGACCGATGCGGATGAGCTGCACCAGATCCTCCGGCTTGAGCCAGATCGACAGCCGTCGCTGGTCGACCGGCATCTCGCCGAAATTGCCGATGCGCAGGCAGGTGACATGCAGCCCGTGCTTGTCGGCATAAAAGGCGCCGACCGCCTCGCCGAAGGCCTTGCTGATGCCGTAGCGGCTGTCCGGATGCACCGTGACGTTGACGCCGATGGTCTGGCTGCGCGGGTAGAAGCCGACGGCGTGGTTGGAGGAGGCAAAGACGATGCGCTTGACGTTCGCGCGATAAGCCGCCTCGAAGACGTTGTAGCAGCCGACGATATTGGCGTTGAGGATCGTGTCCCAGGCACCTTCGACGGAATGGCCGCCGAGATGCACGATGCCGTCGACGCCGGCGACGATCTTTTCGACATCGGTCATCTTGGAGATGTCGGCGGCCATGAAGGTTTCATCGGACGCAAGATCGGTAGGCTTCTTGATGTCGCTCCAGAGAATGCTGGGATAGACGCCCTTGAGCAGCTTGCGCAGCGAGGTGCCGATGCCGCCCGCAGCCCCGGTGACGAGAATTTTTTCCATTGCTCTCTCTTATCATCGTGGGCGCGGTCGCGCCCCTGTTCTGTTCAGAGGTTGGGCCTGGACATTCGTTCAACCCTTAACCGCACCGGCGGTGAGCCCATGAATAAGGTGCCGCTGCAGAAAAGTGAAGAGGACCGCCACCGGCACGGTGCTCATGATAACGCCTGCGGAGAGCGGGCCCCACTGCACCTCGTATTGCCCGACCATATAGAGTAGCCCGGCGGACAAGGTCCGCATATCGGTCTGTGTCGTGAAAGAAATCGCGAACAGCAATTCGCTCCAGGACACGACGAAAGCGAAAATAGCGGTCGCCGCGATGCCGGGCGCCGCAAGCGGCAAGACGATGCGGCATAGCGCGCCGAAATGGTTGCAGCCGTCAATCATCGCGCTTTCCTCGAGATCGCGCGGGATCGAACTGAAATAGCCGACCATCATCCAGACCGTAAACGGCACGGTGAAGGAAAAATTCGAGTAAATCAGTGCCTGATAGGTATCGATCAGACCGAGCGCGCGCCATTGCGTGAGTAGCGGCGCAATCAACAGGACGCTCGGAAACATCTGCGTTGCGAGAAAAATCAGCAATAGCGCATCGCGTCCGGCGAAACGGAATCGGGCGATGGCGTAGCCGGCGAGCACCGAAACCACGGTGGTGGCAACCATGGTGACGGAGCAAACCCACAGGCTGTTGAGGAAGAAACGGCTGAAGGGCGTGACCGTTGAGGTCCAAGCATCCACGTAGTTTTCGAACGTCGGGTGCACGGGCAGGTATTGCAGCGGCGTGACATAGAGCTCCTGCCGATCCTTCAGCGAGGTGAGCAGCATCCAGATGAATGGCCCGAGGGCAAAGGCAGTCAGTGCCGCGAGGCCGACCCAAAGGACCGGGCCGGCCAATAACCGCTCCGCCAGGCTCCCCGTGATGCGGCGCGGGCTCATCCGGGATCCTCGACGCCTTTGGTCACGCGAAGATAAAAGAAGGTAAAGCCCAGCATCACGAGAAGCAGGATCACCGACAGCGCGCCGGCGTAGCCGAAGTCGAGAACGGAATAGGCCTGCATCAGCGTATAGGTCGACGTGATCTGCGTGGCGTTGGCCGGCCCGCCGCCGGTCATCACGAAAATCAGGTCGGCGTAGTTGAAGGTCCAGATGATGCGCGTCGCCGTCGCGACGACAATAATGGGCCGCAGCAGCGGCAGCGTGATGTGCCAGAAGCGATTGAGCACGCCCGCGCCGTCGACGTGCGCCGCCTCATAAAGCTCGGCCGGAATCGATTGCAGCCCTGCCAGCAGCATGATGGCGAAGAAGGGAATTCCGCGCCAAATATTAGTGAAGACCACCGCTCCCATTGCAAGATCGGGAGACGAGAGCCAAGCGACGCGGTCGTGCATCAAGCCGCCTTTCATCAGGAGGTCGTTGATGACACCGTAATTCGGCTGATAGAGCCACTCCCAGATGAGCCCAACCACGACACCTGGGATGATCCAGGGCAGCAGCGTCAGCGTGCGCGCGAAGCCGCGGGCGACGAACGCCTGGTGAAGCAGAAGCGCGGCTGCAAATCCGAAGATGAATTGAAGGATGACGGACCCGAATACCCAGACGACGGAGTTCCACAGGCTCAACCAGAATACCGGGTCTTCGACGAGGCGCAGGTAATTGCCGAACCATATGAAGTGATAGTTCTGCGGCTTGTACAAAACGTCATTGTACAAGCTCATTTTGATTGCCAGCAAAATCGGCACCACCACGGTGGCGAGCAAGCACAGCGCCGCCGGCACGAGGTACGCATAGCCTGTCAGCAGCTTGCGCACCCGCCAGCTGATGAGCGGGCGGGTGCGGCTGCCGGCGAGAGTAACCGGGATCGTGGTCATGACCGTTCCGCAAAATGGCTCAGGTCATTTCCTTCTTCAAAACCTCGGCAAACCGGTCGAGACATTCCTTGGCCGAGATTTTTCCGACGATCGCCTGCTGCACGAGCGGCACGCCATCGGAGTCGATCTTGCCGCCCCAGCCCGGATAGGCGAGGAAGGGGCTGACGATCCCGATCGGGAACGAGTTCACGAACCCGTTCAGTGCCGGGTCTTTTGAGAACTCCGGCCGGTCGATGATCGACTTGCGCGCCGGCAACAGGCCGAGCGTCTTGCAATACATCAGGCTGGGCTCGTCTTCGAGCATGAAGCTCATGAACTGCCAGGCGCCCTCCTTGTTCTTGCCGCCCTTGAACGCCGTGAGCGTTTCGGAGAAATAGAACGACGCGCGCTTTTTTGCCGGACCGATCGGAACCGGTAACGTGGCGAACTTGTCGGCGCCGACGTTTTTCTTCTGCTGGCCCACCGAGCCGGAATTGTGCTGGTACATGCTGGTAACGCCACGGCCGAAGGTTTCGACGATTTCGACGAAGCCGTCGGTCGCCGCGCTCGGCGGTGTGACCTTGTGCTTGAGCGCGAGATCCATGTACCAGGCGACCGCGTCGACCGCCTCCTTCGAGTTGATCGCCACCTTGCCGTCCTTGAGCACCGTGGCGCCGTTGGCATAGGCGAACTCGCTGGGATAAAGGACCGCCCAGGTACCGGCGCCGCGCATGCCATAACCGTACTGGTTCTTGTCCGCCTTGGTGAAGGCTTTCGCGATATTGAGGAACTCATCCCAGGTCCAGTCTGGCGTTGGTTCCTTGAGACCCAGCTCCTTTAGCCGGTCGGTGCGATAGAAAATCGCGTCCAGCGTCAGGGCGAGCGGCAGCGAAACGATCTTATTGTCGATCGAGACAGTCTGCCAGGCGGTGGGCTGCACGTCCGCATAGTGCTTCCACCCCTTGGCGCGTGCCGTGATGTCTTCCACGGCGCCCATGCCTTGGAATTGACCGACCCAGTTGTCCCAAACCTGGCAGAGATCGGGTGGGCTGCCGCCGGTGATCGAGCTGATGAGCTTCTGGCGTGCCTGCGCCTGCGGCACGTACTCGATTTTGACCTCGAAATCCTTTTGCGACTTATTGAATCGCTCGACCATCGAGTTCATCAACGCGATGCGCGTCGGCTCGGGAACGCTCCACTGGAAGCGTACCGGCTCGGCGCCCCATGCCCTGCGCGGCGAGACGTATGGAGCGTCCCACCATTTGAGATCGGTCGCGGTGATGACACCAGCGCCGGCCAACGTGTAGAGAAATTTACGACGAGATAGCGACCAATGATCACTCATTTTCCGTCTCCCTCTGTTTGCTTTCTCCCGATCGTTTTTTTGGTTATTATCTTGCGGCATTTCGGACGAATGAAACGGCCCCCGCCGCTTCCTTCGCCGGTATTTGCATCGGTAGTGAAGTTTATTCGATCATTCTCTCCCTCAATCACTGCGATGCTACTTGATCCCTAGTTCGGCGGCGAGCGTCTTATAGCGGGCGCGGCTGTTGATGAGATGCCGCTGCATGGCGTCACGCGCCTCGGCGACGGCGTGATCGCGGATCGCCGCGAGAATCTGCGCGTGCTCCTGCTGAAACAGATCGAGCTGCTCGCGTTTGGTCGGCGGCGCCGAGCGGCCCCAGACCGTGCGCCGCGGGATGATGAAACGGCCGAGATATTCGAGGAAGCGGCGGAACTGCGGATTGCCGGTTGCATCGGCGATTTCGCAGTGGAAGGCGAAGTCCTGATCGACCGCGTTATTGCCGCGGTCGATGGCCGCCTGGATTGCCGCATAACGGTCGGCGATCTTCTTCACTTGCGTCGCGGACGCGCGCTGAGCGGCAAGTCCGGCGGCCTCCGCCTCGACCCCGGTGCGCAGTTCCATGACGTTGATCACCTCGTGCAGCGGCGAACGCTCGTCGAAATCGACCCGGAACGGGCGTCGTACGTGATCGGCGACAAAGGCGCCGACGCCCTGGCGGGTCACCACCAGCCGGTCGGCCTTGAGCGCGGCAACCGCCTCGCGCACCACGGTACGGCTCACCCCCGTGGCGGCGATCATTTCCTGCTCGGTCGGCAGCCGCGAGCCGGGCAACAGCTTGCCGCTGACGATATCGGCGGTGAGCCGGGCGACGAGCTCGCCGGTCAGGCCCCGCGGGGCTTCGAGCGGGCGCAACAGGGCAAGATTTTTTGGCAAACGCTTGTCCAACGGCTTGACACCCCGCCCCGGCTTCAGGTCATCATATGACATGATGACTACCATGGGCGCAGGCTGAAGATCAATCGGCCGCGCCGGCATCGCTTCTTTTATCTCACCGTGAACTCAAAACCTGGGAGGAATAATCCGCCATGAAACTCTGCTCCGTCACCATTGCGGCCGGCCTCATCGCCGCCGCGACCGCCTTTGCGTCCGGTTCGGCCGTGGCGCAAGGCAAACTCGTGCTCAAAGCTTCCGACGTGCATCCGGAGGGCTATCCCACCGTCACCGCCGTCGAGAACATGGGCAAGAAACTGTCGGAGGCGACCAAAGGCCGCCTCAGCGTGCAGATGTATCCGTCGATGCAACTCGGCGGCGAGAAGGAAGCGATCGAGCAGTCGCAGGTCGGCGCCATCGCCTTCGCCCGCGTCTCCGTCGGCGCGCTCGGCCCTGTGGTCGACGATCTCAACGTCTTCAACCTGCCTTACGTGTTCCGCAACACCGAGCATATGCAACATGTGATCGACGGCCCGATCGGGCAGGAATTGCTCGATAAGGTCACCAACAGCGGGAAGGGAATGGTTGGCCTGTGCTGGATGGATGCCGGCGCGCGTAATTTCTACGACACGAAGAAGGCGATCAAGACCCTTGCCGACCTCAAAGGCATGAAGATCCGCGTCATGGGCAATCCCATGTTCGTCGACATGGCGAACTCGATGGGCGCCAATGGCGTGCCGCTCGGCTACGACCAGGTGTTCTCCTCGCTGCAGACCGGCGTGGTCGACGGCGCCGAGAACAACCCGCCGAGCTTCGTGTTCGACAACCACTATCAGGTGGCGAAGTTCTACACCATCGACGAGCACCTGATCGTGCCGGAGATGCTGGTGATGTCGAAGAAGATCTTCGACTCGCTATCCCCGCAAGAGCAGGCGGACGTGAAGAAGTTCGCCCGCGAAGCCCAGCTCGATGAGCGCAAGCTTTGGGAAGTCTACGAGAAGCAGGCGCTGGAAAAGGCGAAAGCCGCCGGCATCACCATCACCCAGGTCTCGGCCGCCGACAAGAAGGCCTTCCAGGACGCGGTGAAGCCTGTTTGGGACAAGTACGGCCCCAAATACGCCGACATGATCAAGCGCATCCAGGCGGTGAAATAAGAAACGACATTTGCGCCACGCTTTTCCGGAAGGCCGAATTTGGCGGACGGAGAAGCGTGGCGCGACTGTGTTTATGCTGTAGAACAATTCCGCTGACGCGTTCTTGCTGGGGGAAAAGATGGCGGCGCTGTACCGGCAGGCGATGGACTGGGCCTATCTCGTCTGCGTGTGGCTCGCGGGCACCGCGCTGGTGCTGATTTCCGCGGTGATCCCCTGGGCGGTGTACACCCGCTACGTCCTCAACAGCGCCTCCTCGTGGCCCGAGCCGACGGCCGTGCTGCTCACCATCGTCCTGACCTTCTTCGGCGCCGCCGCCTGTTACCGGCTCGGCACGCACATGAACGTCACCGTGGCGATCGCCGCGCTGCCGCCGCGCGCGCGGCGGGTCGTCGATATCATGGTCGAATTCTTGATGCTGATCTTCGCGGTCTTCATGGTGATCTACGGCTACAAGCTGTGCGTGGCCACCTGGAACAACAGCATCGCCGAGTTTCCCGCGCTGCGCGTCGGCATCGTCTATTCGCCGATCCCGCTCGGCGGCGTGTTCACGCTGCTGTTCATCATCGAGCATCTCACCATCGGACGGCCGGCCGGCGAGGCCGATCCGCATATCGTGCCAGGGGTGGACTGAGCGCATGGACCTTTTTGTTCTTCTGGGGACGCTGTTCTTATGCTTCGGCATCGGCATGCCGATCTCCTACGCGCTCGGCTTTGGCGCGCTGGTTGGCGCGCTCTGGATCGAAATCCCGCCGGAAGCGGTGATGCTGAAGATCTCCGATGGCGTCAGCAAAGTGGCGATGCTGACCATTCCGTTCTTTGTCCTCGCCGGCGCCATCATGGCGGAAGGCGGCATGGCGCAGCGCCTGGTCAAGCTCGCCAATGTGATTGTCGGCCTGGTCCGGGTGCGCGGCGGCCTGTCGGCGGTAAACATCCTCGCCACCACCTTCTTGAGCGGAATATCCGGCTCCTCGGTGGCCGACGTGTCGGCGATCGGGTCGGTGTTGATCCCGCAGATGGAGAAGGTCGGCTATCCGCGCGTTTTCGCCACCAATGTGACAATCAGCGGCTCGCTGCAGGCCATCGTGGTGCCGCCGAGCCACAACTCCGTGATTTACTCCCTGGCGACCGGCGGCACGATCTCGATCATCAGCCTGTTCATGGCCGGGGTGGTGCCGGGCCTGCTGCTCGGCTTCTCACTCGTCATGCTGTGCCTGTTCATCGCCTATCGCGACGGCCATCCGACCGGCGAGTCCGTTCCCTTCCACGATGCGGTCAAGATCACCATCGACGCCGCCTGGGGCCTGATCACCATCGTCATCATCATCGGCGGCATCCTGCTCGGCGTCTTCACCGCCGTCGAAGCCGGCGCGGTCGCCTGCATCTGGGCATTCTGCGTGACCATGTTCATCTATCGCGACTACCGCTGGCGCGACCTGCCCGGGCTGGTGCACCGCACGCTCAAGACCGTGGCCATGGTGATGACGCTGATCGCGATGGCCTCGAGCTTCGGCTACGTGATGGCGCTGATGCAGTTGCCGGCCAAGATCACCGTGTTTTTCCTGAGCGTCTCCGAGAACAAATACGTCATCCTGATGCTGATCAATTTCATGCTGCTGGTGCTCGGCTGCCTGATGGACATGGCGCCGCTGATCCTGATCTGCACGCCGATCCTGTTGCCTGTGGTGATGAAACTCGGCGTCGATCCGGTTCACTTCGGCATGATCATGCTGCTCAATCTCGGCATCGGCCTGCTGACGCCGCCGGTCGGCTCGGTGCTGTTCGTCGGTTGCGCCATCGGCAACGTCAAGATGGAAGAGGTGATGCGCACCATCTGGCCGTTCTACGGCGTGATGTTCGTGGTGCTGATGCTGGTCACCTTCATTCCGGCGCTGTCGCTGTGGCTGCCGGCGCTGGTGGTCAAGTAGGCGAAGACGTTTCGCGAAAGGCTATCTTGGCTTTGTGGCTGACAACGCAATCATTGGATGATTTCGGCGATATCCGGCTCTTGATCTCATGAATAATGTCCGTTTTGCCGTCATCGGCATCGAGCACCGTCACATCTTCGGGCAGGTCGACTGCTTGCTTGCCGCAGGTGCGGAATTTGTTTCGTTCCACGCGGCGGGCTCTTTGCTCGACTGGTTTGCCGAAAAATATCCACAGGCCCAGCGGGTCGAAGATCAGCGCCGCATTCTCGACGACAAGACGATCCAGCTCGTCGTGTGCGCCGGCGTTCCCTGCGAACGCGCGTCGCTCGGCATCGCCGCGATGCGCCATGGCAAGGATTTCATGGCCGATAAGCCGGGCGTCACCTCATTGGAGCAACTCGCGGCGGTGCGCAGCGCTCAGGCCGAGACCAGGCGGATCTTTTCGATCTGCTTTTCGGAGCATTTCGAAACACGCGCGACGGTGAAAGCGGGCGAGTTGATCCAGGCAGGCGCTATCGGCCGCGTCATCCATACGACGGGCCTCGGGCCGCACCGCCTCAACAAGGCGACGCGACCCGGCTGGTTTTTCTTGCGCGAGAAATATGGTGGCATTCTCACCGATATCGCATCGCATCAATGCGAGCAGTTTCTGTTTCTGACGGGAGCCGATGATGCCGAGGTCGTGACCGCGACCGTCGCCAATCGTGCAAACCCGGATACGCCGCAAATGCAGGATTTCGGCGAAATGCTGCTGCGGACGAAAAACGCGACCGGCTATATCCGCGTCGACTGGTTTACGCCCGACGGATTGCCGACCTGGGGCGACGGCCGCCTGTTCATCGTGGGAACCGAAGGCAGCATCGAGCTGCGCAAATATGTCGACATTGCCGGCGCTCCGGGTATCGACCATCTCATCCTGGTGGATGGCAAAGGCGTTCAGCGCATTGACTGTTCCGCTGTTGAACTGCCGTATGGCCGCGCCCTCATCCACGACATTCTCAGCCGCGAAGAAACCGCCATGCCGCAAGCTCGCTGCTTTAAGGCGATGGAGCTTGCATTGACCGCGCAAGCGATGGCCGAACGCGGACAGAACTGACCCGTGAGCGATTTGCCTATTTGACGGCGCCGCCGGTGATGCCGGCGATGAAGTTGTCGAGGAAGAAATTATAGGCGATTGCCACCGGGATGCTGGCGATCAAGGCGCCGGCCATGATCTCGCCCCAGTAGAAGATGTCGCCGCGAATGAGATCGGTCGCCACGCCGAGCGTGATCGGCTTTTGCGCCGACGAAGAAATGAAAGTCAACGCGTAGACGAATTCCTGCAAGGTCAATGTGAAGGTGAAGATCACCACCGTCAGAATTCCCGGCAGCGACAGCGGGAGCGCCATCTTGATGAAGGCGCCAAACAGGCTGCAGCCGTCGACGATCGCCGCCTCCTCGATCTCGGGCGGCACGGACTTGAAGAACCCCATCAACAGCCAGGTGCAGAACGGGATCGTGAAGGTCGGGTAGACCAGCACCAGCGACCACATCGAATTCTGCAAGCCCAGAACGGCAATGACCCGCGACAGCGGCAGGAAAAGCAGCGTCGGCGGCACCAGGTAGGTGAGGAAGATGCCGATGCCGAGGGCCTCGCCGTTCTTGCCGGTCATCCGCGCCAGGCTATAGGCAGCCGGCAGCGAGGTGACGAGCGTGATTGCGACGACGCAGACGCCGATGACCAGCGAGTTCAACAGCCAGCGCGCGAACAGGGTCTCGTGGAACAGATACTGGAAATGCTTGAGCGTGGGCGGATCGTTGAACCAGAACGGGATATGCGCGACGTTGTAAAGATCGGCATCGGTTTTGAACGATGTGATCACCATCCAATAGAACGGGAACGCGGCGAGGATGAAGAAGAACGCGACCGCTCCGTAGAAGGAGGTCTCTTGCACGGCGCTTGGCGACGGTGGCGCGTGGCATGTCAGATCTCCCGCCGCCGGATAAAGCGCAGCATCGCGACGACCACGACGAGCAGCACCGGCAGCATGAACAGCGAGATGGCGGCGCCATGCGAGACGTCGCCGGAAACGATGCCGGTCTGGAAACCTGCATAGCCCAGCACCGTGGTTGCGCCGATGGGGCCGCCCATGGTCATCAGAAAGACAATGGAAAGATCGGTAAAGGTAAACACGATGCCGAAAATGAGGCCGATGGCCACGATCGGCAGGATCATCGGTACGATGATCTGGTAGTTGCGGCGCCAGAATCCGGCGCCGTCGACGGTCGCCGCGTCGAGCACGTCTTGCGGCACGGCGGTGATGCCGGCAAGGAAAATGACGATCGCAAACGGAAAGAAACGCCAGGCGTTGACGACGATCACCGACAGCATCGCCAGATCCGGGTTGCCGAGCCAGTTCGGCGCGTTCGCGCGGTCGATGATGCCAAGCGCGATCAGCGTCCAGTTGATGACGCTGTAGAGCGAATCGAACATCCACTGCCAGGCGACCGTGGCGAGCGCGACCGGCACGGCAAAGGGCAATATGATGATCGCCCTGACGAGCTTGCGGCCGGGGAACGGGCGCAACAGCACCAGCGCGCCAAACTTGCCGAGGATGAGACCAAGGATCTGCGATCCGAACGTGAAGACGAAGGTGTTCCACAGCGTGTGTCGGAAGTCGGGGTTTTCGAGGATCTGCTCGAAATTCGCCAGGCCGACAAAGCTGCCACGAGGGATCGTAGATCGTGTAGGCGCTGACCGAGTAATACACCGCCATCAGAAACGGCACGCCGACCAGCAACAGCACATAGAGAATTGCCGGCGAGACGAAGATGGCGCCGAGCACATCGCGCCGGTCGAAGATGAACCGGAAGCGCGAGGCTGACCTGGGGACTGAATCGGCGATTGAGACCATTGGCGAAAACCCGTTTTAATGGCGACTTGTTCGTTTGCCGTCCTTGTCGAAATTGCGCAACGCGCTGTTGCGCACGGCGAAGGGATGCCACTCGCCTGGCCGAATCCATTCGTCGGCAACGTGCGCCGGCGGCAGTTTCGCCGTGATCACCTGGCTCGGATCGAAGCCTTCCATCGCGCCGTAAACGATGCGCTCGGAGCCGAGATATTCGGACCGGTCGACACGGAACTTGAATTCGGTGAAGGCCTCGTCCGCGATCATGTCCTTGGGCAGGAAGTTTTCCGGGCGGAAGCCGAGATAGCCGCCGTTCCGCGCGACGATATTCATCGGCGGCGTGCCGACAAAGGTCGCGACGAAGCGGTCGGCGGGGTCGTCGTAGATTTCCGTCGGCGTTCCCACCTGCCGCACGACGCCATGGTCGATGACGGCGATGCGGTCGCCCATGCCCATCGCTTCGACCTGGTCGTGCGTCACATAAATGGTGGTGATGCCGACCCGCTGCTGGAACTGCTTGATCTCCAGGCGGGCCGAGGCGCGCAATTTGGCGTCGAGGTTGGAGAGCGGCTCATCGAGCAGCAGTACGGTCGGTTCACGCACCAGCGCGCGCGCGAGCGCGACTCGCTGGCGCTCGCCGCCCGAAAGCTGGCGCGGCCGCCGATCGAGCAGATGCCCGATGCCGAGCAGCTGCGATGCCCACTCGACTTTCTTGTCGATTTCGGCGCGAGGAACGTTCTGCGTCTTCAGTGGAAAAGCGATGTTGTTGCGCACCGTAAAGTGCGGATAGAGGCCGTAGCTCTGGAACATCATGGCGACGCCGCGGGCGCGCGGTGGAATATCGTTGACGATGTCGCCGCCGATCAACAGGTCGCCGCTGGTCTGTTTCTCGAGCCCGCAGATGATGCGCAGATACGTCGTCTTGCCGCAGCCCGACGGGCCGAGCAGCACCATGAACTCGCCGTCCGGCACCGTCAGAGTAATGCCGTTCACGGCGGGAACTTCACCAAATTTTTTGATGATGTCCCTAGTAATTACCGCAGCCATTGAGCCTCCCAGAATTCAACGCAAAGCATGCTCCCCGCCGATCTCTCGGCGGCTCATCGTCTGTGTCTGCCCCCTTGGCCAGCGTCCCACAACGCCGGCATCGACCCGGACCGCGCGCGAACGCGCGGCCCGGGCGTTAGCAATCAGGCCTTGCCGGCCCACTTCTTCATGATGGCCTCGCACTGACCCGTGGCCCACTTGACCGCGTCTTCGGCGCTTGATTGACCCGTCGCCGTCTTCGCCATCATATCGTTGATGATGAACTGGTAATAAATCTCGTCCATCGCGGGCGTGGCCGGCCCCGGATAACCCGGGATGGCGGACCACTGATCCGAGTCCTGCAAGATCGACAACTTGTCGTGCGGGGTCGAGGTCGGATCGTCCGACAGGATCGGCATCGGCTTGGGCACAAGGCCGGCGAAGCACGGGTTGTTGTACCCCGAGCTCGCAGTGAAGGCTTCTCGCCAGTTTGCCGAATAGTGCCTGAGGAACTCGAACGCCGCTTCCTTGTTCTTGGCGAATTTCCAGATGCCGTAGAATTCGGACGCGGCACCCATGATCTGCTTCGCCGGGCCTTTCGGCGGCTTGATGACGTAGATGTCGTCGGCCAGCTTCTTGTTGAGCGTCTGCGCCGTCCGGTAAGCCGAGATCGGGTTGATGATGTAGCAGCCGACGCCGGAGTCGATGTACTGGTTGTTGCTGGAGTCGTTCCACGACAGCACGTCCGACGTCATCGCTTCCTTGTAGAGCGCGGCAGCGTACTTCGTCGCTTCAACCGCCCCCTTGCTGTTGAGAACGATTTTCTTGCCGGCTTCGTCCTGGATGGCGGCGCCATAACACCACAACAGGCCGCGCCAGCACGTGCTCGGATCGTTGCTGTGCCCAAGCGACATGCCGACGGGATGGCCTTTCGCCTTCAGCTTGGCGCCGCCGATGCGCAGGTTGTCCCACGTGTCGGGTAGCATCCCGATCTCGTCCCACAGGCTCTTCTGATACATGCCTGGGAAGTTGATGTAGAAATCGGGGAAGGCAGACCAGCTGCCGTCGTCCGCGTTGTAGCCGAGCTGCTTGCCGATGGTGGACACCTTGCCGTACTTCTTCTCGGTTTCCTTCACGAGATCGGCGACGTCGACAAAGAACTTACGATAGAGATGCGCGCCGCCCGAGCCGTTGAACCCGAAAAGATCGTGTCCCGATCCGGCTGACGCTTCCGCGGCCGCGCGTGCGGGAATGTTCTGCACGGGTATGTGGTCGACGGTGACCGCAACCTTGTTCTTGTCGCCCCAGTCCTTGGCGAATTTGTCGAACCAGGTGTCGTATGCCGGAACGAAGTGGGCCCACTGCACGATCGACAGTGACTTGTCGGCGGCCAGGCCCTTCGAAACGAATGGCGCGGAAAGCATCGGCGCGGCGGCAAGGGTGAGGCCAGTGTCCCTTAGGAACCGGCGTCGCGTAACAGATGCACGTTTTTTAGTGCTCATCTTAAGCTCCTCCCATTATTGTTTAATCGTCTAGTTGCGTTCACTCCTCATCTTCTTCTGGTTGCGGCTGGATGAGGCGGACCCCGATAAAGGGCCTGCCGCATCCACCGAGATACGCATTACAACCAATGAAATGCGACCTGTAAAGTTACATAAGGCGTTCGAAGGCGTTTCTTGAAAAATCGCCCCCGCTCTGAGCGTAGCAGCGGCGGAAACGTGCACTGCAACAAAAGTCGGATGTGGGTTCCGGTACGGTTCGCCGAGCGAGCAGCCAATATCCGTTTAGGGCCATAAGCGGGCGTCGCAACGGCTGTGAGCTATATCTGCTTTACGTCCCGAAGCGGGCATTAGACGGCACATCCGCAGTGGGAATTAGCTGACCGTTTACGGGTCCGCCCGCTAAAACGCCGCGGCGAGATCCCTGGCGCCTTGCGACCGCGAGGCGCTGGCCATCGTGTTCTCGATCGAGGCGACGAGCGCCGAAACCACGCCGGTGCGTTGCGCCACCGGATTGCGTTCGTATCCCTGCCGCTGGAAGAAATTGGCAGTGGGTACGCGCACGCGCATGTCGGACGGCATCGTGACCATGTCGAAGCCATTGCCATCGCCGGTCAGGTTCATGAGCTCAAGCTCGGCGGCGGTGAGCGGCGCGGCGTAGCCCTTGGCGCGGGCGAAGTGCACGGAGTCGAGCAGTTTCTGCACCTGCAACAGCGGCCCGACGTCGATATCAAGCACGGCAGCGTGGATGCCCCAGCCTTTCGGCGTGTGCTTGGCGATTTCGTCATATTCGCTCCAGCGGTGCGGCAGGCTGCGGCAATAGGCGATCATGCGCTTGAGCACGGCGAACTTGCGCTCGAAGGCGATGCGCGGTTCGCCCGTCAGTGTCTTCTCTTTCGCGCCAAGCGCGGCGAGGAAGCGCGGACCGCTCTCGCCGAACAGCGAGACAGTGTTGGTCGAGAGTAACTGGTTGTAGCCGATCGCCGGCGAGATGGCGTGCGCATTCGGTCGCGGCGTGCCGAGGCCGGCTTGTGAGTTATAGCTGCCGTGGCCGCCGGTCTCGAAGGCATAGACGCCGACGATCTGTTCGCGGGTCAAACCGGCGGCGTGCGCGGCCTTGGCATAGGCGCGCTTGAAATCGGCGTCGCTTGCCGGCAGGTCCGGCGCAAAGCCCCATTCTTCGCTTGCGGCATTGAGGAAATCGACAAGCACCGGAATCTCCGGCTTGGGCGGGACTGGCGGGGGAGGTGGTGGCGGCAAGGGACTGACCGGCCTCGGCGGGCCGGTATAGGCGGGCGGTTGCGTCAGCACATAATCGTCGAGCGCGACCGGCTGGTGATTGCGCCGCTTGGCATTGCGCAGGCGGCGCTTGTCGGCAACCGCGTCCCAATAGGCGGTGGCTTGCTGCTCGTAGGCGCCGCGTGCGCGTTCGTAGATTTCGAGCTTGGCCTGATAGTCGGCAAGCGCGGCCGGCGGGACATCCTGCGCCACGGCCGCGCCGTTCAGCGCAGCGGCGAGCAGCAAACAGCAAAGCAAGTTGTGGCGCATGCGCGGCCTTGTCGACGATTCTCCAAGGCTTGGCTATGTCACAAAAAAACGCGCCGCAAATGCGGCGCGAGGAGGGGGACAGTTAAGTCGTCGCTAGCGGATGGTCGCGTTGCCGCGATCGGTGAAATTCACCGGCCCGCCGGCCTTTACGACGGTCGGCGCCTGAGCGGTCAGAACATCGGTGCCGAGATTGAGGTTGTGCGCGGCAATGCCGATCACCGCAATCAGCAGCGCGGCGGCAAGGCCGACCACCACGATCTTGAGGTGGGTGGTGCGATCGGCGGTATACATCGACCAGTTCATGAAAGCCTCCATGGTCCCTTTTTGTCGGCAGGACCCGGAAAAAGGTTCAGCGCGTCTTCTACCGTTAACGTAGGGAGGCGCGCGCTGTTCCACATCACACCTCACGGAACAGTGAGGGGCGTGATGGCCGTCACAAAAATGCCGGAAGGCTTAAGACGACGTTACGCCGCGCCCTTGAGCGGGAAATCTTCGCTGCTGTACAGCGCGCGAATGTCCTGGTGGCCGAGGCGCTGCTCGTTGATCTCGATATAGGCGCCGAGCAACAAGGGCTCAGGCAACTCCTCGACGGCGAAACGAATCGCTTCGGCGGCGTTGTCGAAACGGCGATATTTCACTTTCTTGGCGATCTTGTTGTTGCGCGAGGGAAACAGCTCCGCCGGCGCGGCGTAGTCGAACTTGTCCATTGTCATCTCCTGATCCGGCGAAGCCGAACAAATTGAAATTATTGAGTTTTATATGGGGATCGCGGGGCGGTTGCGCCAGTGCCGCAAAACTGCCGCTAACCCTAGATGCTACCGACGGTTTTCAGCCGGCAGCGGGGATGGATTTCCGTCTGCGAGAGCACCGGGGTATGGGCGCGAAAGCGCTCGATGATGCCGCGGACGAAGGGACGGATGCCGGCTGAGGTGACCAGCACCGGGGCCTCGCCTTCGCGCGCCGCCTCCTCGAATTTCTCCCGTATCAGGGTAATGAACTCGGTCAGCTTCGATGGCTGCATCGCCAGCGTACGGGCGTCGCCTTCGCCGACCATGGATTCGGCGAAGGCCTGCTCCCATTGGGCCGACAGCGCGATCAGCGGCAGGTAGCCGCCTGTCGAGGTGTGCTGGGCGCAAATCTGCCGTGACAGCCGCGCGCGCACATGCTCGGCCAGCATCATCGGGTTGCGTGTGCCGGCGATGCCGTCGGCGATGCCTTCGAGGATGGTAGAGAGATCGCGGATCGAGACGCGCTCGGCCAGCAGGATCTGCAGCACCCGCTGGATGCCGGAGGTGGTGATTAGCGACGGCACCAGGTCCTTGGTGAGATCGGCTTGCTCCTTGGGCAGTTCCTTCAGCAGCTTCTGCACCTCGCCGTAGGATAAAAGCTCCGCCATGTTGTTCTTGAGCAATTCGGTCAGATGCGTGGACATCACCGTTGCCGCATCGACCACGGTGTAGCCCTTGATCGATGCGTCTTCCTTCAGCGCGGCGTCGATCCAGGTCGCGGGCAGGCCGAAAGTCGGCTCGGTGGTGTGGGTGCCGGGGACGTTCACTTGCCCGCCGGCCGGGTCAATGACCATGTACTGGCCCGGCCAGATCTTGCCGCTGCCGGCCTCGACTTCCTTGATCTTGATGACGTAGCTGTTGGCGTCGAGCTGCACATTGTCGAGGATGCGCACGGCGGGCATGACGAAGCCCATCTCGACCGCGAGCGAGCGGCGCAGTGCCTTGATCTGCTCGGTCAGGCGGTCGCCGCCATCCGGCGCGTTGACCAGCGGCAGCAGCGCATAGCCGAGCTCGACCTTGAGATCGTCAATGCGCAGCGCCGTGCCGATCGGCTCTTCTGCGGTTTCGGTCTTGGTCTCGGCGTCGGTCTTTTTCGCCTCGGCCGCCGCCGTGACCTTGCTGCGCTTGTCGATGACGAAGGCCAGCGCTGCGGCGCCGCCGCCAAGCGCCAGGAACGGGATCATCGGGATCCCGGGCAGCAGCGCCATCACCATCATCACCGCGCCCGACATGCCGAGCGCTTTCGGGTAGCCGGAGAGTTGGCTGAGCAGCGCCTTGTCGGCGGCGCCGGTGACGCCGGCTTTTGCCACAAGCAGGCCGGCGGCGGTGGAGACGATCAGCGCCGGCACCTGCGTCACCAGGCCGTCACCGACGGTGAGGATAGTGTAGGAATGCGCCGCGTCGGCGAAACTCAGGCCCTGCTGGGCGATGCCGATGATCATGCCGCCGATGACGTTGATGAACACGACCAGCAAGCCGGCGATGGCGTCGCCGCGCACGAATTTGGAAGCGCCGTCCATGGCGCCGAAGAAGCCACCTTCGTCTTCCAGCTTCTGCCGACGGCGGCGCGCCTCTTTCTCGTCGATCGCGCCGGTGGAGAGTTCAGCGTCGATCGCCATCTGCTTGCCGGGCATGGCATCCAAGTGAAAGCGCGCGGCGACTTCGGCGATGCGGCCGGAGCCCTTGGTGATGACGACGAAATTAACGATCACCAGGATCGTGAATACGATGATGCCGATGACGAAATTGCCGCTCATGACAAAATTGCCGAAGGCCTGAATGACATGGCCGGCGGCATCGGTGCCTTCGTGGCCGTGCGCGAGGATCAACCGCGTGGAGGCGAGGTTGAGCGCCAGCCGCAGCATGGTCGCGATCAAGAGCACGGTCGGGAAGGAGGAGAATTCGAGCGGCGTATGGATGAACAGCGCCGTCATCAGGATCAGCACTGACAGGATGATCGAGATGGCCAGCGACAGATCGAGCAGCAGCGGCGGCAGCGGCAGGATCAGCACCACCAGGATGGTGAGCACGCCGATAGCAAGGCCGATGTCGCCGCGCTTGAGGAAGGCGCCGATCTCGCCGAGGCTGGGCAGCTTGATGCCGCTGATCGATCGCGCGGCAGAAACGTCGCTCATAGCTAGACCCAGCACCTCACCCCGGAGGCTCGGACGCGGGAACGAAGACAATGGCACTCAGACGGTGGCTCGATACGGGCGGGCCTGGCGGGGGGCCGCAAAGGGTGCGTGATTTCCGTTATCCCCAGGCAATATTTGCCCAGCTTGTGGTTAGGGGAAGGTTAACGCGGGTTGTCCCTTCCCGAATGCCGCCGAGCACGTCAAATATGGCTTGCTCGCAAACCGGAACCATCCCATTTGCGGTTGAGGCGCCGTCTCACCCCTCAACCCAGCCTGATTGGGGAGCTAAGCCTTGCAACGAATATTTGGCCGTTTTTCTCGGATATTTTCTGCGCCTGCCGCCGTCCGCGGCGGCCTCATCGCGATGGCCTTGGCGTTCTCGACCCTATTGACGCCGGCAATGGCGGCGGAGGGGCCCTTCGCCAATTTCAGCGGGAATTGGTCCGGATCGGGAACGCTGCGGCCCGAAAACGGCACTGCCGAGCGCATCCGCTGCAAAGCGAGCTACCGCCCGCGTGGCAGCAGCGCGCACGAAATCGAGCTGGAACTGCGCTGCGCCAGCGACAGCTACAATTTCGATCTCACCGGTCAATTCACGGCTGACGACCAGAACAATATCAGCGGAAACTGGAATGAGCGCAGCCGCAGCGTCGGCGGCACCGCGAACGGCAATGCGCACGGCGATCGCCTGCAGCTGCACGTCGAAAGCGGGGGCTTTTCCGCCGAGCTCATCATGCTCACCCATGGCAGAAGTCAGAGCGTGACCATCGATTCGCACGGGGGCGGGCAGGTCGTGAAGGCAACCATCAGCCTCAGTCGAAGCTGAGCGGCGCCGTCCCGGCGCAAGGTGCTCTAGAGCTACTGGATCGGCACCATGGAGACGAAGGCACGCTACATCGTCATCGGCGTCTTCACGCTGGCCGCTCTCGTGGGCGTTTTTGCCTTTGTCTACTGGATGAGGAACGTTGGCGGTTTCACCGAACAGGCCGTCTACGATATCCGTTTCGAGCAGCCGGTGCCGGGATTAGGCGTCGGGTCGAATGTCCTCTTCAATGGCATTCGCGCCGGCGCCATCTCGCAAATCGAGCTCGATTCCGACAATCCGAAACGCGTGACCGTCACTATCTCCCTCGATCCGAAGACGCCCGTCCGCGCCGACACCCAGGTGGCGATCACCTATCTGGGCTTTACCGGCGCCCCGGCGCTGGCGCTGAAGGGCGGTTCGGCGCAGGCGCCGAAGCTGGCGCCGCAAAACGGGCAGCCACCACTTCTCATCGCGGGTACCGACGCCGGCCGCAGCCTCACCGAGTTGGCGCAGGAAACCCTGCACAACATTGACGAAATTCTCGATCAGAACAGAAAACCGTTGAATACGGCGATTACGGGCATCGCTGAGTTCGCCGATATGCTCGGGCGCAATTCGAAGCGCGTCGAGGGATTGATCGGCGGGCTGGAAACCCTCACCGGTTCCGGCGCACCGAAACAAGGCCCGACAATTTACGACCTCGCAGCCGTGACCAAGTTTCCGCAGATCGAGAAGGCGATCAAGGGTCAGCTTGTCGTACCCGACCCAAGCGCCATCATTCTGTTCGACTCGCAGAAGATCCTGATCCGCAACGGTGAGGGCACCTACACCAGCGTCGGCAACGCACAATGGGCCGACAACCTCCCGAAATTGATCCAGGCGCGGATCGTGCAGAGCTTCGAGAACGCGCATCAGATCGGCAGCGTGAGCCGGCCGCTCGATCAGCTTAACGCCCAATACCGCCTTGAGCTGGCGATCCGCGGCTTCCAGATTGCGCTGGAGCCGTCGCCGCATGCGGTGGTCGAACTCACCGCCCGGCTCGTCAACGACAAAGGCGAGGTCGCCGGCGCACGCATTTTTACCGCGAGTATTCCCGCCACGAGCACCGAGGCGCCGGACGCGGTGGCGGCACTCAACCAGGCTTTCGCGCAGGTCGCCGGAGAGATCGTCATCTGGGCTGCCGCAGCGATCTAGCCTGTCGCTTCGGTCAACCCAGCGCTGGAAATTGATGCCGCCCGCCGGGGCCGAGCGGCAGCGGCTCGATGCGGGTGACGGCGGCAAAATCGAGATCGCCATAAAGATGCGGAAACAGCGCGCCGCCGCGTGAGGGCTCCCATCTCAGCCGGCCGCCGAGCCTGCCGGCGTCCACATGCACCAGCAGCAGATCGGCCATGCCGGCGAAATGCTTGGCGGCGGTGCCCTCGAGCTGCGCGGCGGTGGAGAAATGGATGAATCCGTCGCGCTGGTCGGCTGGTGATCCCCGAAAGATGCCGGCTTGTTCGGCTTCGCGCCATAAAGTTGCGGGGCAGATCTTATAAATGATCGGCATGGCTGGCCCGGCACTGATAGCTCGATCTGCGGTCACAACCTTGAATATGCAGGTTCAAGGCACATATGCGGCGCAACCTAATCAATTCCGGATCGATATGATGCAGACGACTGAGGAATTTCTGATCGAGACTGCCGACCGCTGCAAGCGGCTGGCGAGGGTCGGCCGCGAGCTTGCCGCCAACCTCGACACCATGGGTGATGACCTCATGGCCAAAGCGGTCGAACTCGACACCACGCGGCAAAAAACGAATCAAACGCGGTCCGGCAGCCCGCGGACCTAACCGGCAGCTTTTCCGAGGCCTGACACCAGACAAGCCCGGCTGTCGCGCCGGGCTTTCTGCTGGGGTCGTGTCTCTTGCTGTTACGCCGCGCCGCGCAGCGGCTCGCCGCCATGCGGCGGCGGGATTGGCGCGCCGTCGGCGGCGTATTCGTTGAGCTTGTTGCGCAACGTGCGGATGGAGATGCCGAGGATATTGGCCGCATGGGTGCGGTTGCCGAGGCAGTGCTTGAGCGTCTCCAGGATGAGATCGCGCTCGACCTCGGCGACGGTGCGGCCGACGAGATTGCGCGTGACCTGTTCGGCTGCCATCGCGGCGATTGCCGCGGCGCCGGTGCCGCGCGCCGCGTCGAGGCGGGCGCCGTCGGGTGTGAGCAGCCCATCGACGCCGATTTCCGCACCCGTCGAGAGCAGCACGGCGCGGTGCAGCGTGTTTTCCAACTCGCGCACATTGCCCGGCCAGCGGTTGACGCCGAGCGCGCGGCGGGCCTCCGCCGACAGCGGCCGCACAGGCAAGCCGTTGGCCGCCGAATATTTCCTGATGAAATATTGCGCCAATTCGGTGATGTCGGAGGCGCGTTCGCGCAACGGCGGGATCTTCAGGTTGACGACGTTGAGGCGGAACAAGAGGTCCTCGCGGAATTTTCCTTCGCGCACGGCCTCGGTGAGGTTGCGGTTCGAGGTCGCGATGATGCGGATGTCGACCGGCACCGGACGGCCGCCGCCGACGCGGTCGATGACGCGTTCCTGGATCGCGCGCAGCAGTTTGGCCTGCAGCCGCACCTCCATTTCGCTGATTTCGTCGAGCAGCAGCGTACCGCCGTTCGCCTCCTCGAACTTGCCGATGCGGCGGGCGAGCGCGCCGGTGAAGGCGCCCTTCTCGTGGCCGAACAGCTCGGATTCGAGCAAGTTTTCCGGGATGGCGGCGCAGTTGACGGTGATGAACGGCTTCCCGGCGCGGCGCGAGCGGCCGTGCACATAGCGCGCCAGCACCTCCTTGCCGGTGCCGCTTTCGCCTGTGATCAGGACGGAGGCTTCCGACGTGGCGATCTGCTGGGCGAGCTTGACGACCTGCGCCATCGCCTCGTCGCGCCAGATCATGTCGCGGGTATCATCAGTGACGGCGGCGAGCACCGCCGCGATCAGCTCCGGATCGGGCGGCAGCGGGACGTATTCCTTGGCGCCGGCGTGGATGGCATTGACCGCGGCGCGCGCGTCGTTGGTGACGCCGCAGGCGACGATCGGCACATGGATGCGCTCGGCATCGAGCCGCTTCACGAGGTCACGGATATCGAGGCTGACATCGACCATTAGCAGGTCGGCGCCGCGGCCCGAGCGCAGCACGGCAAGCGCCTGCTCGTTGCTTTCGGCATGAGTGACGCTTGCACCCTTGTCCATCGCAATCTTGCTCGCGGTGGTGAGCTGGCCGCCCAGCGTGCCGACGATCAGAAGTCGCATGGCTATGCTCCTTTAATTCCTGTCGGCTTTGATGATTTCCGTCATGGTCACGCCGAGCTTGTCTTCGACCAGCACCACTTCGCCGCGCGCGACCAGGCGGTTGTTGACGTAGATGTCGATAGCCTCGCCGACCTTGCGGTCGAGTTCGAGCACGGCGCCGGGGCCGAGCTTGAGCAATTCGCCGACATCCATGCGGGCGCGGCCGAGCACGGCCGAAACCTGCACCGGCACGTCGAACACCGCTTCCAGATCGGCGGCGCCGCGGGCGGTCGGCTCGTCGCCACTGGGCGCGAGCGGCGCGGCATTCTCCACTGTCGGCATGGCGCTGCCGCCTTCCAGATCGGGGAGCGGCACCTTGCTGTCATTGTCACTCATCGCGGCGTTCTCCAAAAATCCTATGGCTCAATTCGTGCGCCCAGATAGCGGGTGACGCAGACGTTGATCGTTGTCTCGGTCGTGGCGCGATCGCGGGTGACCCCACCATCGGCCCATTCGATGCGGCAGTCGCCGAGCGCGAGCGCGTCGTCCGAGAGCACCATCAGCCGGCCCTCGAAGCCGCGCGCCGTCGCGATGTCCTCGAGCTTGTGCTTGGCGTCGTCGTAAAGGTCGGGGCCGACGCGAATCGCTACATGCGGCGTTTTCACCAGGTGGCGGAAACATTCGGTCGCCAGCGCCGCAATCTCGGCAAAAGGCTGGCGCGCGATCAATTCGGGCGCGAGTTTTTCGCCAACCGCGACCGCGACTTCGACCGCCTCGGTTTCCAGCCGCGTCTCGATGCCGTTCAGTCCCTTCTCGATTCGCGCCATGCCATCGGCGATCACGGTCAAGGCCGCGGCGACGCGTTGCGCCTCCTCGCTTTGCACCTGCGCCTGTCCCGCGGCAAAGCCTTCGCGATAGGCCCGCGACTCCGCATCGGCGCGCCGGCGTTCGGCTTCGACCACGGTGATGGTCGGCTTTTCGCCGGTGGCGAAGTCCTCGTCGAACAGATATTTGGCCGTCGACTTCATTCACTTTTCCTTTGCGCATGATCTGTTCCGAAAACCGTTTCCCCGTTTTTCGGGATCACGCGCGCTAGTAAATAAGCTCTTCGTCGCCGCGGCTCTTGGCGATGAGGATTTCGCCCTTGGCCGCGAGGTCCTTGGCCAAGTTGACCAGCAGCGCCTGCGCCTCGTCGACGTCGCGCAAGCGCACCGGCCCGAGTGCCTGCATGTCTTCGACCAGCATCTTGGCTGCGCGTGTCGACATATTGCTGAAGAAGAATTGGCGCACCGTCTCGGATGCGCCTTTGAGCGCGACGGCGAGCTTGTCCTTATCGATGTTGCGCATCAGCGTCTGTGCCGAGCCGGTGTCGAGCTTGATCAGATCGTCGAAGGTGAACATCAGCGCCTTGATGCGCTCGGCGGCTTCGCGGTTCTCCTGCTCCAACGCAGTCAAGAAGCGCGTTTCGGTCTGGCGGTCGAAATTGTTGAAGATTTCCGCCATGACTTCGTGCGCGTCGCGGCGCCGCGTCTGCGACAGATTGGACATGAATTCGGTGCGCAGCGTCTGCTCGACGCGCTCGATCACTTCCTTCTGCACCGCCTCCATCTTCAGCATGCGGTTGACCACGTCGAGGGAGAGTTCCTCGGGCAGGATCGCCAGCACGCGCGCGGAGTGCTCGGCGCGCAGCTTGGAGAGCACGACGGCAACCGTCTGCGGGTATTCGTTCTTGAGGTAGTTCGCCAGCACCTCTTCCTGCACGTTGGCAAGCTTCTCCCACATGTTGCGGCCGGCGGGTCCGCGGATTTCGTCCATGATCGAATGCAGGCGATCGGCCGGCAGATATTGCTGCAACAGCCGCTCGGTCGCGTCGTAGTTGCCGAGCAACGCGCCCGAGGCCGACATGCGGCCGACGAACTCAAGCAGCAATTCCTCGACGGAATCAGCCTCAATGGTGCCCAGCGACGACATCACCACGGAAATTTCGCGCAGCTCGTCGTCGTCGAGCATGCTGAAGATCTTGCCGCCATATTGCTCGCCGAGCGCCAGCATCAGCACCGCCGCGCGCTCGGGGCCGGAAAGCTTGCGCCGCCCCTGCGCGATCTGCTGGTGACTGGCGAGCTCGGCCATCAGCCCGCCGATGTCGTCGCGCACGGCCTTGGCCTTTGTCTTATCGGGGTCGTATGCGGATGGCATGGATCAGGCCGCGTCCTCGTGGAGCCAGCTGCGGATGATGGAGACCGCCTCGTGCGGGTTCTTTTCGGCGAGTTCGCCGACCTTCTGCACCGACTGGGCGTGCACCTGGCCCTGCACCTTGGCGACGTCGATCATCGCCGAGGTGCGGTTGGAAATGGCGACGGATTCGTCGCTGCCGACGATGGATATATTGGCACCGCCGGTAGTGGTGATGCTGCCGCCTCCGCCGGCGTTGATGGTGACGCCGCCCGGACCACCTCCACCGCCCGCGCCCAAGGCGCCGGCGACGGCCCCGAGAGCGCCCGCGGCCTGCATGCCCTCGGGCGTGACGATTCGCCGCACCAGCGGCCGCACCACGGTGAACAGCACGATCAGACCGAGCAGGGACATGACGCCCAGCTCCGCCCAGCGCATGATGTCGTCCTTGCTGAATTGCAGATAGCTCATCCAGCCGGTCGGTTCGTTGATCGGCACCGGCGACGTTTCGGCGAAACGCAGATTGACCACTTCGACCTGGTCGCCGCGCTTGCTGTCAAAGCCGATCGCCGAGCGCACGAGCGCCGAGATACGGTCGATTTCTTCCTTGGGGCGCGGTTGATAGACCATCTCGCCCTTGTCGTTCTTGCTGTAGATGCCGTCGACGAGGACTGCCGCGGAAACGCGCTTGACGCTGCCGGCCTCGATGACTTCGGTCTTGGTGGTGCGGGAAATCTCGTAATTGACGATTTCCTCGGTTTTGTGATTTTGGTCGGAGCCGCCGCCCCCGCTCTGCTTGCCGGAGCCGGGCAGTTCATTGCCGACGGAGACCGGACCGCCGGCGCTACCGCCATCCGCCGATTGCTCCTCGCGGGTCTGGCTCGAGCGCACCACGCGGCCTTCCGGATCGTATTTGTCCGAGGTCTGCGTGATGCGGTTCCTGTCGAAATCGGCGTTGATCTCGACGCGCGCATGGCCAGGGCCGACGATCGAGGAGACAATCGCCTCGACCTGCTCGCGCATGCGCTTCTCATAGGCCGCCTTGCGGTCGTCGGTGCCGGCGCCTTCAGGATCATTCTGCTCGGCGCCGTCGGCGAGCAGCTTGCCGGTCTCATCGACGACCGACACACGCTCGGGCTTGAGTCCGTTCACCGCGGTCGCCACCAGATGGCGGATGGCACGGACCTGCTGCGGCTCGAGCGTGCCGCGCACCCTGAGCACGATCGAAGCGGACGGGTCAGCCTTGTCGCGCGAGAACAGTGGCCGGTCCGGCAACACCAGATGCACGCGCGCGGATTGTACGCGATCGAGGCTGCGGATGGTGCGGGCGAGCTCGCCTTCCAGCGCGCGCAGCTTGTTGATGTTCTGGATGAAGCTGGTGGTACCGAGCGCTTCCGACTTGTCGAAGATCTCGTAGCCAACGCCGCCGCCCTTGGGCAACCCGCTCTCGGCGAGCTTCATGCGCAGCTGCGCGACCTTGTCCCGGGCGACCAATACGGCCGCGCCATCGCCCTTGAGCTCATAAGTGATGCCCTGACGGTCGAGCTCCTTGGCGATCGAAGCGCTGTCGTCGAGGGTGAGGTCCGTGAACAACGGCACCATCTGCGGCGTCGTCATGCGGATCATGAGGAACGAAAAGAAGCCGATCAGCGCCAGCGTCACCGCGGCCATCGCCGCCATCCGCGCAGCACCCAGCGACTTCACGAAATCGAAAAAACCTTGCACCGTTTCCCTTCCCGCAAGGGCGCATAGGGCGCGCGCCACACCGGGCAAGATTTGCCCAGTTTATGGTTAGCGTCCGGTTAATTCAGGAGAAATTCGCGCGGCGACGCGGCGGGACCGGTCAGCGCACGAAAAATTGACCGGCGCAAACGCCAGGTCAAAGCGGCGACGAGGCTGCGATGTCAGGAGCGATATTGCTGGATGCGCGTGGTGCGCAGGCCGGCCAGACCGTGCTGGTCGATCGAATACTGCCAGGAGAGGAACTCTTCCACGGTCAGCGTGTAGCGGCCGCAGGCTTCCTCCAGCGACAGCAGGCCGCCGCGAACCGCCGCGACGACCTCGGCCTTGCGGCGGATCACCCAGCGCTTGGTCGATGGCGGCGGCAGATCCGCAATCGTGAGCGGACTGCCATCGGGCCCGATGACGTATTTGACCCTCGGGCGGTGGGGTTCGGTCATAGGTACTCTCACAAAACTCGACTGACAGACCTTTACTCGCGAGAAACTACAGGCCCCGACTTAAAATTTGCCTAAGCCGACGACGCGGATAGGGAAAACATTGCCCTGATATCGCTAACCTTTTGGTTACAGATGGAGCATCCCCGGATACCACTTCCGGGCTGCCGCATCGTGCTGCCATCGGATAAGATGATTCTCGGGGGGAGTTTGAGGATGGCGGTGAGAAAGTTCCGCGCCGATCAGTCAAGCCCCGCCTGGCTCGCGCCGATCAAATATACCGGCGCGCTATTGCTTGTTGCGCTTGTCTATTTTGCCCTGGCCAAATTCGGCCTGCAGCTCGCCTCGATCAACCCAAGCGCGAGCCCAATCTGGCCGCCGACCGGCTTCGCGCTCGCTGCGGTGTTGCTAGGCGGCTATCGAATCTGGCCGGCGATTTTTGTCAGCGCTTTTGCCGCCAACGCCACGACGGCGGGAACCCTGGAGACCTCCGCGGTCATTGCGCTCGGCAATACGCTCGAAGGCCTGGCTGGCGGCTATCTGATCAATCTGTGGGCAGGCGGACGCGAGGCTTTTGCCACGCCGGCACGGGTGGCGAAGTTCGTTCTGATCGGCGCCGGGCCGGCGACGGTGATCAGCGCCAGCATCGGTGTGCTTACACTCGCCATCGCCGGCTTTGCGCCATGGGAGAAGTTCGTCCCGATCTGGACGACCTGGTGGCTGGGCGATGTCGCCGGCGCGCTGGTGCTAACGCCGGTAATTGTGCTGTGGGCCGACAGCGCGCGCCGGGCCTTCGACTATCGGGAACTGCCGGACGCCATCGCCGTGCTCGGCTCGGCGGCGGCGGTGGGCTTTGTCGCGTTCAGCCCGTTGCTGCCACGCACTGAATATACGAGTCCGCTCGGTTTTCTGGCGATCCTGCCGCTGCTGTGGGCAGCGCTGCGCCGCGGCCCCCGCGATACCGCCACTGTAGGCCTCATTCTCACGGCCTTCGCCATCTGGGCGACGATCAACCATGCCGGTCCGTTCGGCGACATGGGGCTCAATGAGTCCTTCCTGTTGCTGCTTACTTTCATGATCAGCGTTTCGGTGCCGAGCCTGACGCTCAGCGTGGACGTCGCGATGCGACGGGCGAGCGAGGCTAATCTGCTGCGCACCCGCGCCGATCTCGATCAGCGCGTCAAGGAACGCACGGCCGCGCTTGCCGACGCCAATATCCAGCTCACGGAAGCACAGCGCCTCGCCAATCTCGGCAGCTGGTCCTGGGACATCGTCGCCAACCGGGTTTCCTGGTCCGACCAGCTGTATGGCATCTACGGCATCACCCGCGACGAGTTCGACGGCACCATCAACGATTTCATCCGCCGGATTCACCCCGATGACCGCCCCCAGGTCGGCGCCAATGTCGCCGCATCGCTTAAATCCGGCACCAGCTTCAGCCATGAGGAACGCATTGTGCGGCCCGATGGCGAGGTCCGCCGTCTGCAGAGCGTAGGCGAGGTGATCCGCGACGAGAAGGGCACGGCGCTGCGCATGCTCGGCGTCTGCCTCGATGTGACCGAACGCAAGCGGGCGGAGAGTGCGCTGCGTGAATCCGAGCAGAGCTACCGCTTCTTGCTCAAAGGTGTGCGCGACTACGCGATCTACATGCTCGACACCGAAGGCCACGTGCGTAGCTGGAGCGAAAGTGCGCAGCGCATCAAGGGTTATAGCGAAGAGGATATCGTCGGGCGGCACGTCGGCATTTTCCTGCCGCCGGAAGCGCGCGCCGCCGATATGGCCGACCAGATTCTGATGATGGCCGCGCGCGAGGGCCAATTCGAGGGCGAGAGCTGGCTGGTGCGCAAGGACGGCAGCCGTTTTTACGCCAGCATCGTGATGGATGCGATTCGCAATGATGCCGGCGATCTGATCGGTTTTGCCAAGCTGGTGCGCGACATCACCCAGCAATACGAGGCGCGCGCGGCACTCGATACCGCCCGGGAGCAGATGGCCCAGGCGCAGAAGATGGAGGCGCTCGGCCAGCTCACCGGCGGCATTGCGCATGATTTCAACAATCTCCTGATGATCGTCAGCGGTTACGCACAGATTCTGCAGGGCAAGCTCTCGGACATGAAAGACGTGCAGGCGGTGCAGGCGATCCGCGCCGCCGCCGGTCGCGGCGAGAAACTCACGCGGCAGCTGCTCGCCTTCTCGCGCCGCCAGCAATTGATGCCGGTGGTGGTCGATCTGCACGCGCGTATCGACGCGGTGCGCGACATGCTGGCAACCTCGCTGCGCGGCAATATCGAGCTCGACATCGATGTCGAGGACAAGATCTGGCCGGTCGAGGTCGATCAGGGCGAGCTGGAACTGGCGCTGGTCAATATCGGCGTCAATGCCCGCGACGCCATGCCGGACGGCGGCCGCATCACGCTGTCGGCGCGCAATGTTGTGCTCAAGCCCGGCTCCGCGGCGGGGCCGCTCGAGGGCGACTTTGTCGCATTGGCGGTTATCGACACCGGGATTGGCATCGCGCCGGACTTGCTGCCGCGCCTGTTCGAGCCGTTCTTCACCACAAAGCCGGTCGGCAAGGGCACGGGCTTAGGGTTGTCGCAGGTGCACGGCTTCGCCAATCAGTCGGGAGGCGCGGTGACGGTCTCCAGCGAGGAGGGCGCGGGCACGGTGGTGACGATTTACCTGCCGCGCAGCACGAAAGCCGCCGATGTCGACGAGCGGGAGCGGGCAACGCCCGGCGAAGTGCAGGGCACCATCATGGTGGTCGAGGATAGCCGCGACGTGGCCGAGGTGACCACCACCTTGCTCGAGCAGCTTGGCTACCGGGTGGTGCGCGCGGAGAACGCCGCAGAAGCGCTTCGTCATCTGCAGCAGGGCATCGAGGTCGATCTGGTGTTCTCCGACATCGTGATGCCGGGACAAATGGACGGCATCGCGCTGGCACAGGCCTGCCAGGAACGCTATCCCGACATCCCGGTGCTGCTGACCAGCGGCTTTAGCGACGCTGCGCGCGCCGCCGACGGCCGCTTCGATATCCTGCGCAAGCCGTTTGAGCTCTCGGCGCTGGAGCGGGCCATCGAGACCGCGATGAAGACCAGTGGTTATGCCAAGCCGCGGGTTAACGGCGGCGATCGCCCGGCGCAGCTGCCGTAGCAGCTAATTGGTGGCGACGATCTGTTGCAGCTGGTTCACGGTGTAGCTCTGCCCGTTGATGGACAGAACCGGCGGCGTCTGCGTGAGATCGACTGAATTCACCTTGGCCTGAACCTGCGTCGAAATGGCACTCGATTGCCCGCTGGCGTCGGTGCCGACTGCGCTAAGCGTATAGGTGCCGTCCGGCCACAGCGTGCCGTCATTGCCATGGCCGTCCCAGGTGAAGGTCTGGCTGCCGGAATTGACGGTGAAATTGCCGGTAAAAGCGGTGCGGCCGGTTGAATCGGCAATCGTGATGGTGGCCGCTGAGGGCTTGGTCGCGTTCAGCGTCCAGGTGGCTTGGCCATTACTGAGATTTTCCGCGGAGCCGTTGACGACGACAGTAGCGCCAACCAGCGCCAGCGCCTGCGTCGCCTGCGCGCTTTGCTGCAGGCTCACCAGGGTGCTCAAGGAATCGTTCGATTTCATCTGCTGTTCGACCTGGGCGAACATGACGAGTTGCTGGGTGAACTGGTTGGTATCCATCGGACTCAAAGGGTCCTGGTTCTGCAATTGCGTCGTCAGCAGCTGCAGAAATTCCGTGAAATTGCTGGCGATTTCGGTGTTATCGACCGCGCCGGTCGCCGCATTGCTGGAGCCGTTCGCTGACGAGACGGGTGGTGTTGTGGTCATGAGCGTTTCCTAGACGCGGATATCGACGCCGCTGCCCATTCCGGCGAAGCGGGCATAGTTGCGTTGCGTCACTGCCGCGAGCGTATCGTCCTCGATGACGATCTGCGCCGCGGCGGGTGTTGAAGATGATGAATTGCCCTGCTGCTGACCCATGCTCTGGTCACGCAGCGAGAACTGCAGGCTTTGATCGGTGGTCTTCAGGCCGGCATCCTGCAGCGCGCGTTCGAGCCCGCCGGAATCCCGCTGCAGCAAGCTGAGCGTGTCGGCGCGGTCGACCGTCAGGTGTGTGGTCACCTGGCCGCTCTTGTCGACGTCGAGGCGCACATCGATGCGGCCAAGCTCGGGCGGATCGAGGCGGATCTCGAAGCGGCTCTTGCCGGCGAGCGCCTTGGCGGCGATCTCGACGGCAACGCCGGTTATCGGCACCGCAGCGACTTGCGGCGCAAGAGCTGCGACCTGCGGCGTCAGCGCTGCGACTTGTGGCATCGGCGCGGCGACCTGCGGGATCGGCGGGGCGGTAATTTGTGGGGTTGGCGCGGGAGCCTGCGATGCATCGACGTGATTGGCCGGCGTGGCGGGAGCCTGCGGCGCAGCAGCGTGGGTAGCCGGTGTAGCTGTGGTCAGCGGTTGAGCGGCATCCGCGGCTTTTGATAGGGCGGCATCGGCGTTGGTTGCGGCTGGAGCATCCGCGTCGTGCTGCGCCGGCGCGGGCTGGTCGTCACGCCGCTGGACGAGGGCGTCTTTGCCGTTGTCGCCCGATTTCTGCGGCTTGCTGTCGCTCTGCACGGACGCTGTTGCAATGGGGCCTTGCGGCTTAACGCCGTCGGCGGCCTTCGCGCCAGCTTGCGCCTCGCTGTCATCCGCGGCTTTGCTGGCCGTTTTTGGCGCGGCAGTTTCGGGCAGCTTGATCTCGGTGACGGTCGGCGCCAGGGCCGCGGCTTCTTGAATTGCGGGAGCGGTCGGTGCCGCCGGCGGCGCCGGCGCGATGGTTTCGGTGGTCGGGGGCGCGACAGCGACCGCGGCGGGGGCGGGGGTCGGAGCCGTGACCGCATTCGCCACGGTGTCGATCGCGGCTGTCGTGCTGGCGTCACTGGCATCGGGGGATGCGCCATCAGAGGCTTTGCTATCCGCCGATTTGCCGTCGGTGGGCTTGCCGTCGGCCGGCTTGGCCTCATCTGTCGTAGCGGCAGTTGCTTTGGCTGTGCTGACCGTGCCGTCCACCGTACTGGCAACAACCGCCAGCCCGGTGCCGGCATCGGCCGTGCCGGCGACATCGGGCTCACCGTCTTTGCTTGATTTGCCCTTTCCGTCTGCAGTTTTCCCGCCTTTGCCGTCCGCGGCTTTCGCGCCGGCAGGCTTGCTTGCGACGGCCTTGGTTGGCGTAGGGGCGGCATCGCTTTGATCGCCATGGTCCGCCGAGTTTGATTGGGCCGACGTTTGCGGCGGCGCCGGCGATTGTGGCGGTGGGTCGGAAGCGGCCTGGGTGCGGTCGTCGAGCATGTTCTCAAAAGGCGTGGCCGGCGCCGGGTCAGCCGCGGGCGACGGAGCCGGCGGAGGCGGGGGAAAATAGGCGGCAACAATGGAACTAGGGTCGGACGCAACTGGCAGCACTGAACTATCTCCGGATATCCGCCGCTTGCTTTGCAATCGTCAGGCCAGCGTCGGCTATATAGAAAGTTAAGTTATTTCAATGTGTTGGCTTTTGTTATGCGACGACGCTGGACGTTGCTGACCCGGCACGCCCTGCTAGGCCCGGCAAAAATTTCCCAGCCCGCAACCGGCGGGTTTCGCCGTCCCGCGGCTCGCATTGCGCGCCAGCCGTCGCCACCTGTAGTAAAGAGTAGCCATGCGTAACAGCCTCGACCTTCAGCGCCAGCCGGCAGACACCCGTGTCGTCGTCGCCATGTCCGGCGGCGTCGATTCCTCGGTGACCGCGGCACTGCTCAAGGCCGAGGGCTATGATGTGGTCGGCGTCACCTTGCAGCTTTACGACCACGGCGCCGCGCAGCATCGCAAGGGCGCCTGCTGTGCGGGCCAAGACATCTATGACGCCCGCGCGGTCGCCGAGCGCATCGGCATTCCCCATTACGTGCTCGACTATGAGAAGCGCTTCAAAGAGGCGGTGATCGACCGCTTCGCCGAAAGCTATATGCATGGCGAGACGCCGGTGCCTTGCGTCGACTGCAACATGGCCATCAAGTTTCATGACCTGCTGGTCACGGCGCGCGAGCTTGGCGCCGAAGTACTGGCGACCGGACACTATGTCGCGTCACGGCGGCTTGCATCTGGAACGCGCGCGCTTTACCGCGCCCGCGAGGCCGAGCGCGACCAGAGCTATTTTCTGTTCGGCACCACGCGCGAGCAGCTCGAAGTGCTGCGCTTCCCGCTCGGCGAGCGGACCAAGGCGGAGACGCGGGAGCTTGCGCGCGAGTATGGATTGGCGATTGCCGACAAGCATGACAGCCAGGATATCTGCTTCGTGCCGTCTGGCCGTTATACGGAAGTGATCGAGCGGCTGAAGCCGGGCGCGGCGGAGGCGGGCGATATCGTCGACCGCGACGGCAAGGTGCTCGGCGCGCATTGCGGCATCATCAATTTCACCGTTGGCCAGCGCAAAGGCCTCGGTCTTTCGACGGGGGCGCCGCTCTACGTCGTGCGGCTCGATGCGGAGCGGCGCCGCGTCGTGGTCGGCCCGCGCGAGGCGTTGCGCACCAGCCGCATCATTTTGCGCGACGTCAACTGGATCGGCGACGGCGATATCGATGACGCAGTCGCCGACGGCCGCGAAGTGTTCGTCAAGGTGCGCTCGACGCGGCCGCCGCAGGCGGCGTGGCTGCGCCGGTCGGGCGAGGCCTACGAAGTTGAGCTGATCGACGGCGAGGATGGCGTATCGCCGGGACAGGCTTGCGTCTTCTACGACGCGGGCGAGGGCCAGGCACAGGTGCTTGGTGGGGGCTTCATCAAGAGTGCGGTGGCGACGGCGGACGACGCGCGGGGGCGCAGCGAGCGCATGGTGTCAGCCGTGCGCGGTTGACATCAACATGGCTGAGGATATCGACAAGCAGAGCGTGGAGCGCGCCTATGCGCGCTGGGCGCCGGTCTATGACCTCGTCTTCGGCGCGGTGTTCGAGCGCGGGCGCATGGCGGCGATCGAAGCCGCGGAACTGGCCTGCGGACCCGCGGGCGGCCGCATTCTCGAAGTCGGCGTCGGCACCGGCATTTCGCTGCCCGATTATGCACGCAGCAACCGGCTCACCGGCGTCGATCTGTCCGAACCGATGCTGCGCAAGGCGCAGGAGCGCGTCGAGAAAGAAAATCTCAGCAATGTCGAAGCGCTGGCGGTGATGGACGCCGAGAAGCTGGCGCTGCCGGACGATTCGTTCGACGTGGTGGTGGCGCAATACGTCATCACCGCGGTGCCAAACCCGGAAGCCACGCTTGATGAATTCGCCCGCGTGCTCAAGCCGGGCGGCGAGATCGTGCTGGTCAATCACATCGGGGCCGAGGAGGGCCCGCGCCGGCTGTTCGAGCAATGGTTCGCGCCGATTGCGCGGCGGCTGGGCTGGCGGCCGGAGTTTCCCTTCCGCCGCCTCAGCGATTGGGCGGCGCGCCACGGCGGCGTGCGCGTGGTCGAGCGCCGGGCGATGCCGCCGCTCGGGCATTTCTCGCTGGTCCGCTTCGAGCGCCTCGACGAGGGCAGCCGCCAGGCGGCGTGAACCGGAACATTCTCTTCAAGTCGGCCGTTATGCACCGTGACTTCATTTGTCCACGGAGCATCGCCCATGGATCGCGAAATCCGCGTGCTCGGCCTGGCTGCTTTCGCGGCCACAATTCTGGCGCCGGTGCTCGCCGCCGCGCAGGCACCGCCTACCGACAAAAGGATTACGCCGAAGGCCGAGCAGACCGACCCAAAGGCTTGCGGCAATGGAAACGCAACCGTGGGTCAAGGCGGCCTCGACGCACAGAAACAGCCGGGATCGAATTTGAGCAACAAGCTGGCGCAATCGAACGGCGTCATCTGTCCGCCGGCCAACATCGATCCGGAGATCAGGGAGCCGGCGCCGCCCGGCGGCTCGATGAGGATCATCCCGCCGCCAGGATCGCCGAACGGCAATCCCAATGTGCAGCCGAAATAGCGCTTGCCGGGTGGGGCGGGGGCGCCCTTGCTTGACACGCTTCGCCGGGGCTTCCTATATCGCGCGCATTCCGGCACAAGCATACGGAATGGCGGGGTAGCTCAGCTGGTTAGAGCAGCGGAATCATAATCCGGAGGTCGGGGGTTCGAGTCCCTCCCCCGCTACCAATAATATCAATGTCTTAGGATCCCACCGATCCAATTGATTTTCGGCCCGTTTGGCGAACCGTGCCACGTCTCACAGTACTCCCGAGCCTGCGTGGCCGAGAGCGCATCACGCGCCGTGTCGTCCGGTTCCGGCGACGGGGACGACGTGATCCAGCGCGTCGAGCAGATAGGGCCGAAAGTCCGGATAATTCTCGATCATCGGAAAATGGCCCATGCCTTTCATGAGCGTGTAGTGCGCGCCGGGGATAGAAGCCGCAACCAGCTCGGTCATCGCCGGCGTGCACGAATAATCGTATTCGCCCGTCAGCAACGCGACTTTGCAGCCGGTGGTGTCGATGCTTTTGATTGCTTCGCGCGCATCCCAGTCGTTGCTGTAAAAATGGACGTCGCCTTGATACACGCCGGGGCCCGACTGGCTGTAGTACCACCAGTTTTCCCGCCGGTTCACTTCCGGGCTATAGGGCGAATTAAGACCGAAGGTGTAGCTCGCGCATAATTCCCCGCCGTGGATCGCGGGATGATGAAGATAGTCGTTGTAGCGGCCCGGTGCGTAAGCCGAACTTTCCAAGCCGACGATGCCGCGTAGCTCCTCCTGGTAATCGGCTGCAAGCTTCAGCACGATTGCGCCGCCCATCGAACACCCGAGCACTGCCGGGCGGTCGAGACCGAGCGTGAGCCATGCCGTCCGGATGATGTCGAGATAGGATCGGGTGGTGAGCCGGAATTTCTTCAGCCACCAGCCGTCGGGCGGCGTTGAGCGTCCGTGATACGGCATGTCGAAGGCGACGATGCGGAAGCGGTCGGTGACCGCCCGGTCATTCATCATGTGGCGGAATTGCCTGCTGTCGTTGCCGGCGGTGTGCAGGCAAAGCAGCGGAATGCCGCTGCCGGCCTCTTCGACGAAAATCCTGTGACGCTCGCCCGCGATCTCAAGGGTGACATAGCGCCCGGTGATCGGCTCGAACTCAGGCATGCAGCCCTCCCGTCTCGCGCATAATGTTCATCATGCGATGCAGGGCGCGTGCGTTCTGCATGGCGACCAAGCTGTCGCCTTCGAGCGTGAACTCGGGCACGCGCATCAGCATTGCAAAAAAATCGTGGAATAGGGGCGGGGGATTGGGGCTCAGGAATTTTTCCCAAACCTCGACCGGCGCCCTGAATCCGAATTGGGCTCGTACGTCGAGACGCGGCGACGCGACAATATCGACGATTTTGCCCTTATCGATCTTGAGGGCGTAGCGATTGTCACCGAACGTCAGCGTGAACGTCGTGCTCAGCCATTCGCCAATGACGTTCATTTCGGGATCGGCATTGACGCGCTCGCGATATTGGGCAAGCCAGTCCGCACCGGGATAATTGCTCATGACGCTTCACTCGTAGAGCCAGACTGTAAAGCCAGCGGCAGATTATTCCCCGAACCGGGGTTCGGCGGCCCCGACCAAGTGCTGCCGGGCCGCCGGAAATTGCTTCAAGGCGCCCGGATAATCATAACGCTCCCTCGACAACTTTTTCGGCCAGATCGCTTGGGCCATGGCGGGTTCGGATGGATAGATCGTCAGCGGGACACCGTTCTGCCACAACCAGCTTGAGAAGCAACACAGGATCAAAGCGCTCTATGACCGCGCTGATTTGCGCGACCCCGAACAAATCGGCGCGATGATGCGGTGGGCGAGCGCTGGAACGAGGCGCTGGCGGTCGCGCGCGGGCGGCGCCGCTATTCCCAAATAAGGACGTTGGGAAGCGTGCCATCGGCCTGCCGCAATGCCGTATAGCCGACGCCGGCGAGGCCGCGGAACAAGCCGAGATTGAAACGGCGCTGGCCGCTGTTCCAGCGGTAGTCGCCCGAAGCTGACGCTGTCTGCAACACCGCCAAAAGTCTGCGCGCGGCAAGCTCGCGGAGATCGCGGCGCGAAAGCGCCTCGGCGGCCTCGCAGAGGAACTCGACGCTGCCGAGCGTGCCGCAGCAAAGCGTATCGACACTGTTCGGCCAGCTGCGTTCGACACCGGCAACGGCATTCTCGATATCGTCCGCCATCAGCTTTGCATCCATCGTCCCGCGCTTGGCCGTCGCAATGCGGGCAAGCCCAATGCCGGGCGCGCCATGGCACCACTGGCAGGGCCAGGATGGCGCGCCGGCGGCGCGCAGATCGGGCCAATTGTGCCGCGTGGCGTCGTAGCTCGAATCCTCATAGGCGATGCATTCTGCGGCGGCCTGCGCCATATCGTCGCGGCCGGTTGCGGCGGCGAGCGATGCAAGCGCGTAGGCAAAGCCGGCGGCACCATGCGACATGCCGTTGAGCGCACGCGGCCCAAGGCCCTGGCCGGCCCAGCTGCGGCGGCCCTGCGCCCCGAGCCGGCTTTGCGCGAGAAGGTGCTCGCCGCATTTTTCGGCGCGCCGCAGCACGGTTTCCGACTGGCTGTCGCGATAAAGACGGAGCAGGCAGAGGATAGCGCCGGCACTGCCGCCGAGCGCGTCGAGTTGTTTGTCGGCGGCAATGAGGTCATCGCTGAACAGTGCGGCGGCCGTCTGCGCATCCGCGAGCAGGCTATCGTCGTGCAGGCATTTGGCCATCACCGTCAGCGCATAGACAATTCCGCCCAATCCTGTGCCGCCACCGACGCCGAGCGAGCGCGCATAGCGGGCCGCATTGCGGCTTTTCAGGTTCTTGCGCAGCGGCGCGATGGCGGCGCGCGCCAGATGCGCCGATGCGTCGTTGCCGGTCACCGCAGCATGGGCGGCAAGGAACAAGGCGATACCGGTCGCGCCGTTGTAAAAGTCGGGGCCAAGGCAAATGAGCTGGAAGACATCGGCATCACCCAGCCAATCGAGGCCAATCCAGGCGGCGCCGGGGCCGCGGCGGATGGCGCGATGCGAGAGTTCCGCCGCGATCTTGTCGGCTTCGGCAATGAAGATCTCCTTGCCGGGAACGGCGGTGGTGTCTGCCGGTTTTGCCGCGGCCGGTTTTGCATTCGAATTCGTGTTCTCGCGGATGACTTCGATCTGCCAGGCGATCTCCTTCTCATCGAGGCCTTGCACGCGCGCCCGTGCGCGCTCGAGGCCCGGTGTCGCATCGGTGCGGGCCGCAAGACCGGACGCTTCGGTGATCTCGTTGCCGTCGCTGGGCGAGACGAAATGCGGCACGTTCAAGGTGAGGAGGGCGGAGCGTTCGGCACGCAGCAGCGGCCAGAACGGATCGGCATCCTTTTCCCAGTCCGCCAGCCGGGCGATGAAATCCGCCTGCGCCGACCACATGGCGCCGTCGTCCATCGGCTGGTGGTTTTTCAGCCGCTGCAGCAGCATGTAATAGAAGCGCGTTGGGCGGATCACTTTGCGCACCGGAACGCCGGCGAAGCCGTCGAACAGCTTCAGTTTCGACTTCTCGCGCGCAAGAAATTTGGCGTAATCGGCAAAGCCGGCAATGAAATCCTCGATGTGATCGGAAAACCTGGCGTAATCGGCGCCGACAAAGGGGAGGTTTGGATTGCGCGCGCCTTCGTCCTTCGCCCTGATCGGCCGCATCGCATCGCTATTGATGTCGGTCCAGGCGATCGTCGTCTTCGCTGTCCAGCCCGATGTCAGCCCGCCGATGGCAAAGACATCGTTGAAGGGGGAGCGCCCGTAGGCGGGCAGCAGGCCGACCATCATCACCGAATTGGCCAGCATTTCGGTGGCAACATCGCAAGCCTCGCCCTCCGGGTCCGGCGTTTTATGCGCAGGCGTTGCGTGCAGGATCGTTTCGAGATCGATCGGCACCGGGTGGTCGCCGGCGGCGATCATGTTTTCCTGATGCATGTCGGCCGCCGCGAAGCAGTGGAAAAGCGCAAGCCAGGCGCCGGCACGACGGAAAAAGCGTTTGCAGCCGTCCGTGTCAGTGCCGCTATGTTCGATGAATTCGCTCCAGCCGTAGCCGTCGCGCGCGATGGCCTGCACCGCCTTGAGCTCGACGGGCGCGCCGGCCCGGTTCAGCCGGCCGGTCAGACCGCGCCAGGCGATGTCGAGCCGCAAATCCTTCGGCTTGTAGAGGACCCGCGAACCATCGGTGAAGGCGACAACGCGCACCGAGCGGCCGCCATTGTGCGGATCGGAGACGTCGCTCTCGATCTTGGCGACCTCGCCTTTGGCGGGGCCAAGATCACGGCGGATGGCCGGCAGATCGGTGTCGAGGCGCAGGATGAATTCGCGCGACGTATCGATCCATTGCCGCGTCAACGTAGCGACGAGCCGCAGCAGCACCGGCTTGTCCTCGAACAGCCGGCGGAAGCCGCCGGCGCACATCTCGGCAACGAATTGATCGTAGAGCGATGTTCCGGCGCCTTGCGGCGGGTTTGCCTTGCGCGCCTTGGCAAATCGCTCGTAGAGCGCCGGCGCGCACAGTCCGGTCAGCTCCTTGAGCAGCGAATGGCGCAGCGATGCGCGCGCGGATTCGGCAAAATTGTCGCGCGCCCGTACATCGATGCCATCCCACAGCTGCTTGTCGGCCGCATCGGCAATGCCGAGAAACAAGTGCTCGAAGGGGCATGTCCCGGCTTGATCCACCGCGGCCCGCGATTTTGCGGCCGGACATTGCAACGCCTGCTCGATCCAGATCGCGTCATCAACCCAGGCGGGGCGGGGCGCCGAGGCTTTGCGGCGAACGCTGGCAAGCCTTGTCAGCACCGACCCGATCGCCAAGCCGTCCCGCTCAAGCCGTCGACCGAACAACGCCCAATCGCCGCTGGCAGCGGAACGGCACCATGCGGCGAGCCGCCGCGCCGCGAGATCGGTATCGCCCTTCTGGCCCGCTAGCGGCTCGTAGTCGTCGGACAGGAGTTCGTCGATGGTTGCGGCGCGAACGGCCAGGCGCTCGTAGAAAGCATCCATACAAATCCACTCCGGCCGGGTTCCCGTCTTGTCCCCGTCCATTCTATTTCCGGGGTGCCGAATGTCATATTCGGCTTGGTATAATCTGCGTTGCAACGATGCCTCATTGCGGAAAAATCGCTGGGGAAATCGCGCACCCGACACGCGAGGGTATCGCGCGCCATTGCCACCGACGAATGGAGAAAGACTGCACGATTGCGCGGTTTATCTAAGCAAATCTCCGCAAAAAGTCAGACCTTTGGCGCATTAGAAAGTATCTGCCTCGGAAATACGCAAAGCCTTATTTTGATTGACTTTATCGGGCCTGCATCGGATTATTAAATATGGCGCTGGGAGGGGGGCGTTAACCCATTCTTCTCTGCCTGCTGTCTGCTGGCGCCGCTGGCGAACAAAAGGATCAACGCTATGAGTGACATGGTTCTCAATCAGGAAGAAGAAATCCTCAGCTTCGAAGTCTCCGACGAGGCGCTGGAGTCGGCTGCGGGTTCGGAACAAGCCTTCACGCTCGGTGCGTGCAGCGGCCTGTCCGTTTGCCCGACCACGGCGCCGGTTCTCTAAGACCGACTTCGTAAGTTCTACCCCTCCAACGAGGCGCCGAACACCACGGCGCCTCGTTGTTGCTCGCCTTGAATTTTTCCTCTGCCTGAGGCGGGCGGCCATCAGCCTAGCAGCGGAATCTTGAAGCGGCGCGCGATCCATTTGCGTGCCGGCATGCTATCGTCGCAATTGAAACGGAAATTATAACCGGCATTGATCATCGCAGTGGCGCGAGTCTCATTGGGGTTGCAGATGGATCGCCGATCTTTGCTCAAATCCGCCGTTGTTACCCTTGCCGCGCAGCGGCTTGGATTGCCTTTGATCGACGGTGCGCAGGCGCAGGGTGCAAGCCACGTCTGGCGGCATGGCGTATGCAAATTCGGCGACCTGAAATATTCCTCCGGCTTCAAGCAATTTGATTACGTCAACGCAAATGCGCCGAAGGGCGGCGGAGCCTCGGCGATCGTGCTCGGCACCTTTGATAACTTCAATTCGGTCGTCGCCGGCGTCAAAGGTACGCTCGCGTTTGGCATCGAACTTGTTTACGACACGCTTTTGGTTGCCTCGCTCGACGAAGTATCGAGCGTCTATGGCCTGCTGGCTGAGGCCGTGAGCTATCCGGACGACCTTTCTTCCGCCACCTACCGATTGCGCGCGGAGGCAAAATGGCATGATGGCAAGCCGGTCAGGCCGGAGGACGTGGTTTTCTCCTTCAACACGTTCAAGAAGCTGAGCCCGCAGGCCGCCGCCAGCTACCGCCACGTCGTCAAGGCGGAAAAAACCGGTGAGCGCGAGGTCACCTTCACCTTCGAAAGCACCGGCAATCGCGCGTTGCCGCAGATCGTCGGGCAGCTCACGATCGTGCCCGAGGAATGGTGGGAGGGCACCGACAAGGACGGCAAGAAGCGCAGCATCGGCGAAACCACGCTCGAGCCGCCGCTCGGCAGCGGTCCCTACCGCATCAAGGAATTCGCGCCCGGCCACAGCATCGTCTACGAGCGCGTCGCCGGCTATTGGGGCAAGAACCTCAACGTCAACATCGGCCGCGACAACTTCGGCCAGCTGCGATTTGAATATTTCCGCGACGGCACCGTCGCCATCGAGGCATTCAAGGCCGATGCTGTCGACTGGCGCACCGAAAACAGCGCCAAGAGCTGGGCCACCGCCTACGATTTTCCGGCGGTTACCGAAAAACGCGTCGTCCTCGAGGAATTCCCGATCAGCAATATCGGCATCATGCAGGCTTTCGCGTTCAACATCCGCCGCGACAAGTTCAAAGATCCGCGCGCGCGCCTTGCATTCAACTATCTGTTCGATTTCGAGGAGATGAACAAGAAGATTTTCTTCGGCCAATACAAACGCATCTCCAGCTATTTTCAGGGCACCGATCTCGCCTGCAGCGGGCTGCCGGCCGGACGTGAGCTCGAGCTCCTGCAAACCGTGCGCGACAAGGTGCCGCCCGAACTTTTCGAAAAGCCGTATGCCAATCCGGTTAGCGACAACCAGGCCGAGGCGCGCGGCAATCTGCGCCAGGCCATGCGCCTGTTCAGAGAGGCCGGTTACGAGATCCGCGAACAGCAACTAGTCAATGCAAAGTCGGGCGAGCAATTTTCAGTGGAGTTCCTCGGCAATTCTCCACTCTTCGAGCGCGTCTTCTTGTTTTACAAGCCTTCGCTCGAACGTGTCGGCATCAATGTTTCGGTGCGCACGGTCGACGAGGCGCAGTACGAAAATCGGCTGCGCAGCTGGGATTTCGACATCATCACCTATGCCTGGGGTGAATCGCTTCTGCCCGGCAACGAGCAGCACGACTACTGGGGCTCGCAGGCGGCCGGTCAACCGGGCTCGGAAAACGTCATCGGCATCAAGAACCCGGCGGTTGACGCGATGATCGACAAGATCGTCGCCGCCAAGACACCCGGCGAGCTGACCGCCGCGACCCGGGCGCTCGACCGTGTGCTGCTGTGGAACCACTACGTCGTGCCGCAATGGTCCTACAGCTTTTTGCGCACCGCGCGCTGGGACCGCTTCAGCCGCCCGCAAACGATGCCGAAATACGGGTTGGCCGCGTTCCCGACGCTGTGGTGGTGGGACGCCGCCAAGGCGGCCAAGGTCGGCAACCGGCAATAATTGGCGCCGAAGGCGGAGAGCAAGCCGGCGCGGTTTAGGTTCGCGCGCCGTGCAGCTCTTTCTGCATCTTGATGAATTCGTGATAGTCCGGCGGGTCGAAGTCGAGCAGCGTCCCGCCTGATATGAAGTGCTGGATGAAGGCCATGCCGATCGCATAGGTGGCGCCAATCGACAATGCCGGCATCGTCAGCGCACCGACCGTTATCCCGAGCAGCGGTATCCCCTTGAGCAGGCTCGCGGCGCCGAGGCTGCTGCTCGCGGGAACCATCGTCCCGGCAAGGCCAGCGATGATCGCCTTGCCGCGGTTCTCGGAAAACGGCACGTCGTAAATCTGCGACAGGCGGCGCAACATCTGAATCTGCACGCCGGTTACCGCTGCGAGGTCGGCGAGGGGTACCGGAACAAGTCCGGCAACGCCCGACCACAGCGAGAAGCGCTTGACCAATTTCACCGCGGCCGCGCGCCGCCCCTCCGGGGAATCGTCGGTCACATCGGCGTGCTGAACATCCTCCGCGGCCGGCTTCAGTTCCCACGGCTCTTTCTCACGCACCGCCGCCCCGGGCTTGTCGCCCAAGGTGTGCGCAGCGGCTGGCCGGATTGCGCGGGGAAGCTTCTTCTTATTCATGGTCAGGCAGCTTGCCTGATCCCGGTGATGCCGTCCACCTCATCGGCGATGGCCGCGATTTCGCGCGCCGCCGCTCCCGATTTTTCGATCAGGCTCGGAGTTGCGCCCCACAGCGCCGCCTCGGCATAGGCGACGCGGTTGGTCATTTCACTTTTAAGCACCGGGAATCCGGCCTCGATCAATTCGGCGCGGATTTGCTTGGCGATCACCGAGCCTTGCGTCGTCTGCGTGAGCACACAGCGGAAGAAGCGTCGCTCGCCCTCGTCGCCCTCGATCAGCGAATTGAGCGTATCGAGCATGCGGTCGGTATCGAGCGGGGAAGCCTTGACCGGGACCAGCAGGAAGTCGGCGGCGGCGATGCAGGCGAGCGTCGACAGCGAGCGGAAGCCGGGGGTGTCGATGATAATCGGGCCGGTTGAGGCGAGCTTACGCGCGGTCTTCCAGGCGTTCTCTGTGGCGTCCGCCACGACTTTCACGCCGCCGAGCGCCTTTTCGCGCGCGGCGAGGCGGGAGATCGAGCGCTGCGGGTCGGCGTCGATGATGGTCGAAGGCCGGCCGCGCATCTGCCAATGCACCGCGAGGCAACTCGCCAGCGTGCTCTTGCCGCTGCCGCCCTTCATGGTCGCAACCGTGATGATCTGCCGCATCAGCCACCTGCCTTTCCGCCTGATTTCCGTGGGCGAATCACTTAGGTGCGATGCTATCGGATTTTGCGCCCGGATTCCCGGATGGCAGCCACGGGCCAAGAATATTGGTGTTTTTGCTGTCGCTAGAAAGGCGCTGCCCCGCCGGCCAACGCCCTCGATGGGCTATTGCGGCTTTGCCGCCTCGCAAGATGCGGCGATCGTCGCATGAAACATGTCAAAAGACTGGACGCCTACTTTGCAGGTCGTCGAAGCATCACGCGCAATATTTATAACGTCACCGGGCGCTGCCGACTGCCGTTTGCCGTTGATATTGATGTCAATGCTGTCGTTGCCGGGCGAGCCGATGAGGCCGATGGTCAAATGGCCGTCGGCAACGATAATCGATTGATTGGGCTTGATGTCATAGGTGTTTTGCGCCGGCTTCATCTCGTCCATCGCCGACTGCACGCTGGCAAACTTGACCTGCAGTGCGGCGTAGGCGGCGGCCTGGTCGGCGAGCTGCTTGTTGAGCTTCTGGCTTTCGGCGCGTAGCTGCTGGATCAGCTGCGAGGTTGCGGCAATATCACGGTGGGCCAGTTCCAGTCCGAGAACGTAACCGCCAAGGCCAATGGCGAGACTGATCGCGAGCACCAGAGCGCGGCCGCGTTTTCCCGCCCACAAACCACGCCGCCGGTGACTCCTGGGCGCCGAGCGGCTCGTCTGGACCGAGTGCCTTGATGTTTCGGCCACGTTGCGTTTCCTCGTTACTGTTTAGGTGCGCCTGCACCGGAGCTCGTCGCCGATTTGGTCGTGCTCAACTCGTCGGTGAGCCAGGGCAGCAGAGCTTTGATGCGGGACAGATCGAGATAGGTGCTGAGCGGCTGCGACGTTGCCACGCTGCCGTCCGGCGGCGTCTCCGGCGTCTTCGTCGCGCCGGCGGCGGGTGCATCGCGGGCCGGCGTCGCGCCCGGCACCGTTGATGTCAGCGCCGGCGCGTTGGCGGGGGGTGAAGCGGCCGACGTCTTGTTGCTCGGCGTCGACCCGCCTGCGGTGGGCTTCGGTCCGGGGCCCGGCCCCGGAGGATTGTCAACGTTGCCGAGAATGATCGGCAGACCATCCTTGCCGCCGCCGATGATCACGATTTTTGCATTCGGCGACTGCGCCAGCGCCAGCGTCGCCTCGATACCGCGCCAGCGCAGATACGAATCCGAAATTCCCTGGCTGACGGTGCGCTGGAACGCCGCTATGCCGTTCGCTTCGATCTGCTTGCGTCGCGACTCCTGCGCCTCACGCTCGACGCGATATTTGAATTCCTGGATTTCGTAATACTGCTCCGTCTGCCGATTGATGGCGGCGACGATTTCAGGCGGTAATTCGATGCTGAGCACCAGCGTGTCGAGAATCTGGACCGAGTTTTGCAGAAAGTCGTTGTAGTGCTTGGGGTCGGGTTGCTCCATGGCCTCGGGCTGCACCAGCATGTTGAGATGAGCACCGAGACTCTTTTGCGCATCTCGCTGGATTGTTTCCTGAATCGCCTCGCGCGACGTGTACACCTCCTGCGCGGTGTACTGGGAAATGACCTCGCGCGCCCGGCTGCCGATCTCCGGATCGACGACCGACTCCAGATAATCCGGACCGATGAATTTATGCAGCACGCCGACGTTGTTGTGCAGCAACTGGAAGCGGATATTGATTTGAGCGGTGACGTTCACGCCGTCTTTGGTGATGGCGTTGTAGGTCTTGGTCGAAGATTGCAGCCGCAGGTTATAAAGGAACAGCTTGTCCCACGGCCAGATAACGTGGAGGCCTTCGTCGCGCAGCTCCTGAGGGTCGAGGATCGTGCCGCGGCCGACAAAGCACCAGCAGTAAAGGTCATAGCCGTTGAATCGCTTCCACAGAATACCAACTTGGCCGCTCGGAACCGTGATGACGATGTAAGGAAAGAGGATGATGAAGACGAGCAACGCCCCCATCAAAAAGATGGAGAAACCCGGCAGATGGCGCCTGAGATAACGCAAGAACCGGCGCTGCGCCGGTGGCGTCTCGTCAAGGATATCGGAATGCATCGCCATCAACGGCTCTCCACAGGCGCGCTATTATGACCCTTTTTGCATCGAACGCTCATCTATAATTCTGCCTTCGTCCATGCGAATTCTGCGCGCGGGCAAATCCAGCTCGTCGAGATAGCGGTCGTCGTGCGTGATCACCACGACGGTTGCTCCGGCCCGCATGAGCGCTGGCAGAAATTCGTCGTAGAATTTGCGCCGGAATTCCGGATCCTGTTCCGCCGTCCATTCATCCAGCAAGAGGATAGGGCGCTTCTCGAGCAAGCTGACGATCAGCGCGAGGCGCCGGCGCTGGCCGCCGGAAAGATCGAGGGTGCGAAATTCGCCGTTCGTCAGCCCGGTCTTGTCGGCCAAACGGAATTGGTTGAGCAGGCGATCGATCTCGCCCGGTTCCGGTTGCGGAATTCCGTAAAGCCGGTGGAACAGATGGTAGTCAAAGAAAATCGCCGACATCAGCGCGCGGTAATGATCGCGCGTGGCATCGGTGATGCGCTCGCCGTCAAGAATGATTTCGCCGGAGTCGGGCGGATAGAGACCGGACAGCACCCGCAGAAACGTCGATTTTCCGGAGCCGTTGCCGCCGGTAATGAAAACGAGTTCACCGTGCCGCAGCTCGAAGTCGATCGGCCCGATCTGGAACGAGGTTTCGGAAAACTGGTCGACGTAACGGAACCTGAGATTGTGCACTTCGATCTTGTCGAAGCGCTTCGGCGCCGCAATCACGCGCGGCTCGGTCGTGGAGGCCGTCGCCTGCAACGTGATTTCAAGCTGATTGATACGGTCTGCCGACGAGTTGGCATTGAGCAGGACGGGGATCGACTGCACCAGCCCGAAACATGCGCCGACGATGAACATCAGCGCGGTCGTGGTCTTGGTCAGCGCGGCGCCACCGAGCGCGCTGCTGAATTGCGGGGCGATGAAGACGACGGCGCCGAGTAGGACATACATCGAGATCTGCGACGTCACGATCATTTTGAAGGTTTCGGCCTGCGTATTGATTTTGATATTGGCGGCAGTCCGCGACACGTCGACCGCGTCGGCAAACAGGTCGGCGCTGCGCGCGCTGTTGAGCCTCACCTCCTTGAAGCCGTCAAGGAAGTCCGTGAGCCGGTCAAACAGGCGGCGCTCCCACTCCGCCGATCGCTGCTTTTCCTCGATCAGCTTGCGATTTTTCACGTGGAATATGACTGCCGCTATGGACACAACGACGAAGGTCGTGATGATCGCCGCGGGCGACAGGAAGGCGACGTAGATCGCCACGAAAAAGACCAGCACCGCGCCCTGCACGGTAAAGGCAAGCATGTTGCTCGCCTGCGTGAGCACGGCGGTATCGCTGGTGATGGCGGCGACGATCCTGGCGCGGCCGATGCGTTCGATTGACAGCAATTCCGAATGCCTGATGTGGTCCATCAGGCGCAGGCGGATCTTGTGAATGATAGCTTCGATTTCGGCTGTGGTGGTGATCGTGACGTAGTATTGCGTCTTGATGAAAAGAAAGAGCGAAACCAGAAACAGCATCGACGCCCACAAGTTTGAGCCGCCTTGCAGGCCGGCATTGATTGCGGCGAGGATTGTCGCGGTGGTGATGCCGCCGAGCGCTGACATGAACAGCAGCTTCGGCAGCGAGCCGTGCATTTCGCGGCGTACGAGCTCGAGGAACGACATAAGCTGACGCCTTCCGTCTACACTTCCACTAACGCTGCCGCGGCCTCAGTGGGAAATGTGCCGGCCGACCCCCCAAAAAACAATTCCCTTAAGGATGCCGACGCTGTTCGGCGCGGTGTGACGGGCCGGTGATCAGCAGCAATGGCAACACCACGAGTGGCGTGGTGACCAGCGCCAGGAGAAATGTCCCGAAAAAGCCCATCCGGCGGTCGATGCCGCAAAGTCCCGTCAGCAGACAAAAAACAATGTAGATGATGGCTTCGAGCATGGGGCTCGGTCTGGGCGACGCTTTGACGCTGTGCTCGGGTGAAATCCCCCGCGGACGGGGGCAAATTGCCCGCGCGACTTAGCTCGCCGCCGCTGCCCCTTCGGAACCGGAATGCGATGGCTTCTTGGATTTTTTTCGCGAATCCCACATTTCCTTTTGCGCCCTGATGAACTCACGATAGTCCGGGGGATTAAAGTCAAGCAGCGTCCCGCCGGACGCAAAATGTTGGATGAACGCTTTGCCGATGGCAAAGGTGGCACCCGACGACAGCACCGGCATGACAAATGCCGCGGTAACCGTTCCGATGACCGGCACGAATTTGAGCATGCTGGCGGCGCCGATACCGCTGGTCGCCGGGATCATCGAGCCTACGATGCTCGCGATCAGCGCCTTGCCGCGGTTTTCCGAAAAGGGCACATCGAAAATCTGTGAAAGGCGCCGCACCATCTGAATCTGCAGCCCGCCGACAGCAAGTACGTCAACGCCCGGCACCGGAATAAGCCCGGCAACCCCCGACCACAGCGCGAAGCGATCAACCAGGTTCGACGCCAATTCCTGCCGCTCTTCCGGCGTCATCTCAGCCGCTTCGTCTTTTTCGGAGCTCGCTTTCTGTGCCATAGCGGATCCTTTCTCGTCATCCCTGGGCCGGGCCCACCACTCGGTCGATTTGTGCTTATTTATCAATTAAATCCACGTGGGCGTTCAAAGCCTAACATGCAGGCCGGTCGCTTGCCAAGCGCTCGCGCCTTGCGCCGTCGCGAGCCGTTGCGCAAGAACGGTATGTGGCAAATGCACTGTCCTGTTTGAAGTGAAGCGGCGGCGATTGCCCTCTGTGGCGGTGTTGCCTTGCCTTGCCGAAGCCGATCCCATAGATAGTTGGTCGGCTTAAGTGTTGCGGAGACGGATGATGCAGCCGATGAAGTCTGACAGGACGACCGTCGGAACGCGCCACGCCTGGGAACCGCCGACGATCACGAAACTGGCGATCGGCACGGAGACAAAATCGTCGCGCACGAACGAACAACGCGCAGGCGCGGAAAGCGCAGAATCTGGCCAGGCCCAACTTGTCCAGCCATCGCCGCCGGCAGACCCCACATCGAAGTTGGGATTTGCGTTCGAAATGGCATTTCCGCTGTCCACCCGTTTCGAAGGTTAAGTGAGCCGGCGTTGAATTAAACGATCGTCTGGACGCTATTTGCGCGTCGGTACCGCGTCGCTGTGGAGCAGGACAGCTTTGAGCGTCACCATTGACAGCGTACTCGTTCAGGACAAGGAGCCGACTGCGGCCGAGCTCGATGGTGACGTTGTTCTCCTGAGCCAGCGCGCCGGTTCCTATTTCGGCTTCAACCGTGTGGCAAGCGACATCTGGGCTATGCTTGCCGAGCCTTGCCGCGTCGGCCAGATTTTCGATTTGCTGTTGCAGCGCCACGAGGTCGACGCAGAGACGTTGGCCCGCGATGTGGAGCCATTCCTGCAAACGCTCATCGATTGCCATTTGGTGCGCCTGGTCGAGCCGGATGACGCACAATGAAGATACAAACGAGGCGGCGTATCTATCTGCGTGAGGCGGCCGTCATGCTGATTTTGGCGCGACTTGTCGTGCACTTTGTTCCGCCCGCGCGTCTGTTTGCCTGGGCGAACCGCTCACCTCGGCATATCCGCCGTTTTGCCGCAGACGAAGTCGGCTGGGTATCGTGGGCGGTTGAGAGCCTCGCCGCCAAACCCTGGATCAATGCCTTATGTCTGCCGCGCGCGCTTGCCGCGCATGCCATGCTGCGCCGGCGCGGCATCGCCAGCCGTCTGTGTCTCGGCGTTGCGCGTCAACACGGTGAACTCGCCGCCCATGCCTGGGTCGAGGTCGGCAAGGACAAAATCGTTGGCGAGACCGAAGCCGAAGGCTTCACGCGCCTTGCTGAGTTTGGCGGTGCCAGTGGCTAAGACAGGGGCGTTTCCATGAGCGGGATCGCCGGATTGCTGCGCTTCGACGGCGAGGCCACGTCCCGGCGTGAACTCGAACGCGCCGCCAATGCGTTGCGCCAATACGGCCCCGATCGATCCGATATTGTCGCCGCCGGGAGCGTCGGCCTTGTCCATGTGCTGATGCGCATGACGCCCGAGGACCGTTTCGACCGCCAGCCGTGGACAGGCGAGAGCGGCGCGTTGATCACGGCAGATGCCCGCCTCGACAATCACGATGATCTACTCTCCCGCATCGGCGTAACGCGGGAAGACGCTGCCGGCTGGGCGGATTCACGCGTGCTGCTCGCAGCCTGGGAGAAATTCGGCGACGATGTTTGGCCGGCACTGCGCGGCCCCTTTGCCGCGGCGATCTGGGACCCACGCAACCGCGTCTTGACGCTGGCGCGCGATCATCTCGGGCTCAACGTGGTGATGTGGCACCGGAGCGAACGGTTTTTCGCCTTCGCCACCATGCCCAATGGGCTATTCGCGCTCGGCGCATCGCGGCAATTGAGCGAGGAAAAGCTCGCCGACTTCCTGGTGCTCAATCACGCCGACCACGAAACGACCATTTACCGGAATGTCTTTCGCGTCCTGCCGGCGCATGTCATGCAGATCGCGGCCGACGGCTCGATGACGCAGCGCCGTTTCTGGTCGCCGCACGAGATCAGGCCGGTCAGATTGCCCTCCGATCAGGCTTACGCGGAAGGTTTGCGTGAGTGCCTCGATATCGCCGTGCGCCGGCAGATGCGCAGCGCGCATCCAATCGGCAGCCTGCTCAGCGGCGGATTAAACTCGTCATCGGTTTCCGCGCTTGCGGCGCGAGCGCTCGGCGAGAACGGTGAGCGGCTTGCCGCTTTCACCGGGGTGCCGCGGCAAGGCTTCGACGGCCCACTGCCGGCGGGCCACTACAGCGACGAAACGCCTTACGTCGATGCGATCGCGGCGGCGGCCGGCAATATCGACGTCAACTATGTCCGCAACAATGAGTGCAACGACTTCGCCGAGCTCGAACAATTCTTTATCGCGCTGGAGGGGCCGGTGCGCAATCCGACCAATCTCGGTTGGGTCTTGGCCATGCTGCGCCGCGCGCGCGCGCAAGGCCGGCGGGTCTTGCTCGGCGGCCTCTATGGAAATTCCACCATCAGTTGGAACGGCTGGTCGCAAGCGCTTGAACACCTCAAGCGTGGGCAGTTGCTCACGGCCTATCGGCAGTGGCAGCTTTATTACCGGCGCACGTCCTATTCACGCTCGGAGGCATTACGCAAACTTTTCCTCGAGCCGCTGCTGCCGGAACGCCGTCATTCGCCGCCGGGGTGGCGCCTTCACTCTGCCATTCGCCCTGACTTTGCCGCGGCCATGGCCATCGACGCCCGCGCGCAAAGGGCAAAGCATGACTTTCATTATCGCCCGCGGCAGGACGAGAGGATTATCGGGCTGACGCAGGTTGACTATGTCGGCGACTGGCACGCCGCCGAGAAGGCGGTCACCGGCGTCGAAGTGCGCGACCCCACTGCGGACGTGGATGTCATTTCTTACTGCTTCGGCGTCCCCCCGGAGCAATATCTTGCCGAAGGCATCGACCGCTCGCTGATCCGCCGCGCCATGTGGGGCCTGCTGCCGGACATCGTGCTGACCAATCGCATGAGCGGTCTGCAAGCGGCGGACTGGTACGAAAAGCTCGACGGCGAGCGCGCCGAGCTTGCGCGCCAGATCGAGGAACTCGGGCAATCATCATTGGTGCGCCGGATGATCGATGTTCCGCGGCTTGAGCGCGCGATCAGGAACTGGCCGAGCCGCGGCTGGCACCGAAACGAAATCTTCCTGGAATATAACCTTGCGCTGACGCGCGGCCTTGCCGGCGGCCGGTTTCTGCGTTGGTTCGAATCGGCGAACAGGCCCGCAACATTGACTGGGAATCTGACTTAGCCCAGTCTGCATTGCGCTTTTGCTTTGCTCGATTGCGCCGCCTTTGAAGCGAGTTGCTCAGGATCAGGTGCATGGCATCCGATTATTACTCCATCCTGGTGGACTTCGTTTCCGCGCATTCGCATTACGCCTATGGCGTCATTTTTCTGCTCGCATTTTCGGAAGCCGTTCCTGTCATCGGCACCTTCGTCCCCGGCTCGACGCTGGTATTCGCCATCAGTGCGCTGGCGACCAATGCCGGCGCCGAACCGTGGTTGCTTCTTGTTGCCGCGACGCTGGGGGCGATTGCCGGCGACGGAATATCGTTCTGGCTAGGGCAGCGATTTAGTCGGGAAATTCTAAATGCGTGGCCGCTGGTCAAGTATCCGCATTTCATCGCCCAGAGTGAAAAATTTATCGCTCGTTACGGCGCGGCCGGTGTCTTTCTCGCGCGCTTCACCGCCGTCGTGCGCGCCTTTGTGCCGTTGGTGGCAGGCATCCTGCAAATGCCGCCACGGCTGTTTTATGCCGCAAACATCTTGTCGGCCATTGCCTGGGCGCCGGCGCACGTGTTCCCTGGCGTGGTACTGGCGATGGCCGTCGGCATGAGCGACGCATTTTCAGAACAGCGCTTGCTTGTCGTGATTGCAGGGCTGATTGCTGCGACATTCGTTGTGTTGGCGACACGCTGGTGGCTTAAGGCCAAGTGATCTTGCGCGATTGAAAGAGGCTCGGGCTGGCCTTTAAAAACCTTAGGACCGCGCAAGGATTGCTTTATTCAGGAGGCAGGAACCAATGATCTACAGCGTCTATCTGGATCTGCCTGCATTGTTGGATCGTATCGTCGAACGCGCCGCGCAGAACCTGACGGTCGAAAAGCTTCTGCTTCAGCTCAATCTCGATCCGAGCAACATTACCTTCGACACGATCTTCCACCGCGTGGTCGAGGTTATTTTGGCGAACATCACGATTGCAAACACCTGTGCGCTGATTGGCGCGATTTTCTATGCCGCGACCTTTCTCATGTCGACAATGATACCGCTGCGCATTTTCGGCATTCTCAGCACCTTGTTCTTCATTGCCTATGGCTTGCTCGGCGGAGCGATTTCGACATTTCTGATGTACTTCCTGCTGCTGCCGATCAACAGCGTGCGGCTGTTTCAGATTGTCAAGCTGGTCAAGAAAGCCCGCGTCGCGGCGCAGGGCGATCTGTCGATGGACTGGCTCAAGCCGTTCATGGATACGCGCAGCTACCGCAAAGGCGACGTGCTCTTTCGCAAGGGCCAGGTCGCCGACGAAATGCTGCTCACCGTGACTGGGAAATTCCTGGTCACCGAATTAGGCGTCGAGCTTCCGCCGGGGCGGCTGGTCGGAGAAATCGGTTTCGTCACGCCGAAGAACAAGCGCACGCAAACGGTGGAATGCATCGAAGACGGAACGGTGATGACCATCGGTTATGACCGGCTGCTGGAAATTTATTTCGAACAGCCGGACTTCGGCTACTATTTCCTCCGGCTCACCAGCGATCGCTTGCTGCAAAACATCGCGCGCCTAGAAGGCATCGTCGAGGAGGACAAGACCAAGCGGCAAGCCGCCGGCGTGGCAAACGCGTGACGAGAATGCTCAGAGGCCGTGGTCGGGGATGGCGCCTGAAACGACTAGCCGATTCCACACGAACAAGATGACCAGCGCGCCGACGGTCGCGCCGATAATTCCAGCGCCTTGATCGAGACGATAAAAACCGGTGGCCTGGCCGATGAAGGTCGCGAGGAAAGCGCCGGCAACGCCAAGCACAGTCGTGAGCAGAAAACCCTTGGGCTTGTTCTGGCCGGGCGAAATCAGGCGCGCGATAATCCCGGCCACAAAACCGATCACAAGAATCCAGAGGAAGACACCCATTGTCGTTACCCCCGAAAATGGCCAGATGTGTGACCGCCGCGGTCGTAAATCATTACGGGGAGCGCCGAAAACGGTCAAGTCGGTGCCGTTCGTCGCACGCCGCGCAGCAAAATCGGTGCCCGCGCCTCCTGATCACAAGCGTGTCAGGCGGCGGCAGGGGAAAGAATCGAAGGTTGCCCTTGGGGGAGGGCGATGGAACAATTGGCTGCGTAATTCGTATCAATACCGACATCGACGGCGCGTAACCTCTGAATAACGAGCAGGAGACCTTGCATGGCGCGAACCGCCGTTTCGTCTGCATCCCTCGGTGTCGCGCTGGGGCCGGCCTCGGAGCAGAAATCACCTGAGCAGGTGCGCTCAGCCTGGCTCGACGCCTTCCGTCGCGTGCGTGCGGAAACCGAGGCGCGCGCCGCGCATCTGTCGGCCGAGGACCAGCAGATCCAATCGATGGCGGACGCGAGCCCCACCAAGTGGCACCGTGCCCATGTCACCTGGTTCTTCGAGCAATTCCTGCTCAGGCCGCACGATCCCGGCTACGCGGTTTTCGACGAGCGTTTTCCCTTCCTGTTCAACTCTTATTACGTCGCCGCCGGCCCGCGCCACGCGCGCCCGCAGCGCGGCATGATTACCCGGCCGACTGCAGATGACGTTACCGCCTATCGCGCGCATGTCGATGCCGCGGTGGCGCGGCTGATCGGCGATGTGCCGGCGGCGGACGCGGCGCGTGTATTTTCCATTCTCGAGATCGGTCTGCACCACGAGCAACAGCATCAGGAATTGCTGCTCACCGATATCCTGCATGCTTTCGCGCAGAACCCGACCGACCCGGTTTATGACGCAAAGTGGCAGATGCCGCGAGGTGTGCCGGAGCGCGGCTTTGTCGAGGTGCCTCGCGGCATCAAGCCCGTCGGACACGACGGTGCGGGCTTCTGCTTCGACAACGAGACGCCGCGGCACGACGAGTTGATCGCCGATATGCGCATCGCCCGTGAGCTCGTCACCAATGCCGAGTGGCTCGAATTCATCCAAGCCGGCGGCTACACGACGCCCTCGCTTTGGCTGTCGGACGGCTGGGCAATCGTGCAGGCCGAAGGCTGGCAGGCGCCTGGCTATTGGCGGCGCGAGGCGGGCGGCTGGACGACGATGACGCTTGCGCGGCCGCAAGGCCGTCGATCCGCAGGCGCCGGTCGTCCATGTCAGCTATTACGAGGCCGACGCTTTCGCCCGCTTTGCCGGCAAGCATTTGCCCAGCGAAGCGGAATGGGAAGTTGCGGCGGGTGCGGGCCTCATCGGCGATGCCTTCGGCCGGGCTTGGCAATGGACGCGGAGCGCTTATCTACCTTATCCGGGATACCGGGCCGCCGAAGGCGCTCTTGGCGAATACAACGGCAAGTTCATGGTGAGCCAGATGGTGTTGCGCGGCTCATCGGTCGCCACGCCCGCAGGGCATGAGCGCACAAGCTACCGCAACTTCTTCTATCCGCCGGCGCGTTGGCAATTCAGCGGCGTGCGGCTTGCTGAATTCTCCTAGAGCTTAGCGAAAGGCATTCCATGGTCGCTCTCGCGCGTGTTCCTCGTCCGCAACCGCCAAGCGCGGAAAACTCGGACTTTGCCGCCGACGTATTGGCCGGTCTGAGCAAGACGCCGAAAAGCGTGCCGGCGAAATATTTCTACGACGAGGCCGGCTCGCGACTATTCGAGCGCATCACCGAATTGCCGGAATATTACCCGACGCGCTGCGAAATGCAGATCCTGCGCGAGCACGGCGCCGATATCGCCAGGCTCATTCCGCAAGGCAGCGCGCTCATCGAATTCGGCAGCGGATCGAGCCGCAAGGCGCGCGTGCTGTTGGGCGCGGTGCCGCCGCTCGCGGCCTATGTGCCGGTTGATATCTGCGGAGAGATGGTCGAGCAGGAGGCGGCCGAATTGCGGCCGGATTTCCCTCGCCTCAAGGTGCTGCCGGTCACGGCCGATATCTGTTTCCCTTTCGAACTCCCCGAGGAAGCCAAAACGGCGCCGCATCGCGTCGGATTTTTCCCCGGCTCGACCATCGGTAATTTCGAGCCGCATGAGGCGGCGGCGTTTCTGCGCAATGCCGCGCACATTCTCGGGCCCGGCTCGACGATCATCATCGGCGCCGATCTGATCAAGGATGCCGAGCGTGCTCAACGCCGCCTATAGCGACGCCCAGGGCGTGACCGCCAGGTTCAATCTCAACCTGCTCAAGCGCATCAATCGCGAGCTCGGCGGCACCTTCAAGCTCGACACCTTCGAGCACCACGCCTTCTACAATCGCGAGCGCCACCGCGTTGAAATGCACCTCGCCAGCCTGAAGCGGCAGAAGGTGAAGGTGGCAGGGGAGACGATCGAATTTCGCGCCGGTGAATCCATCCACACCGAGAACAGCTACAAATATACGCCGGAGTCGCTCGGCGCGCTGGCGCGCGGTGTGGGCTGGGTCCCAGCGGGCATGTGGACCGATGCGGCCCAGTATTTTTCCATCCAGGCTTTCACGCTGACCGGCAAGCCCGCGCCCAAGGCCTGATCGATCTTTGCGAACGCCGCCGCCTGCGCTATGCCTTGCGCGCAAATAGCAAGGCAGGACTCCCATGAAAATTGTTGGTTTTGAAGCGAACGGGCTGCGTCTCGGCGTGGTTGAGGGCGACAGTGTTATCGACCTGCAGGCGGTTGATGCGAACGTGCCTGGCGATCTCGGCGAGGTACTACGGCGCGGCAATGGCGACTTGAAGCCGCTCGCCGATCTGGCGAAGAAGGCGCCGGCCTCGGCACGGCGCCCGCTCGCCGGATTGAAGTACGGACTGCCGGTCGCGCGGCCCGGCAAGATCATTTGCCTTGGCTTGAATTACCTCGACCACGTCAAGGAAGGGCCGCAGCGCGACAATATCCCGAAATTTCAGTCGATCTTCTTCCGCATGCTCACCTCGCTCACGCCGCATATGCAGCCGCTGATGCGGCCGCAGAAATCGATCCAGTTCGACTACGAAGGCGAGATGGTCGTAGTGATCGGCAAGCGCGCCAAGCATCTCACTCTGGAGAATGCCGCCGACTGCATCGCGGGTTATGCTTGCGGCAATGAAGGTTCGATCCGCGAATATCAGCGCCACACCACGCAATGGGGCATGGGCAAGAACTTCGACAAGACCGGCAGCGTTGGGCCGTGGATGGTCATCGCCGACGAGCTGCCGCGCGGCGGCAAGGGCCTCAAGATTGAAACCCGGCTCAACGGCAAAACCATGCAGTCGTCCAACACCGATCTCTTCATGTTCCCGGTGGCGGAGTCGCTGGTTTATCTCACCGAGGGCATCACGCTGGAGCCGGGCGACATCCTGTTCACGGGCACGCCATCCGGCGTCGGCCATGCGCGCAAGCCAGAGCCGGTGTGGTTGAAGGCCGGCGACACCTGCGAGGTCGAGGTCGAAGGCATCGGCACACTGCGCAATCCGGTCGAGGACGAGAAGGGCTAGAGCAGAACCCGCGCAAGTGCCAAGCGTTGCAAATCAATATTTGGAGGGCTGATCATGGCCGATCAATTGAATGTCCTGGTGATTTGCGGCTCGCTGCGCAAAGGCTCCTACAATGCGGCGCTGACCCGCGCCCTGCCGGCACTAGCGCCGCCGGAGATGAAATTGATCACCGCGCCGCCATTTGAAACCTTTCCGCTCTACAATCAGGACATTCAAGATACCTCCGGGTTTCCCGGCGAGGTCACCGATCTTGGCGAGGCGATCCGCAGCGCCGACGGCGTGCTGTTCGTGACGCCGGAATATAACTGGTCGATGCCGGGCGCGCTGAAGAACGCCATCGATTGGGTGTCGCGGCTGAAGAATCAGCCGTTCCTGGAGAAGCCGGTGGCGATCCAATCATGCTCGGGCGGTCCGATGGGCGGCGCACGCATGCAATATCACTGGCGCATGTCGATGACCTTTTTAAAGGCCTTCATCTTCGGCACGCCGGAAATTTTCGTCGGCAATGCGGCGAGCAAGTTCGATAAGGACACCCTGGCGCTCACCGACCAGCCGACCAGGGATATAGTCAAGCAGCAGCTTGCCGCATTCGCCAAATTTATCGCCAAGATGAAGCGGTGAATGGGTATGTCGCTCCGCCCTCATCCTGAGGAGCGGCCAAAGGCCGCGTCTCGAAGGATGGGGCGGCCCCATGGTTCGAGCCGGCGCTTCGCGCTTCCTCACCATGAGGCCGATCGAGGTTCAGCCCGCCGGCTGCGCCCGCTTGGGGAAGAGCTGCGGCCGCAGCTTGGGGTGGCTGGCCATCATCTTCGGCGCGTAAGGCGTCTCGGCGCCGAGTTCTTCGGCGGCGTGCCAGGCCCAGCGCGGATCCCACAGCGCCGCGCGTGCGAGGCAGATGAGGTCGGCCTTGCCGGAGGCAACGATATCTTCCGCCTGCTGAAAGCCGGCGATGAGGCCGACGGTCATGGTGGTGATGCCGCTTTCCTTCTTCACCTTCTCGGCGAAGGGCACCTGATAGCCGGCCGACAGCGGAATTTTCTGCGCCGGCGATAAGCCCCCGCTGGACACATCCATGTAGTCCATGCCGCGCTTCTTCAGCTCTTTTGCCAGCATCACGGTCTCTTCCGGCGTCCAGCCGCCCTCGACCCAGTCGGTGGCGGAGACGCGCATGCCCAGCGGCTTCTGCTCCGGCCACGCCGCGCGCACGGCTTCGTACATCTCGATGGCAAAGCGCATGCGGTTCTCGGTCGAGCCGCCATATTCGTCGGTGCGCTTGTTGGAGAGCGGCGACAGGAACTGATGCGCGAGGTAACCGTGCGCCGCATGCAGCTCGACGACGTCATAGCCGATGTGGTCGACGCGTTTGGCGGCGGCGGCGAATTCGCCGAGCACGCGCTTGATGTCGTCCTTGGTCATGGCGCGCGGCACCGGCCAGCCGGTATCGTAGGGAATAGCGGACGGCGCTTCCGGCGTCCAGGCGTCGGGGCCTTCGAGGATCGGCTTGCCGCCGGCGGCGGGCGGCGTGGTCGGCCCTTTGCGCCCGGCATGCGCAAGCTGCACGCCGAGCTTGGAGACACCGTATTGCCGGCAGAAGTCGTAGACGCGCTTGAGCGCCTTCTCGTTGTCGTCCGACCACATGCCGGCGCAGCGCGGTGAAATTCGGCCCTGCGGGTTAACGTCGGTCATCTCGGTCATCACTAGCCCGGCGGCGCCGAGCGACATATTGCCGAGATGCATCAGGTGCCAGTCATTGGCCGAGCCGTTGTCCGAATTGTACTGGCACATCGGCGAGACGACGATGCGATTGGGCAGCGTGAGCCCGCGCATGGTGATCGGAGAAAACAGAACGCTGGCCATTTGGACAACCTTTCAATGGTGTCGTGATTTTGGATTTAGCCGTGCATGGCGACGACGAGGCAGCAAAGCGCCCAGAAGATGCAATATTCGACGCCGCCGATCACCCAGATCCAGCATTTCTTGACCTTGTAGGTGGCGGCGGCGGCGACCAGGAGATGGATGAAAGCGATGAAGGCGACATATTGCGTGTAGATGCCAAGCACAAGGCCGATGGTGAGCACGGTCTCGATGGCGCCTGCGATATACATCCAGGTCGCCGGCGGTTTGAAACCGGCCTCGACGAAGAATTGCAGCGTCGCCGGCACGGTGATCTTGCCCACGATATGCGGGATGAAAAAGGCGCCGCAGATGATGCGCAGGATGTTGAATTCATTGAGCAGATTGAATTTGTCGGCCCACGACATGTTGCCCCCTGGGTGTGGCCTGTTCAGCGGTGACCACTTGCGGGGAAATTCGCACTTCCTGACGCGCGCGCCAATACCCGGTCAAAGCTTCTTGCCCTTGAGCCAGGCGTCGCCCCTTGCATAGAGCGCCGCGACCGCCGGCCCGTCGAGGCCGGGCATGTCGATCTTCACCTTGTAGCCTTGGCGCGCCTGCATGTAGGCCAGGTGCCGGTAGCCCTCGGGGAACGTCTTGAGCAACTCGCGGTCGAGCTTGACGGTTTGCGTCTTATCGACCGGCTCGAAGCGGTCGCGCTCGTAGATCGGTTGGCGGTTCACGATGCCCCAGCGGCCTTTGCGCTTTTCGAGAAAATCGTAGAAGCGGCCCGTGCAGACGACATCGCACAGGATGCCCTCGATTGGCGCGCGCTGCGAAATCGTCATTTTGGTCTGCGCGATGGCGCGCTTGCCCTTCACCTCGATGGATGAACCGCCGAGGAAGTGCAGGAAGATCATGTTACGCTTGAAGCCCTCATCGCTCATGCGGATGAATTCCTCATACCCGCACTGCGTCCAGGTCGCGTTCATGCGGCCTTCCTTGTGCCAGAGCGTGCGAAACTTGTCCCAGATGCGGGCGTCGCGCCAGACGACCCAGTTCTCCACCAGGTCGCGGATCGCCAGGCGGTCGGCAGTGTCGTGCGCCATTTCGAATTCCTCCCTCTCGGTTTTTCGCTTCATAGCTGATATGAACTTGGCCGTCATCGCTTTCGAACGGCCGGGAGGAATGCAGTGGCAAGGCTTGCGGGAAAAACCGCAATCGTCACCGGCGGCGCCAAGGGCATCGGCCGGCATTATTCGCAAGCGCTCGCCGCCGAAGGCGCGCGGGTGATGATCGCCGACATTGCCGACGGCAAGGCGCTGGCCGAGGAGATCGCCGGCCGCCATGGCGCCAATTCGGTGGCCAGCGTCAAATTCGACGTCAGCGACGAGAAGGCCGTGAAAAGTCTCGTAGCGCAGACGCTGGAACGCTTCGGGCAGATCGACGTGCTGGTGAACAATGCCGCGCTCTATTCGACGCTGACGCCGCGCGCGTTTGCCGAATGGGATCCCGAGCTGTGGGACCGGGTCATGGCGATCAATGTGCGCGGGCCCTATTTGATGGTTCGCCATGTGGCGCCGCATATGATGGAGCGGCGCTCCGGCAAGATCATCAACATCGCCTCGGGCGCCGCCTACAAGGGCGTGCCGCGCATGCTGCCCTATGTCACGTCGAAGGGCGCCATGCTCGCCTTCACCCGTGCGCTGTCGCGCGAACTCGGCAGCTATGGCATCGCGGTGAATTCGCTGTCGCCGGGCTATATCCTCAGCGACACCGGCTTGGAAAATACCGCCCACGTCGATGACGAGCGCGTGCCGGTACGCAATAGCCGCGCCTTCAAGCGCGACGCCTATCCCGAGGATTTGCTCGGCACCCTGGTGTTTCTCGCCTCAAGCGACAGCGATTTCGTCACCGGCCAGTCGATCGTGGTGGATGGCGGCTCGGTCAACAACTAGCAAGATTGTCCTCACGGCAGCGGTATGGCAGAATAATTTTGCCAATATCTCGCTGCCAGGGGGAGATTTTGCCATGGCCAGTCCCTACAGCCTTGAGCAATACGTGCAGGACTTGCGGACCATCACCGCAGAGGAAACCGATCCGGTCAGGATTACGGATAGCGTCGCGCCGCTCGCCAAGAAATTCGCGCGGGCGCCGGGATGGCTTCGTCCCGAACATCGCGAATGCGACGAGGAGCAAGGCTTCGGCGTCCATGTGCTGCACGAAGAGCCCAATCACGATCTCGCGGTATTCCTGATCTCATGGCTGCCAAACCGCGGCACCACTCCGCACAACCACAAGACCTGGGCGGTGGTGGTCGGCATGGAAGGCGACGAGCAGGAGGTCAACTACGACCGGCTCGACGACGGCAGCAAGAAAGGCTTCGCCGATTTGCGCCGCGGCGAGGCACAGGTGATGCATGCCGGCGACATTGCCCGCTGCTATCCCGAGCACATTCACAGCGTCTGGAATGTCGGCAAGGACATCTCGATGTCGCTGCACACCTACGGCCGGCACATCAACTATACCGGCCGCTCCGAGTTCGATCCGGCGCGCAAGCTGGAAAAACCCTATATTGTCAAGGTTGCCGACGAGCACGCACGGGCCTAGGGCACGGCTCTTCAACGCGATTTTTCGCCAGTAATGACGGGTCGAATAACTGATCCGCCGTTGCGCCCCTTTTTCCGCCGCGCCTTAGCGCCTATTGTGAGCGCCACGAGCGCAGGACATCAGGAGGAAGCGATGGACGCCGCCACGGCTCCGGCCGCCAAGAACGCCAGCAAGAAGGCGCAGAAATACGAGGGCAGCGCCAATCCCAAGCGTGCCGAATATTACGACCGCATCTCCCAGCACGACATGACGCCGCTGTGGGAGGTCCTCAAATATATCGTCACCAAGGAGCCGGTCACCCAATGCGTCCCGGCAATCTGGCATTTCGACGAGGTCAAGCCGCTGGTCGAGGAAGCGGGGCGCCTGCTCACCGCCGAGGAAGCCGAGCGGCGCGTGCTGGTGCTGGAAAACCCGGCGCTGCGCGGGCAATCGCGCATCACCAATACGCTCTACGCCGGCCTGCAGCTGATCCTGCCCGGCGAAGTCGCCGGCGCGCATCGCCATACCGCGTCAGCCATCCGCCTCATCCTCGACGGCGACGGCGCCTATACGCAGGTGGATGGCGAAAAGACCATCATGAAATACGGTGACTTCGTGCTGACGCCGAACTGGACCGCGCACGATCATGGCAATGAATCCAAAGTGCCGATGATCTGGCTCGACGTGCTCGACGTGCCGACGGTCAATTTCTTCGAGACGGCGTTCGCCGAGCATCTCGATTCCGCCGTGCAGAACACCGCCCGCGTCGACAACGATTCGCTGTGGCGCTACGGCTCCAGCGTGCTGCCGGACGGCACCGATACCTCGATGGTCCGCTCACCGGTGATCAATTACGCCTACGAGCGGGTGCGGCCGATCCTCGATCGCTTGAAAAACACCGGCGACGCCGACAAGCATCACGGTTTCCGCCTGCGCTACGCCAATCCGTTCAACGGCGGCTGGTCGGGGCCGACCATGGGCGCGCAGCTATCGCTGCTGCCGAAAGGCTTCAAGGGCGAAACCTATCGCTCGACCGATGCCACGATCTTTGCCGGCCTCGAAGGAGGCGGCGTCACCAAGGTCGGCGATCAGGTGATCGAATGGGGTCCGCGCGACGTTTTCGTCGTCCCGACCTGGAAGCCCTATTCACACCGTGCGGATAAAGAGTCGGTGCTGTTCTCGATCTCCGACCGGCCGGCGCAGGAAGCGCTCGGCATCTGGCGGGAGCAGCGCTAAAAGAATTACGGCCGTGCTATTTCGGGCGCATCCACCTGCTTGGCCAGCCGGCTCTGCAGGTGATTGATGCCGAGCACCAGTATCGCGCCGCCAAGGCCTATCCAGTCGAGGGCTTCCGCGCCGGGGAAGGCATGCGGCGGGATGAGGATCGCTAAAGCCGCGGCGCCAAAGCCAAACCGCAGTGGCAGCGCCAATGGCGTAAAGCAGAAACCAACGATGCCGGCGGTGCCGACGAAAATACCGAGCAGGTTGCGGGCGAAATTCCACGCGATCAACGGCCAGCTCGCGTTCATCAGCATGCTCGGCTCGGTGACGAAGAGGAACGGAATGAAAAACGTGCTCCAGCCCACGACCACCGCGGTCCAGCCGGTGGTCCAGCCGGAGACCCGCGCGATATTGGCGGCGGCGTAGGCGGCGATGGCCACCGGCGGCGTGATCATGCTCAGCATGCCGAAATACATCACGTACATGTGCGCCGCCATCGGGGTGACGCCAAGCTTGATCAGCGACGGCGCCAGCAGCGTGGCGGTCAATACGTAGACGCTCACGGTCGGCATGCCCATGCCGAGAATGATGCTGATGAGCGCGGTCAGCAGCAGCAGCGTGAAGAGGCTCTGCCCGCTGAGCTCGATCAGCTGCAAGGTCAGGCCGAAGGAAATCCCCGATACGCTCAAGGCGCCGACCACCATGCCGGCGGCGGCGCCGATCAGCACGATGTCGAGCGCGGCGCGTCCGGTGTCGAGCACGGCGCGCAGCATCTGCTTCGGCGTGACGCGATGGCCGCGGTAACCGAATGCCATGCTGAGCACGATCAGGATCGCGGTGGCATAGACGGCGGCGCGTTCGATCGGGATCTGGAACACGTCCGGATAGGCGATGGTGACGACGAGAAAGATAAGCGGGATGGGGAAATGCCAACCCGATTTGAGCACGTGGAGAAATTCCGGCGGATCCTCGACCTGCGCCGCGCCGATGCGCTGTTTGGCCGCTTCGAGGTCGACGTGCATGAACAGCGCGGCGTAATAGAGCACCGCGGGAATGATCGCCGCGATGACAACAGAGCCGTAAGGCACCTGCAGGAATTCTGCCATGATGAAGGCCGCGGCGCCCATCACCGGCGGCATCAATTGCCCGCCGGTCGAGCCGACCGCCTCGATCGCCGCCGCGCGGGTGGCTGAGAAGCCGGAACGAGACATCAGCGGGATAGTGACGATGCCGACCGCCACGACGTTGCTCACGGCGGCGCCGGAAATCATGCCGAACAGCGCCGAGCCGAACACCGCGATCTTGGCGGCGCCGCCGCGGAAGCGGCCCATGGCCGACATTGCGAGGTCGGCGAAGTAGGTGGCGCCGCCGGTGCGGCCGAGCACCTGACCCATCAGCGTGAACGGCACCACGATCAGCAGCGCGACTGAAAGGATCACGCCGATCATGCCGTTGGTGTCGAGCCCGAGATAGACGATCAGCCGCGGCAGCGACACCGGCATGGTGGCGAAATCGCGGGGCATATGCGGGCCGATGAACACATAGGCGGAAATGACCAGGATGATGCCGACCAGCACGCCGCCGGAGCTGCGCCTTGTCGCTTCCAGCACCAGGAAAACGAGGATGGCGGCCCCGGTAACCAGATCGGCCGGCAACAGCGCAATCTCGTAGGTGATCGCGTCATAGCGAACGGCGATATAGCTGCAAATGACGAGCGATACGCCGGCGAACAGCCAATCGAGCACGTGCGGGCGGTCGCGGCCGCTGAGATAGATGAGCGCGAGCCCAAGGCCGAGGGCGATCGCCAGCATCTGCTCGGTATAGAGCCCGACGTGGAACAAGCGGTTGGGCAGATCGAGCACCCAGCCGATGACGCAAGTCAGCAGCAGCGCCTGCAAGACATCACGAACGATTGCGACGCCGCGCGGAGGCGGCGTCGCGTTCGCAGGCTGCTCGTGCGTCACTGAATGGCCTTGGGCGTGATGTTATGAGCCTTATAGTACTTCAACGCGCCCGGATGATAAGGCAGCTTATAGTCGACATACATGTTCTGAGCGGAAATCCCGCGCAGCGCCGGCTGCACCGCCACCAGATCGGCAGCGTTGTTCACCAAAGTGTCGATGACCTTTTCGATCACCTCGTCCGGCACCTTGTCGTTGGTGATCAGCAGATTGTCCCAGGCATAGACGTCCATTGGATGATCGACGCCGACAAAGAACGGACTGGGCGCCGCCTTGACCAGATAACCATCGGGGAAAATCTTCTTCGCGGCATCCATGCCGCTGGCCGGTATTTCCAGCGCACGGAGACCGCCGACGGTGGCGTCAACTTCACGCAGCTTTGCCGCACCGAAGGCAAAGGTAAACGTGTCGGTTGCACCCGAGGCCAAACTGTCGGCGCCGCGGATGACGTTGGGCACCAGCACCGGGGTAATGTCCTTTTCGCTCAGGCCGCCGGCGGCGAGCAAGGCGCGCGAGAGCTTGTCGATCGTGAGCATCGCCGAATAGCCGAGCGGCACTTTCTTGCCCTTGAGATCGGCGATGGTCTTCATCGGCGAATCCTTGCGCACCCAAAACGTGCCGCGGAAGGTATGCGGGATGCCGATCAGCCGCAGCTCCGGCAGCTTGCCGATCTTGGATTCGCCGCTGATCACCTCGGAGAATTCGAGGATGTTGGTAATGCCGATCTGCGCCTCGTTGCGGTTGACCATCGGCATGATGACGGAATCGCCGGCGGTGGGCTGCACCAGCACGTTCATGCCGCCCTTTTCCTTCAGCACCTTGGCGATCGCCGAGGCGGTGACATAATTGAGCGAGCCCGCCGGCAGCGTAGCAAAGCCATAGGTCTGCGCCGAGGCGGCGCCTAACGACAGCGTGAGCGCGGCAAGGCCCGCGGCGGCCCAGCGCACGGGGCGAAATCCAACGCGTGAATTCGAATTCGACATGAAGCTATCCTCCCATTTGGCCTATTGGCGGCGGCGTTCGGGGCCGCCTTATTGCTTATTGTAGCGTCAATGTCGCACAGGACGGAAATCAAGGCGAGGCTTGTGCGTTATAAATACTTGTTAACGGGGAGGGGGCCCACCTTCCCCGGTGGAATGGTCAGCGGAGGATGCAAATGGATATGGAAGAAATCAGCGTCGGCCACGGCACACTCACTGCCGCCAGGATCGGCAAGGGCGCCGACATCGTGGTGCTGCATTCGCTGCTCGCCGACCGCCACGCCTTCGATCCCGTCCTGCCGACGCTTGCCGCCAGGCACCGGGTAACGCTGTTCAACCTGCCCGGTTTCCACGGCTCGCAGCCAATTCCGCTGGCGCTGATGGATGGCTATGTCGCCTGCCTTGAAGACGGTTTCGACGAATTGAAAATCGGCAGCGACGCCATTCTCGTCGGCAACGGTTTCGGCGGCACCATAGCGCTCGCCTTTGCCTTTGCCCATCCGGAACGCATTTCCAAGCTGGTGCTCTGTGACGCCGCCGCCTTCTTTCCGCCTGAGGGCCGGCAGGCTTTCGCGACGATGGCCGCAAAGGTCGCCGAAGGCGGACTCGGCGCGATCGCCGAGATCGCCGCCAAGCGGGTGTTCTCGCCGGCCTATCTTGCCGCACATCCGGAAGCGATCGAGGAGCGCAAGAAAGTTCTCATGGGCATCGAGCCCAAGGCGTTTCAAGCCGCCTGCAAGATTTTGCAGGAGACCGATTTGACGCCTGAGCTGCGCAAGATACGGGTGCCGACATTGGTGGTATGCGGCGAACTCGATCAGGCGACGCCGCCGGCGCTCAACAAGGCGGTGGCGAGCAAAATCGAAGGCGCGCGCTATGTCGAATTGCCCGGCTGCGGCCATTGTCCGCCGCTCGAGCAGCCGCAGCAGTTTCTCGCGGCGATCAAGGAATTTGTCGGCTTGTGAGCCACGGAGTCAGAGCGCCTGCATCACCGCCTTGGCGATCGCCGCGGTGCCGTCCTTGCCGCCGTATTCAATCGGCCTGACGCCTCCGGCGTAAGCCTTGTCCACCGCGCGCTCGATGCGACTGGCGGCCTCCGCCGCCGGCGGATGATCGTGCCTGTCGGAAAGCCAATCGAGCATCATCGCCGCCGATAAGATCATCGCCGTTGGATTGGCCTTGCCTTGACCCATGATATCGGGCGCGGTGCCGTGGCACGGCTGGAACACCGCGTGCTTGTCGCCGATATCGGCAGAGGGTGCGATGCCCAAACCCCCGATCAGCCCGGCGGCAAGATCGGAAAGGATGTCGCCGAACATGTTCTCCATCACCATCACGTCGAAGTCCCAGGGTTTCTTCACCATCAGCGCGGCGCAGGCATCGACGTAAAGCTTGTCGGTCTCAACGTCGGGGAATTTCGCCTTGCGCTCGGCGAAGATGTCGCGCTGCCAGTTGAAAGCCTTGAACACGTTGGCCTTGTCGACCAGCGTGAGCCGCCCGGGACGGCCGCGCGTCTTCCTCCGCTCGGCCAGCCGCAGCGAAAAGTCGAACAGCCGCTCGGTGGTCTTGCGCGTCACGACAAGCGTCTCGCGCGCCTCGTCATGGGTGACCACGCCCTTGCCCATGGAGGCGAACAGGCCCTCGGTCGACTCGCGGATCAGCACGAAATCGATGCCGTGCTCTTGGGCGCCGACGATCGGGCTCGGCACGCCGGGAATGAGCCGCGCCGGACGCACGCCGGCATAGAGGTCGAAGATGAAGCGCAACTCGACCTGCGGCATGATCTCGGTGTTGTCGGGATAGCGCACGCTGGGTAGCCCGCAGGCGCCGAGCAGGATGGCGTCGGCCTCATCGGCGAGCTTCACCGTCGACTTCCGGCATCGACTTGCCGTGTTCGCGGTAATAATCGGCGCCGGCCGGCGCTTCGCTGAAGCGGAACTTCAGGCTCGGCGTCGTTTTCTCGACCTGCCGCAGCACTTCCAGCGCCGGCGCCATCACCTCGTGGCCGATGCCGTCGCCGGGCAGGACAGCGATATGGAAGGCGGTGTTGGCGGACATGGGCAGAACCGGCTGGCGTCGGAGGCGTCGGGCGCGCTAATGAATACGGGCGCGCGCCCGCGCGCAAGTGTTGCCGCTGGGAATAGTGCCGATGCCGCGTTTCGCCGCCAATCTGGGCTATTTGTTTGCCGAGCATCCGCTCATCGAGCGCGTCGGCGCCGCGGCGAGAGCCGGCTTCAAGGGCATCGAACTGCAATTCCCCTATGATGTGCCGGCCTCCGCGATGAAGGCCGAGATCGCGAATAACAGGCTGACAATTCTCGGCGTCAACTCGCCGCGCGGCGAGGGCGAAGACGAATTCGGTCTTGCCGCTGTACCCGGCCGCGAGAAGGACTGGGAGGCTCAGTTCGCCAGGGCTTTCGATTACGCGGTCGCCATTGGCGGCAGTGCCGTGCATTGCCTCGCCGGCAAGGTCGCGCCGGAGCAGCGGCCGGCGGCCGACCGCGTTTTTGTCGCCAACCTGAGCCGTGCCGCCGATCTCGCCGCGGCGAAGAAAATCACGCTGCTGATCGAGCCGATCAATTCGCGCGACCGGCCGAATTATTTCCTCAATCACCTTGAACACGCCGCCGACGTGGTCGCCAAAATCGGCAAGCCGAATGTGCGCATCCAGTTCGATTTTTATCACATGCAGATCGTCGGCGGCGATCTGCTCTATCGGCTGGAAAAATACCTGCCGCTGATCGGTCACCTGCAATGCGGCGCCGTGCCGTCGCGGCACGAGCCGGACGAGGGCGAGATCAACTATCGAACGATATTCGAGGCGGTTGACCGCCTCGGCTACCGGGGCTGGATCGGTGCCGAATACCGGCCGCGCGGCCGCACCGAGGATGGATTAGGTTGGGCACAGCCATACGGCGTCGTGCCGCCGCGATAGAGGAAGTCGCTCATGCGTTTGCAGGGAACTGTGGCAATTGTCACCGGCGGCGGCTCCGGCATGGGCGCCGCCATCGCCGAAACTTACGCCCGCGAAGGCGCGCACGTTGCCGTGCTCGACGTCAATGGAGATGCGGCGAAGGCCGTCGCGAGAAAAATCGGCAACACGGCGATCGCGATCGAATGTGACGTCACCAGGCGTAGCGACATCGACGCCGCTGTCGTCGAGACCGCGTCAGCCTTCGGTGGGCTCAACGTACTGGTCAACAATGCCGGCGTTGCCCACGTCAACAAGCCGCTGCTCGAGATCGACGAGACGGAATTCGACCGCGTCTTCGCCGTGAACGTGAAGGGTCTGTTCATGTTCACGCAGGCCGTGGTGCCGCTGCTGCGCGGCAAGGGCGGCGTCATCATCAATATCGGCTCGACCGCGGGCCTGCGGCCGCGGCCCGGTCTTTCCGCCTACAACGCCACCAAGGGCGCCGTGCACAATCTGACCAAGACGCTCGCCGTCGAACTCGCGCCCGACAAGATCCGCGTCTGCGCCATCGCGCCGGTGGCGACCGACACGCCGCTGTTGCCGACATTTCTCGGGCCGGCGCCGGGAATGCGCGAGAAGTTCATCGCCACGGTGCCGCTGGGGCGGCTGGCGACGGCGCAGGACATCGCCGACGCGGCGCTGTTCCTCGCCTCGGACGAAGCCAAGTTCCTGACCGGCAACATCATGGAAGTGGACGGCGGCCGCTGCGTTTAGGGCGTCCGCGGCGGCGTTTAACCTTAATTTAACCAGCGAATGCATTGAAAAATCGTCATTTTTCGCTTTTCGCCCACGCCGGCGGTTGCTAAATTCGACCCCATGTTTGGACGCAAGAAAAAAGCCGAGCCGCAAGTCCCGGAGGCGCCGAAGCCTCTGAAGGAGGCCGTGCGCGAGGCGCGCATCGAGGCGGCCGAACGCTCCGGCGTCGTCGTCGATCTGCGCGATGCCGAGGTTGCCCGCCTCGAACTGCTCAACGAGGCGCTCGATCCGGTCTTCGTCGACATTCCGACCGACGTCGATCTGTTCGACCGCGGCATCAGCCATGGCGACACGCCGCGGCTGTGGATCGACGTCGTCGCCCATGTGGAGATGGGCCGCGACAAGCGGCAATACCGGTTTGTGCAGGACACGCGCTATGGCCGCGCGGTGCTTGCCGAATCCTACCAGGTGCCGGAGGTCGCGCAGGCGGTGACGCGCTACGTGGCGCGGCGGCTGGTCGAGCGCGAGCGGGCGCTGGCCGGCGATGCGCCGCGCGGGCTCAGCGTGCCGGAGCGAATGTCGCAACGGGAAAAGCGGCGGCGGTTTTTCCGCGGCCTGCGCACATTCGTCTTCGGCTGATCGTCGGCGTCGCCGCGCTGTTTCTGCTGGCGATGTATTACGCGCATCGCTATTAACCAGCCAATTTACGTTCGTTTCAGTTCGACGACGTCGCCGGCCGGTCCAGATGCCGCGCGAGATCATTTCGCAAGCTCCAGGCGCCTGGCGTTCCCTCGATCCGATAGAGATTGTAGGCGGCGTCGGCCTTGCCCTTGCCCGGCGCCGACGACGCCGAGGGCACGCCGACCGCCGGCACCCGCGCGCCGTCCGGGCCTTGCGAGCCAGTTGAGCATATGCAGGTGATCGTGGCCGTGGATCAGCAGCTCGGCGCCGTGCGCGGCGATCGACGCGCATGAGCTCGTCGGCATCGAGCAGGCGCTTGCGCCACGAGGATTTGCTCACCGGCGGATGATGGATCATCACCACGCGAAACAGGCGCTCCTGTTTCAGCTGATCGAGGGCGACGGCAAGCCGCGCGAGCTGGTCGGCGCCGAGCCGGCCGCTGGCGAAAAACAATTCCGTCGGCACGCCGCTGCAAAGTCCGATCAGCGCGACCGGCCCGCGCCGGCGCACATAGGGAAAGACGTTTTCGCCGGCGTCGCCGCGCATGATGGCGCCCCAATGTTGCCAGCGCCAGCGCTTCGGCGCCGGCAACGTAGATGTCGTGATTGCCCGGGACAGCGCTCACGTCCGTCGGCCGTCCCCAGTCCGCTCAAGCCAGTCGCGGCCGCGGGCAAATTCGAACGGCAGCGCGATATTGGCGATGTCGCCGGTCATCGCGATGTGATCGGGCTTTTGCGCCAACAGTCGGCGATGATCTTCGCCAGCACCGCGGTCCGATGAATGAACTGGCGGCTGCGCAGCCAGTTCACGTAGCCGGCGAACTGCTTGAACGCGCAGGCGGGCGAAATTCGGCACCGGCATCGGCGCCAGATGCGGATCGGACAGATGGGCGAGGGTGAACATTTCATCCGTCATGGCCGGGCTTGTCCCGGCCATCTCGCTTGGGAAGGCACGACGCCCACCTTATCGGGATCACCGGGATTCGCGCTACGCGCGGCCCGGTGATGGCGGAAAAAATCACGAACTCCCGATCAATATGCCGGCGACGAACACCAGCACGCCGCCGACCACCACCTGGAACGCGGCCTGCAGGAACGGCGTGTCCATATATTTCGTGCGGATCAAGGAAATGGCCACCAGCTCGACCGCGACGACGCAGACGGACACGATGGTGGCGGTGAGGAAGTGCGGAATCAGATAGGGCAGGGTATGGCCGAGCCCGCCGATCGCGGTCATGCCGCCGGTCACCGACGCCGCGCAGACCAGGGCGAGCCGCGGCCGGTGAGCGAACCGTCGTCCGACAGCGCCTCGGCGAAAGCCATGGAAATGCCGGCGCCGACCGAAGCGGCCATGCCGACCAGGAACGTCGCCCAGGTGTTGTGGGTGGCGAAGGCCGCGGCAAACAGCGGCGCCAGCGTCGACACCGAGCCGTCCATCAGGCCGGCGAAGCCCGGCTGCACGTATTGCAGCACGAACATGCGGTGCGCGGTCTCGTCTTCCTTTTCGCGCGCGCCTTTGGTGAGGATCGTCTCGGCAAGCTTGTGCGCGAGCAACTCGTGGCCGGCTTCCGCCTCGGCAAGCTCGATCAGCAGCTTGTGCACGTTGACATCGCGCGCGTTCTCGGCGGCCTTGCGGTAGAAGCGCTCGGCCTGGAACTCCATGTCTTCGGCGAATTTGCGCGCGGCGTCGAGACCGAGCGGCCGCATCAGCCACGGCGTCGATTTCGGCTGCAGAAACCCCTTGACGTCCTGGCGGCGGATCAGCGGCAGGTAATCGCCGAACTTCTTGCTGTAAAGCTCGAACAGCATGGTGCGGTGGTGCACCTCTTCCTCGGCCATCTCGTCGAACACCTTGGCGGAGGAGGGAAACTGCTCGCGCAGGCCCTCGGCAAAGCCGCGATAGATGCGGCTGTCCTCCTCCTCATTGGTGATGGCGAGCGCCAGCACTTCCTGTTCGGTCAGGTCGGAAAACTCGTTTCAAGGAGGCCTCGCGGTTGCCGGAAGGGACAAAGTTCTTTGTTAGAACTTTTCTAAATATCTGGGTGGCCTATAAATGCGCCTTTCCACGAAAAAACCAGTAACCCGCGGCCCACCGGTAAATGCCAAATACGCTCATGTCCCTGCAACGCATCCGCCGCGCGCTGGAGCCGGTCCTCCGCCCGCGTCGTCCATTTCTACTGGCGCTGGTCGCGCGGGGCGACGCTCGGCGCCCGCGCCATGGTGATCGACGGCGTCCGGGCGCGTGCTGCTGATCAAGCACTCCTACGTGGACGGCTGGCATCTGCCCGGCGGCGGCGTCGAGACCGGCGAGACCATGCTCACGGCGCTGGCGCGCGAACTGGCCGAGGAGGCCAACATCAGGCTGACCGGGCAGCCGCGGCTGCACGGCCTGTTCTTCAACAAGCGGGTGTCGCGGCGCGACCATGTCGCGCTTCTTCATCGTGCGCGACTTCATCCAGGACGGGCCGCCGGTGCCCAACCACGAAATCGTCGAGCACGGCTTCTTTGCGCTCGACGCCCTGCCGGAGGATGCGAGCCGTGCCACCCGCGCGCGCATCGCCGAGGTATTCGACGGCGTGGCGGTGAGCGAATTGTGGTGAGGTGTGCCTTTATCGCTGCGACGAAAGCGGCTTGCGCCCCCATGGAGCACCGGTTCGCTTTGCCCCCGAAGGCGGGCTCTGGTTAGTGTGTCGCGCGTGTCCGCATTGTGCCAACGGCGGACATGGCGACAAGCTCACGGCATATTACCTCTCCAGGCCCTCGACGATGAATGATCTCGATTTTGTTACTTTGGTGCGCAACGCGGCATTTTTTTTCATATTGTCATTAAAGGCTTGCGCTTTCTTCATGTTATCGAAAGCGATGAAAGCGAAAAACTTCGGCGCACTTCCATCGAGAGCGGTTACATTTTCTGTACGCGCGATATAGCGACCGTCCGCATATTGGACTTCCACGGCACGAGCGGCGGCTGTTTGGCGGAAGGCTTCAAAGCCGCTGGCATCGGTTATCTCATCAATCTCAAGCACAACATAAAACGGCGGCGTGGCGGTGCGAGCATGCAGACTTTCAATTGCAAAGGCGCCAAGTCCTAATCCGGTGGCAACTGCCAACGCTAGTGCGTACTGAATTTTCACAGTTTCCTCCTACCAATCTGCCGATGTGCCGACGATACTCAGGTTACCACGGACTTGAGGGGCTAGTCTCAAAAGCGGCGGCCTCAGAACATGCCGCAAGGCGTCAGGCCGATGGTTGCGCCGACCGGCGCTCCATTCCCTCAGGTTCGGCCTGAGGGGTGCCACTTCAACCGCGCGCATCGCCGAAGTGTGCGGCGGCGTGGCGGCCGGCGAGTTGTCGCGATCGTGCTATGATCGGCGTCGCGCGCTAGCCGGGAGGCGCAATATGCCGGTGAAGGATTGGTTGCCTGCCGCCGTGCATGCCGCCGCGGTCAAACGCAAACTGAAAGCCGGCGAAACGCTGTTCCGGCTGGGCGACAAGACCGAGGGCCTCTGCGAAGTCGTCGCCGGCCGCGTGCGCTTGACGCGCGTCGACCGTTCCGGACGCGAAGTCATCCTCTATGTCGCCGGTGCCGGCGAGACCATCGCCGAAGCGTCGTTATTCTCGCCGACTTATCATTGCGACGCCATCGCCAGCACCGATGCGCTGGTGCGCCTCTATCCGAAGAAAGTCATGCTTGCGGCATTCGAGAAGGAAGGCAAAGCCGCTCAGGCTTTCACCGCGATGCTCGCCCGCCAGGTGATGAACCTGCGTACCCGTATCGAGCAGCGCAATATCCGTTCCGCGCGCGAGCGCGTCCGCCACTTTCTCGGCGTCAACGCCGGCGCCGACGGCCGCACCGTGACGCTCACCGGCACGCTGAAGGATCTCGCCGCCGAACTGGGGCTGACCCATGAGGCGCTCTACCGCACGCTCGCCGCGCTTGAGCGCGCCGGCGAGATCAAGCGCAACCGCGGAAAGATCACGCTGCGGCGCCGGCGCGCGGTATGATCTCGATCATATGCTGTTGCCGCAGTGCCGGCTAATAAGACATTCGGGGCATAACGCGAAAGAGACACCTCCATGTCGAAATTTCCCTGGAAGACCACCTTTGCCGGCGCCGCGTTTCTCGCCGCTACGGTCTACGCCTACGCCCAGTATGCGCCGGGCATGAACGGGCCGATGGGGCCACACGGCCAGATGCAACAGGGCCAAAGCGGCATGATGGGTCCGATGGCCCAAATGCACAGCCAAATGATGCAAGGCGGCGGCATGCACGATGACATGGGTTCGCACGGTGCCATGCATGGCCAGCAATTCGGCGCCTTTGGCTGCGCCGACCATGCCCGGTCAGGATGCCTTCGGCGCCATTCAGGAAGTGGTGCAGATTCTGCAGGCCGACCCCACGACCGACTGGTCAAAGGTCAACATTGCGCGCTTGCGCGAGCATCTCATCGACATGAACGAGGTCACGCTGCATGCCGCCGCCGAGCGAGCGCATGCTCGATAACGGCATCGAGATCACCGTGACCGGCGAAGGCCGCACGCTCGATGCGATCAAGCGCATGGTGCCGGCGCATGTGGCTGAGCTGCGCGAGATCGGCTGGAACGCCAAGACCGAAGAGCTGTCGAATGGCGTGAGGCTCACCGTGACGGCGACCGAAGCCCAGCCGCTCAGCAAGCTCAAGGCGCTCGGCTTCATGGGGATCATGGTCCAGGGCGGCCATCATCAGCCGCACCATCTGGCGATGGCCAGGGGCGAATTCGTCCACTGACGCGCATTTTTGGTCGCGCCAGCCATTTTGCGGCTTGATCTCGGTCAAGGCGGCCGCGCGCGGGACGCTTATAAAAAGCACGATTAGGGGGGATCACGGGGGCGGCGATCGAGAGGAGTTCAACAATGCGGAAACTGTTTGTTCTCATCGGCGCGACCGCGCTTGCCGTCACGGTCGGCGGACTTGCCGGCAAAGTCATCGCCCAGCCCTACGGGCCGGGCATGATGGGTGGCGGTACGGCCCCGGTTACGGAATGATGGGCGGCTACGGCCACGGCTGGATGATGGGGCCGGGCATGATGGGTGGCGGCTATGGACCCGGCTACGGAATGATGGGCGGCGGCTACGGTCCTGGCTACGGGCCCGGCATGATGTACGGGCAAGGCTACGGCAACCAGGGCGACATGAAATTGACCGCCGATCAGGTCAAGGCCTACCTCACGCAGATGATCCGCAATCCGAATTTGACCGTCGGCGACGTCAAGGAAAAGGACGCCGACACCATCGTCGCCGAGGTCGTCACCAAGCAGGGCAGTTCGCTGGTGCAGCGCCTCGACTTCAATCGTCACAACGGCTTCGTGCAACCGGAGCAATGATCATGGGCTACGGATATGGCTATGGGCCGTGGGGAATGATGAACGGCGGGGGCTATGGCGGCTACGGCTTTGGATTGATCCATACGGCGATTTCGGTCGTTGTCATCATCGCGGTCGTCTTCGCCGTGATCTGGCTCGTCCGCTCGCTGGGCCCCGGCGGGCACCATATGCCGCGGCGCTCGGCCGGCCTCGACGTGCTCGAGGAGCGTTACGCGCGCGGCGAGATCAACCGCGACGAATACCTGCAGAAGAAAAAAGATATCGGCGGCTAGCGCATGGTCCCGAAAAGCATGTCCTCGACCTCGATCGGGGATGGGAATCGGTTTTCGGAAAAGACCATGCGCAAACTCATTTGAATCTGCCGCGATCATGCGGCGCGGCGAAATCGAGTTGCGGTCCGACCGGCACGATGCCGGTCGGGTTGACCTGCCGCTGGCTGAAATAATAGTGCCGCTTGATCTGCTCGAGGCTCACCGTCTCGGCGACGCCGGGCTGCTGGTAGAGATCGCGCGTATAGTTCGACAGGTTCGGATATTCGTAGATGTGCCGCCAGTTGCACTTGAAGTGCGAATAATAGACGGCGTCGAAGCGGATCAGCGTCGTGAAGAAACGCCAATCGGCTTCGGTGATGGCGTCGCCGGCGAGATAGCGCTGCTGCGACAATAGCTGATCCAGCTCGTCGAGCGTGTCGAACAAGCCGCGGAACGCCTTCTCGTAGGCCGCTTGCGACGTGGCAAAGCCGGAGCGATAGACGCCGTTGTTGACGTTCGAATAGATCTTGTCGTTGAGGCGGTCGATCTCGGCGCGCAAGGCTTGCGGATAGTAGTCGGTGTGGACGTTGGTGAATTTGTCGAACGCCGAATTGAGCATGCGGATGATTTCCGGCAACTCGTTGTTGACGATGGTCTTGCGCTTCTTGTCCCACAGCACCGGCACGCTGACGCGGCCGGAATATTTCGGATCGGTGAGCAGGTAGATTTCCGATAACTTGCTCTTGCCGTTGACCGCGTCGCCGCTCGAACCCTCGTCCTTGTTGAAGGTCCAGCCGTCCTTCAGCATGTCGGGCGAGACCGTGGACATGGAGATCACGTTCTCCAGGCCTTTGAGCTTGCGAAAGATGACGGTGCGGTGCGCCCAGGGACAGGCAAGCGAAACGTAGAGGTGATAGCGGTCAGGCTCGGCGGCAAAGCCGCTTTCGCCGGACGGTCCGGCGCTGCCGTCGGGCGTCACCCAATTGCGGAAGCGGGGGGTCGGGCGGATGAATTCGCCGTCCTTGGTGCGCGAAACGTCCTGCTGCCACACGCCGTCAACCAGAAGTCCCATGCCAAATCCTCCGCTTCAGCTTCGGGCTATTTAGGCGCTCAACCGCCATAAGGCCATGGGCGATGGACCTGAATCGGCCCAAGTGCTAATCGCAACCGCGCATGAGCGAACTTTCGCTGACAATCCTTCCCGAGACGCCGGACGACGCGCAGGCGATCGACCGCCTGCACGAGCGCACCTTCGGTCCCGGCCGCTATGCGCGCAGCGCCTTCCGCATCCGCGAGGGCAAGGGGCATGTGCTGGCGCTCTCATTCACCGCGCGCATCGGCACGCTGCTGGTCGGCTCGGTGCGGCTGACGCCGATCTGCATCGGCGATATGCCGGCCTTGCTGCTCGGCCCGCTCACCGTCGAGCCGCCGTTCCGCTCGCGCGGCATCGGCACCGCGTTGGTCAAGCGCGCGCTGAAGGACGCCAAGGCCAAGGGCCACAAGCTCGTGGTGCTGGTCGGTGACGAGCCGATCTATGCCAAGAGCGGCTTCAAGAGAATTCCCAAGGGGCAGGTGAAAATGCCGGGCCCGGTCGATCCGGCGCGGCTGCTGGTTGCCGAACTCGCGCCGGGCGCCTTCGACGGCGCCTCGGGCATGATCCGCCCGGATTGGGATGTTGAAGTAGCTAGCGGCTTCGCGCGCCGTCGAAGATCGATTTACCGACCTTCGCGGGCCCACGTCGCCGCGAGCGCGCCGATCAGCAGCAACAGGCCGATCAAGCCGGCGAAGATCGGCAGCACGCCGATGCCGCGCACCACGGAAACGTCGCGCATCTTCAGCCCGATCCAGTCGTCGCCCTTGAACGAAGTCGAGGTGCGCACCGGCACCACGCGCGGCACGTCGAGCCCGTGACCGTCGTCGAGCCGGCGCGAGTCGCCGCCGGTCGCGTTGGCGATCGCCTTCAACACATCGGTGGTCGAGGTCACCTCGGTGAATTCGCGCGGATTGGCCGGCCCGACATTGGCGAGCGCGGTCAACTTGCCGTCGGTCGCGCGCCAGAGACCGAGCTCGTTGGCGGTGAGCTGCGTGCGCCACAGGCCGGGCTCGACCGGCTGCAGGTTGAGCGTGCGCGTCGCGCCGGTCGGCGAGGTGAGCGTTACCTCGTTCACCGTATCGGCCATGGTCTGCCGCTGCACGGTGACGTCGCGGCCGTGCACGATCAATCGCAGCGCTTCCTCTTCCAGGTCCGGCTGCTTCATCAGCCAGTGCGACAGTCGCCGCAACAGATCGAGATGCGGGCCGCCGCCTTCATAGCCGCGCGCCCACAGCCAGATGTGATCGGACAGCAGCAGCGCCACGCGGCCTTCGCCTTCGTGCGCCAGGACGAGCAGGGCCTTGCCGTCCGGGCCCTGCATCACCGTGGTGCCGCTGGTGGGCTTGGTATTGACCAGCCGGAAGAAGCGGCTCCAGTGCGGCGGATCGCTGTCGGAGCCTTCGAGGCCGCGGGTGACCGGATGCTTCTTGCCGGCATCGGTCAGTCGCGCGTGGAAGGGCTGTTCGGTGACGTCGCCGACCGGCTCGGCCGGCAGGATCGCATCGAGCGGCGTGCGCCAGATGCTGGTCGGGCTTGCGTAGTCCGGTCCGGCCGCGATCATCACCGCGCCGCCGTCGCGCACATATTTGGTGATGTTGTCGAAATAGATCATCGGCAGCACGCCCTGGCGGGCATAGCGGTCGAAGATGATGAGCTGGAATTCCGAGATCTTTTGCTGGAACAGCTCGCGGGTCGGAAACGCGATCAGCGACAATTCGTTGATCGGCGTGCCGTCCTGCTTTTCCGGCGGCCGCAGGATGGTGAAATGCACGAGGTCGACGGAAGCGTCTGACTTGAGCAAATTGCGCCAGGTGCGCTCGCCGGCATGCGGCTCTCCGGAGACCAGCAGCACGCGCAGCTTGTCGCGCACGCCGTCGATCGAGATGACCGCGCGGTTGTTCACCTGCGTCAGTTCGCCGGGCAGCGGCGCCGCCTCGATCTCGACGATGTTCGGCCCCTCGTGCGGGATCGGCACGGTGAAATTGACCACGGGGCCGACATTGACAACGCGCCTGTCCAGCACGTCGCCGTCGCGGCGCACGATGACCTCGGCGGTGCCGGCCTGCGCGCCGTGATCCTCGACGCGGAAGCCGATTGTCTGCGACTGGCCCACGATGCCGAAGCGCGGCGTGGTGATGAGCACGACGCGGCGGTCGATTTCGTTGGAGTGGCCGGTGATCAGGGCATGCAGCGGCGCGGCAAAGCCGAGCGCGGCGGCTTCGGCCGGCACGTCATGCACGCGGCCGTCGGTGATCATGATGGCGCCGGCGACGCGGTCGGGCGGCACGTCGGCAAGTGTCGATGACAACGCCGAGAACAGCTTGGTGCCGTCATTTTCGCCATCGGCTTGCGCCGCGTCGGCGACGCGCACTTCGAGACCCGGAATGCGCTTGAGCTCGGCGACGAGTGCCGCGCGCGCCGCCTCGGTCTGCGCGTTGCGGTCGCCGAAATCCTGGCTCGGGCTCTTGTCGACGATGACGGCGGCGACCGAGGGGATCGGGTCGCGGTCCTCGCGCGTGAACGACGGATTGGCGAGCGCCAGCACCATCAATGCGAGCGCAATCGCTCTGCACCACGGCGCCGCGGCTGCGCGCCAGTAGCAGCATCGCGGAAATCAGCACGGCCGCGGCGAAGGCCGCCCACACGACGTAGGCCGGCACCAGAGGGGCAAATGCAACGCCGAGATTCACGGCAAACTCCTACTGCCCCAGCCGCTCGAGCAGCGCCGGGATATGCACCTGGTCGGCCTTGTAGTTGCCGGTCAGCGCGTACATCACGATGTTGACGCCGGCGCGGAAGGCCATATCGCGCTGGCGCGGCTCACCCGGCACCAGCGGCAGCATCGGCTGGCCGTCGGGCCGCATCGCCCAGGCGCCGGCGAGATCGTTCGAGGTGATCAGGATCGAGGAGACGCCGTCGCCGGCGCGCGCCGGACGGCTCGGCGAATCCTCGCTTTCCGGCGGCAGCGCTTCGACCCAGAGCTGGCCGTTGGTGAAGCGGCCGGGGAAGTCGCGCAGCAGGAAGAAGGTCTTGGTCAGCACGTGATCGCGCGGCACCGGCTCGAGCTCGGGAATATCGAGCGAGGAGAGAATTCGGCGCAGCGCCACCATGCCCGGCGCGCTCATCTCGCCACGGCCGGGCGGGGCATCGACGGCGTCGCGGGTGTCGAACAGAACCGAGCCGCCCCGCTTCATGTAGGCGTCGATGCGGTCGAGCGCCGTCTGCGACGGCTTCGGCGCGCCCGGCACCACCGGCCAGTAGATCAGCGGGAAAAACGCAAGCTCGTCCCGGGCGGGATCAAGCCCGATCGGCTCGCCGGCTTCCAGCGCGGTGCGCTGCGCCAGAAACAGCGTCAGGCCCTGCAGGCCGGCCTTGCTCACGGCGTCGACGTCGGCGTCGCCGGTGATGATATAGGCGAGATGCGTTTGCAGCGTTGCCTTCATGGCGAAATCGTCGGCGGCGGCCGAGTTCGCCGCCGGCGCCGATGCAGCCGGGTTTTGCGCGTGCGTCGGCGTGGGCGCCAAAGCCGATGCGGCAAGTCCGATACCGATGAAAATGGCGGCGGCGGCACGTCGGCGCGGCAGCATGTTCAGGAAGCCGCCGGAGAGCGAGATCACCACCAGCGCGTCGAGCACCAGCAGCGCGAGCGCGGCGAGGAACACCGGGCCGCGCAGATCGAGCGGCTCGCCGTGCCGATAGATATCGCGGCGCGCATTGAGCGGCGCGACGTCGAGCGGGGCAGGCCGGTCGCCGGGCGAAAGCGTATTGACCGCGACCAGGCCCTCCGGGGGCCCATAGAAGCCGGGCGGATGATCGGCGTCGGCGCGGCCGGTAAAATTGCTGGGCACCGGGCGCGCCGTCGGCGGCGGCGTCGTGAAGGCGCCGAAACCGTCGAGTACGCGTGTCGGCGGCACCGCCGACTGCACCGCTTTGGCGCTGGTGGCCGCCCCGTTGCCGACACCTTCGCTGTCGGTCGCGCCGGCGGCATTGGCCAGCGCGACAATGCGCTTGAGCATTTCGACGAATGCCCCCGAGATCGGCAGGTCCGACCAACGGGTGTCGGCGGTGACGTGGAACAGCACCAGCAGGCCCTTGCCGCGGCGCTGCGCGGTGACCAGCGGCGTGCCGTCGGCAAGCGTTGCCCAGGTCCGATCGGACAGATCGGCATCGGGCTCGGCGAGCACCTGGCGATTGACGGTCACGTCATTCGGCATCGTCATGGTGGCAAACGGCCCCTCGTGCGAGAACGTCGCCAGCGGTTGCGGTTTGTCCCAGCTCAAGCTGCCGCCGAGGATGCGGCCGCCGCGGCGCAGCCGCACCGGCACCAGATCGTCATTGGTATCGCCGGCAAGGTGCGGGCCGGCAAAGCGCACCAGCACGCCGCCATTGTCGATCCACTGGTTGAGCCGCTCGTGAGCATCGCCGACATTGCCGACATCGGCAAAGATCAGCATCGGCAGGTGCTGGTCGAGGAAACGCGTGACCGCCACCGCCGGAGCAACCGCTTCCGCGAGCCGCACGTCGGCAAAGGGGCTGAGCGCGCGTTGCAGATAGTAGTTGGCGCCGAGCAGCGGCTGCGAGCGGTCGGCACCCGAACCGGAGATCACGCCGATGGTGCGGCGGCGCCACCGCTTGTCGAGCAATTGCACCGCCCCGGCCGAGTGCTCGCCGGCGATGTCGAGGCGCGCCACGTCGTTGCGGATTTCGACCGGCAGGTCGATGACCGCATCGGCTTCGCGCGCGTTCGGTTGAAACGTGAATCGCGCTTCCCCTAACGGAAGGCCCTTGAGGTCGATCGCGTTCACAAGGCCGGTATCGGCCGTGCCGGTCTGCGCGCGCAGAACCTTCACGGTGAGCGCGCCGGCCGCGTTGTCGGCGGCGGCAAGTGCGTGTGCGGCGGCAATGCCGCCGTCGACCACGGTCAGCGGATGGCTGCCGATGATGCGCTTCAAGCCGGCGACGAAATCGTTGCCCTTGCCGAGATCGACACCGTCGGCGAGCCAGACCACTTCGACATTCGGCGCCGACGCGAGGAAGCGTTCGATCAGCGGCAGCGCCTCGGTGCGATCGACGCTGCGCGGCTTCGGCTTGAGCTGCTTGATCTGCACGCGCGCCGCGCTCGCGGTCATCATCGAGATGTCGCGGCCGGCTTCCGACAGCGGCAGCAGCGCGACGCCGCGATTGTCGGCGTCGGCGCGGGCGATGATCTCATCCGCCGTGCGCAGGCGCTCCTCCCAGGAGGCCGCCGCCGGCCAGCCGTCATCGATCATCACCAGCAGCGGGGCGCCGCGACTCGACGAGGCAAGTGGCGGATTCCACAGCGGCCCCGCGGCGGCAATGATGATCAAGGCGGCGAGAGTCAACCGCAGCAATACCAGCCACCACGGCGTGCGCGACGGCGTTTCTTCCTTTGGCGCGATCTCGAACAGGAGCCGCGTCGGCGGGAAATCGATGCGGCGTGGACGCGGCGGCACGAGGCGCAGCAGCCACCAAAGGACCGGCAGCCCGAGCAGGCCGAGCAAGACCAGCGGCTGGGCAAAGGCGAGCGGCAGGCCGGCGATCATGCGCGCACTTCCGTGCCGGCGCGCGCCGGCTGGTGACTTTTGATGACGGCCTGTGCGCCGGCGCCCATGCGTGCATGGATCGCAAACAGGAGCTCGGTCGGTCCGCGGTCGGTGTGATGAACCGTAAAGCTCCAGCCGAACTGGTCGCACTCCGCGCGCAACGCGGCGCGATGATTGGTGAGCAGCCTCTGATAATCGTTGCGCCAGGTTTCGGCGCGGCCGGCGGTGATGCTGCCGGCGCCCTCCGGCTCGATGAACTCGATGCGGCCCGCGTAGGGGAAGCTTTCTTCCGCCGGGTCGACGACCTGCACCACGTGGCCGCGGGCACCGTTGGCCGCCAGCTGGCCGATGATTTGACGAAATTCGGCGACGGGACTCCACAGGTCGGACAGCAGCAGCACCTCGGAGAACGGCGCCGGGGCGAAATTCGGTGGCAGGCTGGGCCGCGCGCCGGTGTCGTGCACGATCACCTGCGCCATTTTTTCAATGATGTTGCGGTTGGCGGTCGGCCGCATCAATCCCGGGATGCCGACCCGTTCGCCGCCCTCGACGAGGACGTCCGCAAGCGCGAAGGAAACCACGAGGGCGCGGTCGAGCTTGCTCCACTCCGTGAGATTGGAGCTGAATTCCATCGAAGGCGAACGGTCGGCCCAGAGCCAAATCGTATGTGAGGCTTCCCACTCGCGCTCGCGGACATAGAGGTGGTCGTCGCGTGCGGAACGCCGCCAGTCGATCTGATTTGCCGGTTCGCCAGACATGAAGCGCCGGTACTGCCAGAAATTCTCTCCCTGGCCGGCGCGGCGTCGTCCGTGCACGCCGTGGATGACCGTCGCCGCGACGCGGCGCGCTTCCAAGATGAGTCGGGGCACCCGCGCGGCGAGCTTTCGGCTCTTTCCGACAGCTGCGCGTACTGCCTCGTTCTCGGAATCCTGTTCGGCCATTCTTTATCCGATGCGCGCCTTGATGCGGCTGATGACGTTGGTAATCGTCTCGCCTTCGGCACGTGCGGAAAATGTGAGCGCCATGCGGTGCTTGAGCACGGGCTCGGCAAGCTCGATCACGTCGTCGACCGATGGTGCGAAGCGTCCGTCGAGCAGAGCGCGGGCGCGCACCGCCAGCATCAGCGACTGGCTCGCGCGTGGGCCCGGGCCCCAGGAAATGAGATTGCTGAGGTCGCCAGCGTCGGGCCCCGGACGCGCCGAGCGCACCAGCGCCAGGATCGCTTCGACCACCGTCTCGCCGACAGGGAGGCGGCGCACCAGCCGCTGCGCGGCGATCAGATCGTCGGACGTCATCGCCGGTTTGGCGCGGTGATCGTCGGCGCCGGTGGTGTCGAACAGGATTTTGCGCTCGGCTTCGATGTTCGGATAATCGACGTCGACTTCCATCAGGAAGCGGTCGAGCTGCGCCTCAGGCAGCGGATAGGTGCCTTCCTGCTCCAGCGGGTTCTGCGTGGCCAGCACGTGAAACGGCTTGGGCAGATCGTGGCGGGCGCCGGCCACCGTCACATGTTGCTCCTGCATCGCCTGCAGAAGCGCCGACTGCGTGCGCGGTGAGGCGCGGTTGATCTCGTCGGCCATCAGCAATTGCGCGAACACCGGGCCGGGGATGAAACGGAAACTGCGCTTGCCGCCCGGGCTTTCTTCCAGCACCTCGGAGCCGAGAATATCGGATGGCATCAGGTCGGGAGTGAACTGCACGCGCCGCGCGTCGAGCCCGAGCACAGTGCCCATGGTCTCGACCAGCTTGGTCTTGGCGAGACCCGGCACGCCGACCAGCAGTGCATGACCGCCGGAGAGTACGGTAATGAGCGCGTGCTCGACCACAGTGTCCTGGCCGAAGATTACTTCGCCGATGGCGTTTTTGGCCGCGCGCACATGGGCGGCGGTCGACTCCGCCGCGCGCACGATCATATCTTCGAGCTTTTCCAGGCTTTCGCCGCTTGCTACCGCCATGACCTTTGGTCCTTTCGTCGAGCGCTTCCAGCCGGCGCGCTCAGCCGGGGCTGCCTCAAAAGCTATGCAACAAACGCACCAGCAGGCGAATCCCGCATAATCTACGCTATCTTTTGCCGCCGGGTTCGCCCTATCACGAAGATGGGAACAAGTCCGGCGGGCGGGCCAATTAGCGTAGGAAAACAATGGCGAACACAGGGCAGGGCGGGTTGGAAGCGATTGCTGCATCGCTGCCCAGCGACGCGCGCAATGGCCCGCCGCCGGTCCATCTGTGGAATCCGCCGTTTTGCGGCGATATCGACATGCGGATCGCCGTGGACGGGACCTGGTTCTACCAAAAGACGCCGATTGGGCGTCTTGCCCTGGTCAGGCTGTTTGCCTCGGTGCTCAAACGCGAGGGGGATAAGTACTTCTTGGTTACTCCTGTGGAAAAAGTCGGAATTACCGTCGAAGACGCGCCGTTTCTCGCCGTCGAGCTTAAGGTCGAGCACGATGCGCGCGGGCAGGTCCTCAATTTCCGTACCAATGTCGACGACTGGGTCGCCGCCGGCCCTGAGCATGCCCTGCGCTTTGAGTTGCAAGCGGTAACCGGCGGCCTCAAGCCCTACCTCCATGTTCGTCGCGACCTCTGGGCAAAAGTGACGCGGGCGCTGTTCTACGATCTGGTCGAGCGCGGCGAGGAACGCGAGATCGGCGGCAAGGCGATGTTCGGCGTCGTCTCCGGCGGCGGCTTCTTTGTCATGGCCGAAGCGAGCGTGGTGCGGGAGTTCGCCTGATGGAGAGCGCGGCGACGGTGCTCAGCGCCAAGGAATTTTTCGCCCGCGCGCGCGAGCGGCTCACGCTCGACGTGCCGGCGGGCATCGACGATCCCAATGTGACGCCCAAGCGCGGCGACCATGATGCCGATCCGGTGATGGCGCAGATCGCCACGGTGCGGCCGATCCGTCCGGCCGCCGTGCTGGTGCCGATCGTCGATCATCCCGAGCCGACGGTACTGTTGACGCAACGCGCCCAGCATTTGCCCAATCATGCCGGGCAGATTTCGTTTCCCGGCGGCAAGATCGAAACAGGCGACGGCAATCCGCTCAATGCCGCCTTGCGCGAGACCGACGAGGAAATCGGCCTCGACCGTACCTTCGTCGAGCCGCTCGGCTATCTCGATGTCTACATGACCACGCTCGGCTATCGCATCGTGCCGACGATTGCGCGCGTCAAGCCGGGCTTTAAGCTCACGCTCAGTAACGACGAGGTGGACGACACCTTCGAAGTGCCGCTCGCGTTCTTGATGGATCAGGCCAACGTGCAGCGCCATGCGCGCGACTGGCAGGGCATGACGCGGCACTACTATGCCATCACCTTCGGCGAGCGTTACATCTGGGGCGTGACCGCCGGCATCCTGCGCAATCTCCACGACAGGATCTATCGATGATTCGCCCAGCCCTTATCGAGGTGCTGCTGTTTCTGGCGCCGTTTGCCGCTTACGCGATTTTCCTGTTTGTCACGCGCTCCGGTGTTGTCGCCGCCGAATCCTGGCCGGTGCGGCACGTCATGAGCCTTGCCATCGTTGCGTTCTCGCTTGTTGCCATCAGCTTCATTTTTTTCGCGCATTTCTCCGGCGCGCCGCCGGGCTCGACCTACGTGCCGGCACACATGGAAAACGGAAAATTCGTGCCGGGGACGACCAAGTGACGGCAGGCGCCATCGCGCAGAGCCTGAAAGGCGCCGCGTGGCTTGGGCACGGGCCGCTGCCGCGGCTGCTTGCCGTGCTCGATCGCGACGGCGAGGAGGCGCGCGTGGTCGGCGGCGCCGTGCGCAATGCGCTGCTGGGCTTGGCCGTCGCCGAAATCGACCTCGCCACCACCGCCGTGCCCGAAGAGGTCGTGCGCCGCGTGCAGGCGGCCGGCTTCAAGGCGGTGCCGACCGGTATCGAGCACGGCACCGTCACCGTGGTCATCGACAAGCATCCCTTCGAAGTGACGACGCTGCGCCAGGATGTGGAAACCTTTGGCCGCCACGCCAAGGTCGCCTTCGGCCGCGACTGGAAGGCCGATGCCGAGCGGCGCGACTTCACCATCAACGCGCTGTCGGCCGCGCGCGACGGCACCATTTACGACTATGTCGGCGGGCTTGCCGATATCGAGGCGCGGCGCGTGCGCTTCATCGGCGATCCGCGGCAGCGCATTGAGGAAGATTACCTGCGCATCCTGCGCTTCTTCCGCTTCCACGCGAGCTATGCCAGCGGCCATCTCGACGCCGAGGGTCTTGCCGCCTGCATTGCCGGCCGTGACGGGCTCGACCAGCTCTCGCGCGAACGCGTGCGCATGGAGCTCATGAAACTCATGCTGGCGCCGCGCGCCGCGCCGACGCTGACGGTGATGTCGGATTGCGGGTTGCTGCTGCGCGTGCTCGGCGGCGTCGCCTACATCGCCTCGTTCGAGAACATGGCCAAGGTCGAGGCCGAGATCGGTACGGCGGCGGATCCGGTGCAGCGGCTCGCCGCGCTCGGCGTCATGGTGGCGGAAGATGCCGAGCGGCTGTGGCAGCGGCTGCGGCTGACCAATGCCGAGCACGAGCGTCTCGCCTCGATGGCGGAAGGCTGGCGGCGGATTTCGCCGACGTTCGGTGAGCAGGCAGCGCAGGCGCTGGTTTACCGCCTCGGGCCGCAACAATTTGTCGATCACGCATTGCTCGGCTGGGCGCGCTCGCCGGCGACCTCGCACGATACCGGCTGGCGAGCGCTGGCGACGCTGCCGCAGCGCTGGACCGCGCCGGTCTTTCCGCTCAAGGCCGCGGACTTCATCAAGCGCGGGGTCGAAAAAGGCCCGGGGCTCGGCGAAGTCATGCGCGCGGCGGAAGCCGCCTGGGTTGCGGCGGCATTTCCCGTCGATCGGGCCGCGCTCGACGCCATTGTCGCTGCCGCGATCAAGCGAACCTAGGCCATCGATTGCAAATCGGCCCGGTCCGTTGCGCAGAATTGTCCGGCTCGCTATAAAGTCCGAGCGGGCACTGCAGGCGCCCGATCAGACGCTCCGCGTCCAAGTTCTGCCTCTCGTGCTGTGTGCGAGGCAATCATGGATGTGACCGGTGAAGCGTCTTTTTTTCCAATCGTTGAACGGCTGCAATCATCATCGGCGCATGGCGCCGATAATGACTTGATCCTTTTGTCCGGGCGCAGCCTGCGCGCCGTGTTGCAGCCCAAGGGCGTCATCGAAGCGTTGCATGACGCCTATGCCCGGCTCGCCACGAATCGCGCCGATCAGGGGAAATCGCTTGCGTTCGTCGTCGACGGTGGAAGCGCCCACGTCAAGGCAAGCCTGTTGCCGGGATCGCGGTCGGCCCTCGCTGCGAAAGTGAACGTTAACTTGCCGGATAACTGGAAACGACGCGGTCTGCCGACAATTCAAGGCGCCTTGTTGCTCGTCGACGCCGTCATGGGGCGCCCGCTGGCGGTGATGGATTCGATCGCGCTGACCGCGATACGAACGGCCGCGACGGCAATGCTCGCCGCCCGATTTGGCGCGCGCAAGCAATCGAAGGTCGCGGCCGTGATCGGGTGCGGCGCGCAGGCCGGCTATCAGGTTGAATCGCTGCTGGCGTGCTTTCCGATCGCGGAAATTCGCGTCTTTGACCTCGATGAGACCCGGGCCCGGGCATTCGCCGCGGCGATCGCGAGCGACGCTACGCGCGCAATCGCTGCACGCGGCGTATCCGCAGCCGTCGACGGCGCCGATATCTGCATCACCTGCACGACATCGAAACAGCCGGTGTTGACCGAAGCCATGACTCTTGCAGGCTGCTTCGTTGCGGCGATGGGCGCTGATAATCCGGAAAAGTGCGAAATCGCGCCGGCGCTGATGGCGAGAGCGCGCATTCTCGCCGACGACATTGAGCAATGCGCGGCAGGTGGGGATCTGGCGTCCGCCTTGCGTGCCGGCGCGGTATCGCGCGATCGGGTTCACGCCGATCTTGCCGCCCTTGCGGCGGGCCAAAAGAGCGGTCGCGACACATCGGACGAACTGGTGATTTTCGATTCATGCGGCAGCGGCGTCCAGGATGTCGCCGCCGCGTGGCTCGCCTATCAGTCCGCCCGAGCAAAGGGCCTGGGCACTCGGTTCAGTTTGACTGGTCATGCCGCCGCGCCGCCGGAATGACGGGGCGTAGATGGTGTTTCGAGGCGGCGTGACTGCGCGCCGCAAGTTTTCGAAATGAATCATCGGCTTGGCCGAATAGCCGCAGCTACGGCCACTTCACTACCGGCGGCATCGACGACAGGATCGATTCGACATTGCCGCCGGTGCGCAGCCCGAAAATCGTGCCGCGGTCGTAGAGCAGATTGAACTCGACATAGCGCCCGCGGCGGATCAATTGCTCTTCGCGCTCGCCTTCCGTCCACGGCGTCTTAAAATTCTTCCGCACCAGTTCGGGATAGACGGCGCGGAAGGCGCGGCCGACGCTTTGCGTGAAGGCGAAGGTCTCGTCCCAATCGGTTTCCAGATAGTCGTAGAAAATGCCGCCGATGCCGCGCGGCTCGTTGCGGTGCTTGAGAAAGAAATACTCGTCGCACCATGTCTTGTATTTGTCGTAAGGCGCGACTTGCGGATGCGCGTCGCACGCTTTTTTCATCGCCGCGTGGAAGGCGATGCTGTCGGCATCATCTTGCGTGCGCCGGTTGTCGAGCACCGGCGTCAAATCGGCGCCGCCGCCGAACCAGGCCTTGCTGGTGACGACGAAGCGCGTGTTCATGTGCACCGCCGGTACGTGCGGATTGTGCGGATGCGCGATCAGCGAAATGCCGGAAGCCCAGAAGCGCGGATCGTTTTCCGCGCCGGGAATGTCCTTGCGGAATTCCGGGCGCGAATTCGCCGTGCACGGTCGAGCAATGCACGCCGACTTTCTCGAACACGCGGCCGCGCATCAAGGACATCACGCCGCCGCCACCAACCGGATCGGCCTTTGCCGATCCGGCGTTTGAATTGCCGATCTCGGGTAAACCCGAGATCGGTTGCCCGCCTGAATGGTCGGTGCGCTCCCAAGGCGTGCGCGTGAAGCGGCCCGCCGTGCGGTCGGCGAGCGGCGCCGTGGCGGGCAGGGCGTCTTCGATCGCCTCGAAATCCGCGCAAATGCCGTCGCGCAGCGTCTCAAACCAGGCGCGCGCGCGCGTCTTGCGGGCTTCCAACTGTCCAGCGTCCATGTTGAATTTCGTGCTGTTCACTTTCCGTTATTCTGCGTCGAGTTTTTCTGCTAGCCAAACCTTGATCAGCGACTGGTAGGGCACATCCCGCTTATTGGCGGCGACCTTGATCCGGTCCAACGTGCCTTGCGGAAGCCGCAAGGAGATGGCGGTGGTGGACGGCTTGAGATTGGGAAAGCGCACGCGCTGCGCCTTGCTCCAATCGACATAGTCCGTGGAATCATGCGTTTCCCAAAATTTCCGCTCCGCCGTCTCGCTGCGGAATTTGGGGATCGGTTTAAGTCTTTTGTTCATAAACGGCCCTTTCTTTCCGGTTCATGTCGCGCGCCGAGATAACGCGGATTTTCCGGCGATCGCCGCGCAGTGTGAAGGTGACGTGGAGACGGCGCCCTTCGATTGTTTCGCCGAGTGCCTGGAAGCGGACTTCCTCTTCGCTATGCTTGATATCCTCGGCGAGCATCGGCTCGCCGGCAAAGACCTGTTCGGCTTCCACTTGCGTCACGCGGTGTTTGTTGAGGCTCTTGCGGACATTGCCATCGTCCCAGTCAAATCCCTCGATTGCGGCCAGGTCGATCATACTTTTTGTATATTAGGGTAATATACAGATAACGACAAGAGGCTGGTGCGTTATCGCCGGAACCCGTTAGTCTGCCGCAGCGCCTCGCCGGCAACGAGCGCGACCGCCATGGCCACGTTAAGCGAACGCAAGCCGGCACGCATCGGAATGCGCAGGCGGGCGTCGGCCGCGTCATGCACCGCCTGCGGGACGCCGGCGCTCTCGCGGCCGAACAGCAGGATTTGGTCGTCGCCGAAGGCGTGGTCGAGAAACGAGCGGTCCCCGCCGGTGGTGACCAGAATCAATGACAGCTGCTGCTGCCGCGCGCCAGGCCTCGAATTCGGCCCAGGAGCCGTGGCGGATGATGGTCAACCTGGTCGAGATAATCCATTCCGGCGCGGCGGAAGGCGCGGTCGGTGACCGGAAAGCCGGCCGGCTCGACAATATGTGCCTTCAACGCCCAGGCAGGCGCACAGCCGCAGGATCGTGCCGGTGTTCTGTGGAATGTCCGGCTCGTAGAGGGCGATTCGCATGGCGCCGGACGGTCGCATATGGGCTGGCGCAACGCATGCTCTAGACCAAGAGTTTATGGAGCTGCGCCGGGCGGCGATAGCGGGCTTGCACTCGCATCGCAAGGGTGCCAATAGAAACTTACCGCAGCGCCGTCCTGCCTTTCCCAGGGCCGCCGCAGACGGTTCGCCCCGCCACCGAGGACTTGCGCCTCGGCTCGAGCCGCGGGCGGATGACTAAGCCAGCCGGGGGAAGAGGAATTAGGACGTGACGACCGTGTCTTCCGCGGAGCATACACGCCGCGATTTTCTCTATATCGCCACCGGCGCCGTCGGCGCGGTGGGCGCGGCGGCGGCGCTGGTGCCGCTGATCGCGCAGATGAATCCCGACGCCTCGACCATCGCCGCGGGCGCGCCGGTCGACATCGATCTTGCCCCCATCGCCGACGGGCAAATCGTCAAGGTGTTCTGGCGCTCCAAGCCGATCTACATCTTCCATCGCACCAAGCACGATATCCAGCTCGCGCAGGACGTTGACGTCGCCAGCCTGCCGGATCCCGAGCCCGACTCAGAGCGGGTGAAGAAGGGCCACGACCAGTGGCTCGTGGTGATCGGCATCTGCACGCATCTCGGCTGCATCCCGCTCGCCCATCAAGGCGACTATGACGGCTGGTTCTGTCCGTGCCACGGCTCGCAATACGACAGTTCCGGCCGCATCCGCCGCGGCCCGGCGCCGAAAAACCTCTACCTCCCGCCTTACGCGTTCGTCTCCGACAGCAAGATCCGGATCGGCTGATCCGCGTGTGTTCTTAAAGGTTCGATCATGAGCGGACACTCGACCTACAACCCGCAGAGCAAAGTTCTGCAATGGTTCGAGAAGCGGTTGCCGATCGGCGGCCTGATTCATTCCTCGTTCGTCGCCTATCCGGTGCCGCGTAACCTGAACTACTGGTGGACCTTCGGCGGCATCCTCGCCTTCATGCTCGGCGTGCAGATCGTCACCGGCATCGTGCTGGCGATGCATTACACGCCACACGTCGACATGGCCTTCAACTCGGTCGAAGCGATCATGCGCGACGTGAACTACGGCTGGCTGCTGCGCTATCTGCACGCCAACGGCGCCGCGATGTTCTTCCTCGCCGTTTACGTCCACATGTTCCGCGGCATGTATTACGGCTCCTACAAGGAGCCGCGCGAGGTGCTGTGGATCCTCGGCGTCATTCTCTATCTGCTGATGATGGCGACCGGCTTCATGGGCTACGTGCTGGTCTGGGGGCAGATGAGCTTCTGGGCGGCGACCGTGATCACCAATTTGTTCTCCGCCATTCCCGGCGTCGGCGACACCATCGTCACCTGGCTGTGGGGCGGCTATGCCGTCGGCAATCCGACGCTCAATCGCTTCTACTCGCTGCACTACCTGTTGCCGTTCGTCATCGCCGGCGTGGTGGTGCTGCACATCTGGGCGCTGCACGTGGTGGGGCAGAACAATCCGACCGGCATCGAGCCGAAATCGGAGAAGGACACGGTGGCGTTCACGCCCTACGCCACGGTCAAGGACTCATTCCTGATCGCCTGCTTCTGCATCCTTCTATGCGTGGTTTGTGTTCTACATCCCCAACTATCTCGGCCACCCCGACAACTACATTCCGGCCAATCCGGCGGTGACGCCGGCGGAAATCGTGCCCGAATGGTACTACCTGCCGTTCTACGCCATCCTGCGCTCGATCCCGAACAAGCTGCTCGGCGTGATTGCGCTATTCTCCTCCATCCTCATCCTCGCCTTCCTGCCCTGGCTCGACACCTCGAAGGTGCGCTCGGCGCGCTACCGGCCGCTGTTCCGGCAATTTTTCTGGCTGTTCGTGATCGCCGCGGTGGGCTTGGGCTATCTCGGCTCCAAGCCGCCGGAAGGCATCTACGTGATCCTGTCGCGCATCTTCACCGCCTACTATTTCGCCTTCTTCATCATCGTGCTGCCGCTGCTCGGCATCTTCGAGAAGACCAAACCGCTGCCGAATTCGATTTCGGAATCGGTGTTGGCCAAGGCCAAGGCGTGAGGGCGACATGAACGCGCGTCAGACGTTCTTCGCCCTTGTGCTTGCCGCTCTGGCCGCGGTGGCTGCGGTCCCTGCCGCCGCGCAGACCGAGCAGGTGGCGCCGCCGCGGCTGCAATGGTCCTTCGCTGGGCCCTTCGGTAAATATGACGAGGCGCAGTTGCAGCGTGGCTTCAAGATCTATCGCGAGGTCTGCTCCAACTGCCACTCGCTGAACCTGTTGTCGATCGGCAGTCTCGCCGATGCGGGCGGCCCCGGCTTTTCCGAGGAGCAGGTCACGCAGATCGCGTCCGAATACAAGATCAAGGATGTCGACGACAAAGGTCAGCCGATCGAGCGCTCCGGCCGGCCGGCCGATCACTTCCCGGCGCCGTTCGCGAACGCGCTGGCTGCCGCCGCGGCGAACGGCGTGGCTCCGCCGGACATGTCGACGCTGGCCAAGGCGCGCGGCTATTCGCGCGGCTTCCCCTGGTTCATCGTCGACGCCGTCATGCAGTACCAGGAGCAGGGGCCGGATTACATCGCCGCCATCCTGAAGGGCTACCAGGACCCGCCGAAAGGCTTCACGCTGCCGCCCGGCGGCCACTACAACGAATACTTCCCCGGCCACAACATCGCCATGCCGCCGCCGCTGCAGGCGGGCCAGGTGACCTACGACGACGGCTCGCCGCAGACCATGGAGCAATATTCCAAGGACGTCGCGGCGTTCCTGATGTGGGCGGCGGAGCCGAAGCTGGTGCAGCGCAAGCGCATCGGCTTCCAGGTGATCATCTTCCTCATCGTGCTCTCGGGGCTGTTGTACTTCACCAAGAAGAAGGTGTGGTCGGCGGTGCACTGAGCAAGATCGAACCACTTTTGTACGAAGGGCCCCTTTCGGGGCCTTTCGTTTTTTGGGACCATTCGGCTGAGGTGGACATGAAAGCAGTGCTCGGCATCATCGGCGGGTCCGGCATCTACGACCTGCCGGGGCTGGAAAATGTGCGCGAACAGCGCATCACCAGTCCCGTGGGGCGAGCCGTCGGCGCGCGTTGCGCATCGGCGAGATCGACGGCCTGCCGGTGGTGTTTCTGTCGCGCCACGACAAGGGGCACCGGCTGTCGCCGTCCGACATCAACTACCGCGCCAATATCGACGTGCTCAAGCGCGTCGGCGTCACCGATCTGGTGTCGCTGTCGGCCTGCGGCTCGTTCAAGGAGGAATTGCCGCCCGGCACCTTCGTGCTGGTCGATCAGTTCGTCGACCGCACCTACAAGCGCGAGAGCTCGTTCTTCGGCAAGGGCCTGGTGGCGCACGTGTCGATGGCGCATCCCGTGTCGCCGCGGCTGCGCGCGCGCATCGCCGAAGCCGCGCTCAACGAAGGCATCAAGCCGCATCTCGACGGCACCTATGTGTGCATGGAAGGCCCGCAGTTCTCCACCTACGCCGAAAGCATGACCTACAAGGCGCTCGGCTATTCGGTGATCGGCATGACCAACATGCCGGAGGCGAAACTCGCGCGCGAAGCCGAGATTTGCTACGCAACCATCGCCATGGTGACCGATTTCGACTGCTGGCATCCCGACCACGACGCGGTGACCGTGCAGCAGATCATCCACGTGCTGCGCGACAATGCGACGCGCGCCCAGCGCCTGGTGGCGCGGCTGGCGCGCGATTTTCCGCGCGAGCACGAGCCGTGTCCGATCGGTTCCGACCGCGCGCTCGACACCGCGCTGATCACCGCGCCGGAGGCGCGCGATCCGGCACTGATCGCCAAGCTCGACGCGGTGGCGGGGCGGGTGCTGCGCGGCTGAGCAAAGCTTGTCTGCGCCGCGCAACTTGGCCAGACTGTGCGCGGCGTCACCATCGAGGGCTTCATGCACAAAGTCGATTCCGAACAACAGCCGCGCGAGGAATGGCGCGCCGGCGTGCTCACGCGCATGCTGGCGTCGGCGGCAAACGGCGCGACCCAGCTCTGCCTGTTCGAGCAATGGTGCGAGCCGGGCCACGGCGCGCCGACGCATCTGCATGCGGTTGAAGAGGTGCTGCATGTGCTCGACGGCGAGGCCGACGTGTGGGTGGACGAAGCGCATGTGACGCTTGCCAGCGGCCAGTTGATCGTCGTGCCGGCCGGGCGCAAGCATGGGTTCGCCAACAGCGGCCCGGCCACGCTGCACATCCGTTCGACGCTCGCAGCGCCGGTGTTCGAGGCGGCCTACGACGACAAGCGCGAAACCCCGCGGCGCTGGCTGCCCGGGGCGGGACATTAAGCCATGACCTTGCCGCCGCCTGAGGCCAGCCTGAGCGATGCCATCCGCTCCATTCCGGACTATCCCAAGCCCGGCATCGTGTTCCGCGACATCACCACGCTCCTGGGCAATGCGCGCGCCTTCCGCCGCGCCGTCGACGAACTGGTGCAGCCCTGGGCCGGCATGAAGATCGACAAGGTCGCCGGCATCGAGGCGCGCGGCTTCATCCTCGGCGGCGCGGTGGCGCATCAGGTCTCCGCCGGCTTCGTGCCGATCCGCAAGAAGGGCAAGCTGCCGTCGAAGCGCGTCAGCGTCGCCTACGCGCTGGAATACGGCGAGGACCAGATCGAGATGCACGCCGACGCGCTGGTCGCCGGCGAGCGCGTGGTGCTGGTCGACGATCTCATCGCTACCGGCGGCACCGCGGAAGCGGCGGTGAAGCTGCTGCGCCAGCTCAACGCCGAAGTGCTCGCCGCCTGTTTCGTCATCGATTTGCCGGAGCTCGGCGGCGCCGAGCGCCTGCGCAAGCTCGGCGTGCCGGTGCGCACGCTGATTTCATTCGAGGGCCACTAGCCGCGGCGCGGCCCCCAGGGGCCTTCGTCCGTGGGACTGGGCGCAGGCTCCGGTCCCCACGGACCTTGCTGCACGCCCGGTTGCTGCGGCTGATCGCCCCAAGGCCCGCCATATGTGCCGGCGGCCGGCGCCGCATCCGCTGGCGCAGCGTCTTGCGGCGCCTCAAGCGCCAGCGGCCCCGGATCGTGGCCGCCGGCGTATTTCACCAGCGCGCTCGACGCGAGCCTCGACCGAGGGGTGCGTGTCGAAAATATTGGAAAAGCCCTCGCGCGGATTGTCGATGCACAATTCCATCACCGCCGAGGTCGCATGCGTGAGCTCGCCGCGCCCTTCGATCTTGCGCAAGGCCGAGATCATGGCGTCGGGATTCTTGGTCAGCTCCACCGAGCCGGCATCGGCGAGGTATTCGCGCTCGCGCGACAGCGCAAACTGGATGACGACCGACAAAACCCACGACACGACGATCAACGCCAGCCCGATGAGGATGGCGATGCCCGCAGCGCCGCCGCCTTCGCGATCGCCGCCGCGCCGGCGGAACCCGCCGAACCCGCCGTAGAAGCTCGCCTGGAAGAACAGGCGGAAAACCATCTCGCCGAAGAACGAGATCACCCCGGCGATCACCACCGCGATCACCATCATCTGCACGTCGCCGTTGCGGATGTGGGTGAGCTCGTGGCCGAGCACCGATTCCATCTCGGCGTCATTGAGCGCGTTCATCAGCCCGCGCATCACCGTGATCGAATATTGCTTTTCGGTGAGCCCGGTGGAGAAGGCGTTGAGCGCATCGTCCTCGGCGACGCGCAGCGTCGGCATGGTGATGCCGCGCGAGATGCACAGATTTTCCAGGAGATTGTAGAGCCGCGGCTCCTGTTGCCGCGTCACCTCGCTGGCGCCGGTCACCGCGTCGATCATCGACTGGTGGAAATAATAGGCGATGACGATCCACAGGATGGCGCCGCCGGTTGCCCAGGGCAAGGCCTTGATGAAGTCGAACTCGGCGGCGCGGATGAGGTAATCGAGCGGGGCGTTGACCGTGAGCGCCTCTGCCAGCAGTGCGCCGGCAAACACCATCACATAGACCAGCACGAACAGCCCGATCAGCAGCGCGATCGAGCGGCGCTTGTTCGAGCGGATATAGGTGTAGAGACCGAAGGCGGCCATGGTGTTGCTACTTCTCCCGGGCGCAGCGCAGCATGAAGTGGTGCGCTGCAGACCCGGGATCGTAAGGTCCCGGATTTGCGGTGCGCCGCTGCGCGCTGCACCGTGTCCGGGACAAGGACCTAAAACTTCACGCTCGGCGCCTGTTCGAGCTGAGCGCGGTCGCCGCCGACGTCGAAGAACTCGCGCTGGCAGGAAGCCGAACATTCCGGCAAACATCGCCGCCGGGAACTGCTGGATGCCGGTGTTGTATTCCTGCACCGCGTTGTTGAAGAAGCGGCGCGAGGCGGCGAGCTTGTTCTCGATGTCGGAGAGATCGGACTGCAACTGCTGGAAGTTCGCGTTGGCCTTCAGGTTCGGATAATTCTCCGACAGCGCGAACAGTTGCCGCAGCGCGCCGGTGAGCATGTTTTCCGCCGCGACCTTCTGCTCGACGCCGGGCGCGGCGATTGCCGCGTTGCGCGCCTTGACCACGGCTTCGAGCGTTCCGCTCTCATGCGCGGCGTAGCCTTTGACCGTTTCCACCAGATTGGGGATGAGGTCGTGGCGCTGCTTGAGCTGCACGTCGATGTCGGCAAAGGCCTGGTTGGTCCTTTGCCGCATGGCGACAAGGCCGTTGTAGACGCTGATCGCCCACAACACGATGACGACGATGACGCCGAGAATGATCCAGCCGGCGGTGGACATTGGAACGGCTCCTCAAAGAATCTGACTTGAGACAACTTATCCTAGATGGGAACCTCACCGCCAAGAGCAACCCGGTAGTGCGGGATAACCGTCTGTCGGCGCGAAAAAAAGACCCCGAGCCGAAGCTCGGGGTCTTTCGCCAGACGGCTATTCGGGGGGTAAGGGGGGAGCCGCCCGACTAAAATACACGCGCCCTTAACGCCGCTAACGGACTTTGGTTCCGCGCGGTGTTTCCATCACATAGACTTTATCCACAGGATCGAGGGTGGCCTTAGAGAGGTCACGATTGGAAAGTTCCATGGCAGCCTCTGGGGACGGGTAACATCGGAGGGCTTGTGGCCATGAGCTCGGTGATGATCAGGTGTCCCAATACCGGCCGCGCCGTTTCAACCGCGATTGAGACCGAGCCGGCGGTGTTCCGAAGATTGCCGAAAGTTGCCAGCCGGATGCTCTGCCCCGCCTGCGGCGAGGAGCACGACTGGTCGGTCGGCTCCGCCTGGCTTTTAGGCGAGCAGCGGCCGCTGGCATTGGTTCCGAAGCCCAAGATCGAAGCGGCTTGACTTGTCATTCCGGGGCGCCGCGAAGCGGCAACCTCAAATCCACAATTACGGACCGAGGTTATGGATTTCGGGCCCGCGCCTGCGCTGCGTCCCCGAACGACCGGAGAAGACCTCGGCCCTCAGCTCGCCTCGCGGAAGCGTACCGCGACCTCAAGATCGACGGACACCAGCTGCGACACGCCGCGCTCGGCCATGGTGACGCCGAACAACCGGTTCATGCGCGCCATGGTGATCGGGTTGTGGGTGATGATGACGAAGCGGGTATCGGTCGACTTGGTCATCTCGTCGAGCAGGTCGCAGAACCGCTCGACGTTATGATCGTCGAGCGGCGCGTCCACTTCGTCGAGCACGCAGATCGGCGCCGGATTGGTGAGGAACACGGCAAAGATCAGCGCCAGCGCGGTCAGCGCCTGCTCGCCGCCCGACAACAGCGACAGCGTCGAGGGCTTCTTGCCCGGAGGCTTCGCCAAGATCTCCAGTCCGGCTTCCAGCGGGTCGTCGCTTTCAATCAATTGCAATTCGGCAGTGCCGCCGCCGAACAGTTCCGTGAACAGGTGCTGGAAGTGCTTGTTGACCCGCTCGAAGGATGACAGCAGCCGCTCGCGCGCCTCGCGGTTGAGGCTCTGAATGCCGAGCCGCAGTTTCTGGATCGCCGCAGTGAGATCATCGCGCTCGGTGGTCAATGACGTGTGCTGCGCCTCGATCTCGCGCAATTCCTCTTCGGCGCGCAGGTTGACGGCGCCGAGCCGCTCGCGTTCGCGGCGCAGCCGCTCGAGTGTCGCCTCGATGTCGGCGACGTCGGGCGCCGCCGCGCCGGGCTTGATGCCGGCAAGCTCGGCGAGGCCCGCCGGCTCGATCTCCAGCATGTCGTGGATCTCGCGGCTGATGTCGGAGAGCCTTCGCCTGCGCGCCCTCGAAGCGCTCCTCGGCGCGGCCAAGCGCTTCGCGGGCGGCGCTTGCGGCTTCCAGCGCGGCGCGGGCGTCGCGGTCGGCCGCGGCCAGCGCGTTCTCCGCCTCCTGCAGCCGGTCGGCGCAGGCGCGGCGCGCGGCTTCCGCGGTTTCGATCTCGCTGATCAGCGCCTTGCGCTTCTCGGCGAAAACCTGCGGCGCGTTTTCCAGTTCGGTGCGGTCGCGCTTGGCATCGACGATGCGCTGATCGAGCGTGGCGATCTGATTGCGGGCGCCGTCCTGCCGTTCGACCCAGCCGGCCTTGTCGGCGGCGAGCGACGACAACCTGCGCTCGGCCAATTCGGCTTCGCGCACGATGGCCTGCTGCTCGGCTTGCACCTCGGCGAGCTTCGCGCGCTTGCCGGCGATATCGTCGCGCACGCCGGCGAGGCGGGTTTCGAGATCGGCGGCGGGCGCAAGCTTGGCGACGGAGCGTTCGGCCTCGGCCTTGCCGGCGACGGCCTCGTCGCGGCTGGCGATCAGGCGCGCTGCGCGCCTCCGAGAGGGCGGACAGCCGCGCGGCTTGCCGGTTGAGGTCGCGCTCGCGCGTGCGGGTCTCAGTTTCCGAACTGCTGGCGGCATCGAACGCCGATTGCGCGGCTTCCAGCGCGCGGCGCCGCACGTCGACTTCGGCGCGGGCCACCGCCAACTCGCCTTCGATTTCGGCAAAGCGGCTGCGTTGCGCCAGCCGCCGCGCCGCGCCGGTCTGCGCGTGAGCCGCGGCGACAAAACCGTCCCAGCGCCACAGATCGCCGTCGCGCGACACCAGCCGCTGGCCGGCCTTCAGCGCGCCCGCGAGACCCGCGCCCGTTTCGCGGTCGACGAGGCCGATCTGCGCCAGCCTGCGCGCCAGTTGCGCCGGGGCCTGCACATAGCGCGACAGCGGCTCGACGCCCGGCGGCAAGGTGGGGTCGCTCGCATCGGCAGCGACCGTGTTCCAGTGCATGGGCGAGGAGGCATCGACCGGCACGTCGAGATCATCGCCCAGCGCCGCGCCCAGCGCCTTTTCGTAGCCCTTTTCCACGGTGACATTATCGATCACCGGCGGCCACAGATTGCGCGTCTCCAGCGCCAGCATCTTGTCGAGCGTCTTGGCCTCGGTTTCCAGCCGCTGCGCGCGCTTTTCCGCCTCGCTCAATGCGGCCTGCGCGGCTTCAAGCTCGGTGCGCGCCACATTGCGCGCCGCCTCCGCGGCGACGGCGGCGGCTTCGGCTTCGGTCAGCGCCACTTGCGCGCCTTCGACCGCGGCGGCGAGCGGAGCATTCTCGGCGCTTCGCAGCGTCGCCAGCTCGGCCTCGATCGCATCAATTTCGCCGTTGAGGCGCGCGATGCGCTCGCCATGCTCACGCGCGGCGTTCTCGTACTGCTGCCGCTGCGCGGTCAGCGCCGCGAGCGCCGTAGTGAGATCGGAGAAAATCTTTTCCGCCGCAGCAAGTGTATCGGCCGCTTCAGCGACGCGCGCATCAGCACCGCCGCGCCGGTCGGCATTGGCGCGCGCTTCTTCGCGGATGGTCTCTTCCTCGGCGGCCAGCCGGGCGAGCGCTGCTTCGGCATCGGCTGCGAGCCGCTTCTCGCGCTCGATGTCGCCGGCAAACTGCACCAGGCGCACGTCAAGCTCGGCGATACGGTCCTTGGCGCGTGCCTCCTCGCGGTCGAGGTCCTGCTGCGCGACGTTGAGACGATGGAGAGCGGCGCCGGCGCGCGCCTCGGCCTCGCGCAGTTCGGGGAGTGAGGCGGCAGCGAGCGTCTGACGCTTGGAGGCTTCGGCTTCCGCCGCGGTGCGGTCGGCAACCTCGCGCACGCCCAGATCCTTGGCGTGCTCGGCTTCGGCGACCTCGGCGCTGGCCGCGCTCCAGCGCAGATGGAACAGCATCGCCTCGGTCTTGCGCACCTGTGCGGAGACGGTGCGGTAACGGATCGCTTGCTTGGCCTGTTTCTTCAGCCCGTCGATCTGGGCCGCGAGCTGGCCGATCACATCTTCAAGGCGCAACAGATTGGTTTCCGCAGCCTTGAGCCGCAGCTCAGCCTCGTGGCGGCGGGCGTGCAGGCCGGCAACGCCGGCGGCCTCTTCCAGGACACGGCGGCGCTGTTCGGGTTTGGCCTGGATGATCTCGCCGATGCGGCCCTGATGCACCAGTGCCGGCGACCGCGCGCCGGTCGAGGCATCGGCGAAGACGATCTGCACGTCGCGGGCACGCACTTCGCGGCCATTGATGCGGTAGCTGGAGCCGGCCTCGCGCTCGATGCGGCGGGCGATTTCCAGGCTGTCCTCGTCGTTGAACGCTGCCGGCGCCGAGCGGCTGGAATTGTCGACGGAAATCGATACTTCCGCATTGTTGCGCGCCGGCCGCGTGTTCGAGCCGGAGAAGATCACCTCGTCCATCGAGGACGCGCGCATGGACTTGTATGAGGACTCACCCATCACCCAACGCAGCGCTTCGACCAGGTTCGATTTGCCGCAGCCGTTCGGCCCGACCACGCCGGTCAAGCCCGGCTCGATCAGAAAATCAGTCGGCTCGACGAATGACTTGAAGCCGAGCAGGCGCAGACGCGTGAGCTTCATGGTTCAGAACTTTTGTGTTCGCGCATTTTGAAAAATTGAAATGGCCCGATCATGCGCGCAGTCAGAGCGAATCAGGCTTGTTGAGGGATTTCATTAGCAGATTCGAGCTGTTTCCGACCGTGGCGCCTTGGGTCATGACCCGGGCGGAGAATGAATCGCCGGGCGCGCCGGGGCAACAGCGTTGCGGCTTGTTCCGGCGGTTTTCCCCGGCCTTTCAGGCGGTTAGGTGTCGGCGGCCGACGGTCGCCAGCGGCCACCTTTGCCCCGCCCAGGCCAAAAAACCCTTATGCCTTCTTGAGATAGGGGTCGATGACCTTGGCCATGTCTTCAAACGACAGCGCCCCGGCTACCTTGGTGCCGTTGATGAAGAAAGTAGGCGTCGACTCCACCTTGAATTGCTTGATGGCGCGCTGGCGCACTTTTTCGATGCCGTCGAGGACTTGCTGATTCGCCAGGCAGGCGTTGAAACTCTCCTCGGTGAAGCCGGCCTGCTTGGCTATCGTCAGCATCGGCGGCAGCGGCTTCTCGACCGCCCATTGCCGCTGCTGTTTGAACATGGTGTCGACCATGGCGAAATATTTGCTCGAGTCGTCCTTGCCGGCGCAGCGCGCCAGCATGAAGGCGGCGGCGGCGAGATTGTCGAGCGGGAATTCGCGGAAGATGTAACGCACCTTGCCGGTGTCGATGTATTGCTTCTTGAGTTCCGGGAATGTCGTCTCCTGGAAATGCGCGCAGTGCGGGCAGGTCATCGACGCATATTCGATGACGGTGACGGGCGCATCGGCTTTGCCCATGACCATGTCCGGCAACGCCTCGGGCTTCATCAGCTCGCCCGTATCGACCTTGTCGTCCGCCCAAGCGGTGCCGCCCAACCCCGGCAATGCCGTTGAGCCGAGCAGCGCCAGCGAAAGCGCCAAGACGGCGCTGCCCCGGTTGAATTCGCGTCTGGTGATGTGCAATTCGGTCACTCCGTGGGCTTATGCGGCGTCTCGCAGGGCTTTGGCTAGCTAGATATTGCAATTGTGGCAATGCCGGGCCGCTCTGCCAAGGCACTGAGAAGCCTCACTTTCGCTTGATCGCCGCGCCGAGCCGGCCAAGCGCCTGGCGCAAAGCCTCGTCCTCGATTGGCAAGGCTTCGGCGATGCGGGCCGCCGCTGCCGGGTCGGGCGGCGGCGGGGCGGCGGGCTTGCCGCGGCGGCGCAAGGGCGCCTGGCGCAGCGCGATGCGGCCAATTGCCTGCCAGCCGAAGAAACGGTTGACCCGTTCCAGGATGACAGCGGACAGGTGCTGAATCTCGATCGCCGCCGGTCCTTCGACGCGCAGCACCAGAGTTGCCGGTTCCGCCGTCTCCTCGTCGCCGCGGCGCGGCCAGTTGATCTTGATCGGCTCGCTATGCGCGGCGACTTCCGGTCCGGCAATCTCCGCCCAGCGGGAAAGAATTTCAGCCGAGGCGAAGCCCTGCGATTTGAGCGTGTCGCTCAAGGTCGCGCCGAGAAACTCGGAAAGCGGCCGGGGAAAACTGCGCGACGCCTTGTTCATCTCTATGGCTTTCCCATGCCAAGGTCGGCGCGATGAGCCTAGCAGCCCGCTCGCCTCGACGGAAGAAAGCCGCGCCCGATCCTTTGGCGCTGCTTGCCTGGTACGACCGCCACGCCCGCGTGCTGCCGTGGCGGGCGCGGCGCGGCGAGCACGCCGACCCTTACCGCGTGTGGCTGTCGGAGATCATGCTGCAGCAGACCACCGTGAAGGCGGTGGTTCCCTACTACGCGCGCTTCCTGTCGCGCTGGCCGACCGTTGAAGCGCTGGCCGCGGCGAGCCTCGACGACGTGCTGCGCGCCTGGGCCGGGCTCGGCTATTACGCGCGCGCGCGCAACCTGCACAGCTTGCGCGAAAGACGTCGTCGCGCGCCACGCGGGCGTTTTTCCGTCCGACATCGAGGCGCTGCGCGCGCTGCCCGGCATCGGCGACTACACCGCGTCCGCAATTGCTGCGATTGCATTCGACGCTCGCGGCGGCGCCGGTGGACGGCAACATCGAGCGCGTGGTGGCGCGGCTGTTCGCCGTCGAGGAGCAGCTGCCGGCGGCAAAGCCGCGCGTCAAAGAGCTCGCCGCCTCGCTGCTGCCGCCGTTCCGCGCCGGCGATTTCGCGCAGGCGCTGATGGATCTCGGCGCCAGCATCTGCTCGCCCAAGCGCCCGGCCTGCGCGCTGTGCCCATGGAACGCGGCGTGCCTCGCGCATGCGCGCGGCGACGAGGAGACCTTTCCGCGCAAGGCGCCGAAGCGCGAAGGCAGAGCTGCGCCGCGGCGCCGCCTTCGTCGTGCTGCGCGCCGATGGCCGGGTGCTGCTGCGCAAGCGGCCGGACAAGGGCCTGCTCGGCGGGATGACGGAGGTGCCGGGCAGCGAATGGACGCCGGATTTCGACACGGCGCACGCGCTGGCCGCCGCGCCGCGCATGCGCGCCAGGCCGCAATGGCGGCGGCTGCCCGGCGCGGTCGATCATGTTTTCACGCATTTTCCGCTGGAATTGACGGTCTTTCTCGCTCGTGTCGCGAGGGCGACGCCGGCGCCAAAAGCAATGCGCTGGGTCCGCATTGCCGATTTGCCCAATGAGGCCTTGCCCAATGTGATGCGCAAGGTCATTGCTCATGCGCTGGAAGACGGCAAAATCAGAACACTTCATGCCGGGGAACGAAATGCCCGCTGATCAATGGACGCCGAACCTGCGCTATCCCGATCCCTCTGTGACGGCGCTCGATCCGCGTTTCAACAAGTACAAACTGCCACTGGCGAGCGTCGAGCGGCTGTGGACCGGCTCACGCTGGGGCGAGGGCCCGGTCTGGTTCGGCGATGGGCGTTACCTCATCTGGAGCGACATCCCCAATAACCGCATGCTGCGCTGGGAAGAGGAAACCGGCAGTGTCAGCGTCTTCCGCCAGCCGTCGAACAATGGCAACGGCAACACCCGCGACCGCCAGGGCCGCCTCGTGACTTGCGAGCATTTGACCCGCCGCGTCACCCGCACGGAGATCGACGGCTCGATCACGGTGATCGCCGACCGGTTCGAGGGCAAGCGGCTCAATTCGCCGAACGACGTGGTGGTGAAGTCGGATGGATCGATCTGGTTCACCGATCCGCAATTCGGCATCCTCAGCCATTACGAGGGCGAGATCGCCGAGCCGGAATTGCCGATGTATGTTTTCCGCGTCGACGGACAGAGCGGAAAGATCTCGGTCGTCGCCGACGGCATCAAGGCGCCAAACGGGCTCGCTTTCTCGCCGGACGAGAAGAAGCTCTACATCGTTGAGTCGCGCGCCGAGCCGCGCACTATTCTCAGCTGCGACGTCGCGCCGTCGGGTGACAAGATTTCCAACAGGAAGCTGTTGATCAATTCAGGGCCGAACGGCACGCCCGACGGCTTCCGCGTCGACATCGACGGCAATCTGTGGTGCGGCTGGGGCATGACCGCCGAGCTCGATGGCGTGCGCGTGTTCACGCCGCAGGGCGAGCCGATCGGGCATATTGCCTTGCCGGAGCGCTGCGCCAATCTCTGTTTCGGCGGCCGCAAGCGCAACCGGCTGTTCATGGCGGCCTCGCACTCGCTCTATTCGCTTTATGTCAACACGCAGGGCGTCGCCGGCGGTTAGCGCGGCGCACACAAGGGAGAACGCGGATGAAAGTGGAACGCAAGGAAGTCGGCGCGCGCATGAGCCAGATCGTCGTGCACGGCGATACGGTCTATCTTGCCGGCGTCGTCGCTCAGGCGAACAAAGGCAAGAGCGTTACCGAGCAGACGAAGGAAATCCTGGCGACGATCGACAAGTATCTCGCACAGGCAGGCACCGACAAGTCCAAGCTGCTGCGGGCCAATCTCTGGATCACCGACATGGCCAATTTCGCCGAGATGAACGCGGTGTGGGACGCCTGGGTGTCGCCCGGCAATACGCCCGCGCGCGCCTGTGTCGAGGCCAAGCTCGCCGCGCCGGAGTACAAGGTCGAGATCATGGTGGTGGCGGCGAAGTGAGCGATTTGGCGTAACCCGGAGTATCGCAATGGCCTTCGATTTTGCGCCGCTCATTCCAGCCGGCTCGCCGGCGCCTGCGGTCCGCTGGACCCCGCCGGGGAAGTACAATTTCACTTTCGGCAACAACGATCCGGACGGCCTCGATGTCGCGGAACTGATGACTGCCGCTCAGACCGCGCTGTCGCGGGAAGGCCGCAGGCTTTCTGACTACCGCCTGCACATGGGCCCGCAAGGCTACAGGCCGCTGCGCGAGTTTCTAGTGAAGAAGCTCAAGCGCGACGCCGGGATCGAATGCACCGCCGACGACATTGTGTTGACGTCGGGTTCGCTACAGGGGCTCGATCTCGTCAACGCCGCTCTGCTGGCGCCCGGCGACACCGTCATCTGCGAGCGCGACTGCTACGAGGGCACGCTCAATCGCTATACGCGGCGCGGCGTCAATGTCGTCGGCATCCCGCTCGACCGAGGCGGCATGCGCATGGATGAGCTTGAGAAAGCGCTTGCCGATCTGAAGAAGAAAGGTGTGCGGCCGAAATTCATCTACACCATCCCGACGGTGCAGAACCCGACCGCGACCATCCTCGACATCGAGCGCCGCAAGACGCTGCTCAGGCTTGCCGATGACTACGGCGTGCCGATCTTCGAGGACGACTGCTACGCCGACCTGACCTGGAGCGGTGAGCGTCCTCCCGCGCTCTACGCGATGAGCAAGTCGCAGAACGTCATCCATATCGGCTCGTTCTCCAAGACCATCGCGCCCGCCTTGCGTGTCGGCTTTATCGTCGCGCCGTGGTCGATCCTGTCGCGCATGCTGCCGTTCAAGACCGATGCGGGCTCCGGCGGCCTCGAGCAGATGATGCTTGCCGAATACTGCGCGGCGCATTTCACCGAGCATGTGCCACAATTGCGCAAGCGTTTCCGCGCCAAGCTCGATGCTTTGGTTGCTGCGCTCAACGAGCAGTTCGGCACGGCGGCCGAGTTCGACTATCCGGCGGGCGGCATTTTCCTCTGGGTCAAGCTGCCGGACAATGTCGACACCATGAAGCTGCGCGACAAGGCGCTGGCCGCTGGCGTCGTCATCAATCCGGGGCCGGAATGGTCGCTGGACAAGCAGGGCAGCAAGTGCCGAATTCGGCTGTGTTTTGCCAGCCCGACGCTTGAGGAAATCCGCGAGGGGATCGCGGTTCTGGCCGAGGTCTGCCGCGAGGAATTCGGCGTGCCCACGCGCAGCGCCAATATCGAGCGCAAGGTCAAGGCCTGAGCATGGCGGCGCAGCAGCCCGGCATCCTGGCGATCTTCAACGACGTCGCCGCAGGCCGCGAGGCGGAATTCGACGCCTGGTTCCAAGGCGAGCATCTCGTTGAGCGGCTGGGTGTGCCCGGCTTTCTCTATGGGCGGCGCCACCAGGCGATCTCTGGGTCGTCGGCTTTTTTCAATTTCTATCTCGTTCAATCGCCCGCCGTGCTCACCTCGAAGCCCTATCTCGAACGGCTCGACAATCCGACGCCGATGACGAAAAAGATCATGTCGGGCGTTTTCATCAACATGAACCGCACGATCTGCCACCGCACGCTGCGGCGCGGTCCCTTCCGCGGCGCCTATGCCGTGACGGTGCGGTTTGCCGAGGCGCCCGACGAAAGCGCGCTCATCGCGCGCCTCGATGCGTTGGCCGCCGACACCAACGTCGCCGGCGGCGAAATCTGGATCGCACTCGATCCGGCCGGCCAGCCGGTGTCGATGGAGGAAAAACTGCGCGGCGGTGACAAGAAGATCAAAGGTGCGTTGCTGGTCGATACGCTGCATCAGAAAGACGCCGAGGCCATCGGCGCGAACCTGTCCAAGGAATTCGCCGGCGCCGAAGTCGGCGTCTTCAGAGTGCTCTGCCAGATCGGTCGCGGGGATCTGTAAATGAAATTGCTGCTGCCGCTGGCGGAAAAAATCGCCGCTTGCCTGATCGCGCGCAAGGAGACGATCGCCGTCGCCGAGTCCTCGACCGGCGGGCTCATCGCCGCGAGCTTGCTCGCGATCCCCGGCGCTTCCGCCTATTTTCTCGGCGGTGCCGTGGTCTATACGAAATCCGCGCGGTGGGCGCTGCTTGGCATCGGCGATTCCGATATGCAGGGGATGCGCGCCGCAACCGAAGCCTATTCGCTGATGATCGCGCGGCGCGCGCGCGAGCGTATGGGTGCGACCTGGGGCTTTGGCGAGACGGGCGCCACTGGGCCGAGCGGTAATCGCTACGGTGACCCGGCCGGCCACAGTTGCATGGCAGTCGTGGGGCCGGTCGCACGTGCGATCACGTTGCAAACCGGCAGCGCCGATCGGCAGGCGAACATGGATGCGTTTGCGAAGCGCGCACTCGAATTGCTTGTTGAAGCGATGCCGGCGACGTAGCGGCTATTCAGCCGCTTCCGCCATTTCCGCGCGCACGATGGCGCGGAAACTGTCGATCAGGGTGAGCCCCTTCGGCGTTTCCACATGCCAGAAGGTCCAGCCGTTGCAGGCCTCCAGCCCTTGCGCGAGCGCGCCGATCTTGTGGATGGAGCCGACATGGCCGTCGATGCTGACGGCGCCGTCGGCGCGCACCAGCGCCTTGTGGCGCTTCTTGGCATCGACCAGTTTGGCGCCTGGCGTTACCAGCCCGCGCTCGATCAGCGCCGAGAACGGCACGCGCGGGGCTTCACGCGCGGTCATGAACGGCGCCAGCGTCGGCGCTTCCAGCAGCTTGGTCGCGGCGATGCGTTTCTCGGCGGCCTTGGCGTAACTTGCCTCGCGCTCGCAGCCGACGAAGCGGCGACCCAGTCGCTTGGCCACCGCGCCGGTGGTGCCGGTGCCGCAGAACGGGTCGAGCACCAGATCGTCGAGCCGCGAGCTCGACAGCAGCACGCGCGCGAGCAGCGCTTCCGGCTTCTGCGTCGGATGCAGCTTCTTGCCGTCGCGGCCCTTGAGCCGCTCCTCGCCGGTGCACAAGGCAATCGTCCAGTCGGAGCGCACCTGGATATCTTCGTTGCCGGCTTTCAGCGTTTCGTAATTGAAGGTGTAGCCCTTGGCGCTGGCGTCGCGCGAAGCCCAGATCATGGTTTCATGCGCATTGGTGAAACGCCGGCCGCGGAAATTCGGCATCGGGTTCGACTTGCGCCAGATCACGTCATTGAGGATCCAGAAGCCGAGATCCTGCATGAGCGCGCCGACGCGGAAAATATTGTGATAGGAGCCGATCACCCAGATGGTGGCCGCGGGCTTCATCACGCGGCGGCAGGCTTTCAGCCAGCGGGTCGTGAAATCGTCATAGGCGGCAAAGCTTGCGAACTTGTCCCAGTCCTCGGTGACCGCATCGACGTGCGAATCGTCCGGGCGCTTCAAGTCGCTGGCAAGCTGCAGATTGTAAGGCGGATCGGCGAAGACGAGATCGACACTGCCGGCCGGCAGCTTCGACATTTCCTCGACGCAATCGCCGACGAGAATGCGCGATGACGGGACGCTGGAAACTCCACGGGGCGCCCTTCCGGGCGCCCCGCGACGCGACACAACCATGACTCAGAACTCTGACTCAGGCGACGCGGTCGGCGACGCGGGACCTACAACCGACAGGCCTGCACTATGAGTCGCCAAGGTAAAAATCGGGTTAGCGAAAACGCCATGCCACTAGGCAAAAAATGCCTAAGCACACATCTAGACTTACAGTGAACGCGAAGGGGATTGGACACCGCGCGGTTCCCCGGCAATGATCGCGCGGATGTTGGGAGGTATTCATGCGCTGGGATGATTTTCGCCGCAGCGACAATGTCGAGGACGACCGCGAAGGCGGTGGTGGCTTTTCCGGCGGCGGCTTCGGTATCCCGGTGGGGCGCGGCGGTCTCGGCATCGGCGCGATCGTGGTGCTCGGCGTCATTGGCTGGGCGCTTGGCATCGATCCCAGCGTGCTCATCGGCGGTGCCGAAATCCTCAGTGGCGGCGGCTCGCAACACCAGCAGACTTATCCGCAGCCGGCGCCGCGCGCCGGCACGCCGTCCGACCGTACCGGCCAGTTCGTTGCCGCGGTGCTCGGCAATACCGAAGACGTGTGGACGGAAATATTCCGCGCCAGCGGCAAGCAATACCGCCCGGCGCCGCTGCGGCTTTACCGCGGCGGCGAGCAGGGCGGCTGCGGTTTCGCGCAAGCCGCGATGGGGCCGTTCTACTGTCCGCTCGACAAACGCATTTATCTCGACACTTCATTTTTCGCCGAGATTCAGCAGCGCTTCCACGGCTGCGGCGGCAAGGCCTGCGAGTTTGCGGAGGCCTATGTGATCGCGCATGAGGTCGGCCATCACGTGCAGGACCTGCTCGGCATTTTGCCCCAGGCGCAATCGCAGCAACGCGCCGCCGGCAGCAAAGCGGGTGCAAACCGCATTCAGGTCCGCGTCGAGCTGCAGGCGGACTGCCTCGCCGGCGTCTGGGCCAACCAATCCGACCAGCGCTGGAAATCGATTGAAGCGGGCGACGTCGAGGCGGCGCTGCAGACAGCGGCGGCGATCGGTGATGATCGGCTGCAGAAACAGTCGCGCGGCTATGTCGTGCCCGACGCCTTCACCCATGGCACCTCGGCGCAGCGGCAGCGCTGGTTCACCAAAGGGCTGAAAGAGGGCAAGGTGTCGGCTTGCGACACATTTGCGGCGGCCGCACTCTAGAGAGGCATGCGATGCCCGGTATCGATCAAAGCCGACAATTCGTGCCGCTAAAGATCGCGGTGCTCACAGTGTCCGATACGCGCGATCTCGCCGAGGACAAATCCGGCGCAACGCTCGTCGAACGGATCCGTGAAGCCGGCCACGTGCTGGCCGAGCGCGCCATCGTCAAGGACGAGGTCAAGGCAATCCGGCAGCGGCTCAAAGCCTGGATCGAGGACAAGTTCATCGATGTCATTATTACGACCGGCGGTACCGGCTTCACCGGCCGCGACGTGACGCCGGAAGCGGCGGAGCCGCTGTTCGAGAAGCGCATGGATGGTTTTGCCACCATGTTTCTCATGGTGAGTGAAAAAAAAATCGGCACCTCGGCGATCCAGACCCGCGCCACCGCCGGCGTTGCCAACGCGACCTACATTTTCTGTCTGCCGGGTTCGCCCGGCGCCTGCAAGGACGCCTGGGACGAGATCCTGGCGCACCAGCTCGATTACCGCTACCGGCCCTGCAATTTCGTGGAGATTTTGCCTCGACTTGACGAGCATATGCGCCGGCCGAAAGCCAAAGGCGCGACGGCTTAGTCGCCGCCAAGGCGGCAATGCGTCTTATCGGCTTCAACCGGCAGTGTTAGGCTCAAGGCTGCCAGCGTGGGGGCAGGCATGTCGGTTCTGAGAGAAGTCGACACAGGCGGCGAAATGGCCTCGCTCAAGGCCGCGCTTGCCATGCGCGAGCGCGAGCTTGCCGAGGCGCTCGAGCGCGAGGCGACGACAAGCGGAATTTTGCACGTCATCGCAGCCTCTCCCACCGACCGTCAGCCCGTCCTGAAGTCCGTGGCCGAAAGCGCGGCCAAACTTTGCGAAGCCTACGATGCGGTCGTCCTTTTGCGCGAGGGCGATGTGCTGAAACTCGGCTCGCATTATGGTCCGATTGAATATGACGTCGACAAATGGCCGATCGGGCGCGGCTGGGTGACCGGCCGCTGCGTCGTGGACCGCAAGACGCTGCATGTCGATGATATCGCCGCAGCCGCCAAGGAATACCCGGAGGGCGCTGCGGTGGCCGCCCGGTTTGGCCACCGGACTATGCTCGCCACTCCGCTGTTGCGAAAGGGCGAGGCGATCGGCGCGCTGATGATACGCCGCCGCGAGATGCGCCCGTTTTCCGAACGACAGATCGATTTGCTGCGCACCTTCGCCGACCAGGCCGTCATCGCCATCGAGAACGCGCGGCTGTTCGAGGCCGAGCAGCAGCGCAGCGCCGAGCTTTCCGAGTCGCTGGAGCAGCAGACGGCGACTGCGGAGGTGCTGAGCGTCATTTCAAGCTCGCCCGGCGACCTGGAGCCCGTGTTCGAGACCATCCTGGTAAACGCGGTACGGATTTGCGACGCGAAATTTGGCTCTCTGTACCGATACGATAACGGAACTTTTGATCCTGTCGCATTGTTCGACGCGCCAGCAGCGTTAGCCGAGTTTGTCTGGAAGCGCGGGTCGTTTGTACCGCCCGCCGGGACCAACCTCGATCGACTGTTGCGGACAAAAGACGTGGTCCGCATTGCCGACGAATCAGCAGGGCCGGCCCCGGGCGCTTCAGCAAGGTTCGCTGGCGCGCGGTCGCTTATCGCTGTGCCGATACTCAAAGATAATGTGTTGATCGGTGCCATCAGCATCTACCGCCGCGAAGTCAAACCCTTCACCGACAAGCAGATCGAGCTGGTAAGCAACTTTGCCGCGCAGGCCGTCATCGCCATCGAGAATACGCGGCTGCTGTCCGAGCTGCGCGAGTCGCTGTCGCAACAGACCGCTACCGCCGACGTGCTCAAGGCCATCAGCCGCGAGACCTTCGATCTGCCGGCGGTGCTGAATACCCTGATCGAGTTCGGCCTCTCGTTTGTGTGAGGCAGACATCGGGACCATTCGGTACGAAGACGGCGGCGGCTACCGTCTTGCCGCGACCTATGGCTGCCCACCTGAGTGGCGCGAACATTTTGCAGGTTATACGACCAAACCGGATCACGGATCGGTTTTCGGACAAACGATCCTCAAAGGCGGCACGGTCCATATTCCCGATGTCCTTGAAGACCAGGATTATGCGCGCCCGGAAGCGCAGAAGCTGATGGGTCTGCGCGCGGCGCTCGGCGTGCCGCTGATGCGGGATGGACGGGTTTTTGGCGTCGTTAATTTATTCCGTTCGACGCCGCGGCCGTTCACCGAAAAGCACATCGACCTGGCCGAGACCTTCGCCGACCAGGCGGTCATTGCGATCGAGAATGTGCGGTTGTTTGACGCCGAGCAGCAGCGCAGCGCCGAGCTTTCCGAGGCGCTGGAGCAGCAAACCGCGACCGCGGAAATTCTCAAAGTCATCGCCAGTTCGCCGACGGACGTGCAGCCTGTATTCGACGCGATTGCCGCGAGTGCGATGCGCCTGTTCGGCGCCCAATCGGCGACGGTCACGCGCGTCGCCGCTGACGAGATTCATCTGGCGGCGCTGACCGCGGGCAGTGACGCGGGCATCAAATCGGTGCAGAGATCTTTTCCCTCGCCGCTCTCGTCGTCTGGAATTCATAGCCGGGTGGCGCGCAACGGGAAGCCCTCTTTCCGCTACGATATCGAGACCGAGTCCGACGTTTCGCAGGCGATCAAGGAAACGGCGCGCGCCCGGGGCTACCGCAGCATCCTGGTCGTCCCCATGCTGCGCGACGGCGCGGCCATCGGCACCATCGGCGTCACGCGGCGCGAGCCGACGCATTTCACCGACACGCAGATCGACCTGCTGCGCACCTTCGCCGACCAGGCGGTGATCGCCGTCGAAAACGTGCGCCTGTTCGACGACGTGCAGAAGCGCACGGAGGAGTTGTCCGAGTCGCTGGAACAGCAGACAGCGACTTCTGAGGTGCTCAAGGTCATCTCCAGCTCGCCGGGCGAGCTGGCGCCTGTCTTCAGCGCCATGCTGGAGAACGCCACGCGCATCTGCGAAGCGAAGTTTGGCACCATGTTCCGTTACGACGGCAAGCTCTTCCATTGGGCGGCAGGCGTCGCCACCCCGCTGGCGCTGCTCGAACTGCAAATGCGGCGAGGGCCGTATCTGCCGGATTCCGGGACGCTGTTGGATCGCATGTTGCAGACACGCGCCGTCGCCCACAGCGACGATTATGCCGCGGAACCGAATCCCGGAAATGCAGCAAAACTCGGCGGCGCGCGATCCACGCTCGCGGTGCCGATGCTTAAAGACAATGAACTGGTGGGCGGCATCATCATCTACCGCCAGGAGGTGCGGCCATTCACCGAAAAACAAATCGAGCTGGTGAAGAACTTCGCCGCGCAAGCCGTCATCGCCATCGAGAACACGCGCCTGCTCAGCGAACTGCGCGAGTCGCTGGCGCAACAGACCGCGACCGCCGACGTGCTCAAGGTCATCTCCAGTTCTCCGGGCGATCTGCAGCCTGTATTTGACGCCATGCTCGCGAACGCCACGAAGCTCTGCGAGGCAAGCTACGGCGCCATGTGGCTGTGGGATGGCAGCAGCATACGCGTGGCCGCGCTGCATGGCGCGCTGCCAGAGGCGTATCTCGAACGATTGCGCGGCGGCGCGGTGTTCCTATCGAACCCGGATATGCCGGGTATTCGCGCCATGACCGAGCGCAGGCCCATCCAGGTGACCGACCTGCGCGAGGAGCGGGCCTATCTCGCCGGCGATCCATTGGCCGTTGCCGCAGCAGAAGACGCCGGTATTCGCAGCTTGGTGTGCATACCGATGTGCAAGGACGATCAAACGGTCGGCAATATTACGATTTACCGGCGGGAGGTTCGTCCGTTCTCGGACAAGCAGGTCGAGCTGCTTGCGAACTTCGCCTCGCAGGCGGTGATCGCCATCGAGAACACGCGGCTACTGTCGGAGCTGCGCGAGTCGCTGGAGCAACAGACGGCAACCTCCGACGTACTGAGCGTCATCTCCAGCTCGCCGGGCGAGTTGGAGCCGGTTTTCCAGACGATGCTGGCGAATGCGATGCGTATCTGCGCGGCAAATTTCGGAATCATGTTCGGCTACGGCGACGGAAAGTTCGCCGCGCTTTCGTCGCTGGGTGTGCCGCAAGCATTTTCTGAATATCTCGGCCACGAGCCACGCGTGTGGGGTCCCGACACCGGACTCGGTCAGCTCGCCCGCACCAAGAAGCCCGTCCATTTCGCGGATGTTCGAGAGAGCCGTGCGTACAAAGAAAAGGATCCCAATCGCATGGCCGCCGTCGAACTCGGCGGCCAGCGTTCGCACGTCGTCGTGCCGCTGCTCAAAGACGATGAACTGATCGGGGCGTTCGGCATATATCGCCAGGAGGTCCAGCCTTTCACCGGCGAGCAGATCGAGCTGGCGTGTAATTTCGCGAAGCAAGCCGTCATCGCCATCGAGAACACGCGCCTGCTCAGCGAGTTGCGCGAGTCGCTGCAGCGACAGACCGCGACATCCGAGGTGTTGGAGGTCATCTCCAGTTCGCCGGGCGAGTTGGAACCCGTATTCAACGCGATGCTGCAAAACGCCACGCGCATCTGCGAAGCCAAATTGGGGACGCTGTTCCTGCTCGAAGGAGACGCTTACCGGGCTGTCGCCCTCAGCGGCGACTCCGATTATGTGGACTGGTATCGGCGCGATCCCGTCGTCGACATGCGCTCAAGCGAGCATGTCGGGACGCCGCTCAAACGGCTGCTGACCTCCAAAACCGTAATTCATATCCACGACCTTCGCCGTGATGAAGGCTATCTCGGCGGCAATCTGCGGATGAAGGCGCTCGTCGAATCGGCCGGTGCGCGCACGCATCTCGTTGTGCCGATGCTCAAGGATGACGAGTTGGTCGGAGCCATCGTCATCTACCGCCAGGAGGTGCGGCCGTTCGGCGATAAGCAGATCGAGCTAGTGCAGAATTTCGCGGCGCAGGCGGTCATCGCCATCGAGAACACGCGGCTGCTCAAGGAGCTGCGCCAGTCGCTGGAGCAGCAGACCGCGACATCGGAGGTGCTCAAGGTCATCGCCAGCTCGACCGGCGAGCTCCAGCCAGTGTTCAGCGCCATGCTCGCCAATGCCGCTCGGCTCTGCGAAGCAAGCTACGGCGCCATGTGGCTTTGCCAAGGAAACCTTTGGCATGCCGCCGCGATGCACGGCGAGCTGCCGCCCGCCTATCTTGATCTATGGCGCAGCGGGCCCTGGTTTGATCCCGGACCCAATGCGCCGATGCCGCGCGTCGCGGCAACCCGCCGGCCCGTGCACATTTCCGACATGCGGCAGGATGCCTCCTATCTCGAAGGCGGTTCGTTGCCGGTATCCGCCGTCGAGGTGGCCGGTGTGCGCACGCTGCTGTGCGTGCCGATGATGCGGGAAAACGAAATCATCGGTGTCATCACCATCTACCGCACCGAAGTCAAACCGTTCACCGAAAAGCAGGTCGAACTGGTGGCAAATTTCGCCGCGCAAGGCGTCATCGCCATCGAGAACGCGCGGCTGCTCAGCGAGCTGCGCCAGCGCACCGATGATCTCTCCGAGTCGCTTGAGCAGCAGACGGCGACGTCGGAAATTCTACAGGTCATCAGCAACTCACCGACTGAAAGTCAGCCGGTGTTCGACGCCATCGTCCGTAGCGGTCTGAAACTGTTCTCCGATGCCGCGATCAGCCTGGTGCTTCGCGACGGCGACCAGGTGAGGGCCGTCGCCATCAATGAGGGCGACCCGGCCCGCGCCGAAGTGTGGCGAAAGAAATTTCCGATTCCGCTCACGCGCGCATACCTCAGTAGCACCTCCATCCTCGACGCAAAGATCGTCGACATTCCGGATGTTCGTGTTGCGCCGCCCGAACTTGCCGCCGGCGCGAAGAACTTTGCCGACAGCGGTTACTTCGCCGTGACGGTCATTCCGATGATGCGAGGCGATTTCGCGATCGGCGCCCTCAGTGTCATGCGCTTGGCCCCAGGACCGTTGACGGACAAACAGCTTGCGCTGGTCAAGACGTTCGCCAGCCAGGCCATCATCGCCATCGAGAATACGCGGCTGTTCAAAGAATTGCGCCAGCGCACCGACGATCTTTCCGAGTCGCTGGAGCAGCAGACGGCGACGTCGGAGGTACTGCAAGTCATCTCGACTTCGCCTGGCGATTTGCAGCCCGTGTTCGAGGCTATGCTGGCCAACGCGACGCGCATATGCAGCGCCGGGTTTGGCACGCTTTATCTGTTTAATGGCGAGACGTTTGAGGCGGCGGCATTTCACAACGCGCCGGCGGCTTTCGTCGAGGCTCGCAGACGCGGGCGGATCGATCCGTCCACCAACAGCACGCTCGGCCGCGCGGCGAGAACCAAACAGGTCGCGCAGGTCCTCGATTCGAAGCAATCGGAGGCCTATCTGCAGGGCGACCCCATCGCCGTCGCCGGTACCGAGCTCGGCAATTACCGCACGATTGTGTCGGTGCCGATGCTTAAGGAAGACAACCTGGTGGGTGTGATCAGCATCTACCGCCAGGAGGTGCGGGAATTCACCGAAAAGCAGATCGAGTTGGTCACGAATTTCGCCGCGCAAGCCGTCATCGCCATCGAGAACACGCGGCTGCTCAAGGAGCTGCGCCAGCGCACCGACGATCTTTCCGAGTCGCTGGAACAACAGACGGCGACGTCCGAAGTGCTGCAGGTCATCTCGAGTTCGCCCGGCGATTTGCAACCGGTGTTCGAAGCCATGCTGGCGAACGCCACGCGCTTGTGCGGCGCCAATTTCGGAATCCTGTTCCGGGCCAATGACGGCGTCGCAGTGCCGGTCGCTATGCACGGTGTTCCGGAGCCGATCGTCGCGCTCGTTCGGCGCGGTGAACTCAGGCCGAGCGGAAACGCTCCGTTCATGCGGGCCGCCAGAACAAAACAGATCGTCCACGTTTCCGATTTGAGCAAGGAACAGGCATACCAAGAGCGAGACCCAATGGTCGTCGCCGGTGTGGAAATCGTCGGTATCCGGACGCTCCTCGTCGTGCCGTTGCTCAAGGACGACGAGTTTATCGGCTCCATCACGATCTTCCGGCAAGAGGTGCGCCCGTTCTCGGACAAGCAGATCGAGCTGGTCGCGAACTTCGCCAAGCAGGCCGTCATCGCCATCGAGAACACGCGGCTGCTCAGCGAGCTGCGCCAGCGCACCGACGATCTTTCCGAGTCGCTGGAACAACAGACGGCGACCGCCGACGTGCTCAAGGTGATCAGCCGCTCGGCGTTCGACTTGCCGGCCGTTCTCAACACGTTGCTGGAGACTGCGGCGCGGTTGTGCCGCGCCGATCGCGCGGCGGTGCGGCTCGCGCGGGACGGCGCGTACCACAGCGTCGCCAGCTTCGGATATCCGGCGCAGCACGTCGAATACATGAGGGCACACCCGACCCTTGCGGACCGGTCGTCAATTGCCGGTCGCGTCGTCCTCGAAGGCAAGACCGTCCATATCAAGGACACCGATGTCGATTCGGAACTCACGTTGCTGCAGGCACCCGGCGTGACAAGGCCGAAGATACTGCTCGGGGTGCCATTATTGCGCGAAGGAACCCCGATCGGCATTCTCATCGTGACGCGCTCCAAAAAGGAACCGTTCACCGATAAACAGATTGAGCTGGTCGAAACCTTCGCCGATCAGGCGGTAATCGCCATCGAGAACGTGCGCCTGTTTGACGAGGTGCAGGCGCGCACCGACGACCTGCAAGAATTGCTGCAACAGCAGACTGCGACCGCTGACGTCCTCAAGATCATCAGCCGATCGGCGTTCGATCTGAAAACCGTGCTCGACACGCTGCTGCGCTCGGCGGCGCGACTTTGCGAAGCCGACCAGGGCACCATCACCCAGCGCGCAGGCGACAGGTTCTACCGCTCGGTGGCGTTCGGCTACCCGCAGGCCTTCATGGACTACGTCAAGGACATTCCGGTGGAACTCAACCGCGACACCGGGACCGGGCGCGCGCTGCTCGACAGCAAGGTTACTCATATTCCCGACGTTGCGGCCGATCCTGAATACAAGTGGACGGACGCGCAGAAGCTCGGCGGCTACCGCGCCATGCTCGGCGTGCCGATGCTGCGCGAGGGCGAGCCGATTGGCGTCTTGACGCTGACGCGCAAGGAACCGCGCGCGTTTACCGACAAGCAGATCGAGCTGGTGACGACCTTCGCCGACCAGGCGGCGATCGCCATCGAGAACGTGCGGCTGTTCGACGAGATCCAGGAAAAGAGCCGGCAGCTCGAGGAGGCGAGCAAGCACAAGTCGCAGTTCCTCGCCAACATGAGCCACGAGCTGCGCACGCCGCTCAACGCCATCCTCGGCTACACAGAGCTCATCGCCGACGGCGTCTACGGCGACACGCCGGAGAAGGTGCAGGCAACGCTCAAGCGCATCATCACCAACGGCCGCCACTTGCTCGGCCTCATCAACGACGTGCTGGACCTTTCCAAGATCGAGGCTGGGCAATTGACCCTCTCGCTCACCGATTATTCGATGAAAGACGTCGTGCACAACGTCTATGGCGCGGTCGAGCCGCTGGCGGCAGAAAAAAAACTTGCCTTCAAGGTCGAGATCGCGCCCGATCTTCCGACCGGCCACGGTGACGAGCGTAGGCTCACGCAGGTGCTGCTTAATCTCGTGGGCAATGCCATCAAGTTCACCGACGAGGGCGGCGTGACCATCAAGGCGACGCTCAAGGACGGCATGTTCGCGGTTGCGGTGGTCGACACCGGGCCGGGCATTTCCGAAGAGGATCAGAAGAAGCTGTTCCAGGAATTCCAGCAGGCCGACAGCTCGACCACCAAGAAGAAGGGCGGCACCGGCTTGGGCCTCGCGATTTCCAAGCGCATCATTGAAATGCACGGCGGCCGCATCTGGCTCGAATCGAAGCTCGGCGCGGGCTCGACCTTCACCTTCACAATTCCGGTGCGCGCCGAGCAGGCGAAGAGGGCGACATGAGCAGAGTGATTCTGGTGGTGGAAGACCAGGAGGACAATCGGCAGATCCTGCGCGACCTCCTGGCCAACGCCGGCTACGAGATGTTCGAGGCCGAGAACGGCGCCGACGCGCTGACCGCGGTGGCGGCAAAGCGGCCGGACCTGATCCTGATGGATATCCAGCTGCCGATCATGGACGGCTATGAGGCCACGCGGCGGCTCAAGGCCGATCCGGCGACCAGCGGCATTCCCATCATCGTGGTGACCTCCTACGCGCTCTCCGGCGACGAAAACAAAGCCCGCGCCGCCGGCTGCGACGGCTATGTCACCAAGCCCTACAGCCCGCGTGCCCTGCTGGCGAAGATCAAAGAATATCTGCCGTAACGATTGGTAGCCATGCACGATCCGCCGCGCATCCTCATCGTCGACGACAACGAGACCAACCGTGACATCCTGCATACGCGGTTGTCGGTGCATGGCTACGACCTCAAGCAGGCCGCCGACGGCGAGGAAGCGCTCGCCTCCGCCAAGGAACATCTGCCCGATCTGATCCTGCTCGACGTGATGATGCCGAAGCTCGACGGCATCGAAGTCTGCAAGCGGCTGCGCGCCGACGCCTCGCTGCCGTTCATGCCGATCATCCTCTGCACCGCCAAGGCCGATTCCAAGGATGTCGTGGCCGGGCTCGATGCCGGCGCCGACGAGTACCTGACCAAGCCGATCGACCAGATGGCACTGGTGGCGCGGGTGAAATCGGTGTTGCGCCTCAAGGGGCTGCACGACCAGGTGCATGCGCAGGCGGCCGAACTCGCCGACCTCAATCGCGGCCTTGAGCAGCGCGTCGCCGAGCAGCTCGGCGAGATCGAGCGCATGGGCAGGCTGCGGCGTTTCCTGCCGCCGCAGGTCGCCGATCTTATCGTTTCGTCGGGCCTGGAAAGCCAGCTCGAAAGCCACCGCCGCGAGATCACCGCGCTGTTCTGTGACTTGCGCGGCTTCACCGGGTTTTCCGAAAGTTCCGACCCGGAAGACGTGATGGCGCTGCTGCGCGAATACCACGATGCGATCGGCACCATCATCCACAAGCACGGCGGCACGCTCGAGCGTTATGCCGGCGATGGCGTCATGGTGATCTTCAACGATCCGGTGCCGCAGCCCAATCCGGCGTTGCAGGCGGTGCAGATGGCGCTGGAAATGCGCGCGGCGCTCACCGCCTTGATGAATAAATGGCGGCGGCTCGGCCATGAGATCGGCTTCGGCATCGGCATTTCGCACGGCTACGCCACGCTCGGCACCATCGGCTTCGAGGGCCGCTTCGACTACGCCGCGATCGGCACGGTTTCCAATGTCGCCTCGCGCCTGTGCGATGAAGCCAACTCCGGGCAGATACTGATCAGCCCGCGCGTGCACATGGCGATCGAAAATGTCGTGACCGTCGAGCCGGCGGGCGAATTCGCGCTCAAGGGCATCCGTCGGCCGATGCCGGTTTTCAACGTCGTCGACCTCGCCACGCCGGCGAACTGATCGCAACGCACGTCAGGCGCGGCGGCTCGAAGCCAGGAGCGCGGTGGCGTAGCGGCAGAGTTCGGCAATTTCCCTGAAAAGAGATTTGAACGCGGCGTTGAACGCTTGCGTCCGCAGCAACCGGGCGTTCGCTTTGTGTAGGGCGATTGTGTGCGGGCCGAGCTCAGGCGGCCAGACATTCACAGCGTCAAGTCCCAGTGCTCGCCGACGACCGGCTTGCCCCAGCTTTCGTGCGGTTCGCTGCGGAGCAATTCAAAGCCGGCTTTCTTGTAGACGTGGCGCGCGGCGGTGAGGATGCTGTGCGTCCATAGCGTGATCTTCTTGTAGCCGATGGCGCGGGCAAAGCGGATGGATTCATCGGTGAGCCGCGCGCCGAGGCCAAGCCCGCGCGCCTTCGGGTCGACCAGCAGCAGGCGGATGCGTGCGACCTCGTCGGTGTCCTTCGCCAGCATGATCGAGCCGACATTTTCGCCGTTCAACTCCGCGATCCAGGCACGCTCGTACTTGGGATCGAACTTGTTGACGAAGTCGGCGACGATCTGCGCGCACAGGCCCTCGAACGGCTCGGTCCAGCCGTATTCCTGCCGGTACAGTTCGGCGTGGCGGCTGACGATCCAGCCGAAATCGCCGGGCTTGGGTCCGCGCAGGACCGGCTTGGCGACGGGCGGCGCATGACCGTTGAGCAGCGATTGAATGGAATTCATCGCCGTCACGAGCTGCGACTGCTCGTTCTGCTTGAGCCTGCCGAGCATGGCGCCGGCCTGATGCTGCGAGCGCTTTTCCAGCGGCGCGAAAATGCGCCGCCCGCGCGCGGTCAAAGCGAGGTGGCTTTGGCGTGCGTCCTTGGCCGACATCTTGCGCTCGATCAGCCCACGCTTCTCGAAGCTGCGCAGCAGCCGGCTCAAGTAGCCGGCGTCGAGATCGAGCGCGCGGGCGATGTCGCTTGCGGTCAAGCGGACGCCATGGGCGATCTCGTAGAGCACGCGCCCTTCGCCGAGCGAGAAGGGGCTATCGAGATAGCCTTTGCGCAGCACGCCGATCTGCCGCGTGTAGAAGCGGTTGAAGCGGCGCACCGCGGCGATGCGTTGACCGGCGTCTGTCATGCCGGCAAGGGTCGGATAAATACTTGACTAAGTCAAGTATCAGGCATTGAACCTGCCGGTGCTGCTTACCCCCTGGAGGGGAGGTGAAGAAACCATCACCGCACCATGCCCGCGCCGGCCGGCAGCATGGCGATGCGGCGGCGGCCCAGCCGGCGCAGCAAGGCCGCATCGGCGTTGTCGTCCGGCGGATGGCCGCCGAGGTCGTTGTAGAGTGCCCGCGCGATCAACAGGCCCTGGTCCGGCTTTGCACCGCCGCCGAGCGCGACGCGCAGCATGGCCAGCATTTCGGCAAGGCCCGGGCGCAGCAGGTCGGCAACGCCAGGCGGGCGGAACACCGCGGCACGCGCGCTGCCGTCGAGCAAATCGGCTTTCTCGATAAAGCGGTCGACGACGCCGACCCAGCCCGGCTCCAGCACGGTGCCGGCGCGCAGGAACATCAGCCAGGGCCCACGCGTCGACGCGGCCGCGGCTTTCAGTCGCGTCCCAAGCGGCTCGCTCGAAGCCACGTAGCGGCAGCCGGCGACATCGGCGATCTCGGCGGTAGCGTCACGCGAGCCGGCATCCGCCACGACCACCTCGCCAAGCAGCCCGGCGGTCGCGCCCGGTACCAACGCCGCAAGCGTCGGCACCAGCGGGCGCTCCGATTCGTGTGTGGCGATGACGACGCTGATCATGGAACCAAGGCTTGCGGATCGGGTTGCACCATATCATGTGGCTGCCGAGATAGACGCCACGAGATAGGCCGCAAGCATGCTCAAATTGTGCGCCTTTTCGAATGTTCTTGTTATGTTCACAATCGTCACCTAGATTGCCGTCATGGCTAGGTTCAACAACACAGCCGTCAAACGTCCGCCGGCGTCGGGGCTGCCCTCCGCGCCGGCGGACAAGTTCGGCCCGGAGACGACCGGTCTGCTCGGCGTTGCCGTCGAGTTCGAACGCCGCCGCGGGCGCGGCGCGCAGACCAATGCGTCCGGCCGCTACGAGCCGCTGGCGCGCATCGCCTTTGACGACGGCTGGCGGTCGCTTGACGAATTACCGTCGTTCAAGACGCAGGTCACCATCGACTCGACGCGCAAGATCATCACCCGCAACGAGTTGCCCGATATCGGCTTCGACCGCTCGATCAATCCCTATCGCGGCTGCGAGCACGGCTGCGTCTACTGCTTCGCACGGCCGACGCATGCCTATCTCGGCCTGTCGCCGGGGCTCGATTTCGAATCCAAGTTGTTCGTCAAGCCGGAAGCGGCCGACCTCCTGGAAAAGGAATTGTCGGCGCCCGGCTACGCGCCGAAGGTGATCGCCATCGGCACCAATACCGATCCCTATCAGCCGATCGAGCGCAAGTATCAGGTGATGCGCCGCATCCTCGAAGTGCTCGATCGCGCCGGGCACCCGGTCGGCATCGTCACCAAGTCGGCACTGGTGCTGCGCGACCTCGACATTCTCGCGCGCATGGCCGAGCGCAAGCTCGCCAAGGTGGCGCTGTCGGTGACCACGCTCGATCCCGAGCTTGCGCGCAAGATGGAGCCGCGGGCGGCAACGCCGATGCGGCGCCTGGAAGCGCTGCGGCGTCTGACGCAAGCCGGCGTGCCGACGACGGTGATGGTGGCTCCGGTGATCCCCGCGCTCAACGATATGGAGATCGAGCGCATTCTCGACGCGGCGCATGCGGCGGGCGTCAGGGAAGCGGGTTACGTCTTGCTGCGGCTGCCGCTGGAAGTGCGCGACCTGTTCCGCGAATGGCTGAAGGCGAACTATCCGGACCGCGAGAGCCACGTGTTCAAGCTCATCCGCGACATGCGCGGCGGCAAGGACTACGATTCCAAATGGTTCACCCGGCAGAAGGGCACCGGGCCTTACGCCTATCTCATCGGCCGCCGCTTTGAGCTCGCCTGTGAGAAGCTCGGCTTCAATGCCAGCAAATCGCAGCTCACCACCGAGCATTTCCGCGCGCCCAAGCCGGGCTCGGCGCAGCTGAGCTTGTTCGGCTAATGAGCGAGCCGCTAGCTATTTTGTCGCTGGTGACGTTGAGTGTAGCAAACCTCAAGCGAAGCATCAGTTTTTATGAGAGGCTCGGCTTTCGCCGCAAAGCGGTGGCTGCTGAGGGCGTCGGGTTTTTTCAGGCCGGAGCTTGCGTCATCGCCGTATTCCCTTCCGAAGAATTGGCAAATGACGCCAATCTTGCGTCCGAAGGCATAGCCGACAGTTTCCGAGGCATTGCCTTGGCGTGGAATTGTCGCTCGCGGTCCGACGTCGATACCGTAATCGAATGTGCCAGCAGCGCGGGCGCGGTAATTCGGAAACCGGCTCATGACGCATTTTGGGGCGGCTACTCCGGCTATTTTTCCGATCTCGATGGCCATCTTTGGGAAGTGGCGTACAATCCGCACTTTCCATTGACCGAAGACGGCCGCCTGTCGCTTCCCGACTGATCGGCCAATTCCAAAATATTCACAGGATTCCTCTTCGCATTTGACTTGCGCGATGCATCGCGTGCCCATTGCCGCATGCCGCGCAAAGCTAAACCCGACACTCAACGCCTGCCGCTCAACGAGCCCGCACTGCGTCCGAGTTTCCGCCGCGAGCGCCGCGCGCTCAAGTCGGGCTCGGCGCAACTGAGCCTGTATTAGACTGCGCTTCCTTGCGCCATCAATTGTGCGTCGATGGTCGCCGCGATCAGCGGATTGACAATATTGGACTGCGACACCGGCGCCATGTGCCCGCCGGTCGGCACTTCGTGCACCGCCCATTTTGGATAATTGCTGGCCAGCAGCTTCACAATCGCACGTGTGGGCGAGCGCGTATCCGCCGCGTGTATGAGGTGTACAGGCGCGGCAATGGCGCTCCATCCCTTGAGAGGTCGGGTGCCGTTCACGACCATGTCCCATTCATGCACGACCGCAGGAAGCATCGCGAGCATGCCTTGCTTGCGCTCATCCGGCGTCGCAGCCCAGGTTCCGGGAGCGGTCCAGTAATCGACGAACCATTCGCCAGCCGTGTTCCAGTCGCCATTCCGGGCCAACTCGTTGTATCGGTTAGCTACGCCAGCGATCTCGTCATACGCGCTCGCTGGTCCGTACACTTTCAGATGGCCAAACAGGATTGGCTCGAAAGCGATAACAACCCGAACGCGATCTGCAAGTTTGACCGCAGCTTCGAGCGCGACGGCGCCTCCGAGCGAGTGGCCGACGAGCGCGATCGGTCCCGACATCGATGCAACCGCGGCCGCAACAAGCCCCGCCTGATCAGCGGCGGAGAGAGGTCGTGTTCCGGGCCAACAGCTGGTCTTGCCATAGCCAAACAGATTAATCGCGAGCACGCGATAGCGGTGGTGCAAAGCCTCAACGAGCCGGCGCCATTGCCTATTGCCGCTCGCAGAACTGTGTATCAGCGCGACGGCAGGTCCGGAGCCTGTATCCGTATATTCGAGATCGAAGCCTCCGGTTTTGATCAATGGCATCTTCCGTTCTCCTTGCGACCGCGCTCACACTTTCGCGAATTAACAGGAGCGATAACACCGGACCGGGCGGAGTAGTCCCGCGAATAAACGCAGGCCGACAGGCGACAACTCGCAGACGCTTTCCACCGCCGTCCACTGGCTGATTTGACTTCGCGGATGCGGCGCGCATTGTCTGCGCGTCATGCCGCGCAAAACAAAAGCCACGCGTCTGCCGCTCAATGAGCCGGTGCTACGTCCGAGTTTCCGCCGCGAGCGCCGCGCGCTCGGCAAAGGCATCTGGCCGGTTGCCGGCTGCGACGAGGCGGGCAGGGGGCCGCTCGCTGGTCCGGTGGTTGCCGCCGCCGTGGTGCTCGATCCCGAGCGCATCCCGCGCGGCTTGAACGACTCTAAGAAACTCGACGCCAAAGAGCGCGAAAAGCTTTACGAGAAAATCTGCGCCACCGCGCAGGTCGCTGTTGCCTTTGGTTCGATCGCGCGCATCGACCGCGACAATATCCTGCGCGCCTCGCTGTGGGCGCTGGCACGCGCGGTGAAGGCGCTGCCGGTTGCGCCGAAGCTCGTCTATGTTGACGGCAACAACCGCATCGACATCGGCTGCGACTGCGAAGCGGTGGTCTCCGGCGACGCGCTGGTATCTTCGATCGCCGCCGCATCGATCGTCGCCAAGGTCACGCGCGACCGCCTGATGGGCCGGCTCGGCCTCGCGCATCCCGGCTACGGCTTCGAGCGGCATATGGGCTACAGCGTGCCTGAGCATTTCGAGGCGCTCGCGCGGCTCGGGCCGACCATTCACCACCGCAAAACCTTTGCGCCGGTAGCGGAAAAACTCGCCGATCTCATCGCCGCCGCCGACGAGGCCATCGACGATCTGTTGCCTCTTTAGCTCCGCTTCTCTATTGCTGCGCGGTGCGCCCGTCGCGCCGCTTCATCCTCCTCTGAAAGGGAGGTGGCTCCGAGCGAAGCGAGTTTTCGGCTGGGATCATGCGTCGAAAGTCACGCACCCCGGCTCGCTTCGCTTGCCGACCCTCCCCCGCAGCGGGCGAGGACAAGGAACATGCATTACGTCTCCCTGATCATCGAATTCCTGCGCGGGCGGCCGAAGCTGGTGTTCTGGGGGGTGGCGCTGACGCAAGCCACGCTGTGGACCGTGCTGCCGTCGCTGTTCTACAGCGCGCCGCCCGGCGACGTTCCCATTCTCTTGGCCATAGGCCACGAATTTCAACTCGGCAGCTATCTTGGTCCGCCCTTGGCGTTCTGGCTGGGCGAGATCGCCTTCCGCATCGCCGGCGCCTTCGGCGTCTACCTGCTGGCGCAAATCTGCGTCGTCGTCACGTACTGGGCGGTGTTCACGCTTGGGCGTTCAATTGTCGGCACGCGTCACGCCGTGCTCGCGGTTCTGTTGATGGTCGGCATTGCCGCCTTCAGCGTACCGAGCCCCGACTTCGGCCCGGCGATCCTCGCCGCGCCGCTATGGGCGCTGGCGCTGTTGCATTACTGGCGCGCCGTCGGCGAGCGCGATCGCGGCTCCTGGTTTCTGCTCGCGGTCGATCTCGGGCTGCTGCTGCTGGCCAACTATGTCGGCGTGATCCTGCTGGCGCTGATGATTCCGTTTGTCATCGCTACGCCGCGCGGGCGCGCCGCGCTTGTCCATCCCGAGCCCTGGATCGCGCTGGTGCTGTTTGTCCTGGTGGTTTTCCCGCATCTCGCCTGGCTCTGGTACCGCTACGATCTTGTCGTTGCCTATTTCAGCGAAGGCCATGCGTTCGAAGCCGCACTCGGGCCCGGCCTGTGGCTAATCGCGGCGCTGCTGCTCACCCATCTCGGCCTGTTTCTGCTTGCCGGCCTTGCCAGCGGCTGGCCGCGGCGGCGGCGCGAGCCGGCGCCGGAAATCGACCGCACTCCGGTCGAGGCCTTCGCGCGCTGGTTTGTCTATTTCTTTGCGCTGATGCCGGTGCTGGTGGCCGTGGCGCTGGTCATCGCCGGCGGCCATCTCGGCCCGCTGCAGCGGTTGGCGCCGCTGGTCGTGCTCTCGGGCCTCGCGCTCATCGTCTTTGCCGGCGACCGCGTGCTGCTTTTCCGCGAGCGGATCGTCTCCTCGACCTGGGTCGGACTTCTCGTCGCGCCGCCGCTGCTGGTGGTCATCGGCATCGCTTTGCTGCCATGGACGTTCGGCGTCGATCTGAAAATGGTGCAGCCGGCCAATGTCGAAGGTCGTTTCTTTGCCGACAATTTCCAGCGGCGCACCGGCCGCCCGCTCGAATTTGTTACCGGCGACGAGCGCATCGCGCCGCTGGTGGCGCTCGGCAGCGCCAGCCGTCCGCATGTCTATTTCGATTGGGCGCCGCAGCGCAGCCCCTGGGCCAGCGTCGCCGACGTCCAGAAACAGGGCGGGCTGCTGGTGTGGCCGGCGGCCGACAATGCCGGCACCCCGCCGGCGGATTTGAAGGCGCAGTTTCCCGGCATGGTGCCGGAGGTGCCGCGCGTCTTTGCGCGCTCCGTGCAGGGGCTGTTGCCGCTCATCCGCCTCGGCTGGGCGGTGATCCGGCCGCAAGCGGCGCCGCAGCGCTAGTCATTGCGGACGGTCTGCGCGCCCCGCATGTCGGCGACACTAGTGATAGCTCTCGCCCTCGCGCACCTTGCCGCGGAACAGCCAGTAGATGAAGGCGATGTAGCCGAGAATGATCGGCAGCAGCACCAGCGTGCCGAGCAGCATGAAGATCTGGCTCGCCGGCGCCGCCGCGGTTTCCCAGACCGTGAGCGACGGCGGCACCAGATAGGGGAAGTTGGAAATCACCAGTCCGAGATATCCGAGCAGGAACAGCGCGACCGCCGCCAGAAACGGCGGCACCTCGCGGTCGTCTTCGAGCCAGGCCCAGAGCGCATAGGCAACGACCGCCGTCACCACCGGCACCGGCCAGAGAAAATAGATGTTCGGTAGCGAGAACCAGCGCGCGGCGATGCGCGGCTCGGTGAATGGTGTCCACAAGCTCACCGCAGCCATGAAGGCGAGCACGACAAACAGCAGCCGCTTGGCCTGTTCGCGCGCGCGCACGGCCACGACGCCTTCCGTTTTCATGACGAGGAAGGTGGCGCCGAGCAGCGCATAGCCGGCAACCAGCGCCAGCCCGCACAACAGCCCGAACGGCGTCGCCCAGTCGAAAGCGCCGCCGCCATAGGCGCCATCTACTACCGGAATACCTTGAATCAGGCCGCCGAGAATTACGCCCTGCGCGAAGGCGGCAAGTGTCGAGCCGGCGTTGAAGGCGAAACTCCACCACGTCTTGCTGTGCGACACGGTACGGAATTCAAAGGCAACGCCGCGGAATACCAGCGACAGCAGCATGACGATGACCGGCAGATAGAGCGCCGGCATGATCACCGCATAGGCGCGCGGGAAAGCGACCCACAACCCGCCGCCGCCGAGGATGAGCCAGGTCTCGTTGCCGTCCCAGAACGGCGCGATGGTGCGCATCATCTGGTCGCGCTCACGTTCGTTGGCGGCAAAGGGAAACAGGATGCCGATGCCGAGGTCGAAACCGTCGAGGACCACATACATGGCGACGGCGGTGCCGATGAGCCCCGCCCAGATCACCGGGAGATACCATTCCATGGCGTTACCTCCTGGCTGACGCATCGCCGGCTGCCGCCAGCGGCCGGTTGGTGAAGCCCGCAGCCTCTTGGGCAATGGGGCTTTCCGGCCCGCCATTGATCAGCCGGTTGATGTAATAAATGCCCATCCAGAACACGACGCCGTAGCAGAGTACGAACAGCGCCAGCGTGCCGGCGATGCTTGCGCCCGGCACCGGCGAGGTCGCGTCGGCGGTGCGCAAGATGCCTTCGACGATCCAGGGCTGCCGGCCGGTCTCGGTGACCACCCAGCCGGAAATCACCGCGACAAAGCCGAGCCACCAGCATTGCGACATGATGGCGAGATACCAGCGCGTCTCAAACAGCGTGCCGCGCCACCACAGGAAGGCGCCGGTCAGCGCCGCCGCGATCATGAACAAGCCGATCGCCAACATGATGCGGAAGGCGAAGAACACCGGCACGACCGGCGGCCGGTCGGCGGGCGGCACGCTCTTCAAGCCCGGAAACAGCCCGTCCCAGGAATGGGTGAGAATGAGCGACGAGCCATGCGGGATCGAAATGGCGAAACGGTTGGTCTCCGTCTTTTCGTCGGGCCAGGCGAAAATCTCGAAGGCGCCCGGTTGCGAGCCATCCCAGTGCGCCTCCATGGCCGCGACCTTGATCGGCTGATATTTGAGCGTATCAAGCCCGTGCTGGTCGCCGATGATCAGTTGCAGCGGCGCCAGGATCACGGTCAAGCCGATCGCCATGCGCAGCATGGTGCGCGCTTCTTGCGTATATTTGCCGGCGATCAGGTAGCGGGCGCCGACCGCCAGCACCACGAAGGCCGTGGTGAGATAGGCGGCGTTGAGCATATGGGCGAAGCGATAGGGGAAGCTGGGGTTGAAGACCGCCGCCAGCCAGTCGGTCGGATAGGCGATGCCGCCGCGCAGCTCGTAGCCGGCCGGCGTCTGCATCCAGCTATTGGCCGACAGAATCCAGAACGCCGACATCGAAGTGCCGATGGCAACGAAGACCGCCGAGAGCACATAAAGCCACGGCGGAACTTTATTGAAGCCGAACAGCAGCACGCCGAGAAAGGTTGCTTCGAGGAAGAATGCGCTGAGCACTTCGTAGCCGATCAGCGGGCCGACCACATTGCCGACGGCGAGCGAGAAGCGGCTCCAATTGAGACCGAATTCGTAGGACATCACGATCCCGGACACCACGCCCATGGCGAAGGACACGGCGAAGATCTTGCTCCAGAACCGCATCAGCGCGTGAAAATGCTCGCGCTCCGTCCATCGCCACATGACGCCGAGCGTGGCGATATAGGCGGAGAGGCCGATGGTGAAGCTCGGGAAAATGATGTGAAATATGATGGTGAAGGCAAATTGCAGGCGGGCGAGCAGCGCGGGATCGAAGGTCATGGGACGAACTCCGGCCGGAGACTTCGCCCGCCACTATAGTCCCATGTGCGCGGATTTTGCGACGCGCGCGCATTCAATCCTCAGTTATCGCATCGGCGGTGGTATCCGGTTCGCCGTTCACGTGGCGGCGTGGTTGAGGACAGATGAATGAGCATATGGTCGTCTTGGCAGTTCTGGGCGGTAATGTCGGCGGTATTCGCCGCGCTCACGGCGATTTTTGCCAAGGTCGGTGTCGAAAACATCAATTCCGATCTCGCCACCTTCATCCGCACCATCGTCGTCATCGTCACGCTCGGCTTTCTTCTGGCGGTCACCGGCGAATTCCAGGCTCCCGGGACAATCTCGCCGCGTACCTATCTGTTCCTGCTGTTGTCGGGGCTCGGCACCGGGGCTTCGTGGTTGTGCTATTTCCGCGCGCTCAAGCTCGGCCAGGCGGCGCAGGTGGCGCCGATCGACAAGCTGTCGGTGGTGCTGGTGGCGCTCTTTGGCGTCATATTCCTCGGCGAAAAGCTGACCGCGCCGAACTGGCTCGGCGTGGCGTTGATCACCGCCGGCGCGCTGCTGGTGGCGTTTCGTTGGTGAGGCCCGCGCCTTCACCAAAGTAGGCTCGGTCGCGGCTGTGACCGCAATCACAGTATTTCCAGCTTCCGCGTTGTATTCTGTTTTTCGCCAAGGGGTATTTGTGAGTCGTCGTGCGACTTCGAATCTGCGGAAACGTCGATTACTCGCAACGCTGAAATCGTTTTATGCGCCTCGACATACCAAACTCATGGACGCCGACAGCGGAGAATATCAGCGCGCTGCCCAAGCCGCTGCGCCGCTACATCCATGACCTTCAAACGGATGTCGATCCAGCTGCAACGATGCGGGAGAATTTCCGCCTGTGGCGGGAAATTGTGTCGTTGAAGAAACAGCTCGCCGTCAAGGCAAGCGAGCGTGAATGCGCGATTTATTCGAGCGATCTCGACCTATTTTACTTTGCGTCCGGGCGCTCGTAATTGATCGCAGCCGCGTTTGCCGCAAAGCGCGCGGATTCAAGTCTGCGCCCTAGCCGGCCAGCGCCTTCTTGATCGCTAGAAAATCGCGCCAGGCGAATCGCTTCTGCAGCGGGCTGCGCAACAGGAAGGCCGGGTGGAATGTCGGCATGGCGCGGATTTCGCGTTTTCCGGTGTTGAAGGCGAACCAGCGGCCGCGCGTCTTGGTGATGCCTTCCTTGATGCCGAGCAGCGTCTGCGCCGACGGCCCGCCGAGGCAGACGAGAATATCGGGATCGGCAAGCTCGATCTGGCGCATGATGAACGGCAGGCAGATCGCCGACTCCTGCGGCGTCGGCGTGCGGTTGCCGGGCGGCCGCCACGGCACGATGTTGGCGATGTAGACCGAAGTGCGGTCGAGGCCGATCGCGGCGAGCATGCGGTCGAGCAGCTTGCCGGAGCGGCCGACAAACGGGCAGGCCCTCGATGTCTTCGTCGCGGCCGGGTGCCTCGCCGACGAACATCACCCGGGCTTGCGGATTGCCGTCGGCGAAGACCAACTGTGTTGCCGTTGCCTTCAGCGCGCAACCGTCGAATTTGTCGAGAATGGCGCGCAGCTCTTCCAGCGTCTTGGCGTTTTTCGCTGCCGCGCGCGCCGCCATCGTCGCGGCGTCGGGCGAGGGCGGCGCCGTCAATGCGGCTCGGCCTTTGATCTCAAGATCCGGCGGCATCGAAACCGTCTGCGGCGCACGCACGGCCGGCGGCTCCGGCGCAGCAAAGCGATCGACCGGCTGCTCGCCGAGCACGGCGTCGACGCCGGCCTCGGCATAGAAGTCGAGCAATTCGCGGGCGGCGTTCCTGTTATTCATGCGGGGTCTCCGGCCGCAAATGGCGGTCAAGAAACTGCTTCGTCACCTTGAACGAATTGGCGGCGGCAGCGGCGTCGTAGGCCAGCCGATGGCCGAAATATAATCTCGCCGCACCGGGCCCGTCGAACACATGCATCGCGCCGGGATAGATTTTCAACAGCGGCTTGTGTCCGGTGCGCCCGGCATAGAGTGCGGCAAAGTCGGCGCAGCGCTGCGCCGGGGTCCAGTCGTCGGCGGAACCAATGAGGATTTGCACGTCGCTGGCGAGTTGCAGCGCGACTGACGGGCAGTACGGATAATAGGCGATGACCGCCTGGAACGGCTTGGCGTCATAGGCAGCCACCCGGTTTTGCACCGAGGCCGCGAGCGCCGTCGAGCCGCCATGGGAAAATCCGATCAGCCCGATCCGCGCGGGATCGATCTCGGCGCGCTGGCGCAGATAGGCCGCGGCGGCAAAGCTGTCCTTGGCGCGCTCCCGCCCGGGAAACTGATTGCCGCGGTTGCACACAGTGTCGATGCCGCGCGGCCCGAAACTGTCGAGAATGAGCGCCGCATAGCCCCAGGAAACCAGTCGCCGCGCCCAGAGTTGCATGTTTTGCGTCACCCCGCCGCAGCCATGCAGCAGAATCACGGCCGCAAACGGCGGCGTTCCGCTCGGAAGCATGAGCGTGCCCACTTGCGAACCGCGGACGACCGAAACCGTGCCGTCATTGACGGCGAGCGGCCGATGCTGGCCCGCTGCTTGCTGGGCAGGACTGGCCGCCGTGAGCAGTGCGAGCGCGGCGAAAGCGGCTATGCGGTTCATAAGCGGTCCGATATTACTGGGGGCGTGGAGAGATAGATATGGCCGAACTGCCCGCCCGCGAGGCGATGGAATTCGACGTCGTGGTGGTCGGCGCCGGTCCGGCCGGGCTTTCCGCCGCCATCCGGCTGAAGCAGATCAATCCGGACATCTCGGTCGTCGTCGTGGAGAAGGGCTCGGAAGTCGGCGCCCATATTCTGTCCGGCGCGGTGATCGATCCGGTCGGCCTCGACCGGCTGCTGCCGGAGTGGCGCGGCGAAGACACGCCGATCAAGACCGCGGTCACCGAAGACCGTTTCTACTATCTCAGCGCGAGCGGCGCGCTGCGGCTGCCGAACGTCTTGATGCCGCCGCTGATGGGCAATCATGGCAATTTCATCGTCTCGCTGGGCAATGTCTGCCGCTGGCTGGCGGGCAAGGCGGAAGCGCTCGGCGTTGAAATCTATCCGGGTTTTGCCGCAGTCGAAGTACTCTACGACGAGGCCGGCGCCGTCGCCGGCATCGCCACCGGCGACATGGGCGTCGGCAAGAACGGCGAGCCCAAGGATAATTTCACCCGCGGCATGGAACTTGCGCGCCAAATACACGCTGTTCGCCGAAGGCGCGCGCGGCAATCTCGGCAAGCAGCTCATCAGGAAATTCAATCTCGGCGCAGGCCGCGAGCCGCAGAAATTCGGCCTCGGCTTGAAAGAGCTCTGGCAGGTCGCGCCCGACAAGCACCGCAAGGGGCTGGTGCAGCACACGTTCGGCTGGCCGCTCGACAATTCCACCGGCGGCGGCTCGTTCCTCTATCACCTCGACGACAATCTGGTTTCGGTCGGCTTCGTGCTGCACCTCAACTACGCCAACCCGTACCTGTCGCCGTTCGAGGAATTCCAGCGCTTCAAGACGCATCCCTTGGTGCGCGACACCTTCGCCGGCGGCAAGCGGCTTGCCTACGGCGCCCGCGCGCTCACCGAAGGCGGCTATCAATCCGTGCCGAAGCTGTCATTCGCCGGCGGCGCGCTGATCGGCTGCGATGCCGGCTTCATGAACGTGCCGCGCATCAAGGGCAGCCATAACGCCATGCTCTCGGGACTCTTCGCTGCCGAAGCCGTAGCCGCGGCGCTCGCCGCCGGCCGCAGCCACGACGAACTCGCCGATTATGACGCCGGCTGGCGCTCGTCCGCCATCGGCACGGACCTGAAGAAAGTTCGCAACGCCAAGCCGCTATGGTCGAAATTCGGCACGCTCGCCGGCATCGCGCTGGGCGGGCTCGATATGTGGACCAACACGTTCGGTTTTTCGCTGTTCGGCACGCTTGGTCACGGCAAGCCCGATTATGCCTCGCTCAGGCCTGCCGCCGAATGTGCGCGCATTGCCTACCCGCGGCCGGACGGCGTGCTCACCTTTGATCGACTTTCGTCGGTATTCCTGTCCAACACCAATCATGAGGAGGACCAGCCGGTCCATCTTCGCGTTGCCGACATGAAACTGGAGAAAACCTCCGAACATGACGTTTTCGGCGGGCCGTCAGCGCGCTATTGCCCGGCCGGCGTCTATGAATGGGTGGACGAGGCGCGGTGAGCCCAAATTCGTCATCAACGCGCAGAATTGCGTCCACTGCAAAACCTGCGACATCAAGGACCCGAATCAGAACATCACGTGGGTTCCACCCGAAGGCGGCGGCGGGCCGAACTATCCGAATATGTGATGGCATCGCCGGCTTGGCCACGATACCGCCACAACAGAGTTTTCAAGCTCGTCGGCTGACGCGGCTGCCGCCGTTCTTGCGGGCGTCGCACAAAAAGGCCATTCTCGGCTTAACCCTCGGCGGGCCATCGCGAACTTCGCGCCTGACCGCCTCCATTGGAGCGCCGCCCGTGACCTCTTCAAGCTTTGCCCGGTGCGTGGTCGGCACCGCGCTTGCGGCTTTTCTAGTCGCGCTTCCCGTCGAATTGTCCGCGCAGGCTCCGAGCACGCAGGACCTTGCCGGCATGACCGCGACCGGCAGCTATCTCGCCGCCCGCCATGCCGGGCATGAGCGCGATGCCGCCGCCGCCGCCGCATTCTACCGCGCGGCGCTGCGGCGCGATCCGAGCAATGGCGAATTGCTCGACCGCACTTTCCTGTCGCTCCTGGTCGACGGCGAAATCGACGAGTCGGTCCACTATGCCGAGCACATCGCCCAGGTCGACAAGAACGACCGCGTCGCCCGGCTGGTGCTCGGCGTGCACGCGCTCAAGAAAGCCCAATATTCCGCCGCGCGCCGCGACCTCGCGCAGTCCGTGCGCGGGCCGATCACCGATCTCACCGCGACGCTGCTCACCGCCTGGAGCCTGCGTGGGGCCGGCGACAGCAAGGGCGCGATCGCGGCAATCGACCGGCTTGCCGGGCCGGACTGGTACGCGATCTTCAAGGACCTGCACGCCGGCATGATCGCCGAATTGTCCGGCAACCAGAAAGAGGCCGGCAAGCGCTACGCCAACGCCTACAAGCTCGACCCAACCGCACTGCGAGTGGTCGAGGCCTATGGCTCCTGGCTGTCGCGCAACCGTTCGCCCAAGGAGGCGCTCGCTATTTTTGAAGCCTTCGACAAGCAGGTGCCGCGCCATCCGCTGGTCACCGAAGCGATGGGCAAGCTCAAGGCCGGCGAGAAGTTGCCGCCGCTTGTTGCCAACGCGCAGGAAGGCGGCGCCGAAGCGCTGTACGGCCTCGGCGCTTCGCTTGGCCGCCGCGGCGGCGAGGACCTCGGCCTCGTCTATCTGCAACTGGCGCTCTATCTCGAGCCGACGCATCCGCTGGCGCTGTTGTCGCTCGCCGATCTCTACGAGTCGCTGAAAAAGCCGGCGCTGGCGATCAAGGTCTATGAGCGGGTGCCGGCGAATTCGCCGTTGCACCGCAATGCCGCCATCCAGATGGCGTCCGATCTCGACGCGCTCGACAAGCCGGACGAGGCAGAGAAGCATCTGCAAGCTCTGGTCAAGGAGCACCCGAACGATCTCGAAGCGATCATGGCGCTCGGCAATGTGCTGCGCGGCCGCAAGAAGTTTGCCGAATGCGCCGATGTCTATTCCAGGGGCATCGACACCATCGCGCAGCCGGAAAAGTCGAACTGGGTCGTCTATTATTTCCGCGGCATCTGCTACGAGCGCTCCAAGCAGTGGCCGAAGGCGGAAGCCGACCTGAAAAAGGCGCTGGACCTGTTTCCCGAGCAGCCGCAGGTGCTCAATTATCTCGGCTATTCCTGGATCGATCAGGGCGTCAACCTTGATCAAGGCATGGAAATGATCAAGCGCGCCGTGAAGCAGCGGCCCGACGACGGCTATATCGTCGACTCGCTCGGCTGGGCCTATTTCCGCCTCGGCAATTACGACGAGGCGGTCAAGCAGCTCGAACACGCCGTCGAGCTCAAGCCCGAAGACCCGACCATCAACGATCATCTCGGCGATGCCTATTGGCGTGTCGGCCGCACGCTGGAAGCGCACTTCCAATGGGCGCATGCGCGCGACCTCAAGCCCGACCCGGAAGACCTGCCGAAGATCGAAGCCAAGCTGCAGAACGGTTTGCCGGACGAGACGTCTTCGCAGGCCAAGGCGGCGAAAAAGGGCGGCGACGGGGGTTGATCCGGCGTGGGCGCCTCACGTAGCCTTGCGCCGGGCATCCGCGGTTTTAGAGCAATAAGGTAAGACGTGGATGGCCGGGACAAGCCCGGCCATGACGACCTAATCCGGGCACCCTCGCTTGACTGCATCGCTGGTCGACAAAGCTCCCGCCAAGATCAACCTGACCTTGCGCGTGATCGGCCGCCGCGCCGACGGCTATCACGAGCTCGAAAGCCTGGTCGCTTTTGCCGACATCGCCGATACGCTGACGCTGCATCCGGGCTCGGAAACCGCGCTCGACGTCTCCGGTTCGTTCGCCGACGCCTGCGGGTCCGTCGACGACAATCTGGTGCTCAAATCCGTGGCGGCGCTGCGCCAGCGCGTCACCGATCTCAAGGCCGGACATTTTCAGCTTGAGAAGATAATTCCGGTTGCCGGCGGCGTCGGCGGCGGCTCAGCCGACGCCGCGGCGGCGCTACGATTGCTGGCGCGGGTGAACGCACTTGCGCCCGGCGACCCTCGGCTTGCTGCGGCTGCATTGGCGGTCGGTGCCGATGTTCCGGTCTGTCTCGACCCTCGTCCGCGCATCATGCGTGGCGTCGGCGAAGAGCTTTCGCCGCCGCTCGATCTGCCGCGACTTGCCGCGGTGCTCATCAATCCAGGCATAGCCTTGCCGACGCGCGATGTGTTCGCGGCGTTTGCCGGCGCGTCCTCGGAAAGAGAAAATCTCGGCGAAATGCCGCGCGAGCAAGATACGTTGCTCGAATTTCTTCACCGCCACGGCAATGATCTGACCCAAGCTGCAATCGCGTGCGCGCCGGTTGTCGGCGAGGTGCTCAAGGCGCTGGCCGAGTTGCCGTCTGCCCGCCTTGCCCGCATGTCGGGCTCAGGGCCGACCTGCTTTGCGCTGTTTCAATCGCCTGCGGAGGCGGCGGTGACGGCGCGGCAGCTCAAGGCCAAGCACGGCAATTGGTGGGTTCATTGCGGCACGATTGGCGCCACAACGCGTCCTTGAAAACGGCCAGATTGCGGTGCCCTTGTTGCCAAGCTTGAAATTTGCCGATAGGCAGCGCCAATGACAAAGACATTAGGTTCGATCGTAATTTGCCTCGCGGCCATGGCCGTCGTCGCGGCGGGTCCCGCCGCCGCACGCGCCAAGCGTCCGAGCGCGCCGGTCTGCGTCGACCAGCCAACGACGTTCTCCTGGAATTTCCTGTTTACCGGCGGCAACGGGCCGCAGCCGAACGGCTGCAGCCCGCCGGTCTATACCTACGGCAAATATATCGGTCAGGACCCGGACCCCAATGTCCGCCTGCAGTTGCTGCGCGATCCCGGCGAAGGCGATTTGTCGTTTAGGCGCTAGGCCGCCGCAGCTAGTGCGCGCGGGCGATGCAGAAGGCCACCGTTTCTTCCAGCGCCTGCTTGATCTCGGACGGCGGCACCAGCGCCAGCGCGTCGATGGCGATGGCGCCGTAATGGCGGGCGCGGCCGATGGTGTCCTCGATCGCGTGATGCCTGGTCATCAGCGAGATGGCGGTGTCGAGATCGTCGTCGCGGACGTCGCCTTTGCCGAGGGTGCGGTTCCAGAACTCGCGCTCGTTGGCCGAGCCGCGGCGGAACGATAGCACCACCGGCAGCGTGATCTTGCCCTCGCGGAAATCGTCGCCGACATTCTTGCCGAGCTTGGCCGACTTGCCGCCGTAATCGAGCGCGTCGTCGACGAGCTGGAAGGCGATGCCGAGGTTCATCCCGAACGAGCGGCAGGCCGCCTGTTCGGCCTTGTCCTTGGCGGCAAGCGCCGGTCCCACTTCGCAGGCGGCGGCGAACAGCTCCGCGGTCTTGGCGCGGATAACCGCTGAGATATTCGTCTTCGTTGGTGGCCGTGTTCTTGGCGGCGCCGAGCTGCATGACCTCGCCCTCGGCGATCACCGCGGCGGCGCAGGATAAAATGCCGAGCGCGTGCAGATTGCCGACCTCGACCATCATCTTGAATGCCTGGCCGAGCAGGAAGTCGCCGACCAGGACGCTCGCCTCGTTGCCCCAGAGCATGCGCGCGGCGAGCTTGCCGCGGCGCATGTCGCTTTCATCGACCACGTCGTCGTGCAGCAGTGTCGCGGTGTGCATGAATTCGACCGCGGCGGCGAACTTGATATGACCATCGCCGGAGTAGCCGGCCAATTTGGCCATGGCCAGCGTCAGCATCGGCCGCAACCGCTTGCCGCCCGAGGAAATCAGATGGTTGGCGACTTCCGGGATCATGGTCGACCTCCGAGCCGGTGCGCGCCAGGATCGTGGTGTTGACGCGTTCCAGATCGGCTGCGACCAGCCCGGTCAGGCGTTCGATCGACGCGCCATGCGGGCTTTCAAAGGGAAGGACGACGGCCAAAGGGGAAACTCCCGGACACTTAGGGACGCGCAGGCACAGAAACGGTATGTTAGCCCATGATCGCGAAAATTGGGAACCGGAATTCGGTTGAGGATCACACCGCATATAAATGTAGATGACAAGCGGGCAAGCGCGCCGGGGGTCACGTTGGCACAGAAGGTTTCGGTAGCGGCCGAGCACAAACGCGCCCGGCACGACGATTATAAAATTGCGGTGCTCGTACCCTGCTACAACGAGGAAATCGCGGTCGCCAAAGTCGTGCGCGCCTTCAAGGCGGCGCTGCCCACGGCCACGATTTTCGTGTTTGACAACAATTCGACCGACAATACCGCGGCTGCCGCCCGCGCCGCCGGTGCCGAGGTGTTCGAGGAGAAACGCCAGGGCAAGGGCCACGTGGTGCGGCGCATGTTCACCGACGTCGAGGCCGACCTCTACGTGCTGGTCGACGGCGACGCGACCTACGACGCGCCGAGCGTGAAAGTCATGATTGAGCGCCTGCTCGAGGACCGGCTCGACATGGTCGTCGCCAACCGGATCGACAAAGAGCAAGCCGCCTATCGCACCGGCCACCGCACCGGCAACCGGCTGCTCAGCGCATTCGTCGCTTCGGTCTTCGATGCGACCTTCAACGACATGCTGTCCGGCTATCGCGTGCTCTCGCGCCGCTTCGTCAAATCCTTCCCCGTTCTGTCCGGCGGTTTCGAGATCGAGACCGAACTCACCATCCACGCACTCGAACTTGGGTCTTGCCGCAGCCGAGATCGACACGCCCTATTACGCGCGGCCGCAAGGCTCGGCTTCCAAGCTCAACACCTGGCGCGACGGCTTCCGCATCCTGCGTACCATTGTCCGGCTTTATCGTGCCGAGCGGCCGTTGCCGTTCTTCACCGGCATCGGCGCTGGCGCTGGCCATCGCATCCATCGGCTTCGCAATTCCCCTCGTGATCACCTATCTGGAAACCGGCCTGGTGCCGCGGCTGCCGACCGCGGTGCTGTCGACCGGGCTGATGATTCTGGCGTTTCTGTCGGTCGCCATCGGGCTGGTGCTCGACACCGTGACGCGCGGCCGCCGCGAGATGAAGCTGCTCGCCTATCTCGCGCACCGGGCGCCGGGCGAAGAGCGGCGGAAGATCGTAGCTTTATGCGCGAAATCATGCGCACCAATGACCGGGTGCTCATTTCGGCGGTGGAGGCGCTGCTCAAAAGCGCCGGCATTGAGACGATGGTGTTCGACCAGAACATGAGCGTGCTGGAAGGCTCGCTCGGCATGCTGCAGGCGCCGGGTGCTGGTGGCCGACGGCCTACGAGCTGCGGGCGCGGCAATTGCTGCAGGACGCAGGGCTTGGTCATGAGCTTCGTCCCGATGGGCACTGAATACGCCACGCTCGAGACCAGTGACGATGCCGTGCTCGGAGGCCGCTTGCGCTTGCGCCAGCCGTTGCGCGGCCACCGCGTCGGCCACGACGCGATTTTGCTGGCGGCGGCAACAGCGGCAAAGGCCGGCGAGCACGCGATCGATCTCGGCGCCGGGATCGGTGCCGCCGGGCTCGCGCTGGCAATCCGTGTTGCTGGGCTCAAGGTCACGTTGGTTGATATCGATCCGGCGCTGTGCGCGCTTGCGGCTGATAACGCGCGACGCAACGAGCTTGGCGACCGGGTGCGCGCGCTGGCGCTCGATGTGACGAAGCCGGACGCTTTCGCTGCCCACGGGATTGAAGCGGACGGGGCCGACCGCGTGCTGATGAACCCGCCGTTCAACGATGCCGCTCGGCAGAACGCCTCGCCCGACGCGCGACGCCGGCTCGCTCACGCCGCCACGCCCGATACGCTGCCGCAATGGATCGCGGCCGCGGCCCGGCTGCTGCGGCCCGGCGGCGTGCTCACGCTGATCTGGCGTGCCGACGGTCTTGCCGAGGTGCTCGCGGCGCTCGGCGCGGGCTTCGGCAGTGTCGCCGTGCTGCCGGTCTATCCGCGCCCGGATGCGGCGGCGATTCGCGTGATGGTGCGCGCGAGCAAAGGCGGCAGCGCGCCGCTCGCGCTGCATTCGGGGCTGACCCTCAACGATTCGCAGGGGCAGCCGACCGCGGCCGCCGAAGCCGTTTTGCGGGGCGGGTCTACGCTGTAGTTTTGACTGAGTTCTGGCGCTATCTGAAGCGCTCGCAAGGCGCCGATGACTAATCTTTGCGCCGTCCCGGCACCGAATTCGCGCCACCGCCGCGCGGCAATCTGGCGGCGAACCTGCGCAAGTTTTTCGTCGTTGAGGTTCGAAAGCGCAATAACAGCGCCGATCAGCAGGAACAGGATAGTGAGCTTGGGATCCATCTATTCGCCTCGTTTGCGCCGCCTTAGCACGACGGTGATTGCCGCAGAGCAAAAAGCATTCCAAGGTTAAAATATAGGCAATATGAGGTACTTCTATGGCGAGGCTGCGTAAAATGCTGCAACGCAGCCATCAATTTTCCGACAACGAAATGGTTCCGCCCGCGCTTTGACTTAGGTTCCAGAGACTGACTAACTGCCTGTCATGCCGGCAACATCGATGTCCTCCAACGTATCGTCGACGCGCTAGGCCGGGTGATTCCCAGTCGCTTTCGTCCCGATATCCCCGTCGTGCCGGTGCTGCGCTTCTCCGGCGTCATCGGTGCGGTAACACCGCTGCGGCCGGGATTGACGCTCGCCGGCGACTGTCGCGGTCGCTGCAGCGGGCCTTTTCGGTGCGCAATGCGCGCGCGGTGGCGCTGCTGATCAACTCGCCGGGCGGTTCGCCGGCACAGTCGCATCTGATTTTCCGCCGCATCCGCCAATTGGCCGACGAAAAGAAAATTCCGGTCATCGCCTTTATCGAGGATGTCGGCGCCTCCGGCGGCTACATGCTCGCCTGCGCCGCCGACGAAATCATTTGCGATCAATTCTCCATCGTCGGCTCGATCGGCGTCGTCGGTGGCTCGTTCGGCTTTCCCAAGCTGATGGAAAAGCTCGGCATCGAGCGGCGCATCTATACGTCCGGCGAGCACAAGGCGATGCTCGATCCGTTCCAGCCGGAAAAGCCCGACGACGTGAAACGCATCAAGGCGATCCAGAAGGACATCCACGAGCACTTTATCGCGCTGGTCAAGGAGCGGCGCGGCGCCAGGCTGCGCGGCACCGATAAGACGCTGTTTTCCGGCGAGTTCTGGACGGCGCAAAAGGCGCTCGAACTTGGCCTGGCCGACGGCGTCGAGCGACATGCGCTCGAATTTGCGCGAGCGCTACGGCGAAAAGGTGCGCACGCCGCTGATTACGGCCGAGCGCGGCCTGTTCGGCCGCAGGTTGCCCGGCGTCGGCGCGTTTGAAGCGTTGACGCGGCAAGACGGTTTTGCCGCCGACCTGATTTCGGCGCTGGAAACGCGCGCACTCTGGGGCCGCTACGGCTTGTGAGGCTCATGCGCTGCCGCTAAAATGCCTTGTTCGCGTCCGAACTTGTGGCTGTTTGCTGCCAATTCGAGGTTTGTCATGCCGACCTTTTTATTTTCGCCGCTGGTGAAATGGGCGCTCATCGCCACGGGCGGCGCCATGGTGGTGCATTGGGCGGTCAGGGAAGCCCGCCGCATCAACGAAGAGCTCGATCAGGCCAGGCGCGCGAAAGCGCGCATCACCGACGGCGAACAGCGCCGGACGCTGCGTCGCGACCCTACGACCGGGGAATATCGGCTGTAATTTCCGACGAACGTCAGCGGCTGATGGGCTGCCGTTTGGTGACGATCGGAGCGAGAAAGAACACGAGCAGGCCTAGGCCCCACAATTCAAACTCGACCATCGAGTTTCCTCCGCTACCAGCTTCCGTTTTCTTCAAGTGGTCGCGTGAATAGCAGGCCCCACTCAAAGTCGCGTAAAAGGACGTGGTAAAGGCTTCCTAACTTGACCCTCCATAGGGTCGCCGATACGTTCACGCCGCTTTCATGCGAAAAAATCAGTATTCAAACGATGGCTGAGGCCGATCTTCTCGCCGCGGGGGCGGCCCGCGGAAACCTGGATCCGTCGCGGTCGTTCCAGGGGCTTATTCTTGCCTTGCAGCAATATTGGGCGGCCCATGGCTGCGTGATCTTGCAGCCTTACGACATGGAGGTCGGGGCGGGGACGTTTCATCCGGCGACGACGCTACGCGCGCTCGGCCCCAAGCCGTGGAACGCCGCTTATGTGCAGCCCTCGCGCCGGCCCAAGGACGGCCGCTATGGCGAGAACCCGAACCGGCTGCAGCACTATTATCAGTTTCAGGTGATCCTGAAGCCGTCGCCGCCCGATATCCAGGATCTCTATCTCAATTCGCTGAAGACAATCGGCATCGACCCGAAGCTGCACGACATCCGCTTTGTCGAGGACGACTGGGAAAGTCCGACGCTCGGCGCCTGGGGGCTCGGCTGGGAATGCTGGTGCGACGGCATGGAGGTTTCGCAGTTCACATATTTTCAGCAGGTCGCCGGTGTCGAATGCAATCCGGTTTCCGGCGAGCTCACTTACGGCCTGGAGCGGCTGGCGATGTATGTGCAGGGCGTCGACCGCGTCTTCGATTTGAACTTCAACGGCCGCAGCGACGACAAGAAAGTCACCTATGGCGACGTGTTCCTGCAGGCCGAGCAGGAATATTCGCGGCACAATTTTGAATTCGCCGACACCGCGATGCTGTTCGAGCAATTCAAGATGGCGGAGGCCGCCTGCCGGAAATATCTCGCCGCTGGCTGGGCCGATGCCGAGCACACGCGCCATCTGATGGCGCTGCCCGCCTACGACCAATGCATCAAGGCGAGCCACGTGTTCAATCTGCTCGACGCGCGCGGCGTAATCTCGGTCACCGAGCGGCAGAGTTATATCTTGCGGGTGCGCGAACTGGCGAAGGCCTGCGGCGAAGCCTGGCTCAAGACGGAAGGTGGAGGGGCGACATGAGCGAACCACACATCGGCGGTCGCGCACCGATCGCGGTCGAGGTCGAAGCGGGAAAAAGCTACTGGTGGTGCGCCTGCGGTCACTCGAAGAGCCAGCCGTTCTGCGACGGCTCGCATATGGGCAAGGGCTTCACGCCGGTAGAGTTCAAGGCGGAGAAAGCCGAGAAAGTGTTCTTCTGCACCTGCAAGCGCAGCGCCCGCAAGCCTACCTGCGACGGCAGCCACAAGCGGCTTTCACCGCCGTAATGCTGCGCTAACCCTTCGTCGCTATAGTCGGATCTCCTTGCTGGGCAATTCGACAAATTCCGATGCTGCTGTGGATCATTCTGGCTGTCGTTACGGCGGTGATCGTCTACGCGATCATCGTCTTCAACCGTCTTGTGCGCACGCGGCAGATGGCGAACGAGGCCTGGAGCGGCATCGACGTCCAGCTCAAGCGCCGCTCCGATCTCGTTCCCAATCTGGTGGAAAGCGTCAAAGGCTACGCCGCGCATGAGCGCAGCGTGCTCGAACAGGTCACGCAACTGCGCGGCGCCGCCCGCGCGCTGCCGGGCGATGATGTCGCTGGCCGCGCCCGGGCCGAAGGCGCGCTGTCGGCCGCGCTCGGCAAATTGCTCGCCATCGCCGAGAATTATCCCGACCTGAAAGCGAGCACGAATTTCCTCGAACTGCAGCGCCAGCTCAGCGATCTGGAGAACGAAATCCAGATGGCGCGCCGCTATTACAACGGCGCCGTGCGCAATCTCAACGTGCTGGTGCAATCCTTTCCCAGCAATCTGATCGCCGGTCTGTTTGGCTTTGCCCAGCGCGATTATTTCGAAGTCCCGGATGTGGGCGACCGCGCCGTTCCGCAAGTCGATCTGGCGTCGGCGCGGCGATGAATGCCGCTTTGCGCACCGTCGCCTTGCTCGTCGTGCTGGCGGGCGCCGGCCGCGTCGGCGCCGCCGAAGTCATCCATTCTTTCGATTCGATGGTTGCGCTCGCCAGGGACGGCGAGCTCACCGTCACCGAGACGCTGCGCGTGCGCGCCGAAGGCAACGCGATGCGCCACGGCATCTATCGCGACTTTCCGCTCACCTTCAAGGACGCCGGCGGCCGCTTGCGCGAGGTGACCTTCAGCCTGCTCGGCGTTTCCCGTGACGGCAAGCCCGAGCCCTACCACACCGAGCGCACGCACGGCTTCATCCGCATCTATGCCGGCGACAAGGACGTGTTGATTCAGCCCGGCGAGCACACCTACGTCTTTCAGTACAATACCGCGCGGCAAGTCCGCTGGTTCGATGGGAGGCCGGAGCTCAACTGGAACGTCACTGGCAATTTCTGGCGCTTCCCGATCGAGGCCGTGACCTATCGCTTGCAGCTCGTCGATGGGGCAAATCCGGTGCGCTGGACCGCTTTCACCGGCCGGCTCGGCGCCCGTGGCACCGATTGGCGCGGCAGCGCCAGCGTTCTCGGCACGCTCAGCGTCGCGACCACGCGGCGGCTGGCGCCGGGCGAGGGTCTGACCGTTGTCGCCGAATTGCCAGCAGGCGCGGTCGAGCCGCCCAGCGCCAACACGCTTCTGTGGTACGACCTGTTCGATAACCGCCAGTGGATCATTGGCGGCATCGGACTTGTGCTCGTCTTCGTCTATTATGCTGCAGCCTGGAGCGCGGTCGGCCGCGATCCGAGGGTTGGCACCATCATTCCGCTGTTCCATCCGCCGCCGGGCATTTCGCCGGCACTCGCAAACTATATCCGTGACTGGGGCCTTGGCCGCGAGAAATGGCGCGCCTTTACCGCGGCGGCGCTCTCGCTTGCCGTGCGCGGCCTTATTCGTTTCGATCAGACCGGCGACACGCTGACGCTGAAAACAACCGGCAAGCAGCCGGAGGGCGGCTACGAAAGCCTGCCGGCGGGCGAAGGTGCCGTCTTCACCTTCGTCAGTGAATATGCCGGCAGCGTGCCGCTCAACAAGACTTACGGCCAGGCCATCGCCAATGCCGGCGACAAATTCACCAAGAGCATCGAGGCGGAAAACAAGAACCGCTTCTTCCGTCGCAATCTAGGCTATGTCGTTGCCGGCGTGGCGATGACCGTGGCGGTCATTATCGGCATCGTCAGCTTCGGCGGCTTGCAGGATCAGGACGTCTCGATCCTGGTGATCCTGGGATTTGCCGGCCTCTTTTTCGGCATGCTCATCGTGCCGATCGTGCAAAGCGTCTTCAGCGACGGCGTCCGCTTCGAATCGTTGGTGCGCGCTGCAATTTCGCTGGTGATTGCCGCAATCTTTATCTCGATCATCTTCAATTTTACCCATGCGCTGCTCAGCGCCGGACTGAGCGAGGGCTTGCCGGCGCTTGCCGCCTTTGTCGAAAACTATCCGTTTCCCTTCGTGCTTCTCACGGCTTTCACGACGCTCAACGGCTTGTTTCTGTATCTGATGCGCGCCCCGACGGCGCTTGGCCGCCCGATCATGGACCAGCTCGCCGGCTTCCGGCTCTACCTTGAAACGGCGGAAGCCGATCGCCTCAATCTGCAGGCGCCGGAGATCACCGCCGACCGCTTTGAGGCGCTATTGCCCTATGCGGTCGCGCTCGACGTGGAAAAGCCGTGGGCGAATGCTTTTGAGCAGGCCTTGCGCCGCGCCCATCCAGGTGACGCCGATCCGATGCACTATTATCAGCCGACTTGGGGCAGCGCCGGCGGCAGCGGCTGGTCGGGCAGCGATTTCAGCAGCGCCGTGGCGGCAAGCGTCGGCGGCATGTCGAGCGCGCTCGCCAGTGCGGTGCCGGTGTCGTCCGGTTCGTCGGGCTTCGGCGGCGGTGGTGGCGGCTCCGGTGGCGGCGGCGGCGGGGGCGGTGGGGGAGGCTGGTAACCGGGGGCCGGCAATAGCCGGTGACAAACGCCTGCTTCCCCTGCTACCTGCGCAGGGCCTATCGCCCGTAAGAGCCCTTGAATGCCCGATCTGCTGCTCGAATTTTTGTCCGAGGAAATCCCGGCGCGCATGCAGGCGCGCGCCGCCGAGGATTTGAAGACGATCGTCACCGACCGGCTGGTTGCCGCAGGTCTCGTCTATGAGGGTGCCAAGGCCTTCGTCACGCCGCGGCGGCTGACGCTCTCGGTGCACGGCGTGCCGGCAAAGCAGCCGGACATCAAGGAAGAGAAGAAGGGCCCGCGCGTCGGCGCGCCCGAAAATGCCGTCGCCGGATTTCTCAAAGCGGCGGGCCTGAAGTCGATCAACGACGCCAAGGTGCAGCCCGACAAGAAGGGCGACTTCTACGTGGCGGTGATCGAAAAGCAGGGCCGGCCAGCGCATCGAGGTGCTGGCTGCGATGATCCCCGAGGTGGTGCGCGGTTTTCCCTGGCCGAAATCGATGCGCTGGGGCAGCGGGCGACTCACCTGGGTGCGGCCGCTGCATTCGGTCCTCGCGACCTTCGGTCCGGAAACCGAGGAGCCGGTTGTTGTTCCTTTCGCTATCGACGGCATCACATCGGCCGATGAAACGCGCGGCCACCGCTTCATGGCGCCGGGCGCCATCAAGGTACGCCGCTTCGACGATTATCTGAGCAAGCTCGAAGCGGCAAAAGTCGTGCTCGATCCGGCGCGGCGCGCCGCCATGATCCTCGCCGACGCCAAGAACCTCGCCTTCGCGCAAGGCTATGAACTGGTGGAGGACGATGCGTTGCTTGCCGAAGTCGCCGGGCTTGTGGAATGGCCGGTGACGCTGCTGGGCTCGTTCGATGCGGCGTTTCTCAAAATCCCGGACGAAGTCATTCGCGCCACCATCCGCAACAATCAGAAGTGCTTCGTGCTGCGCGATCCGCAGACCGCCAGGCTCGTCAACAAGTTCATCCTGGTTGCCAACGAGGAGGCGAGCGACGGCGGCAAGGCGATCGTCGCCGGCAACGAGCGGGTGATCCGCGCGCGGCTTTCCGACGCCAAGTTTTTCTACGACACCGATTTGAAGACCCGGCTGGACGAGCGGCTGCCGAAATTCGAGCACATCGTGTTCCACGAAAAGCTTGGCAGCCAGGCCGAACGCATCGCTCGCCTCGTCGCGCTTGCCGGCCAGCTCGCGCCCATCGTCGGCGCCGACGCGGCCAAGGCCGAGCGCGCCGCGCAATTGTGCAAGGCCGATCTGCTCACCGACGTGGTCGGCGAGTTTCCCGAGCTGCAAGGCCTCATGGGCCGCTATTACGCCGAGGCGCAAAACGAAGACGAAGCCGTCGCTCACGCCTGCGAAGACCATTACAGGCCGAAGGGGCCCGACGATCTGGTTCCCGCCGATCCGGTCTCTATCGCGGCAGCGCTTGCCGACAAGATCGACACGCTGGTGTGCTTCTGGGCGATCGACGAGAAGCCGACGGGGTCGAAAGACCCTTACGCGCTGCGCCGCGCCGCGCTGGGCGTGATCCGCATTATTATCGAGAACGAGCTGCGGCTGCCGTTGCGCAATGTGCTCTGGCGCCATTTCGGCGCCGTCGGCCGCGACGAGGCCTTGGCGGAAGCCATCGCGCTGCTGCATCCCTTGCACGAGGACATCGTCAGGCTGAGCGCCACCGACATCGGCCTGGCGGTGAAGCTCGAAGTGCTGGTGTCGGAAAAGAACAAGCAGTTGACCGGCCCGATCCTGGTGCAGGCGCACTCGTTTCTGCATCAGACGCACGACCTGCTCTCCTTCTTTGCCGACCGCCTCAAGGTGCAATTGCGCGAGCAGGGCGCGCGGCACGATCTCGTCGATGCCGTCTTCGCGCTCGAGAACCAGGACGACCTTCTGCTCGTCACCCGCCGCGTCGAGGCGCTGGGAAAATTCCTCGACACCGACGATGGCAAGAACCTGCTTTCCGGCGTCAAGCGGGCTTCGAATATCCTGCGCATCGAGGAAAAGAAGGACGGCAAGGCCTATGACGGCGCCCCCGACGCAAAGCTGTTTTCGGCGGCGGAAGAAAAGGCGCTTGGCCTCACCATAGACGCGGCGCGCGAAGGCGCTTCCGAAGCCGTCAAGAAAGAGGATTTCGCCGCTGCCATGACCGCCATGGCGAAGCTGCGTCCCTTCGTCGACGCCTTTTTCGACAAGGTCACCGTCAATGTCGACGACAAGGCCCTGCGCGCGAATCGCCTGAAGCTGCTCAACGAAATCCGCGCCGCCACCCGCGCGGTCGCGGATTTTTCCAAAATCGAAGGCTAGGCGCGGGAACCCCGCCGGCAGCTACGCCGTTCGCTCCAACGGTAACGTAAGTCATCCACCGACCGGCTTGCGCGGTTGCGCCCGGCGGTGTTCTAAGGGCAGCCAATTCGTCCAGCATTTCGTGGAGCCATGGCCAAACGCAAACCGTTGCGCGTCCGCGCAAAGAGCAAAAAGCAGACGGTGAAGCGGGCTGCGGCGAAAAAGCCCAAAGCGCCTTCTGCAAAGAAGCCATCGGCCGGCAAGGGAAAGTGGGTCTACGGCTTCGGCGGCGGCCGCGCCGACGGCAAGGCGGCGATGCGCAATCTGCTCGGCGGCAAGGGTGCGGGGCTTGCCGAAATGGCCAATCTCGGCCTGCCGGTGCCGCCCGGTTTCACCATCACCACCGACGTCTGCACCTATTTCTACGCCCACGACAAGCAATACCCGAAGGACCTGAAAGCTCAGGTCGAGAAGGCGCTGACGCAGGTAGGCAAGATCACGGGCAAGACCTTCGGCGACAAGACGAACCCGCTGCTGGTCTCCGTGCGCTCCGGCGCCCGCGCCTCGATGCCGGGCATGATGGATACGGTGCTCAACCTCGGCCTCAACGACGAGACCGTGGAGGCGGTGGCGAAGAACTCCGGCGACCGCCGCTTCGCCTATGACAGCTATCGGCGCTTCATCACCATGTATTCCGACGTCGTGCTCGGCGTCGGCCACGAGCATTTCGAGGAATTGCTCGACATCCACAAGGAGCGACAGGGCTACAATCTCGACACCGATCTGACCGCCGATGACTGGGCCGAGCTGGTCGAGCGCTACAAGAAGCGCCTGCAGGAGGAGCGCGGCGAGCCGTTCCCGCAGGACCCGCACCAGCAACTGTGGGGCGCGATCGGCGCGGTGTTCGGCTCCTGGATGAATCAGCGCGCCATCACTTATCGCCGCCTCAACAACATTCCGGAAGACTGGGGCACCGCGGTGAATGTTCAGGCCATGGTGTTCGGCAATATGGGCGACACCTCCGCGACTGGCGTTGCCTTCACCCGCAATCCGTCGACCGGCGAGAAGAAGCTCTACGGCGAATTCCTCATCAACGCGCAGGGCGAGGACGTCGTCGCCGGCATTCGCACGCCGCAGGAGATCAGCGAAGCGGCACGCGAGGAGGCCGGCTCCGACAAACCGTCGATGGAGCAGGCGATCCCCAAGGCCTATGCCGAACTCGAGCGCATCTACAACGTGCTCGAGCGCCACTACCGCGACATGCAGGACCTCGAATTTACCGTCGAGCAGGGCAAGCTGTGGATGCTGCAGACCCGCTCCGGCAAGCGCACCGCGAAAGCGGCGCTGCGCATTGCGGTCGAACTCGCGAATGAGGGCTTGATCACCAGGAAAGAAGCGGTGCTGCGTGTCGATCCGCTGGCGCTTGATCAGTTGCTGCACCCGACCATCGACCCGCGCGCCCACCGCAAGGTGATCGCCACCGGCCTGCCGGCCTCGCCCGGCGCCGCGTCCGGCGGGATCGTGTTCTCGCCCGACGAAGCGGCCAAGCTTAAATCCGACGGGCGCAAGGTCATCCTGGTGCGGGTGGAAACGTCGCCCGAGGATATCCACGGCATGCACGCCGCCGAAGGCATTCTCACCACCCGCGGCGGCATGACCTCGCACGCCGCCGTGGTTGCGCGCGGCATGGGCAAGCCCTGCGTTTCCGGCGCCGGCTCGCTGCGCATCGACTATGCCCAGCGCACCATGAGCACCGGCGGGCAGACCTTCAAGGAAGGCGACTTCATCACCGTCGACGGCTCGACCGGGCAGGTACTGGCCGGCCGCGTCGACATGATCGAGCCACAGCTTTCCGACGATTTCGCCACGCTGATCGGCTGGGCCGACAAGGTGCGCCGCCTCGGCGTGCGCGCCAATGCCGACACGCCGAACGACGCCAAGGCGGCGGTGCGCTTCGGCGCCGAGGGCATCGGCCTCTGCCGCACCGAGCACATGTTCTTCGACGAGGACCGCATCCAGGCGGTGCGCGAAATGATCCTTGCCGACGACGAAAAATCGCGCCGCACCGCCATCGCCAAGCTGTTGCCGATGCAGCGCGCCGATTTCGTCGAGCTGTTCGAGATCATGGCCGGCCGCCCGGTGACCATTCGCCTGCTCGATCCGCCGCTGCACGAATTCCTGCCGCACGGCGACGAAGAGATCGCCGAAGTCGCCGCGGCGATGGGCGCCGATCCGAAGAAGCTTGCCGACCGCGCGAACGAGCTTGCCGAATTCAATCCCATGCTCGGCTTCCGCGGCTGCCGCATCGCCATCGCCTATCCGGAAATTGCCGAGATGCAGGCACGGGCGATTTTCGAGGCCGCGGTCGAAGCCGGAAAGCGCACCGGCAAGCCGGTGGTGCCGGAAGTCATGGTGCCGCTGATCGCCACCAAGGCCGAACTCGATCTGGTGAAGGCGCGCATCGATGCCATGGCGGCGGCCGTCGCCAAGGAAACCGGAGCCAAGCTCGACTACCAGGTCGGCACCATGATCGAATTGCCGCGCGCGGCGCTGCGCGCCGCCGAGATCGCCGAAAGTGCGGAATTCTTTTCCTTCGGCACCAATGATCTGACGCAGACCGCCTTCGGCATTTCGCGTGACGACGCCGCGAGCTTTCTCGGCATCTATACGGCGCGCGGCATTCTGCCAGCCGATCCTTTCGTGTCGATCGATCAGCAGGGTGTCGGCGAATTGGTGCGCATCGGCGTCGAGCGCGGCCGCAAGGTGCGGCCGAAGCTGAAAGTCGGCATCTGCGGCGAGCACGGCGGCGATCCGGCCTCGGTCGCCTTCTTCCACTCGGCCAAGCTCGATTACGTGTCCTGTTCGCCGTTCCGCGTGCCGATCGCGCGCCTTGCCGCGGCGCAGGCGGCCCTGGGCAAGGTGCCGGCGAGCCAGGCGTAGTTACACCGCCACCTTGGCGAGGAAGTCTTCCACTTCGCCTCGCAGCTTCGAGACGGCGGCCTCCACAGTCTGCGAGGCGTCACGCACGACCTGTGCCGAGCTGCGCGTTTCGGTGGCGGCGCCGGCCACCTTGCCGAGCACGGTCACCACCTGGCCGGTGCCCTGCGCGGCGCTGGTGACATTGTGCGAAATCTCGCCGGTCGCCGAATTCTGCTGCTCGACCGCCGCCGCGACCGCCGTCGCGTACTGGTTGATCTCCTGCATGCGCGCGGCAATCTGCCGGATCGCCTCGATGGCGCCGGAGGTTGAGCCCTGCACCGCGAGAATATGGCTGGCGATCTCCTCGGTCGCCTTGGCGGTCTGCACGGCGAGCGATTTGACTTCCGAGGCAACGACGGCGAAGCCACGGCCGGCTTCGCCGGCGCGCGCGGCCTCGATGGTGGCGTTGAGCGCCAGAAGATTGGTCTGCCCGGCGATATCGTTGATCAGTTTGACCACGTCGCCGATCTTCTGCGCGCCGGAGGCAAGACCGGCCATCTCGCTGTCGGTTGCGCGTGCTTCCTCGGTGGCTATCCCGACGATATCGCTGGTATGGGTGAGCTGGCGGCTGATCTCGGCGATCGAGCGCGACAATTCGTCGGCGGCGACCGCCGCGGTTTCGACATTGGTCGAGGCTTCGTTGAAGGCCTGCACCGCGCTTTCGGCGCGCTGCGAGGTCTGCTCGGAGGAGCCGAACAGTGTCGCTGCGGTTGCACGCATGGCGGTGGCGCTGTTGCTGACGCTGGCCAGCAGTTTCTCCACCTGCGGGCGGAACGAGGTAATCGAAGCGTCGATATTGGCCCGCCGCTGGTCCTGTTCGTGGATCGCGGCGCGCTCTTCCTCGGCGCGGCGCTGCTCGGTGACGTCCTCGTGGCTGGAGACCCAGCCGCCGCCCGGCAGCGGCTCGATTCTTGCCGAGCACGATGCGCCCATCGCGTCCCGGCACATAGAGAAGCGTGCTTTTGCCTTTGGCCACGTCCTCGCGGATTTTCCGGCAATAAGCAGCGACGTCGCCGGAAAACAGCCCGGTATCCTTGCGGTGCTGGATCAGGTCGTGCAGCGGGCAGCCAGGCTTCACGATGCGTGGCGACAGCTTGTACATGGCGATGTAGCGGCGGTTGACCATGACGATGCGGCCTTGCGCGTCGAACGTCACAAGGCCCTGCGACATGTTGTCGACCGCGCTCAGCAGCCGCCAGTTTTCCGCGCAAGTGCGGCGATAGATCGCCAGCACCACGGTTGTCAGAAAGAACAGCACGGCGAGCAAGCTTGCTTGACCCGTGATCGTAGAAAGCAGCGTGAACACGGGCATGCGGGTCCGCGCGAGAGGATGGAAATGTGACTGAATATTGGGCGGCAGCGATTGCGATATAGTTAACTTTTGTCCGGCTCCGGTTAACCGATGCGCCTGCCGGACGAGAAATGGCGATGTCCGTCTGCGTCGCCGCGGAACCATTGAGATTTTGTTTACTAGCTCCGCCGCCGCGACGGGGCGCCGAGCCTCGAATTAACGGGTTCGCAAGGTTAACGCGCCAATAAGAAAATGTGTCGCATTCTCGCCGCCCAGGCGATGCGTGCGAACGGTGATCTGCATTGCTGCGTCGTGTGGGCGTACCGATGGATTTGCGCAAGCGGCGAAAGCGACTGGCCAAGATTTGCCTCGGTGCCGTGGCGCTCGCCCTCTTTCCCAGCCGGATCGGCTTGCAAGATCTCGGTGCCTTGCTTGCGCATCAGCCGGGCGTCATCGAGCGCGCGCGTGAGCATCTGATCGCCTCGCCCTTCGGCACCATCCATGCCGCCATGTTCAGCCTGGCGCGCCCGCTCGGCACCGGCATTCCGCATCCGCCGATTTATGCGCTCGCCAATTTTGATCCAGGCGATCTCGCCGGCTCGATCGGCTCGCAAATGCTCGGCGATGCTTCGGCGTCGCTGCAATTCCCCACCGTCAACCGCAAGGACAAGGGCAATTCGCTCGTGGCGCGAACGCGCGAGCCGCTGCCGCCTTTGCCAGCGCTGCTGCCGATCGCGCCGGTGCCGCAAGGTGAGGCCGATGCCGCGCTGAAAAGTGACGCCGTGATTTCGCGCATCGATCCCTACGCCGACTACGAGTTCGGCGCGCCGACGGATGAGACCGAAGCTGCCCCGGTCATCGAACCGCCGCATGCCGATCTGCCGCCGAAAAGCCTTGCCAGGCTTGCGCCGAGCGGTGCGGCCAAGGATCCGTCGCGGGTCTTTTTCGGCGGCAATGCGCTGGCCTCGACCGAGAAGGGGCTGACGCCCTGGGCGCCCGGCGAAGCGCCGGTCGTGACCGGCAGCCTCGGCGATCCTGACCTCAAGCAATCCGCGCTCACGCCGAACGGGACGGATGACACGGCTGCAGGAGAGACGATCGCCGACAAAGGCGAAGTCACCGGCGAGGGCGCGCGCCCGCATTCGCCGGCCGAGCGGCTCGGTCTTGCCGGTGCCGGCCGCGCCAAGGCAGAGAAGTGCCTCGCCAACGCCGTTTATTTCGAGGCGCGCGGCGAGCCGGTGCGTGGACAGATCGCGGTCGCACAGGTGGTGCTGAACCGCGTGTTCTCGCCGTTTTATCCGAACGACGTCTGCGACGTGGTCTACCAGAACGCCGATCGCCACAACGCCTGTCAGTTCACCTTCGCTTGCGACGGCATTCCCGACGTGGTCACCGAACCGGATGCCTGGGCGCGCGCCAAGCACATCGCCCGCGACATGCTCGACGGCAAGCTGTGGATGCCCGAGGTGGCGAAATCCACCCACTATCACGCCTATTGGGTGCATCCCGATTGGGTCGCGGAGATGAAGAAAATCTACAAGCTCGGTGTGCATACCTTCTATCGGCCGCGCGCATGGGGCGACGGTTCCGACGAACCGACCTGGGGCGACGCCAAAACCACCGCTGCCGAGGCCGCAAAACTCTGAGTCCGCGCGAACGCAACGCGAGCCATGCGCCGCGTCGATGGAACGGATCACGTTTATTCGTTTGGTTGATGGTCGGCCGCCACTATATGTTGCCCGTCCGCCCGCGCTGAATGCGAGCAGGGCCGGAGTTAACGTCAATGTCGGCGCAAGGGGCGACTAAAAAAGCGATAAGCGCCGTCGGCTGGCGCACGCCGCTCGTCGTCGTGGTGTGCGGCTGCCTGATCTCTTTGACCAGCTTCGGGCCGCGCTCCTCACTCGGCTTTTTCCTGGCGCCGCTGTCGCAGGCCAATCATTGGGACCGCGAAGTGTTCTCGATGGCCTTTGCCATCCAGAATCTGCTGTGGGGCGTCGGCCAACCTTTTGCTGGCGGTATTGCCGACCGCTTCGGCGCCAGCCGTGTCATCATGATCGGGGCCGCGATGTACGCGCTGGGCCTCGCGCTGATGGCGCACGCGACCACACCCGCCATGCTCGACCTGTCCGCCGGCGTGCTGATCGGGCTGGGGCTGTCTGGCTGCTCGTTTGCGGTCGTGATCGGTGCTTTCGGCAAATTGTTGCCGCAGGAATGGCGCTCGCTGGCCTTCGGTATTGGCACCGCCGCCGGCTCGTTCGGCCAGTTCCTCTATTCGCCGGTCGGCGTCGCGTTGATGGATGAATTCGGCTGGCAGACGGCGCTGCTGATTTTTGCCGGCCTGACGATGTTGATCCTGCCGCTGTCGCTTGCGCTGGCGACGCCGCGCAACAGCACTGCGACAACTGCCGCCGTGGTTGCGCCGCAGTCGTTCCGCCATGCGATCACGGAAGCGTTCGGGCACCGCAGCTATGTCCTGCTCGTGCTCGGCTTCTTCACCTGCGGCTTCCAACTGGCCTTCACGACGGTGCACCTGCCGTCCTATCTGGTCGACCGCGGGCTTTCCGCCGAAGTCGGCGGCTGGACGCTCGCCACTATCGGCCTGTTCAACATCATCGGCTCGCTGGCGTCGGGCTATCTCGGCAACCGCATGCCCAAGCGTTACATCCTGTCGAGCATCTATTTCGCTCGTGCGCTGTCGATCGCCGTGTTTATCACTCTGCCGGCGAGCCCGGTGACGACGATCATCTACGGGGCGGTGACCGGGCTGCTCTGGCTGTCAACGGTGCCGCCGACATCCGGGTTGGTGGCGGTCATGTTCGGCACGCGCTGGCTCTCCATGCTGTTCGGCTTTGCCTTCTTCAGCCATCAGGTCGGCGGCTTCCTCGGCGTCTGGCTCGGCGGCGTCGTTTATGACACCTACGGTTCCTACAATCCGGTGTGGTGGCTTTCGATTTTCTTTGGCGTGATATCGGCAATTATCAATCTGCCGATCATCGAGCGACCCGTCGGTCAGCTCGCCCCATCGCCGGTGTAAGCCTTGCGCTGCGTGGCGGAGCGCGCCACAAAGGCCCTCGGATGAGCGGGGGAGTGCGCGCGTGGCGACGTTCAAGGCAATCGTGATCGAGAAGGCGGAGAGCGGCACCAAGGCCGCGCTCACCGATTTCGACGAAGCCAATCTGATGGACGGCGACGTCACCGTCCGCGTCGAATATTCGACGCTGAATTACAAGGACGGGCTCGCGGTCACCGGCAAGGCGCCGGTGGTGCGCCGCTTTCCGATGATCGCCGGCATCGACTTCGCCGGCACCGTCGAAGCCTCGAGCCACCCGGCCTGGAAGCCGGGCGACAAGGTGATCCTCGACGGCTGGGGCTGCGGCGAGACCCATCTCGGCGCCTATGGCGAGAAGGCGCGGGTCAAGGGCGACTGGCTGGTGCGCCTGCCGGCGAGCATGAGCACGCGCGAGGCCATGTCGATCGGCACCGCCGGCTACACGGCCATGCTGGCAGTCATGGCGCTGGAACGGCACGGCCTGACGCCCAAGGACGGGCCGCTGGTGGTGACCGGGGCGGCCGGCGGGGTCGGCTCGGTGGCCATCGCCATCCTCGCCAAGCGCGGCTTTACCGTTCACGCGGTCACCGGGCGGCCGCAGGAGGCCGGTTATCTCAAGAGCCTGGGAGCCACCGAAATCGTCGAGCGCAAGGAACTTGCCGGTCCGGCAAAGCCGCTGGCCAAGGAACGCTGGGCAGGCGGCGTCGACGCCGTCGGCTCGACCACGCTCGCCAATGTCCTGTCGATGACCCGCTATGGCGGGGCGGTGGCCGCCTGCGGGCTTGCCGGCGGCATGGACCTGCCGGGCTCCGTTGCCCCGTTTATTTTGCGCGCCGTGTGCCTTTACGGCATCGACTCGGTGATGTGCCCGCTGCCCAAGCGCCAAGAGGCGTGGAAAAGGCTGGAAACCGACCTCGACCGCCAAAAACTTGCCCAGATCACCAGCGAAATACCGCTTTCTGGGGTATTCGACGCGGCCCCGCATATCCTCGCCGGGCAGGTGCGCGGTCGGATCGTGGTCAAGATCGGGTAAACGCGTTCAGGATTTATCGACGAACACCGGGCATAATCTGCTAGGCTCAGCTTGCGAGCCCAATCGGTCGGGAAACCCCGGCCGCGTGCTGTAGCCGGTTGCGTCAATCGGAGTGGGGTGATGGTTCGTAGTCTTGCGTTGCTGGTCGGCCTCACGGCCGCGCTGCCGGCCTTGGCCGGCGACATGTCGGCGGAAGAAGCCCGGCATTTCGTCGTCGGCAAGACGTTCACTTACACCTGCTTCGAAGGCACGCGCGGCAAAGGCCGCGTGCTCACCGACGGTTCGGTGGTGGGTTCGATTCAATTCCAGGGCAGCGGCCCGGTGCGCTACGCGGCGCTGCCAGCGGGAACCCTGCGCGTCCAAGGCGGGTCGGTTTGCGCCTCCTTGCGCGGCCTGCCGTTTGAGCCGTGCTTCAGTCTCGAGCGCACCGACGGAAGCAGCTTCCGCGGTTCGATTTCGGGGCTTGGCTTCGCCTATTGCGACTTCACCCGCCATCCGGGCCGCGCAACGATCGCGCGCCGGGTCAGCAACGAGCATCCGCTGGCGCTGCGGCCGTCGCTGGCCGCGGACAGCAACTAAGACGCACTTTTTGCCGGGCGGCTCTGGGCCATGGCCCGGGGCCCGCCATGTTTGCGGTTGGCGCCAAGCGTCTTTGACGCCCATTTCCTCGCGCATTATTGCCACCGCCCGAATCGCGGTATTGGTTTTGACGAAAAAAAAGGCCCCTTGGCTCAAACATCCGGCACGTCCTCCACCGCATGAGCTTTAGCCTGCGCAAGCGCCGATCCGCCGACGTTCCGCCGCCGCCGGAACGTTCGGAAGCACTTGTTGCGGTCATGGAGCCTGCCGGTTCCGGCGCAACCGCCAAAAATCACGTCGAAGCGATTCGCGAGACCATCGATCTGCTGGAAGCCGATCTCGCGGCCATGATCCGCGACGTGCAATGCACGGCCGGCGCGGTGCGGCAGGGCGTTGAAGCCTCGGCGCAGTCTCTCGCCGCCATTCGCGAACGGAGCGATGCGCTCGCCGGCAAAAGCCGTACCGCCAAGGACGATGCTGTGCAGCTTGCGGCGGCGACCGAGGAATTTGCCGCCTCCTCGCATGAGATCCTCCGCCAGGTTCGCGAGGCCGGCGAATTGACCGACGGTGCAGCCCAAGCCGCCAAGGCCGCTGCCGCCAGCGTCGACGGGCTTAAGTCGTCTTCGGCTGAAATCGGCAATGTCACGCATTTGATCGCATCGATCGCCAAGCAGACAAATTTGCTGGCATTGAACGCCAAGATCGAGGCGGCACGCGCCGGCGAGGCCGGCCGCGCGTTTGCTATCGTCGCCGATGAAGTCAAGGCGCTGTCGGCGAAGACCGAAAGCGCGACCAAGGATATCGCCCGCAAAGTCGAGCTGCTGCAGCAGGACACCGCGCAATCGGTCGTGGCCATCGAGCAGATCACGAAGACAATCGATGCGCTGCATCCTGTGTTCGGCGCCGTCGCGACGTCCATCGACGAGCAAAACGCAACGACCAGCGACCTCGCACGAAGCGCGTCCGAGACTTCGCGATTCGTCGCCAGCGTCGCTGACGGCGCGGCGCAGATCGTCGAGACGGTGGCGACAGCCGCCGCTTCCGGCGCGGCGACCGATCGATCAGGCCAGGAAGCGGCCCTGACGGTGGAGAAGCTGCAGACGCGTTTTGTGATGCTGCTGCGGCAAACCGAGTTTGGCGACCGCCGCCGTTATGACCGCGTGCCGTGCGATCTTGCCGTGACCATCCAACTCGCCTCCGGAGCCGTTCACGCCAGCACCGTCGATCTGTCGGAGGGCGGTGTGCTGGTCCGTCCGCGCGATGGAGAAAATATCGCCGTAGGCGATACGCTACGCGCGTCAATTGCGGACATCGGCGAGTGCCGCCTGCGCGTCGTCAACCGCTCTCATCTTGGCTTGCATCTGGAATTTGTCGATATGGCCGGTCCGGTCCGGCAGGCGCTGCAAGCCAAGCTCGCCGTCATCTGGGAGGAAAACAAGGAATTCATCGAGCGGGGGAGCGCTGCGGGGCAGAGCGTCGCGCAAGCGCTCGAAGCCGCGGTATCAACCGGCAAGCTTACGCGCGAGGCGCTGTTCGACAATGTTTATGTGCCGATCGAAGGCACCAATCCGCAGCAGCACCGCACGCGATTCCTCGCCGCGCTGGAAGAAATCCTGCCGGCGATCCAGGAGCCCTTGCTGGCCTCGGATACGCGCATGATTTTCTGCGCCGCCGTCGACCGCAACGGTTATCTCGGGATGCACAACGTCAAATATTCGCAGCCGCAGCGGCCCGGCGATCTGGTCTGGAACGCCGCCAATTCGCGCAACCGGCGCATCTTCGACGACCGCGCCGGTTTATCGGCCGCGCGCAACGTGCGGCCCTATCTGATCCAGAATTATCCGCGCGACATGGGCAACGGCGTCATCGTGCTCATGCGCGAAATCGACGTGCCGATCCGCGTCTTCGGCAAGCATTGGGGCGGCTTCCGCACCGCCTACAGGAGCTGACGTCAGGCTCAAGCCTTCACCGGAAAGATCATGCAGGTCGTGGTGGCGTGAGCGTAAAGCTTGCCGGCGCCGTCCTTCAGGTCGCCTTCCGACGTCGCCACGCTGCGGCCGCGATGAATGAGGCGGCCTTCCGCGCGCACCGGGCCGGTGTCCTTGGTCAACGGACGCACGAAGTTCAATTTCAGCTCGAGCGTGGTCCACGCTTCGCCCTTGGTCAGCGTGCTGAAGATGGCGCAGCCGAGTGCGGAGTCGAGAAGGGTCGCGGCAAAGCCGCCGTGCACGGTACTGATCGGGTTGTAGTGACGAAATTCCGGCATCCCCTCGAAGGCGGCACGGCCGTATTCCGCCTCGGTGAGGTGAAAGCCGAGCAGTTCGCTGATTGGCGGCTGCGGCAGGCTGCCTGCAAGAATCGCCTTGAGGAAGCCGAGCCCATCGTAGGAGGTGAGCACATCGGGCGTCACCACGCCGTACGACCTTGTTTTTGCGTCCACACTGCCCCCTAATTCGGTGCTCGACGTGAGTCCATCATCAGCTCACGCAATATCGAGCCGAAACGGCACGCCTTCTTCCGAAAGATCTCCCGGCCCGATGGTCTCGATGGCGCGCACCATGCGGCCGTCGCGCTTGAGCAGGCGGTCGGCGATGGAGACGATGCGCGCGTTCGGCATGGCGGTGCGCGAGGCGCGGCGGATCGCCTGAGCAATCTGCATCTCGTCGCGTTGCGGATTGAGCGCGCAGGCGGCGACATAGGCGCCGGCGGTGGAGCGGCTGATGCCGGCAAAGCAATGCACCACCATGGGCGCCGCGCGGTCCCAACCGCCGACGAAGTCGATCAGCCGCTCCACGTGCTCCTCGCCCGGCGCGGTATAGCCTTCCATCGGCACGGTGATGTCATCGACGGCCAGCACCAGATGGTTTTCTGGCGCGATATGGCGCGGCCGCTCGACGCGATCGGTCAACCGCAGCAGCGTGACGATATGGCGCGCCCCGGTCTCATCAACCGTGGCATAGAGGCGCGCGAGCGAGCAGACGTGAATCATGATGCGATAAGGGATTATTCCTGCGTCATATCTATGACGGCGTGCGGCATTTGCAAAGCCTCACATCCGCGCCAGCTTCTCGAAGCGCTCGCGATAGCGCGCTTCCGCCGTTCCCGCCGGCCAGGGCGTCAAATAGTCGCGCTCGAGCGCGGCGGAAAATTTCGGCGGCCGGCCGAAGAAACGCCGCGCTTCGGCAACATCAAAGCCGGCAAGGCGCGTCGATTCGAGAAAGGCGGCGTTGCGGTCGGCCGCCTTGATCAGGCTTTGCAGCGTTGCCGGAAGCGGCGAGGGCAGGCCGACGCGGCGGTGGATGGCGGCGAGCAGGCGGCGCTCCACCGCCTTGTAGCTGTCGCCGATTACCGCCTTGAACGGCGAGATCATGTCGCCGATCACGTATTCCGGCGCGTCATGCAGCAGCACGGCAAGACGGCCCTTGGCATCGAGCCGCGGCACCTTCGCCCGTGCCAGCGCCTCGACCAGAAGCGCGTGCTGGGCGACCGAATAGATATGCGCGCCCTTGGTCTGTCCGTTCCAGCGGGCGACACGCGCGAGCCCATGCGCGATGTCCTCGATCTCGACGTCGAGCGGCGAGGGGTCGAGCAGATCGAGCCGGCGCCCCGACAGCATGCGCTGCCAAGCTCTTAAAGGAATTGCGCGCGGCGCTGTCTTTCGCGCGGTCTTGCTCATTTGTGCAAAGGGAGCTTGCCGAGTTTTGCGCAAGCCGCGTGGCGGTGGCAGGTCATCAGATGATCGTTGACCATGCCGACCGCCTGCATGAATGCGTACACGATGGTTGGGCCGACGAATTTGAAACCGCGGCCGATCAGATCCTTGGAGATTGCCTTCGACAGCGCGGTTTCCGCCGGGATCTGCCCGCGGCGGCGGAACTTGTTCTGCTGCGGCTTGCCGTCGAGACGATCCCACAGAAGGCGCGAAAAACCCGGACCTTCTTCCATGATCGTGAGCCAGGCGCGCGCCGAGCCGATGGTGCCCTCGATCTTGGCGCGGTTGCGCACGATGCCGGCGTCCTGCATCAGCCGCTCGACCTTCTTCGGCGTGTAGCGGGCGATCTTCTCCGGCTGGAAATCGTCGAAGGCTTTGCGGAAATTCTCGCGCTTGCGCAAAATCGTGATCCACGACAGGCCGGCCTGAAAGCCGTCGAGAATGAGTTTTTCAAACAGCGCGCGGTCATCGAACTCCGGCACGCCCCATTCCTCGTCGTGATAGGCGATATAGAGCGGGTCCTGCCCCGGCCACGGGCAACGCACGAGGCCGCCTGCAGGCTTGGCGCTCATGACGCGGTCTTCTCGCCTGGCCACGGAAACTTCGCCCAGCTCGGCTTCACCGGATGGATCTCGATGCCGCCGGCCATGAGCGGCGCACCGCTCGCAAGCGCATCGGCGACGCGGTCGAGCCGCAGCAGCGCCAAGCCGCGTCCTTTCGCCGCCGAGCCGAGCACACCGATCTGCTTGTCTCCCGCCATCACCGGCAGGCCGGGCAGTGGCGCGTACTCATCATAGGCTATCGGCACCACGCGGCTGCGCGCGCTGGCGCGGTGCTCGACGCGGGAGACGACTTCCTGGCCGACATAGCAGCCCTTGTCGAAGTCGACGCCGCCGAGCTGGTCCATGTCGGCCTCATGCGGGAAAGCGCCGAGGTAGCTGAAATCCTCGCCGCCGCGCGGCACGCCGAGCGCGATGCGGTGCGCATCATAGGCTTCGTGACCGGCAAGCTTGGCGCCGAGATTGGCCGCGGCTTCGGCGGCAAGATCGGGCGGCAGGATCGTGCGCGTGCCGAGCGCGGCAAGCCGCGGATCGGCATAGCTCAGGCCGTCGTCGCTTTGACCGATACCGTCCCAGAACGCCATGACGCCGAGTTGCTCCGACAAATCCTGTACCGTGACTTTGGCGCGCAGCTTGTAGAAATTGAGTTTTTCCACGAGCATCGCTGCCAGCACCCGCGGACAGTCGAGGAAGAAGCCGCCGCCGTCCTCCGGCAGCGCCTCGACGATGATGAAATCGCTGATGATTTTGCCCTGCGGCGTGAGCAGCGCGGCAAATTGGGCGCTGGCCGGCTTCACCTTGGCCATATCGTTGGTGACGAGGCCGTTGAGAAAGCGTCGGGGATCGTCGCCGGACACCTTGACCACGCCGCGGTCGGGAAGGAGCGCTGCCTGCATGCCAATTCTCTGTTGGGCCTCTCTTGCCAGAACTCGCGGCGGAACGTAAGCGCTGTTGCCCAAGTCTCAAGCCGGTTAGAACCGTTCAAAACATGGCCGCGACCTACGACCTCATCCTCAAGGGCGGCACCGTCGTCAACCAGGACGGCGAAGGCTTGCGCGATATCGGCATCCGCGGCGGCCGCTTTGCCACCATCGGCGATCTGACGCGCGCCTCTGCGGCCGAGGCGATCGATTGCCGCGGCCTGCATTTGTTGCCCGGCGTCATCGATAGCCATGTGCATTTTCGTGAGCCGGGGCTGACCCACAAGGAGGACCTCGAATCCGGTTCGCGCGGCGCCGTGCTCGGCGGCGTCACCGCCGTGTTCGAGATGCCCAATACCGATCCGAACACGACGACCGCCGCAGCGCTCGCCGACAAGGTCAGACGCGCGCACCACCGCATGCATTGTGATTTCGCCTTCTATGTCGGGGCGACCCGCGAGAACACGCCCGAACTGGGCGAGCTCGAGCGCTTGCCCGGCGCCGCCGGCGTCAAGGTGTTCATGGGCTCATCCACCGGCACGCTGCTGATCGAGGACGACGACGGCGTGCGCGCCGTGCTCAATGCGATCAGCCGCCGCGCCGCGTTTCATTCCGAGGATGAATATCGGCTGCGCGAGCGCATGAATTTGCGCGTCGAGGGCGATCCGCGCTCGCATCCGGTCTGGCGCGATGCAACCGCGGCGCTGATGTGTACGCAGCGCCTCGTTCGCCTCGCGCACGAAACCGGAAAGCGCGTGCATGTGCTGCACGTCACCACCAAGGAGGAAGCAGCCTTCCTGGCCGATCACAAGGACGTTGCCACGGCGGAAGCAACGCCGGCGCATCTGACGCTGGCCGCGCCCGATTGCTACGAAAGGCTCGGCACGCTCGCCCAGCTCAATCCGCCGATTCGCGATGCGGCTCACCGCGCCGGGGTGTGGGACGGCGTCGCGCAAGGCGTCATCGATAGTATCGGATCGGACCATTCGCCGCACACGCGCGAGGAAAAGGCGCAGCCCTATCCGAAGACGCATTCCGGCATGACCGGCGTGCAGACTTTGGTTCCGATCATGCTCGATCACGTCAATGCCGGCCGACTTTCGCTTGCCGCGCTTTGTCGATCTCACCAGCGCCGGCCCGGCGCGGGTGTTCGGCATCGCCCGCAAGGGCCGCATAGCCGCCGGCTATGATGCCGACCTCACCGTCGTTGATCTTAAGCGGCGGGAAACCATCACTGATGGTTGGATTGCATCACGTGCCGGTTGGACGCCATATAATGGCGTTACCGTCACCGGCTGGCCGGTCGGAACATTTGTGCGCGGGCAGCAGGTGGCGTGGGAAGGGACCTTGGTAACGTCAGGCCAAGGCGAGTGCGTCAATTTCCTGGAGACTCTTGCCGGCGCCTGATTGCGCCATGTACCCGCGTCATGTCACCGATCCGAGTTATCCCCAGAATGTCGTCCGGCGTTTCCCTGTGGATTGAAAATGCCGCGTGGGCCACTAAGAACGGTGCCCGCGCATCCCACGCACTTGCCGGCTCCGCCGGTCGCCGAGGGGTGGGGGGACCATGAGCGGCGATCTCATTTCGCTGGGCCTGCTGTTGATCACCTCCGTGCCGTCAGAGCAAAACCTGTGGCGCGAAGGCGCAGCGCTGGCATCGGTGCCGATCGAATTTGCCGCCGCCGATGCTGCCGCTGCCCGTAAAAAGCTTGCCAAGGGCGGGATCGACATTTGCGTCATCGATTCGAAGCTGGCGAGCGACGAGAAGGAGGCGGCGCTGAATGCCGCGCGCGCGGTCACGCCTGCGCCGTTTGTCGTCCTCTCGGCGCCGAATGCGATGGGGCAGCTCGCCGGCAGCGACGGCACCGTGACCAAACCTACGAGTCCGGATGATGCACGCAAACTCGTCGAGCTCTGCATTCGCGTCAAAGTTCCGACGCGCATTTTGATCGTCGACGATTCGGGGACCATGCGCAGCATCGTGCGCAAGATTCTATCGGGGAGCCGCTTTGCGCTGGACATTAACGAAGCCGAGGAAGGCATTGCCGCGCTCAACCAGTTGCGCAGCGGCAAATTCGATATGGTGTTTCTCGACTACAATATGCCCGGCCTCAACGGCTTCGAAACTCTGTCGGAGATCAAGCGCGAGACTCCGAAAGTCGCGGTGGTGATGATGACGGCGAACGCGGACGACGCCATCGCCAGCCGTGCGCGCGCCGGCGGCGCGCTTGCGTTTCTGAAGAAGCCGTTTTATCGGACCGATGTCGACGCGGTGCTGTTGCGCTTTTACGGAATGAGCACGTCGCCAGGCTGAAAAGGCGCTTGCCGCGCCTATTGCCGCTGCTGATCGATGGAAAATTCGCCGTTGCGGATGCGGGCGCCGAGGCGCTCGGCGAAATTCGCGGCGGCGTCTTCGCCATAGGTGGTGACGAATTCGGCGAGCGCGGCGAACAGGCAGGCCTGCGCCATGCAGTCGCCATCGATGCCGTCGAGGCGCGCTTCCGCCCAGGCTTCATGCAGATAGCCCAGCGCAACGCGCTTCTGTTCGTGATCGGCGATCGGCTCGCGCGAATGTGTTGACCGCCCGACAGTCGTCATTGTCACTTTCAATCCCAAGGCGCCCGGCTAGGGACGCGTCCCCTGATGAGCAATGGACGTTATCAAGGGGGCCGCGGGCATCCTAGCCAGACCTGAAAGAAAGGTTAATCCGGCCGCCTCAATTGGCGTATCGGGCCGTAATGTCGCGGGAAATTTTGGCGCCTTCATCAAGATAGCGGCGAATGGCGATATCGGCGGCCGGGGTGCAGGTGCGATAGGTTTGCTGAAATACGTGGTAACCACGATTGAAGCTGGCCACAATTTTGCGTTTGCGCTCTCCTTCAAGCGCTTCGGCGTCGATCAGCGCCTGCATCTGGTTCCGCCATTTCTGCCCCTCATTGGCGCCGCAGACATTGCGCAGGTAGTGCAGCGAGCCGAGGATTTCGGCGAGCCGCGCGATATCGCCGTCATAAGGCGCGGCGCCGCCCTCGACCGCGCGCACCGGCGGCGCGGCAAGGCAGCCGAGCATGGCAGCGATGATCAGCAGCTTCTTCACGCGCGCTCTCACCCTTTGGCGGCAGTGATATGCGCTCCACTTGTGGTCTTCGCAAGGCGCAAACGCTCAGCCTCCCGCTTCGGCGAGGCGGGCAAAGGCCGCCGCGGCGATTTCGGCCAGGCCGTCGGTGGTGCGGAGCGCAGAAATCTCGGCTGAGCGCGATCCAGCGCGCGTCATCGAGTTCTTCGTTGAGCGTCGGTTCGCCGGAACGCCAGCGCGCGGCAAGGCAGAGGATGACGAAATGACGCTCGATGCGCCCCTGTGCATCGCGGGTAATGACTTCACGGTGGCCGGCGAGCGCGAGCGGTTCGATCGTGAGCGAGGTTTCTTCGCGCACCTCGCGTATCGCCGCTTCGTTCAAGGTCTCGCCGATTTCCACCGCGCCGCCGGGAAAGGTATAGAGGTTTTGCGCCGGGCTGCGCGCGCGGCGGACAACGAGGACTTTGCCGGCGCGGATAATCGCCGCGCTGACCGCGAGATAGGGGCGCTGCGGATAGGTTCGGCTGTCGGACAAGCGGCTATCGTCCCAGCAGCCGGTCGATCGCCGCCTGCGGCGCCGCGGCGTCGCCGGCCAGCGCCTCGGCATCGCCATTGATCACCGCGCCGGCGAGCGCGACCAGCGGCTTGAGCGAGGCGACGGCCTGCTGCGCGAACTGCCGCGCCTTCGGGCGCGGCAGATCGGCGCGCATGGCCGTGCGGGTCGCTTCGAGCACCGCCGTCATGGTGCCGGCCAGCGTGTCGAGATAGTTGCGCACGGTCGGATCGGCGGCCTCGTAGGCGGCGACCGCCATGTGCCGGTCCTTGAAGCGCGAAGCGAGGAAATGCTCGCGGTAGCTTTTCGGCTGCCAGTCGAGGAAATCGGCGATGCAATCCGGGCAGCTCGGCAGCATTTCTAAGAGCATGACCGCTTCGTTGAAGTGGTTGAGATAGTCGGTGGCAAGGCCGGTCATCGGATTGATATTGGCATTGGCCAGCCGGATCGCGCCGCCCGCGTCGCCCTCCGACCAGCCCTCGACCGCTTGCATTGCCTCGGCGCAATCCTGATCTTTCATCGAGACAACCGTCACCCAATCCACCCGCGGGGGAGTGTTATTTGTCCCGGTTAAGGTGCAATTAAGGACATGTGCGGCCGCTACACACTGACGTCCGCGCCGGAAGCGATCCGGGCGCTGTTTCGCTATGCCGAGCAGCCGAATTTCCCGCCGCGCTACAATATCGCGCCGACGCAGCCGATCGCGATCGTGCGCCAGGTGGACGGCAAGCGGCAATTCGCGCTGGTGCGCTGGGGGTTTTTGCCGTCCTGGGTCAAGGACCCGAAGGCCTTCGCGCTGTTGATCAATGCGCGCGGCGAATCCGTACTGGAAAAGCCCGCCTTCCGCGCCGCCATGAAGCGCCGGCGCTGCCTGATCCCGGCCGACGGCTTTTACGAATGGCAGACCGGCGGCGGGCGCAAGCGGCCGTTTTTCGTGCATGCCAAAGGCGGCGGCCTCCTTGCCTTTGCCGGGCTTTGGGAATCCTGGACCGGCCCGAACGGCGAGGAGCTGGAAACGGCGGCGATCGTCACCACCGGCGCCAACGGCGCTTTGTCGTCGATCCATGAACGCATGCCGGTGGTGGTGCCGCCGGAGGCTTTCGACCTGTGGCTCGACTGCGCCCATGTCGATGGCGTCACCGCCGCGGCGCTGATCGCGCCCGCGCGCGAGGATCTGCTGCGAGGCCCATGAGATTTCCACCGCGGTCAACCGCGTCGCCAACGACGATGCGAAGTTGATTGAGCCGCTGGCGGCGGATGCCGAGCCCGCGCTGGCAAAGCCTGCCGCCAAGCGCGCGCCGGCGAAACGCGCAGCAGGCGATGACGGCGGGCAGGGCGCGCTGTTCTAGCGCGGGTTCGCACGGACCGGCGGCCGGTCTGACTTCTGTGATATGCGTCACAAATTTCACGATTGCTGCGATCGTGGCCGCTTCTGGCCTGAACCTCGTCATGATTTATCGCGACCAAACGGGTGCCAAGCAAATTTAGAAACCATCGTTTGGTCCCGAACGGAGAACGGCGATGCGACGGACTTGCCGCATATTCACCCCCGAGAACCTCTGTCTTGTAAGACTCATGGCGGAACAAGGCAGCTCGGCGTTGGAGATCGCCAGAGCGCTGGGTTCGACGCCGGGGAGCGTCAGAGTGATCTGCTGCTATCACAAGATCAAACTCAAGCGCGGCCGCCGAGCCGTCCAGCATGCGACGGAAAACAGCGTTGGTCAGACGCAACCTGTGCCGCGTCGTATGGTCAGGGCTGAGATGCCCGAGCCCGTCTTTGTCGAGTTTAACCGCAAGGCGCAGGACTTGTGTTTGTCGCCCTCCAGCCTCGCCAGCAACCTGCTGCTGGCGATTGCAATGAGCGATATCTACGAGGCGGTCCTCGATGACCGGGATTGATCGCGGCACCGCGCCATGAGCGTGCGCCCGGGCCTACAGCACCTTGCCCGGATTGAGGATATTGTTGGGGTCGAGCGTGCGCTTGAGCGCCCGCATGAGCTCAAGCGCGACCGCGTCCTTGTACTGCGGCAAAATGTCACGCTTCATCACGCCGACGCCATGTTCCGCTGAAATTGAGCCGCCGAGCTTCTTCACCACGGCAAACACCACGGCGTTGACCTCGTCCCAGCGCGCGAGAAATTTCTTGGCGTCGGCGCCTACCGGCTGCGTCACGTTGTAATGGATGTTGCCGTCGCCGATATGGCCGAAGGGCAGCGGCCGGCTGCCCGGGATCAGCTTCACCGCCGCGGCATTGGCTTCCTCGATGAAAGCGGGCACCGCGGCGACCGGCACCGACACGTCGTGCTTGATCGAGGCGCCGATAAGCCGCTGCACCTCGCCGAACATTTCGCGGATGCGCCAGAAGGCTTTCGCCTGTTCGAGGCTGCCGGCGATGGTCGCGTCCTCGATCAGGCCGCGCTGCTGGCCATCGGCGAGGATATCTTCCATCACTTCGCGCAAGCCGCTGCGCGCCTGCGACGATAACTCGAGCAAGATGTACCACGGATGCGGCTGCGCCAAGCGGATCGCGCGAGCTTGCATCGTGCTCGACCACGGCCTCGATGCCGCTGCGCGCCATCAATTCGCACGAGGTGACGCCGCCGCCGGTGCGCTCGACGGCGAGGTTGAGCAGATCGACGCCGGCCTGCGGCGAGGGCACGCCGGCAAAGGCGGTTTCCACCGAACGCGGCCGCGGCACCAGCCGCAACACCGCCGCGGTGATGATGCCGAGCGTACCTTCGGAGCCGATGAACAGGTTCTTCAGGTCGTAGCCGGTGTTGTCCTTCTTCAGCTTGTTCAGGTTGTTGAGCACGCGGCCGTCGGCGAGCACGACTTCGAGGCCGAGCGCATGCGAGCGGGCGATGCCGTGCGCAACGGCCGCGACGCCGCCGGCATTGGTGGAAAGATTGCCGCCGATGGTGCAGGTGCCCTCCGACGGCAACAGCTGCGGATAGAGCCGGTCGGCGGCGGCCGCCGCCTCGCGCGCGCGCTGCAAGGTAACGCCGGCTTCGACCGTCATGGTGTTGGAGACCGGATCGACTTCACGAATTTTATCGAGTCGCATTGAGCGAGAGGATGATCTCGCCGTGATGCGGAATCTGCCCGCCGACGAGGCCGGTATTGCCGCCCTGCGGCACGATCGCGGTCTTGGTTTCGTTAGCGAGCGCGGCGATGGCCGCCACTTCCTGCACCGAGCCCGGCCGCAGCACGAGCGGCGTGTGGCCTTGGTAGAGGTCGCGCATCTCGAGCAGATAGGCCTTTTGCACCTGCGGGTCGGTGATCGCGTATCTCTCGCCGACGATTGCCGCAAAGCGCGCGAGCAGATCGGGTGCGAGCTTGCGTTCGGCTTGCGGCTTGGTTTGCAGGTTCATTTTACTTTTTCCATTCTCGGTGCGGCGGCGCGCTTGAGGCGGTCGTTGATCGCTTCGCCAAGTCCCTCGTGCGGCACTTTCATCACCGCGATGGTCCTGGCGCCGGCGGCATCGAGCGCGCGCAGATGGGAAAACAGGTTGGCCGCCGCCTCGATCAGGTCGCCGCGCGGCGACAGATTGAGCGTCCGTGCGCCGGCAGCCGGCGCCGGCCCGAAAGCGAGCAGCGCTTCGCCGTCTTGCGCCGCCTCGGCGTCGAGCCGCAGCCGTGCCTTGGGCGCGTAATGCGAGGCCAGCATGCCCGGCGCCAGCGGCGCTTCGGTTTCCGCCGCCGCGACTTTGAGCCCGCGGCCGAGCACGCGCTCGATATCGCCGCGCGCCACGCCGCCGGGGCGCAGCAGCACCGGCTCGCCGAGGCAGGACACGATGGTCGATTCAACGCCGACCGGGCAGGGACCGCCATCGATCACCATGTCGATGCGGCCGCGCAGATCGGCGAGCACATGGGCGGCGCTGGTCGGCGAGACATGGCCGGAGCGGTTGGCCGACGGCGCCACCACCGGCCCGCCGAACGCCGTAAGCAATTCGTGCGCGATGCGGTGCGCCGGCATGCGCACCGCAACGGTATCGAGCCCGGCGAGCGCCAGATCGGCGACGCCGCAGTCTTCGCGCTTCGGCAGTACCATCGTCAGCGGCCCCGGCCAGAACGCTGCCGCGAGCCGTTCCGCCGCCGCATCGAAAAGGGCAAGGCGCCTCGCTGCCGCAACGTCGGCGACATGGGAAATCAGCGGATTGAATGCCGGCCGGCCCTTGGCGGCATAAAGCCGCGCCACCGCCTCGCCATTGCCGGCGTCGGCGCCGAGCCCATAGACGGTTTCGGTCGGAAATGCGACCAGCCCGCCTTGGCGGAGACAACGCGCCGCCGCGGCGATTGCCGCATCGTCAGCCTTCATTACGCGCGTTCCCGGCTCGGCGGTCATTCTTGTCTCAAGCTTGCGGCTTTCAGGGTGGGAGGGTTATAAGGCCGCCGCCAGTCGGAGTGTAGCGCAGTCTGGTAGCGCACCACGTTCGGGACGTGGGGGTCGCAGGTTCAAATCCTGCCACTCCGACCAGCCTTCCGGCTTGGGCGCTGATTTAACACAACTATCTGGTTCTGCTGTAGAACTCGGGGGCACCCAAGCACGCAAGCGCGTACACAGACGCCTCGTGCAAATGCCCCGGCTAGGCCTGAACCCCAGCGGAAATTACAGCGTCCGAAAGCGTCTCCCGAAATACGTATGGGAGGATTACGCGTGTCTCTGTCGAAAACAATCAGCCGTTCCCAGCCGCGCTGATCCCGGAAAGATCGCAAGGCGAACGTCGGCAGCAGTTACTTGCTCTTGGTGTGCGCTTTCTTGCAAGCCGGAACACAATTGGTCATGCATGTTGATGATTTTATCCCGCGGCAGCGCACACTGGCGCAATATTGTTCGCATGAAGATGCGCCGCTTTGTGCGGAAGCAGGAACGACTTCGGCCAGCAGGCCAAGCGCAATGGCTATCGCAAATACTCGCAGCATTTTTCCCCCTTTACACCGCGTCACTGTCTCCAGACGCTTACACTAGCTCACTTTAAAAATCAGTCGCGGGCCAATCAAGTATGCTTTTTGACATTGGCGGGCCTTCCTCAAGGGCGCAATCGATGTCCGCTAAATTGACTTGCCGGTGAAAGCCGCGATCAACATGAGAGGGGACTGTACATCATCCGGTTCGCCAACCTTTGCTCAGAGTACACAGCCTGAGTAGACACTTCTTGCATCCGCTACAGAACTTGGCGGCGTCCGGCAGGGGTTGCTGTCCACGCGATGCCCGTTTTCAAACCCGCGATCAGTAACAGACGCGCCAGCAGGCGACGCCGTTGCACACCGGATACGAGCCGAAAGCGCAGCCGCCCTGGTCGACCGCAATGCCGCCGTCGCTGTAGTAGCGAACATATGGATAATAGGCGTCGTGGTAGCCCCGGTAATATCCTCGACGATATCCGCGATAGTAGCCGTGAACATACGCGCGGTAATACCCGCCATAGACGGAGACGGGCGCGCAGTCGTTATAAGGACCGCGACGGACGCCGAGACCACATCCGCCGCCGACAGGAACGGCGAAAACGAACTGCGGTGTCGCGAGCGGTGCGACCGCTGCGGCCCTGGCCGCGCGAACGTCAGTGAAGCTGATGCCGATACCCACAACGGCAATGACGAATAGCGAAAGAAGCTTGCTCATTTTTCGACCTCGCGATGAGAGCACTTCCCGCCACATGACAAGCATAGCAACTCGTTCTCGCGGCCGAAATCTGCGTGTCTTCCGGAAATGTCCCGAACACGCATGCCGAGGGCACAACGAGGTGGGCTAACTGCAAAAACGAGAGCAATTTCCATTAAAAAACAGCCGGATACCAAATCCCGCCACTCCGACCATCAAACCAGATATTTGACGCCTTCCGTAGCGGCCGGCCCTGGCCGCACGCATCAGGCAACCATTTTCGCCATCCGCCGTTACCGGGGTGAGCAATCTCGGGGAGAATTCGATGGCTGATGTGGCTGCGCGAGGCCCGGCAAGGACTCGCCTCATTGCTCAGCCGTTCTCCGGGGAGCGGCCCGAGTCTGCCGATCCGCCAGCGGCCTTGCCGGCTGGCCTTCTATGGGGCCGCGCGTCGCAGCTGAGCCTCATCGGCATTTTTTTCATCCTGCTTTTCATCGCACTTGATCTGGCGCGCGCCTTTTTGGTGCCGGTCACCGCCGCCTTCGTCATCGGCATGATCCTCGGCCCGGTGGCGAACCGCGCCGCCGCCTACCGGATTCCGGCGGTGGTCACGGCGATCGCGCTATGGCTGCTGGTGGTCGCGCTCTTCTACGCCGTGATTGCATTGCTGTCGGGACCGGCGCTCGAATGGATCAGTCATGCGCCGGATATCGGCAACAAGATCGAGGAGAAGCTGCATGCGCTCGAGCAACCGCTGACGGCTTGGCCGAGCTTGCACAACGCCATTCTGCCGGGCGGAAGCCTCGGCTCCGGCATTGACATCGCCAATCTGCTGAAGTCGACGGCGGTCGTCGTCACTCCGGCGATCGGGCAAATCATCATCTTTTTTGCCACGCTGTTCTTCTTCCTGCTGGGACGCCCGCGGCTGCGCAGCGGCCTTATCGCCCGCTTCAGGGCCCGCGATTCACGCCTTCGCGCCATCAGGATCATCAACGACATCGAGCGCAATCTCACCGACTATCTCGGCATCGTGACGATCATCAATATGTTCATAGGCGCCGCGGCGGGGTTGATCGCCTCTTTCGTCGGACTGCCGAACCCCGTCGCCTGGGGCGTGCTCGGTTTTCTCCTCAATTTCATTCCCTATGTCGGCGCCCTGATGATGGAGCTCGCGCTGCTCGTCGCGGGCGTCGCGACGTTTCCCTCGCTGAGTTACGCACTGCTCGCGCCGCTTCTTTTTCTCGCCATCGCCACGATGGAAGGACAGTTCGTGGCGCCGGGAGTGATCGGACGGCGGTTTCCGCTCAATCCACTGACGGTGTTCCTGTCGGTGGTGTTCTGGACCTGGCTGTGGGGTCCGGTGGGAACGTTCCTCGCCGTGCCCTTGGTGATCGCGGTGCTTGCCGTTGTCGAGCATGTGCTGGTCGAGGAGGAGCTGGAATTGCCGGGATAAGGCGGGTGGGACCAAGTTCCGCGATGATGGAACCGCGCGGCTGCCGCCGCGTTGTTTTTTGCAAGGCCTGCGCGTCCGTCGCGGCCTGGGTTTAATACCGATTTGACGAGGCCAGCATGACGACGCGTAGCAAGACCGCCACCACCGATGAAGTTGCGGCGATCCGCGAACTGTTGAACGACCTGGAGACGCGTCTCAATCGTGTCGGCGGCGTCGGCAAGCGCGAATTTTCCGGCGCTTCCGACGATATCTACGGTTTCGTCGACGAGGCGCTAGGCCGCATCGTCAAGCGCGCGCGCGACGGCGCAGATTCCGTCACGGAGTCGGTCGCCGACGGCGCCACGCGTCTGGGCGGCGACGCGGTCAAGCGCATCGCCGAGGAGGTCGAGCACCGGCCGCTGGTGATGCTGGGCGTCGCTGCCGGCATTGGTTTCCTGTTCGGCCTGGCGCGGCGATAACGGCGCCGGCCATGCAGCTCAGCGAGATTACCGGGGCCGCGTTTACTGCAATCTTCGGCCGGCTCCTTCGCCGTGCCATTGCCGCGGTAGTGTTCCTGCTGTTCGGACTTATTGCCCTTTACTATCTGACCACCGCCGGACTGGTTGCGCTGGAGGCAAGCTACGGCATCCTTTACGCGCGGCTGATCGCTGGCGCCGTCTACGCGGTTGCCGCCGCGGTCCCGCTTGTCGTCCTCGTGGTCGGCCGGTCGAAAACCTCAATCGGCGCGCCTGCCGGCGACGGCCAAGTTTCGCCGCGCAATCTGCAGATCACCATGCTGGTCGAAGCGGTCATGCTGGGATACATGCTGGCCAACAAGGCCGGCAGCCATACCCGCCGCGAACGCTGATTTCGCAGGGTTCCCAAGGCCGGCCGGGGCTATCGGCGTTTTCCATTCCTGCAACCACCTTGTGCGGGGCGCCCCGCGCCGCGTAGGGTGCGCGGCCGAAAAAACAATGCGGGCGCCCTCCAGCGCGACCGCAACGGAAGGGGGGCTTTCGATGCAATGGATTGTCAGGCTTGGGTCGCGGCTGCTGCTCGGACTGATCTTCGTTTCGCCGTTCGCGGTCGGCAACGCTCGCGCGGCCGGCTATCCGGACCACCCGGTGCGCATCATCGTCGGCTATCCGCCCGGCGGCTCGACCGACATCTCCGCCCGTCTGTTCGGTCAGTGGCTGAGCGAAAAGCTGCAGCCAGCAGTTCATCGTCGAGAACAAGGCCGGCGCCGGCAACAACATCGCGCACCGAATTCGCCTCAAAGGCGGCGCCGGACGGCTACACGCTGTTTCTCGCCAACCCGGCCAACACGATCAACGCCACGCTCTACAAGCACCTCAACTTCGTGTTCCTGCGCGACTTCACGCCGGTCGGCGGCTTCATTCGCGTACCGAACGTGATGGAGGTCAATCCGTCGGTGCCGGTCAAGACCGTCGCCGAATTCATCGCCTACGTCAAAGCCAATCCCGACAAGATCAACATGGCGTCGTCCGGCAACGGCACCTCGATCCATCTGTCCGGCGAACTGTTCAAGATGATGACCGGCACTGAAGATGACGCACGTTCCCTATAAGGGCTCGGCGCCGATGCTCACCGATCTGCTGGGCGGTCAGGTGCAGGTGACCTTCGACAACCTGCCGTCGTCGATCGGCCACATCAAGGCCGGCAAGCTGCGCGCGCTCGCGGTGACCACCGCGACAGCGCTCGCCCGAATTGCCCGACGTGCCGACGGTCGCCGAGACCGTGCCCGGCTACGAGGCGAGCGCCTTCTTCGGCCTGGTGGCGCCGAAAGGCACGCCGCCGGAGATCGTCGACCTGCTCAACAAGGAGATCAACGCGGCGCTCAAGGATCCCGACATGCAGGCGAAGCTGAAGCAGCTCGGCGGCACGCCGATCCCCGGCTCGCCGGCCGATTTCGGCAAGCTGCTCGCCGACGAAACCGCCAAGTGGGAAAAGGTCGTCCACGCCGCCAACCTGTCGATTGACTGAGGCTGCGCCGGTCCGTACATCCCGCCCATGACCAAACGTAAGCGTCCAGAAGAGCTGCGCAGCCATCGCTGGCTCGGCGTCGACGACATGCGCTCGTTCGGCCATCGCTCGCGCCTGCGCGGCGTCGGCTACGACGCGGCCGACTGGTCCGGCAAGCCGGTGATCGGCATCATCAACACCTGGAGCGACATCAACCCCTGCCACGCGCATCTGCGCGCGCGCGCCGAGAACGTGAAGCGCGGCGTGCTGCAGGCCGGCGGCTTCCCGCTCGAACTGCCGGCGATCTCGCTCGCCGAGACCTTCGTGAAGCCGACGACCATGCTCTATCGCAACTTGCTGGCGATGGAGACCGAGGAGCTGCTGCGCAGCCATCCGATCGACGGCGCGGTGCTGATGGGCGGCTGCGACAAGACCACGCCCGGCCTGATCATGGGCGCGATCAGCATGGGCATTCCGTCGATCTACGTGCCGGCGGGCCCGATGCTGCGCGGCAACTGGCGCGGCGAATATCTCGGCTCCGGCTCCGACGTGTGGAAGTACTGGACCGAGAAGCGCGCCGGCAACATCAGCGACGAGGAATGGAACGAGATCGAGGGCGGCATCGCCCGCTCGTTCGGCACCTGCATGGTGATGGGCACCGCGGCGACCATGATGGCGATCGCCGAAGCGCTCGGCTTGTCGCTGCCCGGCGCGTCGTCGATCCCGGCGGCCGATTCCAATCATCCGCGCATGTGCGGCGTCGCCGGCCGCCGCATCGTCGACATGGTGTGGGAGGATCTGACGCCGGCGAAAATTCTCACGCCCGCCGCCTTCGACAACGCCATCAAGGTGCACATGGCGATGGGCGGCTCGACCAATGCCATCATCCACGTCGTGGCCATGGCGCGCCGCGCCGGCATCCCGATGGATATGGAGCGGTTCGACGAGCTCTCGCGCCAGGTGCCGGTGCTCGCCAATGTGCGGCCGTCGGGCAAATATCTGATGGAGGATTTCTTCTACGCCGGCGGCCTGCGCGCGCTGATGCAGAACCTGCGCGAGAAGCTCGACCTCACCTGCCTCACCGTCACCGGCAAGACCGTCGGCGACAACATCGAGGGCGGCAAGGTCTATCATCGCCGACGTCATCCACTCGCTCAACGATCCGGTCTATGCCGAGGGCGCGACCGCCGTGCTCAAGGGCAATCTCGCGCCGAACGGCTGCGTCATCAAGCCGGCCGCCGCCGACAAGCGCTTCCTCAAGCACCGCGGCAAGGCGATCGCCTTCGAGGACTACAACCACATGATGCGCGAGATCGAGCGCGACGATCTCGACGTCACCCCCGACCACATCCTGGTCTTGAAGAACGCCGGCCCGAAGGGCGGCCCCGGCATGCCGGAGTGGGGCATGCTGCCGATCCCGAAACGCCTGTTGGGGCAGGGCGTGCGCGACATGATCCGCATTTCCGACGGCGCGCATGAGCGGCACCAGCTACGGCGCCTGCATCCTGCACGTCGCGCCGGAAAGCTTCGTCGGCGGGCCGCTGGCGCTGGTGAAGACCGGCGACGAGATCGAGATCGACGTCGAGAAGCGCTCGATCCATCTGCACGTCTCGGACGAGGAACTCGCCCGCCGCAAGGCCGCCTGGAAGAAGCCGGCGCCGAAATATCCGCGCGGCTACGGCGCGCTGTTTTCCGATCACATCGGGCAGGCCGACGCCGGCTGCGACTTCGATTTCCTCCAGGGCACGGAAAAAATCCCCGAGCCGGAGATTCATTAGGCGGTCATGGCCGGGCTTGTCGCGGCCATCTCGCTTCGGTAGGCACAATGCCATCCTCAGCAGGATGCGCGGGCCAAGCCCGCGCATGACAGATTGAAATGGCCGAAGACATTCCCTTCAACAAGAACCTCGAGATTGCGCCCGACGCCGCGGACGAGGTGCTGCCCGGCGTGCGCCGGGTGATGGCCAACAATCCGGGGCCGTTCACCTTCAAGGGCACGCTCTCCTACATCGTCGGCCGCGGCAAGGTGGCGATCGTCGATCCCGGCCCCGACGATCCGGCGCACATCGCCGCGCTGCTCGACGCCGTGCGCAACGAGACGGTGACGGCAATCTTCGTCACCCATACGCATCGCGACCATTCGCCGGCGGTGCCGGCGATCAAGGCGGCAACCGGCGCCACCGTCTATGCCGAGGGCCCGCACCGCGCCGCGCGGCCGCTGCATATCGGCGAGCACAACCCGCTCGATGCCAGCGCCGACCGCGACTTCCGTCCTGACGTGGCGCTCAAGGACGGCGAGGTCGTTTCCGGCGACGGCTGGAGCATCGAGGCGGTGACGACGCCGGGCCACACCGCCAACCACATGGCCTATGCGTTCAAGGAAAAGAACATCCTATTTGCCGGCGACCACGTCATGGCCTGGGCGACCTCGATCGTGGCGCCGCCCGACGGCGCCATGAGCGACTACATGGCCTCGCTGCAGAAGCTGGCCAAGCGCGGCGAGGGCGTTTACCTGCCCGGCCACGGGCCCGCGATCGAGGACGCCTCGCGCTTCGTCAATTATTACATCCTGCACCGGCATGCGCGCGAAGCCTCGATCCTGCGCCGCCTCGCCAAGGGCGAGACCGACATTCCCACCATCGTGCGCGCGATCTATATCGGCATCGACCCGCGGCTGACCGGCGCCGCCGGCCTGTCGGTGCTGGCGCACATGGAAGACCTCACCGCGCGCGGGATCGTGCAGACCGACGGCCAGCCGGCGATCGACGGCATCTATCGTTTGGTGGGCTGACGCTTGGGCGCCGGCGGCGCTTTCGGCTGCGGCTCCGGTGGCCGCCGCGGTTCCGGCGCCGAACTTACCGCTTCGTCGATATCGTCGAGCAGGCCCTGCACGCGCGAAGCATTGGCGCCGAGGTCGGGCCAGGGATGGCGCGACGCCGAGCGCACGTCGACGCGCGTCCCGGCGCCGAGCGAGGTGATGCGGATGACCACGTCGTCGGGGAAACCCATGATCAGCGACCGCGTCGCCGCTTCGATGACCGCCTCGCGCCGCCCCGCCGGCGGGCGTGCGTCGGCGATGCGCCATTTTCGCTTGTCGACCAGCTTCAGCACGGTGTCGTAGACGAGCTTGGGCGGCGCGTCATATTGCAGCGGCACGATGTTCGGATAGGAGGCGCGCTGCAGCGCTGCGAAGGCCGCGTGATAGGTGTTGAGCCCGGGTGGGCGCGACTGGGTAAGCGCATCAAAGCGCGGCGGATTGCTGGTGTCGGTGGTGACGTCGTAGATCGCCGGCAGCTTCCAGGCGCGATAGCCGAGAAAGGCCGGGTAAGCGAGCAGCACGAGGCCGAGCAGCAAGCCAAGCACGGCGCGGCCAAGCCCGGTGCGGCCCTGCCGCCAGATCGAGACGAAAGCGGCAAAGGCGAGCAGGATCGCCAGCGCGGCAAATACCAGCGCCGCGGCGAAAGTTGCCAGCGCCGGCACGATCTCCAGAATGCCCGAGCGCACCACGACCACCGACAGCACGGCGACCGCGAGCGCAAACCATCCCAGCCGCCCGGACCAGGCGGCCAGTTTCGACATCGGTTCTTTGGTCAAGGGGCGGCGCAGCATTCAGGCGATTCGGCGCGCAGCCGGAAGGTCTCGATTGGTCATGGCCGGAGAGGGATAGAGCGTGCAGGCGCGGCAGGCAATCTCCGTTGTCGGGATTCGAGACTGGCGCCTTTGGTGTCGTCAGAACAGCGAGAACCGCCGGCAGCGGCCGCCCGGGTTCCCCGGTTGCAGCCGCGATCAGTCTGCGATGTCTTTTGCCGCCTTGCGGAAGAGCTTGGCGTCGTCCGCGCCAAACTGCATCGCGGTCAGGAAATCGTCGACGCGATAGCGCGGGATCGTTTTCCGGATCGAGGCGAGATAGGCGCGGGCCTCCTCGCGCCGGCCGGCGAGCGCGACGCAGTACATGGCGATCGCCTGAACATGGGCATGGGCATTCGGCCGTGCCGCCGCCTTGACGCCCCAGTCGGCGGCCTCGGTCGAGCTTGCCGAGGCGCACCAGCGCCATGGCGCGGGCGCCCAGCATGGCGAAAAGCATCGGGTCAAACGGGCTGAGGTGGCGCGAGTGATCGGAGTACTTGATGGCTGCGCTCGGGTCGCCGACCTGCGAGTGCACGAAGGCCAGAGCGTAATGGCCGGCGGCGAAATTCGGGCTGAGATCGATCGCCCTTTCCAGCTCGACGATCGACTGGTCGTGACTGCTCTGCAGCCACAGCGCGCGGCCCATGGCCCAATGCGCGGCCGGATCGCGGTCGTCCGCCATCAGGCTTTGACCGGCAGCCTCGAATGCGCGTTCGGTTTCCCGTTCGCGCTCGGCCCAGCCCTGGAACGCGTTTTGCCAGTGCGTGAATGAGAGCCCGGCAAAGGCGCGCGCGAAGGTCGGGTCGAGGCGCACCGCCGTGGCAAAGAAGCGCTGGGCCTGTTCGTTGTCGGCCCTGTTGAACCGATACATGTGCCAGAGGCCGCGGTGATGCGCTTCCCACGCGTCGAGCGAGCTCGGCGGCTTGAGAATGGCGCGATTGCGCTCGATCGTCTCGATCTCGCTGGAGATCGCGGCGACGATTCTGTCGCCGATCTCGTTGAGCACGGCCAGCGCGTCATCCATGGTCTGGCTCGATAGACCTCCGTCCAGACGACGCGGGCGGTTCGCGTTTCGGTGAGCTCGACCGAAACGGTGAGCTGCTTGCCGTGCCGCTGCAGCGTTCCGCCGACGACATAGTCGACGTTGAGCATGCGGCCCGCCTCCTGCGGCCCGATGCTGCGCTCGTGCAGGGCGAACACGGTTCCCTGGGCGATGACGAAAAGGCTGCGCAGCTTCGCCAGGCGCGTGATCACGTCATGGGCGAGGGCGTCGGCGGAACCGCCGCGAATGCCGTTCCGGCGCCGCGGTCGATCGAACGGCATGACGGCGATGGAAGCGCGGCGCGGCGCTCGCCGCCGCGGCCGCGTCGGCGACTGCTGGCAGCGGCACATGGCTGGCGCGACCTGGATGCGCGGCGTGCGGCTTTCGTCGCGCTGCCGCCCGCCAGGCTTCGCGCAGCGGAGCGACATCCAGCCCTTCGGCCTCGAACGCGCGCGCCGTCGCCGCCAGATGCTCTTCGCCTTCGCGGATGCGGCCGCGCCGCGCCAAGCGCATCCAGCAGCAATTCGTGGACGCGCTGATCGAACGGGGCGAGCGCGAGCCAGGCATCGAGGTAGCCGAACACGTCGTCGTCGGACGTCTGCCCGACCAGTTGCTCCAGGATGGCGGCATGGCAGGCGCGGAGGCGCCGCCGCTGCGCCGTGAGCCAGGCGTCGAACGCCGGACTGCGGTCGATCTCCAGGCCCTCGAGGAAGTCGCCTGCTGAACAGCGCGGCCAGCGCGCGCAGCCGCTCGCGGATCGAGCGCCGCAATACCCTGCTGCGCCGCGCGCTCGACCTCGATCGCATCGACAAAACAGTCGGCGAGATCGAGCCGGATGGCGTCGCCTTGCGTGTCGACGCGTTTGCGCCCCGGCTCGTCGACAAGGCCGCGCACCTTGCTGAGGCTCCAGCGCAGTTCGCCGCGCGGATCATTGGGCACGTCCCACAGCAATTCGCAGAGCTGGCTGCGCGCCGACCGCATGCGGGGCCAGCGCCAGATAAGCGAGCAAAGCGCGCACCTTTCGCGACGACGGCAGCTTAAGCGCCGCGCCGCCGCGGCTGAGGCTCATGGGACCCAGGGCGCACAACTGCAGCGGTGCGCCGCCGCGCCCGCGTCGACCGGTTTCCACGGTCTTTTCCACGCCGGCTCCCACGTTCGCTCCCACGCCTGTCCGATATGTAGAAAGTGACGGTCGAGGTGCTTCCGGCGCCTAATTGCCGTCGAGATCATCGACCGATGGAGAACGATAATGACATCCGCCGCCGTAATAAGTCAAAGCCGCCCGCCTGCCACAATCGATCTTCAGGCGCTCAAGGCCAAACAACAGGCCGCGTGGTCATCCGGCGATTACGCCGTGGTGGGAACCACGCTGCAAATCGTCGGCGAGCAATTGTGCGAAGCGCTCGACCTGCGCGCCGACCAGACCGTGCTTGACGTCGCCGCCGGCAATGGCAACGTCACGCTCGCTGCCGCCCGCCGCTGGTGCGAGGTGACGTCGACGGACTACGTCCGCAGCCTGCTCGAGCGCGGCCGTCGGCGGGCCGAGGCCGAAGGCCTCACCATCACCTTCAAGGAAGCCGACGCCGAAGCGCTGCCCTTTGCCGACAACAGCTTCGACGCCGTGGTTTCGACGTTCGGTGTGATGTTCACGCCGAACCAGAGCAAGGCCGCCGCGGAAATGCTGCGCGTCTGCAGGAGCGGCGGCAAGATCGGGCTCGCCAACTGGACCCCGGACGGCTTCATCGGCCGGATGTTCAAGACGCTCGGCAAATATCTGCCGCCGCCCGCCGGCGCCAAATCCCCGGCGCTGTGGGGCACGCGCGCCGCACTGGACGAGATGTTCGGCCCGCACGCTGCGTCGATCCAGATCGTGCCGCGCGATTTCGCCTTCCGCTACCGGTCGCCGGAGCATTTCATAGACCTGTTCAAGACCTATTACGGCCCCATGCTCAAGGCCTTTGCCGCGCTCGACGCGGACAAGCAAAAGGGCCTGCACGCCGATCTTGTGGCGTTGATCGCAGACCTCAATGAAGCCGACGACGGCGCCATGGTGGTGCCGGGCGAATATCTCGAAGTCGTCATCAACAAGCGCTGAAGGTTCTTGGTGCAGGTTGCTGTTTGTGGCGCGGCGGCGGAGTCGGTTACTCCGCCGCCTGCACCGTCGGCAGCCGGTAATCCTTGAAGCGCTCGCGCAGCGTCACCTTCTGGATCTTGCCGGTCGCGGTGTGCGGGATTTCGTCGACGAAGACGACGTCGTCCGGCATCCACCATTTGGCGATCTTGCCCTGCATGAAGCCGAGGATGTCTTCCTTGGTGGCCGTCTCGCCCTTCTTCAGCACGACGACCAGCAGCGGCCGCTCGTCCCATTTCGGATGGGCGACGCCGATCACCGCGGCCTCCGCGACCTTGGGATGGCCGACGGCGAGGTTTTCCAGATCGATCGATGAAATCCATTCGCCGCCGGACTTGATCACGTCCTTGGAGCGGTCGGTGATCTGCATGTAGCCGTATTGGTCGATGGTGGCGACGTCGCCGGTGTCGAAGAAGCCGTCCTCGTCGAGGATTTCGCCGTCGTCCTTGAAATAGCGCTTGCGCCACCGCCGGCCCGTGCACCTTCAGCCGGCCGAAGGTCTTGCCGTCCCACGGCAGCCGCTTGCCCTCGTCGTCGGTGATCTTCATCTCGACGCCGAACGGCGGATGGCCCTGCTTCATCTGCGATGTCGAGCCTGGCTTCGCCGGTCAGCGTCGCGTATTCCGGCTTCATGGTGCAGAGCGAGCCGAGCGGGCTCATCTCGGTCATGCCCCAGGCGTGGATCACCTCGACGCCGTATTTGTCCTGGAAGGCCTGCGTGATCGCGCGCGGGCAGGCCGAGCCGCCGATCACCACGCGCTTCAGGTGCGGCAGCGTGCCGCCGGTCTTTTCCAGGTCCTGCAGCAGCATCAGCCACACCGTCGGCACCGCGGCGGTGAAGCGTCACCTTGTATGTCGAGCAGCTCGTAGATCGAGGCGCCGTCGAGCTTCGGCCCCGGCAGCACCAGCGTCGCGCCGACCATCGGCGCCGAGAACGCCAGCGACCAGCCGTTGGCGTGGAACATCGGCACCACCGGCAGCACCACGTCGCGCGCGGAGATGCCCTTGGAATCCGGCAGCGCCGCCATGAAGGCGTGCAGAACGTTGGAGCGGTGCGAGTAGAGCACGCCCTTGGGATTGCCGGTGGTGCCGGAGGTGTAGCACATGCCGGCGGCGGTGTTCTCGTCGAACTGCCGCCAGGCGAAGTCGTCGTCGACCTCGTTGATCCAGTCTTCGTAGGCAGACCGCGTTCTTCAGCGTCGTCTTCGGCATGTGCGCGGCGTCGGTCAGGATGACGAAGCGCTCGATGGTCGGCAGCCCCGTCGCGCATGCTTCTCCAGCAGCGGCACGAAGGTCAGGTCGACGAACATCATGCGGTCCTCGGCATGATTGACGATCCAGCAGATCTGGTCGGGGAACAGCCGCGGGTTGACGGTGTGGTAGATCGCGCCGATGCCGATGATGCCGTACCAGCACTCCATGTGCCGCCAGGTGTTCCAGGCCAGCGTCGCGACCCGGTCGCCGAGCTTGATGCCGTCCTTCTCCAGGCGCTTGGCCACCTTCAGCGCGCGGGCGCGGATCTGCGCGTAGTTGGTCTCGACGATCGGCCCCTCGACCGAGCGGGTGACGACCTTGCGCTCGCCGTGATAGATCGCGGCGTGGTCGATGATCCGGTGCAACAGCAGCGGCCAATCCTGCATCAATCCGAGCATGGCATTCCCTCCTGGTCGGCGTTTTGCCGCCTTTTGGGCCGGCGCCCCTCGCCGGTCATGGGCAAGGTTACCGACCGCGCCGGTTCGCGCAATGGGCTCGTATTAATGCCGCAATCGTCGGCGGACATCGGGTCATGGGCTTGCGCCTCGCCATCTTCGCTCTGATCGGCTTCGGCTGCGGCATTGCCGCCGCCGACGAGGTCCCGTTGCCGCGGCCCCGGCCGCAGCCGCCGCTATGGATCGAGCCGCACAGCTTTGCCGAGGCGGCCGGCCCCGGCTTTGATTCCGCCGCCGTGACCGCCGAGCCGACCGACTGCGACCGGCGCCTGGCGGCAATCGCCGCCGTCACGCCGATGCCGCGGCTGGTCGGCCCGGGCCAGTGCGGCGGCGGCGACATGGTCGAACTCGACGCCGTGCGGCTTGCCGACGACGCCCGCGTCGACATCAAGCCGGCGCCTATCTTGCGCTGCGCCATGGCCGAGCAGTTCGTGATCTGGCTGCGCGAGGACGCCGGCCCGCGCCTCGCCGCGCTCGGCTCGGCCTTGCGCGCGGTGGAAAATTTCGACGATTTCGAATGCCGCGGCCGCAACCGCGTCCTCGGCGCCCGATTGAGCGAGCACGGCAAGGGCAACGCCATCGACGTGCGTGGCTTCGCGCTCGCCGACGGCCGCGTGATCGGGCCGACCGATACCGCCGTGGCCAAGGATGTGCGCGAAGCCTTGCGCGACAGCGCCTGCCAGCGCTTCACCACCGTGCTCGGCCCGGGCTCCGACGGTTATCACGAGGCGCATATCCACCTCGATCTCGCCGAGCGCACGCATGGTTACCGGATTTGCGAATGGGACGTGCGCTCTCCGCCGCCGGCTGTTGCGCAGGTTCCATTGCCGCCGCCGCGGCCGGCGATCCCCGAATTGGCCGTTAACGGTGTGCAAAAACTCTGAGTGAAAGCCACTTTCCCTTCACGGTTCCCGCGTAGCAAATCCCCCCATGACCATCGAGACGCCCAGCAGCTTCGTGCGGCCGCGTGCCGCCGGCGGCGGGCTTGAGCCGCCGCGGTCTCCTCAAGGCGGGCCTCGGCCTCGGCGCCGCCGCCGGCCTCATCCTGCCGGGCTCGACCGCCGCCTATGCCGGCGTCGAAGCCGCGACCGATCTCGTCGTCACCGACTATTGGCCGGTGCCGCCGGCCTGGCCGGACACGCATCGGCTCAGCATCACCGTCATCGCCGACCTGCATGCCGGCGGCCCCAATATGGGGCTGGCGCGCGTGCAGCAGGTGGTCGATGCCGCCAATGCGCTCGGCTCCGATCTCATCGTCGTGCTCGGCGATTATTTCGCCACCCACAAATTCGTCACCGAGCGCGTGCCGCACGCCGCCTGGGCGGGCGAGCTTGCCCGGCTGAAAGCGCGCCTCGGCGTCTACGCCATCTTCGGCAATCACGACTGGTGGTACGACATCGCAGGCACCCGCGCCGCGCTTGCCGCGGTGCGCATCCCGGTTCTGGAAAATGACGCCGTGCTGCTCGGCAAGCCCGGCCGACGATTCTGGCTCGCCGGCCTCGGCGATCAGATCGCCTATCGGCTCGGGCCAAATCATTTCCGCGGCGTCGATGATTTGCCGGGCACGCTTGGCCACGTGCGCAGCGACGACCCGGTGATCCTGCTGGTGCACGAGCCCGATATCTTTCACGCAAGTGCCGGCCCGCGTCGCGCTCACCCTTGCCGGCCATACCCATGGCGGGCAGATCAAGTTTCCCTTGATGCAGCCGATGTGGGTGCCGTCGGAATTTGGCGCGCGCTTTGCCTACGGCCACGTCGTCGAGAACGATCGCCATTTGATCGTCTCCGGCGGGCTTGGCACCAGCTTCGTGCCGATGCGGCTCGGCGTGCCGCCGGAAATCCTGCGCGTGCGATTGGGCGGCCGCGCCTGAACAATCGCAAATAAAAACGGCGCCGCGGCATTTCGCCGGGCGCCGTTGACCGAAGCCGTTTCGCGTCTAGCGGATCGGATTGCCGGCCGAAGCGAGACGCGGGTTCGTCGGCGAGTCGCCCTGCTTGGGCGCCAGCACCACCACCACCGTGCCTGTCCTTGACCCGCTTGTAGAGGTCGATGACGTCCTCATTGGTCATGCGGATGCAGCCGGAGGAAATCGCCTGGCCGATATATTCGGGCTGGTTGGTGCCGTGAATGCGGTAGAGCGTGTCCTTGTTGCCCTCGAACAGGTAGAGCGCGCGCGCACCCATCGGGTTCTGCGGGCCGGGCGCGACGTAGCTCGGGACATCAAGCCGCGCCTTTTCGCCTTCGGTCGGCGTCCATGACGGCCATTCGCTCATGCGCCCGACCTTGGCGACGCCCGACCAAGCCATAGCTTCTTCGCCGACGGTCACGCCGTAACGGATCGCCTTGCTGTCAGGCAGCACGTAATAGAGATAGCGCGCATCGGAATCGATGACGATCGTGCCCGGCTGTTCCTTGCGGTGATACTCGACGAGGTGCCGCTTGTAAGGCTCCGGGATCGTCGCGTTTTCGTAAGGCGCCGCGGCCAGCAGCTTCTTGTCGCGCGGCGTCAGGTTCGCTTCCGAGGCCGGTTCGAGGGTCGCTTGCATGCAGCCGCCCAGCACCAGACCAGCACCAAACAGCACCAAAATTAGCCCTCTTGCCGCCATTTCTTCCTCGTTCCCGCTATTTCATAGCCGGCTATGCGGGGCCCGGCGCTCCGCGACTCTTTCGCAGGGCAATAAACAGAAGAACCCGGCCAATAGCTACGACTTCCGCCCTGTCCACAAGCAGCTTCTGCGCAGTTGTTGCATGAATGCCGCACTCAACTTTTGAACGTCGCCGGGACTTGCGATTCACCGGCATCAGGCACAAAAACGACTTTGCCTCCAATGCGTTAAGGGAGAGTTTACCATAACGAATGGTATATGATCGAAATCAAAGGCGAAGGCTGCGCAAACGAGGCAAAATGTTTTCGAGGAAACAGATCTGGCGCGCAATTTTGCCTCAGTCGGCGCCCATAGCCCGCGCCCTCGGGACAACCCAAGGACGGAGTGGAGAACTGGAAATGAACGCGAATAAGCAAATGGAGCAGAGCCAAGACTCCGAACGGAAAAAGACGAGCCTCGATCGCCGTTACGGCAAGATCGGAATTTCCGCGGTCGCCGCCGCTGTGCAGCCCAAGCCTGAACAGCCGAATGCGGTCAAGCCGCGCCACATTCCCTACGAGAGCGACTGACCTCACCGCCGGGCAACCGGCGCCAGGCAGGCTCTGACGAGCCCCGCAAACGATATGATGACCGGCGCGGCCATCGCGGGATGGCCGTGTGCCGGCGTTTATTGTCTTGCGCGATGTGATGGGATCGGCTGAGACTTTGCCGGGGCGCAGAGGGCGCATGGTCCCGAGCCGGTTTCCCGCCTTTGCCAAGCCCGCTTCGCCGGGCGAGACAAGGTCGGAAAAGATCATGCGCAAGAAGAGAATCTAATGCTCTCGGTCTTCGTTTCGCGCGGCACATCACTCGAACGCATCGTGCTTGAACCCGGCGCCGCTCCGCCGGAAGCGGCGGTGTGGATCGATCTGGTCAAGCCGACGGTGCAGGAAGACCGCCAGGTCGAAAGCCTGCTCGGCATCGCCGTGCCCACGCGCGAGGAGATGCAGGAGATCGAGGTCTCCAGCCGGCTCTACATGGAAAACGGCGCGCGCTACATGACGGCGACGCTGATGTGCAATGCCGACACCGCGACGCCGATCACCACGCCGGTGACCTTCATCCTTTCCGGGCACCGGCTGGTCACGGTGCGCTACGACGCGCCGCGGCCCTTCGCCATCGTCGAGCACAAGCTCGCGCGTGGCGCCGCGCCGAAGCTGTCGGGCGAAACCGTGCTCACCGATCTGCTCGACGCGGTGATCGACCGCGCCGCCGACATTCTCGAGCGCGCCGGCATGGAGGTCGACCAGATTTCGCGCTCGATCTTCGAGCCGGAAAACGAAGAGGGCGACCCGCCATCCTACAAGGACGTGCTCAAGGCGCTCGGCCGCAAGGGCGATCTCACCTCCAAGGTGCGCGAGAGCCTGGTGTCGATCGGCCGCCTGCTGCTGTTTCTGTCCAACGAGGCGGAGACCATGCGCTGGGCGAAGGACGCGCGCGCGCATCTGCAATCGATGCGGCGCGACACCGCGTCGCTGTCGGATCACGCCACTTACCTGGCCAACAAGATCACCTTCCTGCTCGACGCCATGCTCGGCGTCGTCAATATCGAGCAGAACGCCATCATCAAGATCTTCTCCATCGCCGCGGTGATCTTCATGCCGCCGACCTTGGTCGCCTCGATCTACGGCATGAATTTCCACCACGGCATGATCGAGCTCGACTGGGCCTTCGGCTATCCCTTCGCGCTGGTGCTGATCGTCATCGCCGCGGTGGTGCCGATCTTCTTCTTCAAATGGAAGAAGTGGCTGTGAGGCGTCTTCGTGCCGCCGCGGCGGTCAATTTCTGTGCCGGGTTACTGTAGAGACAGCCTGCCGCCATGAACAATTAGATCTGGGAGGACGCGCGTCCGCTGCTGCGGTTCAGCGGCCCTTTGCGCGCGCGCCGCAGACCTTCGGGGAGGCCTTCATCGAAGGCGGCGACAACCGTACGGAGCGTCAGCGACATCGGACGCCGGGCGCCGCGCAACACGCTTGACGAGCGGTGTCTGGCTGGTGCTCGCGAACTCCATGTAAAGACCGATGACGACATAGCTCAGGAAAATAAGCGGGCCGGCGAGCACGCAAACCACGGCCGCGTAAAAAATGATGCTATTCCCTGCACTCGCATGCAAAAGGCTCAACAGCAGAAAACCGGCGGCGCCGATCAGCGTCACTACCACTGCGATTTTTGGCGCGAGCATCACGTTCATGGCCCTGCGACTTTTCAGCAGTTAGACACTTGTACGGCCAGGTCTCTTGATTTGAGTCAATAAAGCGCGGGCGGCGTTGTCCGTCTTCCGCGCCTTTGACTTCGTATTTTGCGCTGGTCACCGTGGCGTGCGGAATGGTCGCAGGACGGCGCAGGTACCGCTATTCGAATGAAACGCCGAGCTTGGTGCCCTCCGACCAGATGACGCGGCAGTGCCTGGCGTAGGCCTCGCCTTTGATCGTCAATTGGAAGACGTGCGGAACACCGAAGGCGCTCGCCAAATTGATGCCGGCCCCGCTCGGTGACAGGTCAGTGACTGAACACGGGCGCTCGTTGCCGGCGGCACCAAATCGGATGACACCGACTTTGTTGAGAGGGACGCGCGTTTCCCGGCGGCGATCTAGCATGAACGGGTCCAAATAGTCCTAGACCAATCCTGAGGCAATTAGGTACCGCGGCGGCGGTTAAGCCAGATTAAATCGGACCGAAAGCTTGCCGCGTTCGGCGTTAACCGGCCGGACACCAGATTTTCCGGCGCGTCCTGATTTTGCGTCGGTGGTCATGAGTAGATGCGGCGGCGTATCCGCCTGAGGTCCGCCTATCGGCAAAGAGCGGACATCGAGCGGCGCGGGCACTTCGCTCCGTGGCCGCCTGAGTGCAGGGGCTCGCGCACATTGTTCTTGACTTTATTCCTATAGCAATATAATCCTGTCGTTGCTCGGCTCGAAACTGAGGGCGTCTTCCGGAGACGTTCGGTGGATGGAGCCGGGTGCGGCGCCCGCGGGCAAGCCTCGTAAGCTTGCACTCGGGAGGTCTCGGGACCCCGCTTGCGGTGGCACTATGACCACTCCGCGAGGTGCTTCGCTGGACTGGGACTGGCGCGCTTTGCCTCGTCCCAGGAAACGCGGGCCTGAGGTCAGAAATCGCCGCCAGTGGAGCGCTGAGAGGCCGCGCCTCCGTCGCCACGGATGGCGACGCGCCTCGCAAGCGTGTCGGGCGGCTGCGCCAGCCGCTCAAGGAGGCGCGATCGCAAGCGCTCCTGCGTTTCCCGGCGCTCCGCTCCCTCAGGGGAGCCGGATTGGAACGGCGGCGCACCCGGCGCCGGTGAAAGAATACGGGCGATGCCGCGCGCCTACTAATTGACGGTCGAATCTGGAAGGAGGCGCAGCACACTCAGATGTCATGCGCGGCGCTTCGACCCGCGCATCCATGATGCTTCGCCAGTTACGAGAGGCTTACACATGCTGCCCGCCGTTGATGTGGATCTCGGCGCCGTTCACGTATGAGCTCGTCTCCGTGCACAGCACGTAGATGATCTTGGCCACCTCGTCGGGCGTGCCCAGCCGCTGCATCGGGATCTGCTCGACGATCTTGTCGGTGCCCGGCGATAAAATCGCGGTGTCGATCTCGCCCGGCGCGATGGCGTTGACGCGGATGCCGAGGCGGCCGAAGTCGCTCGCCATCTCGCGCGTCAGCGAGGCCAGCGCCGCCTTCGAGGTCGCGTAAGCGGCGCCGGCGAAGGGATGCACGCGCGAGCCGGCGATCGAAGTGACGTTGACCACCGAGCCCTTCGACCGCTTTCAGCTCGTTCACCAGCCCGCGCGCCAGCATGATCGGCGCGAAGAAATTCACCTGGAACACCTGGTGCCAGACATCGTTGCTGGTATCGAGCGAGCCGAGCCGCTTGCCGCCGTCGGCCTTGGGCGAGATTGCGGCGTTGTTGACCAGCGCGTGCAGCTCCTTCGGCTCCAGCCGCCGCTTGATCTCCTCGATCGCCGCGTTGGTGTTGGCCTCGTCGGCGAGATCGACCTGGATATGATCTTCGGGGCCGGCGTCCCACGGGCAGTTCTCCGGAAACGGATGCCGCGAACAGGTGATCACGCGCCAGCCGGCGGCGGAGAAGCGCTTGACCGTCGCGTGGCCAATGCCGCGGCTGGCTCCGGTCAGGAGCAGCGTGCGGCGCGGCTGGTTCGTTTGCGAATTCGGCATGAGATCCTTTGTTTAGGGATAAAGCCGTTGCTTGCTCCAGGCCGCGCTTAAGCTCTCGCGCCGGAACTCGATGCGGTCATGCAGCCGGAATGGCCGGTCCTGCCAGAATTCGATGCGCAGCGGCAGGATGCGAAAGCCCGACCAGTTTGGCGGCCGCGGCACGGTGCCGATGGCGTATTTGGTGGCGTAGAGCGCAACCGCCTTTTCGAAAGCGAGCCGGCTCTCCAGCGGCGAGGACTGCTTGCTTGCCCAGGCGCCGATCTGCGCCTGCTTCGGGCCGCGTGGCGAAATAGGCGTCCGCCTCGGCGGCGGTGACGTGCTCGACCGGCCCGCGCACGCGCACCTGCCGGTTGATCGACTTCCAATGGAATACCAGGGCGCCCTTGGGCGCGGCGTCCAATTCTCGCCCCTTTTGGCTGTCCATGTTGGTGTAGAAGACGAAACCCTGCGCATCGACGCCTTTTAGCAGCACCATGCGGGCATTTGGCGCTCCCTCGGCGTCGACGGTGGCCAGCGTCATGGCGGTAGGATCGCGCGGCTCTGAAGCGGTCGCGTCTTTGAGCCAGGCGGCGAACAACCCAAAAGGGTCGTCCGCGGCAGTAAAATCACCACTCGTTAACCAGCTTGGGTGTTCAATCGAGCCTGTGTCGGACATCGTCGGGAGTGCTCGCTTGGGGCCGGAAAACCACTTTCCCCGTTGGGGACTATATAGTGGAAGCGTCTCCGCGCGCCTATGGCGTCGCCTCGCCGTGGCCGTGGGGCTCGGGCTTGCCCTCGGCGGCTGCAGCATTTCCAGCCCGGCGCTCGACTCGCTGTTTGGCATGGGCACCGACGAGACCGCCTCGATCACGCCGCCGCCCGGCACCAAAGAAGTTGCCGAACTGCCGCCGGAACACGATCTCATCTATGCCCGGGCCGCGGCCAGCGAGGTGCTCAATCGCGGCGTCAAGAATGCGAGCCAGCCGTGGGAAAATCCCGAAACCGGCGCCCGCGGCACGGTGACGCCGGTCGCGTCCGCTTATGCCCAGGACGGCCAGATCTGCCGCGATTTCCTCGCCAGTTATGTCACCTCCCAGTCGGAGGCCTGGCTGCAGGGCGAAGCCTGCAAGCCGCAGAAAGGCCCTTGGGAAGTGCGCACGCTCAAGCCCTGGAAGCGGTCCTGAGTTTTTCTCCGCTCGGCTTTGCTTGTGACCCTGGATTCCCGTTTGCGCGGGGAATGAGCGGATTTTTCAAGTCGTTGCAAGTAAACTGACGAAACCCCACATTGAATGACGAGTCGCCGGCGTCAGCCCGGCGGGCAGGGGCATTTCACGGGAGTTTGGACGGATGCGCGACCCCTACGAGGTTCTGGGGGTGTCCAAGAGTGCGGGCGAGGCGGAGATCAAATCCGCCTTCCGCAAGCTCGCCAAGAAATTGCATCCGGACGCCAACAAGCACGATCCCAAGGCGGCCTCGCGCTTTGCCGAATTAAACGCGGCTTACGAAATCGTTGGCGACGACAAGAAGCGCAAGGCCTTCGACAACGGCGAGATCGACGCCGAGGGCAAGCCGCGCTTCCAGGGCTTTGAGGGCTTCCGCGGCCAGCCCGGAGGCGGCGCCGGCTTTGGGCCGGGCAGCCAGTTCGAGAGCTTCAGCTTCGGTCCCGACGGCTTCCAGCGCCGCGGCGGCGGTGCTGCCGGCGGAGGGGGCGGCGGATTTCAAGGCGGCATCGATGATCTGTTGCGCGGCATGTTCGGTGGCGGAGCCCGCGGCGGCGTGCACGGCTTCGGCACGCAATTCGAGCCGGAGGATTTCGCCGCGCAGCCCGCGCGCGATCTGCACGCGACGCTCACCATCACGCTGCCGGAGGCCGCCAAGGGCGCGAAGACGCGCGTGCATCTGCCGACCGGCAAGGATGTCGAAGTCAAAATTCCGGCCGGGCTCGTCGACGGCCAGCAAATTCGTCTCAAGGGCCAGGGCTGGCCGAGCGCGAGCGGCAGTGCCGGCGACGCGCTGATCACCGTCAATGTCGCGCCGCATCCGCTGTTCACGGCGGATGGCGCCGACCTGCGGCTCGATCTGCCGATCACGCTTTACGAAGCGGTGCTTGGCGGCAAGGTGCGGGTGCCGACGCTTGATGGCGCCGTGGAATTGGCCATTCCCGCTGGCACCAATTCCGCGCGTACGTTTCGCCTCAAGGGCAAGGGCCTGAAATCGAAGAGCGGCAGCGGCGATCTGCTGGCCACCGTGCGCATCGTGCTGCCCGAGGACGGCGACGCCGAATTGCAGGACCTGATGCGCAAGTGGCGCACCGCCAAGCCCTACGATCCGCGCAAGGATATGGAGTAAACGTGTCCCGGGCGCAGCGCAGCACGTTAGTGATGCGCTGCAGACCTAGACCTTCTCGAATTCCGCATTTGAATGGCCCCGGATCGGCGGCGCATCACTTCGTGACGCGCCGCGCCCGGGGAAAGCGTCACGACTTGCGCGAACCGGTCTTGTCGACCTGCTCGTAGACCGCCTTGGTGATCTTTTCGAGCCGGTCGCGGTCGGCCGGGCCGCTCACCACATAGGCGACCTTGTCGTCCACCCACGAGAAGGCGGCGACGCGATCCTCGTCCTTGTAGCGCAGCGCCGTTTCCGGCGAGGCCGCCGCTTTCGCGCAATAGAGCGTGAAGCGCTCGCCCGACGGGCCTTCATACATATAGAAGGCGGCGGCGGCGCCGGTCGGCCCCGGCAGCAGCCGGCCGCCGACGAGCTTTAATCCCACCGATTGCAGATCGGGAATGTTCAGCGAATAGCCGAGCCGCTTCGACAGCCATTGCGTCATATGCGAACGCTCGTCGCCCGGCACTTCGACCGGATGGCGCACCTCGACGACGTAGAGCTTGTAGGCCTGCAGCGCGTCGGTGGTGACCGCCTCGAAGCTGTTGCGTGACGGCACCGAGGCGCTATGCGCAACCCAGCCGACGCCGCCGCCGAACAGGAACGCCGAGACTGATGCCGCCACCGCCATCGACATCCAGCGCCGCCCCATGGAGCGGCCCGCCCGCATCAATGTTTCGATCTTGAGCCGATCCGGCACCGGCTCGCCGGCGATGCCGGCATAACGCGCGCGGATGCTGTCGGCCTGCGCCCGCCAGCCGCCGACCAGCGCGGCATCGTCCGGATGCGTATTAAGCCAGGCGATAACGGCCTCGCTGCGGTCGGGCGGCAGTTCGCCGTCGACATAGGCGTGGAGCTCGTCTTCGCTCACGGATTGATCACGATCAATCATAGCTTCCCCTCGTCTTTCACTTTATGCGGCGCAGCGCCGGGCGCTCGCCGTCGAGATAAGTTTTGATCTGCGCCCGCGCCCGCGCCAGGCGCGACATTACCGTTCCAATCGGCACACCTTGCGCTTCGGCGACCTCGCGGTAGCTCAAGCCCTCGAGCACAACCAGAAGCAGGGCGCTGCGCTGCTCTTCGACCAGCGTCGCCAGCGCGCGCTCGATGTCGCGTCCGCCGGCTTCCGGCCCGGCGAGATCCGGCGCGTCGTTGTCCTCGATCGGCGACAGCGGCGGACGCCGCGCCAGCGAGCGCAGCCGGTTGCGATTCAGGTTGGTGAGGATCGTATAGAGCCAACTTCTGACCTCATCGCCTTGAAACAAATGCTCCGAGCGCAGCGCCCGCACCAGCGTGTCCTGCACCAGGTCGTCGGCGATATCGCTGTCCCGCGTCAGCGCCCGCGCATAGCGCCGCAACGCGGGGATCGCCGCCTCGACCATCTGCGTGAATGTCGTCACGCTGCCCCCTTCATATTCGCCCGCGCCGGCTTGCAAGCCGTTCCCGGCGCTTCCTGTCAATAATAACCCTCTCGGCCCCCGTCATATTCCAGGAAACGAATTGAATCAGCGGGCGAAATTCACGACCTGGCTGCGTTGCTTGCTGGCCCGAAAACGCTATGCCATACGGGGCGGCCGGCGCTTGCCGGCCAAGACAGGGAAAAAATGGCGGAAACCTCGGGGCTGATGCGCGGCAAACGCGGCCTGATCATGGGCGTGGCCAATAACCGCTCCATCGCCTGGGGCATCGCGCGTGCCTGCCGCGACCACGGCGCCGACCTCGCCTTCACCTATCAGGGCGACGCGCTGAAGAAGCGGGTCGAGCCGCTGGCCGAAGAGGTTGACGGGCTGGTGGTCGGCCATTGCGACGTCACCGAGCCGGCGACCATGGACGCAGCCTTCGCCGCCGTGAAGCAGGCCTGGGGCTCGCTCGATTTCATGCTGCACGCCATCGCCTTTTCCGACAAGGATCAGCTCGACGGCCGCTATGTCGACACCACGGAAGACAATTTCATCAAGACCATGGTGGTGAGCTGCTACTCGTTCACGGCGCTGGCGCAGCGCGCCGAGAAATTGATGAGCAACGGCGGCTCGCTGCTCACGCTCACGTATTACGGCGCCGAGAAGTGGATGCCGCATTACAATGTGATGGGTCTTGCCAAGGCGGCGCTGGAATCGTCGGTGCGCTATCTCGCCGCCGATCTGGGCGGCAAGAACATCCGCGTCAACGCCATCTCGGCCGGGCCGTTGAAGACGCTCGCCGCCGCCGGCATCGGCGACTTCCGCTACATCCTCAAATGGAACGAGTACAACACGCCGTTGCGGCGCAACCTGACGCTGGACGAAGTCGGCAAGGCCGGGGTCTATCTGCTGTCCGATCTGTCGAGCGGCGTCACCGGGGAAATCCACCACGTCGATGCCGGCTACCACATCGTCGGCATCAAGCATCCCGACGCGCCGGACATCGGGCTCGCCGAAAAAGACTGATGCCGCCGCCGATCATTTATTATCTTCGTCACGGCGAAACCGACTGGAATGTTGAGGGCCGCCTGCAAGGCGGCCGCGACATCGCGCTCAATGCGCGCGGCCGCGCGCAGGGCGCGCATTGCGGCGAGATCCTGCGCGACCTGTTCGCCCGCGCCGGCCGCGATCCGTCTTCTTATGATTATGTCTCCAGCCCGCTGTTGCGCGCGCGCACGACCATGGAGCTCGCGCGCTCGGGGCTCGGCCTTGCCGCCGAGGGCTATCGCACCGATCAGGCGCTCGCCGAAATATCATTCGGCGACTGGGAGGGCTTCACCATCGCGCAATTGCGCACGCGCGATCCGCAGCGCATCGCCATGCGCGAGCACGACAAATGGCATTTCCTGCCGCCGGGCGGCGAGAGCTATGAAGCGGTGTCGAAGCGCATGCACGCCTGGTATCGGGCGCTTGACCGCGACATCGTCGTCACCGCGCATGGCGGCACCGCGCGCGGGCTGTTCGCTGCGCTTGGCATCGCCAAGCCGGCGGCGGCGCCGCTCATCGACATCGCGCAGGGCGTGGTTTACGTGATCGAGGGCGAGGCGCTGACGCGCTATGCGTGACGTTTCCTGCGAGCGGCCGAGCGCGCGGGTTGAACTGGGAAGAAGGAAGCAATGAAACGGCCCGTGGTCGGCGTTATCGGGAGTGCGCACCTTGCCGAAAATCGATTCGCCGCCCAGCGCGTCGGCGAGCGAAATCTGACGGCGGTGGCCGACGTCGCTGGCGCGCTGCCGCTGATCTTTGCCGGCGATCCGGCGATCACGGATATCGACGCCTTGCTGGAGACGGTCGATGGCGTGCTCCTGACCGGCGCCCGTGCCAATGTCCATCCGACGCAGTTCGGCGCCGAAGAACATCCGAGCTATGAGCCTTACGACCGGCGCCGTGACGCGCTGGCGCTGCAGTTGGTCAAGATGTGCGTCGAGCGCGGCGTGCCGCTGTTCGGCGTCTGCCGCGGCTTCCAGGAAATGAACGTGGCCTTCGGCGGCTCGCTGCATCCGGAGATCAGGGAATTGCCCGGTCGCCTGAATCACCGCATGCCGCGATTGCCGACCGGCGAAATCCATCCGGACCAGGACGTGGTCTTCGGCGAGCGTCATAACGTGCGCCTGGTGCCGGGCGGCGTTTTCGCAAACTTGCTGGGTCGGGAGACGATTCGCGTGAACTCGCTGCACGGCCAGGGCATTCTCGAGCCGGGCAAGCGCATCGTCGTTGAGGGTGTGGCGGAAGACGGCACGATCGAGGCGATCCGCGTCGCCGATGCGCCTGGCTTTGCTTTGGGCGTGCAATGGCACGCTGAATACGACCCGCAACGAAACGCCGTCAACCGCGCGCTGTTTCAAGCCTTCGGCGCGGCTGTGGCCGAACGCAAACGCGGCAATCAAGGGCTCGGCGGCGGGTAAAAAGGCGTTGGCGGCTGATTTGACCGCGGGCGGGGTGCACGTTACCAACCGCGGCGAGCAACGGGCGCGCGGCCATGTCCTTCAACACCTTCGGCCATATGTTTCGCTTCACCAGCTTCGGCGAAAGCCACGGGGCGGCGATCGGCTGCGTGGTCGACGGCTGCCCGCCGCGCATTCCGCTTGACGGTCGAGGACATCCAGCAGTACCTCGACAAGCGCCGTCCGGGGCAATCGCGCTTCACCACGCAGCGGCAGGAGCCGGACGCGGTGAAGATCATGTCCGGCGTGTTCACCGGCGACGACGGCGTGCAGGTGACGACCGGCACGCCGATCATGCTGCTGATCGAGAATGTCGACCAGCGCTCCAAGGACTATTCCGAGATCAAGGACAAGTACCGGCCGGGACACGCCGGTTACACCTATGACGTCAAATACGGCATCACCGATTATCGCGGCGGCGGCCGCGCGTCGCGCGCGCGAGACCGCGGCGCGCGTTGCCGCCGGCGCCGTCGCGCGCAAGGTCGTGCCCGGCCTCTCGGTGCGCGGCGCGCTGGTGCAGATGGGCCCGCACAAAATCGACCGCGCCCGCTGGGACTGGAACGAGGTCGGGCAAAATCCGTTCTTCTGCCCCGACGCCAAGCAGGCCAAGTTTTTCGAGGAGTATCTCGATCGCGTGCGCAAGGAAGGCTCCTCCTGCGGCGCGGTCATCGAAGTCGTCGCCGAAGGCGTGCCGCCGGGGCTGGGCGCGCCGGTCTATGCCAAGCTCGACGGTGATCTGGCCGGCGCGCTGATGGGCATCAATGCGGTCAAGGGCGTGGAGATCGGCGACGGCTTTTCGACCGCGGCGATGAGCGGCGAGGACAATGCCGACGAGATGCGCATCGGCAACGACGGCAAGCCGGTATTTCTGTCCAACCACGCCGGCGGCATCCTTGGCGGCATTTCCACCGGGCAGGCGATCGTCGCGCGCTTTGCGGTCAAGCCGACCTCGTCGATCCTGACGCCGCGCAAGACGGTGGACCGCTACGGCCGCGACACCGAAGTGGCGACCAAGGGCCGTCACGATCCTTGCGTCGGCATCCGCGCCGTGCCCATTGGCGAAGCCATGGTGGCGTGCGTGCTCGCCGATCACTATCTGATGCATCGCGGGCAAGTCGGCGAGGGGACGGAATGGCCGTTCAAGCCGCCCGCATGATGCAGCCGGGGTCAGTCCGTGCCGGATAGCCACAGCAGAGTCGAAGCCGCCATCAAGGCCTTCGCCAAGGGCGAGATCGTCGTCGTCACCGACGACGACGACCGCGAGAACGAGGGCGACCTGTTCGTCGCGGCCTCGCTGTGCACGCCGGAAAAGATGGCGTTCATCATCCGCAACACCTCCGGCATCGTCTGCGCGCCGCTCGGCGCCGAACACGCCCGCCGCCTGCATCTGGAACCGATGGTGGCGGAAAACGACGCCCCGCTCGGCACCGCGTTCACCGTCACCGTCGACGTGCGCCACGGCCTTTCCACCGGCATCTCGGCGGAGGAGCGCTGCAACACCGTGCGCGCGCTCGCCAATAACAACAGCGGCCCCTCGGATTTCGTGCGCCCCGGTCATGTGTTTCCGCTGGTTGCGCGGCAGGGCGGCGTGCTCATGCGCTCCGGTCACACCGAGGCCTGCGTCGATCTCTGCCGCCTGGCCTCCTTGCCGCCGGTCGGCGTGCTCTCCGAATTGACCAACGACGACGGCACGGTGATGCGCGGGCCGCAGGTTGCGGCCTTCGCCGCCAAGCACAAGTTCACGCAGGTCTCGATCGCGGAACTCATCGCCTACCGGCAAAGCCGCGACAAGCTGGTGGAACGTGTCGGCGAATTTCCATTATCGTCCGAAATCGGCACGCTCAACGGCTACGCCTATGTGACGCCGTTCGACCGCGTGCATCACATGGCCTTCGTCTATGGTGATCTCGGCGACGGCATGAACGTGCTGGCGCGGCTGCATCGTGCCGACGTGATTGGCGACGTGTTCGGCGGCGCCAAGCCGATCCGTGCGGCGCTGACGCGCTTCAAGGCCGAGGGTCGCGGCGTCATCGTCTATCTGCGCGACGGCACCGCCGGCGTGCCGGTCGCCGATATTCCGCATGGCGACACCGAGACCGATGCCGCCCGCTCGCGGCAATGGCGCGAGATCGGGCTTGGCGCGCAGATCCTCAAGGACCTCGGCATCAGCTCGATCCGCCTGCTGACCTCCAGCAAGCGCACTTATGTCGGTCTCGGCGGCTTCGGCATCGAGATCGTGGCGAGCGAGCCCATCGAGGGGTAAGTTATCGTCATGGCCGGGCTTGCCCCGGCCATCTCGCTTAGGTAGACAACGCACTGCGGCCCAAAGCGGGATCACCGGGACAAGCCCGGTGATGACACACACCAGCCTTTTTTTCGCCGCCGCGACGTGGCAAGCTTTACGGATGGGGCGGCGTACCGTTTACGTTGGTCTTTTCAGTATCGCGGCAGTTGCGGCGATTGCATTTGCCGCCTTTGCCGCCCCGTTGCCACGGCTGGCCGACACCGGCGCGGGTGCTGTTCCCGTCGACGTCGAACTCGTCATCGCCGTCGACGTCTCCTACTCGATGGACCCGGACGAGCAGGCGTTGCAGCGCGAGGGCTATGTCCAGGCGCTGACCTCCAAGGAATTCATGCAGGCGCTGCGCGAAGGCGCCCACGGCAAGATCGCGATCACCTATTTTGAGTGGGCCAGCCAGTTCGACCAGAAGATCCTGATGCCCTGGCGGCTGATCGAGGGTCCGGAATCGGCCGACGCCGTCGCCGCCGAGCTTGCCGGCGCGCCCTACCGGCGCGCCTCGCGCACCTCGATCTCCGGTGGCCTCATCTTTGCCAAGCCGCTGTTCGACCATAGCGGCTATCGCGGCGTGCGGCGCGTGATCGACGTCTCCGGCGACGGCGCCAACAATTCCGGGCCGCTGATCGTGCCGACGCGCGATGACGTGCTCTCGGCCGGCATCACCATCAACGGACTGCCGATCATGCTCAAGCGGCCGACCGCCGGCACCATGGATATCGAGAACCTCGACGTCTATTATGAGGATTGCGTGACCGGCGGCCCCGGCTCCTTCGTCATCCCGATTCGCGAGCGCTCGCAATTCATCGAAGCGACGCGCGAGAAACTGGTGCAGGAAATCGCCGGGCGCACGCCCAAGCCGCGCGTGATGCCAGCCTCGGCTGAAACGCCGCGCATCTCCTGCACCATCGGCGAGAAGCTGTGGCAGGACCGCTGGGGCGGCCGCAGTCTCGATTTTCAGTAGTAATTTTTGTCGTGGCCGCGACAAGCCCGGCGGTGACGATCTCTACTTCTCAAACTTGCCCACAATCTCGACGTGGAACGAATAGCGGAACTGGTCCACCGCGGTGACGCGCGCGAGCTTGTAGCCGCCTTGCACCAGAATGCGGGCATCGCGGGCGAAACTCGTGGCGTCGCAGGAGACCGCGATCACCACAGGCACCGCGCATTTCGCAAGTTCGCGCGCCTGCGCTTCGGCGCCCTGGCGCGGCGGATCGAACACCACGGCATCGAAGGCTTTGAGTTCGGCGGCCATGAACGGCCGGCGGAACAGGTCGCGCGCTTCCGCCTCGACCGGCTTTAGTCCTTCGCCGCGCGCGCCTTGCAGCGCCTTGATGGCGGCGGCATCGCTGTCGGCGGCGGCGACGCGCGCGGTCTCGGCAAGCCGCAAGGCAAACGTGCCGACGCCGCAGAACAGGTCGGCGACGCGTTTGGCGCCGCCTGCATGTGCAATGACCAGCCGCGCCAGCGCCGCTTCGCCTTCCGCGGTCGCCTGCAGGAAGGCGCCGGGCGGCAGCGCGAGCTGCGCGCGGCCGATTTGCATGAACGGCTGTGCCTGCTGCGCCACCAGTTCGCCATGGCGGGTTAGCCGCGCCAGCCGATGCTCCGCAGCGACGCGGGCCAGCGCCTCGCTGCGCGCCGACGTCAGCGGCCCGGAGCCGCGCACATCCACGTCCATGCCGGTGCCGGTCGCGGTTGCCTGGATGTCGAGTGGCTTGTTCGCAGGCTTGAGGATTTCGGCGATGGCCCAGGCGGCGGCAATGGCGCCGTCGAGGCCGGGCGCCAGAATCGGGCAGCGGTCGATGGCGACGATGTGATGCGCGCGCGGCGCGGCAAAGCCGACCTCCAGCATGTCGTGGGCGCCGCGCCGCGCATGCAGCGTGGCGCGGCGGCGGCCTTGTCCGTGGGCGTCGACGATCTGTTCGTCGACCGGCGCGATGAGATCGGCGGCTGCCAGCGCCTCCACCACCAGTCCGCGTTTCCACAAGTGATACTCGGCGAGCGACCAATGCTGCATGGCGCAGCCGCCGCAGGCGGTGAAATGCTTGCAGATCGGCGCCACGCGCTCATGGCTCGGACTGTCGACATGCAGGAGATGCCGGCGGTCGGGATGGCCGGCGACCGCTTCGACCGTCACCGTCTCGCCCGGCAGCGCGTAAGGGATGTAGATGGGGCCGCTGGCGCTATCGGCGATGCCGTCGCCGCGATGGCCGAGGCGCGCGATCGTCATTTGTTCAGTCACGCGCCGCCCCCAGCAGGAATTCGGCATTGCCGTCGCCGCCGGTGATCGGCGAGGGGATGACGCCGGCGACGCGCCAGCCGAGCGCGGCGACGAAAGCGGCAATGTCGGCGCAGACGGCGGCGTGCACGGAGGCGTCGCGCACGATGCCCTTTTTCACCTGCGCCGGTCCGGCCTCGAATTGCGGCTTGATCAATGCGATCAGCTGCGTGCGGTGCGCGACCAGCTTCAGCGCTGCCGGCAGAACCAGTTTCAGCGAAATGAAACTGACGTCGATGGTGACCAGGTCCGGTGTCTCGCGCAGACGGGCGGGGGACACGTTGCGGATGTCGGTTTCTTCAAACGACACCACGTCAGGTCGCGCGCGCAGGCTCTCATGCAATTGCCCGCGCCCGACATCGACGGCGTAGACACGCCTGGCGCCGCGCGCGAGCAGCACCTCGGTGAAGCCGCCGGTCGAGGCGCCGACGTCGAGGCAGACGCGGCCCTTGGGGTCGATGGCGAAATGATCGAGCGCCGCCGCGAGCTTGACGCCGCCGCGGGAGACGTAAGGATGCGCCGGTGTGGCGTTGATCTCGGCGTCGGCGGCGACCTCTTCCGAAGCCTTGCGCACCGGCAGGTCGTTCGCGGTCACCAATCCCGCTTCGATCGCGGCCTGCGCCTTGGCGCGGCTGTCGAATAGCCCGCGCTCGACCAGCAGCCGATCGATGCGTTGGCGAGCGGTCATGCAAACTCCGTTGTCATGCCCCGCGAAGGCGGGGCATCCAGTAATCGCTGGCGCAGGAGACCGTCGAGAGTCCGCGAGAATACTGGATCGTCCGCTTTCGCGGACGATGACAGCCGAGATGCCGAAAGCCTATGCCCGCTTCACCGTCTCGGCGGCGTCCTTGCCCAGCGCCTCGAACACCTTGGCGACAATGCCGGCGGCGTCGAGGCCGGCCGTGGCGTACATCGCGGCGGGCGAATCCTGGTCGATGAAGATGTCCGGCAGCACCATGGTGCGCACCTTGCACCCGGCATCGAGCACGCCGTTGTCGGCGAGCGCCTGCAGCACAAACGAGCCGAAGCCGCCGACCGAGCCTTCTTCGATGCTCACCAGCACCTCATGCTCGCGCGCAAGCCGCAGCAGCAATTCGGTGTCGAGCGGCTTGGCAAAGCGCGCATCGGCAACCGTGGTCGACAGCCCCTGCGCGGCGAGTTCGTCGGCAGCCTTGAGGCATTCGCCGAGCCGCCCGCCGTAGGACAGCAGCGCCACCTTGTGGCCTTCGCGCAGCACGCGGCCCTTGCCGATCTCCAGCGGTTTGCCTTGCGCCGGCAGCGGCACGCCCATGCCTTCGCCGCGCGGATAGCGCAGCGCCGAGGGCGCGTCGTTGATGGCGACCTGCGTCGCCACCATGTGCACGAGTTCGGCTTCGTCGGCCGCCGCCATCAACACGAAACCGGGCAGGCAGCCGAGATAGGCGACATCGAAAGCGCCGGCGTGGGTCGGCCCATCGGCGCCGACCAGGCCGGCGCGGTCCATGGCGAAGCGCACCGGCAGCTTCTGGATGGCGATGTCGTGCACCACCTGGTCGTAGGCGCGCTGCAGGAACGTCGAATAGATCGTGGCGAACGGCTTGAAGCCTTCGGTGGCGAGCCCGCCGCAGAACGTCACCGCGTGCTGTTCGGCAATGCCGACGTCGAAGCAGCGGTTGGGGAACTCTTTCTGGAACAGGTCGAGCCCGGTGCCCGACGGCATCGCGGCGGTGACGGCGATAATCTTGTCGTCCTTGCGCGCCTCCTTGATCAGGCTCTCGGCATACACTTTGGTGTATTGCGGCGCGCCGCCCTTGGATTTCGCCTGCGCGCCGGTTGCCACGTCGAATTTGACCACGCCGTGATATTTGTCGGCCGAGGTTTCCGCCGGCGCGTAACCCTTGCCCTTCTGCGTCACCACGTGCACCAGGATCGGGCCGAATTCGGCATCGCGCACGTTGCGCAGCACCGGCAGCAGGTGATCGAGATTGTGGCCGTCGATCGGCCCGACATAATAGAAGCCGAGCTCCTCGAACAGCGTGCCGCCGGTCACGTAGCCGCGCGCGTGCTCGACGGCGCGGGTGATGGCGCGATCGAGACGCTTGGGCAGGTGCTTGGTGAGCTGCTTGCCGACATCACGCAGTTTCAGATAGGTGCGGCCGGAGCCGAGCCGCGCGAGATAGGCCGACATGGCGCCGACCGGCGGCGCAATCGACATGTCGTTGTCGTTGAGGATGACGATGAGCCGCTCGTTGCGCGCGCCGGCATTGTTCATGGCCTCGTAGGCCATTCCGGCCGACAAGGCGCCGTCGCCGATGACGGAAATGACATTATTCGTCTTGCCTTGCAGGTCGCGCGCCACCGCCATGCCGAGGCCGGCGGAGATCGACGTGGAGGAATGCGCGGCGCCGAAGGGGTCGTATTCGCTTTCGGCGCGCTTGGTGAAGCCGGAGAGGCCGCCGCCCTGGCGCAGCGTGCGGATGCGGTCGCGCCGGCCGGTGAGGATCTTGTGCGGATAGGCCTGATGGCCGACGTCCCAGATCAGCCGGTCGACCGGGGTGTCGAACACGGCGTGCAGCGCCACGGTCAATTCGACGACGCCGAGCCCCGCGCCGAGATGGCCGCCGGTCTTGGCCACGGCATCGATCGTTTCGGTGCGCAACTCATCGGCGACCTGCCTGAGCTGCTCCGCCGACAGGTTCTTGAGGTCGCGCGGATAATGGACGTTATCGAGGAGGGGGGTTTTCGAGGCTTCGGACAAGTGCGACTCCGACACGGTTTTAGGCCGGCAGCGGCGCCTTCAGGAGGGCCAATGGAGGCTTACACCAGATAGGCGGTTAGGGGCAATTCGATGGCCACGGTCCCGGCCCATGGCGCGGTATTCCTGGGGGTAACCGGCCTCGTTCAATCGACGTCGAGCGGCTCGCTGCCGGTCGGCTTGCCGGACGAATCGAGCGTGATTTTCTCGACCCGCGCCTCGGCCTGGCGCAGCAGTTCCTCGCAGCGCTGCTTCAACGCCTCGCCACGCTCATAGATTGCGACCGATTCCTCGAGCGGCACCTTGCCCTCTTCCAACCGCTTGACGATCGATTCCAGCTCATCGATCGCCCGCTCGAAGGGCAGCTTCTTCACGTCGCTATTGCTGGTCTCAGCCATATCGTCTGTTCCGGCGCGATTCGCCGGGGCATCCTAATCACCCCGGGAAGCCTGAAGATAGTGGGCGCGGGTTCGATTGCCAGCGGCTAATATTGCGCCCATGCCCGATCTTTCCGGCAAACTTGTCCTCATTACCGGCGCGGCGGGCGCCGTCGGCGGCGCCGTGACCAAGGCGGTCAAGGCGGCGGGCGGCACCGCGCTTGCCAGCGATGTGAAAGCCGGCAATGGCGTCGATCTGGCGCTCGACGTGACCGCCGAGGCCGATTGGCAACGCGTGACCGCCGACATCGAGCGCCAGCATGGCCGGCTTGACGGGCTGGTGAACGCCGCCGGCATTGTCGCCCTCGGCAGCGTCGAACAGATCGACTTTGCCGCCTGGCGGCGGGTGCTGTCGGTCAATCTCGACGGCACCTTCCTCGGCTGCAAATATGCCTTGCCGCTGCTGCGCAAGAACGGCGGCTCCATCGTCAACCTGTCGTCGGTGTCCGGTCTCGTCGGCGGGCACAATCTTGCCGCCTACAATGCCTCGAAGGGCGGGGTGTCGCTGCTGTCGAAATCGGTGGCGCTGCACGGGGCGCGGCTGAAGCCGCCGGTGCGTTGCAACGCCGTCTGCCCGGCGTTCCTGGAAGGGCCGATGGTCGACTACACGGCCCAGGCGGCGCGCGATCCGCAGACGGCGCGGCAGAAGATGGCGGAAGCCATCCCGCTGCAACGTCTCGGCCAGCCGGCCGAAGTCGCCGCGCTCTGTGTCTATCTGCTGTCGGACGCGGCCGCCTTCATCACCGGCGCGGATTTGCCGATCGATGGCGGATTGACGGCAAGATGATCACCCGCGCATCAGCGCGGTGACGTGGGCGGCGGCGGAGCGTGACAGGCCCTGCAAGTCGTAGCCGCCTTCGAGCATCGAGACGATGCGGCCTTGCGCGCTTTGCTCCGCGATCTCCATCAGCTTCTGCGTGACCCAGGTAAAATCAGCTTCCACCAGATTGAGATTGGCCAGCGGGTCGCGCGTATGCGCGTCGAATCCCGCCGAGATCAAGAGAATATCCGGCTTGAACTCGCGCAAGCGCGGCAGGATCACGGTCTCGAAGGCGTCGCGGAAAGCCTCGCCGCCGTCGCCGGCGCGCAGCGGCGCGTTGACGACGGTGTTGAAGTCGCCGCGCTCGCCGATTGCGCCGGTGCCGGGATAAAGCGGCATCTCGTGCGTCGAGCAATACATGACGCTCTTGTCGGCCCAGAAGATATCCTGCGAGCCGTTGCCGTGATGCACGTCGAAATCGACGATGGCCGCGCGCTCGACGCCATGCCGCTTCTGCGCGTAGCGCGCCGCGATCGCAATATTGTTGAACAGGCAGAAGCCCATCGGCCGCGCCGTCTCGGCGTGATGCCCCGGCGGGCGCGTGGCCACGAAGGCGTTCGCCGCTTTCTGGTTCATCACCTCGTCGACTGCCAGCATGCCGCCGCCGACGCAGCGCAGCGCCGCTTCGAAGCTGCCCGGCGACATCGAGGTGTCGGCGTCGAGATGGACAAGCCCTTCCTTCGGCGCGGCATCGCGAATTGCTTCCACGTATTCCATCGGGTGTACCAGCGCGATGGTTTCGAGCGGCGCGCGCGGCGCCTGCTCGCGCGCCAGTGTCTGGAAGCGCTCGTCCTCCAGCGCCTGCTCGATCGCGCGCAGGCGGTCGGGCCGCTCGGGATGGCCGTGCGGCATCTGGTGGTCGAGGCAAGCAGGGTGGGTGATGAGGAGGGTGGACATGAAATCTGTTCTAACGCGCTGCGGCGAAGAGGCCAACCGGCGTCAGCTCTTTGCGTCCAGGCTCACGCCCTTGGGCGGCGGCATGCTGTCGGGCACGAAGAAATCGACCTGCAAAGGCTGGCTCGGATCGACGCGATAACGGTCGAAGTCGGTGACGCCTTCGCTGCTGAGGAAATTGTCGTCGATGAGGAAATTGCCGGTGAAGCTTGTCGGCTTGTGGAAGACGCGCCAGGCCGCCTCGGCGATGATGTCCGGCGTGCGCGACATGCGCATCATGGCGTCGCCGCCGAGCAGGTTCTTGACAGCGGCGGTGGCGATCGTGGTGCGCGGCCACAGCGCGTTGACCGCGATCTTGCCGCGCTGCTCGCCGGCAAGGCCGAGCACGACAATGCTCATGCCGAATTTTGCCATCGTGTAAGCGGTGTGCGGCGCAAACCATTTTTCCTGCATGTCGAGCGGCGGCGACAGCATCAGGATATGCGGGTTCGCCGCCTTTTCGAGAAAGGGCAGGGCGTATTTCGACACCATGAAGGTGCCGCGGGTGTTGATCCCCATCATCAGGTCGTAGCGGCGCATGTCGGTCTGCGCCACCGGCGTCAATTGGATGGCGCTGGCATTGTTGACCACGATGTCGATGCCGCCGAAGCGCGCGGCGGTCGCCTCGATCGCCGCCTTCACCGAGGCTTCGTCGCGCACGTCGACCACCAGCGGCAGGGCGTGGCCGCCGGCCTTTTCGATGGCCGCCGCGGCGGTGTGGATGGTGCCTTCGAGCTTGGGATGCGGCTCGGCGGTCTTGGCGGCGATGGCGATATTGGCGCCGTCGGCGGCGGCTTTGAGCGCGATGGCGAGGCCGATGCCGCGCGAGGCGCCGGTAATGAACAGCGTTTTTCCGCTCAGCGACATGTGCTTCCCCTTATGATCCGCCGATGTTATCCGGCGTTCTTCGTCAGATTCTGCCCGATGCCGATCAGATGGCCATCGGGATCGCGCAGGTCGAAGTCGCGGCAGCCGTAGTCCTGATCCTCGATGTCGCGGTCGATGGCGACGCCGCGGCTTTTTAATTCGGCGAGCATCGCATCGGCGTCGTCCACATAGATATAGAGCGCCCAATATTGGTTGAGCGGCGTGGGGTGCGGCGTGCGCTTCTTGTCAAGAAAGATCGTCACCTTGTCGCGGCTGACGATGCAGAACGTCGGCGGCTCGCCGTAAAAGACGCCGGGACGGAAGCCCAGCTTCTCGCGGTAAAAAGCTTCGCTCGCCACGACATCCTCAACTTCGATCGTGGTTGCGCTTTCAAGGAATTTGACCACGGCAAGCTCCTCCTCTGCGGCTATCGTTTGCGCGCGAGGAAGGCCTCGAAGGCAGCGCGCGCTTCCGCCGATTGCAGGCGCGCTTCGAACATTGTGGTCTCTTTCTCCAGCCGCGCGATGATGTCGTCGTACGAGCCGCGCAGCAGTTTGCGCGCCGCCGCCGCCGCTTCCGGCGGCAACGCGGCGATCTCGCGCGCGGCTTTCATCGCCTCGGCTTCGACCGCAGCGGGCGCCACGATGGTGTTGACGAGGCCGGCGGCCTTTGCGTCGGCGGCGTTCAGTGGCCGGCCCATGACCAAGAGCGAAAAGGCGCGCGCATTCCCCATCAGCCGCGGCGCGATCAGGCTGGAGGCTGCCTCCGGCAGCAGCCCGAGGCCGACAAAAGGCGTCGACAAGCGCGCCTCCGTGCTGGCGACGACATGGTCGCAGTGCATGAGCATCGTCGTGCCAATGCCGACGGCATTGCCCTGCACCGCGGCAACCATTGGCATCTCGCAGTTGGCCAGGGCGTACAGAAACCGCACAATCGGCGCCCCCAGCGCCCCTTGGCCGGCCATTTTCACGAAATCGCTGATGTCGTTGCCGGCGCAGAAGTCGTCGGCGCCGCCGGCGATGAGCAGACAACGCAGGGCCGCATTGTCCACCGCGCTTTCGAGGCCGGCAGCCATGGCCTCGTACATGGCAAGCGTCAGCGCGTTCTTCTTGTCCGGCCGGTTCATGCGCACGGTGCGAACGGGCCCGTCGTCGCTGACGGTGACGAGATCGCTCATTGGAGATCGAGCGCGGCTTGCGCCTTGGTGATCGAGTCGGCGCCTTCGGTCACCGCGCGTTCGAGTCCGGCCGATTGCACGGCGATATTCTCGGCAAAGAAACGCGTCAGCGTGATGCGCGCGGCGCCATCGCCGGTTTCGCGCGCGGCGGCGAGCGCCTGCTCGGCCAGCATGCAGCCGCCGGCGGCATTGCCGAACATGCGCAGATAGGGCGTGGCGCCGGCCAGCGCGGCGTCCGAGGATTTCTGCGCCAGCAGCCATTGCGTTGCCCGTTCCAGGCTGTCGACGGCGTCGGTCAGGCGCGTCGCGGTTTCGCCAAAAGCCGGATTGTTGCTGGCGGCGATCGCCGCGACAGTGCCGCGCAATTCGTTGAGACAGAGCGCGACGGTGGCGCCGCCTTGCAGCGGAACCTTGCGCGTCACCAGGTCGAGCGCCTGGATGCCGTTGGTGCCCTCGTAGATCGCGGCGATGCGCGCGTCGCGGTAATGCTGCGCGACGCCGGTCTCCTCGATGAAGCCCATGCCGCCATGCACCTGCACGCCGAGGGAAGCGACCTCGATGCCGATATCGGTGGAGAAGGCTTTGGCCACGGGCGTCAGTAGCGAGGCGCGCTCATGCGCGCTTTTGCGCAGCGCGTCGCTAGCCGAACGCTCGGCGCGATCGATGGCGACGCCGGTTGCGTAGCAGATCGCCCGCGCAGCGCCCGTGAGCGCGCGCATGGTCAGCAGCATGCGCTTGACGTCGGGGTAGGCGATGATGGCGCTCGCCGAGCCCTGTTTGCGTTCGCGCGCATAGTTGAGCGCCTGTTGGGTCGCGCGCTCGGCAATGCCGACGCCCTGCAGGCCGACGGCGAGCCGGGCGCGGTTCATCATCTTGAACATCGCGTGCATGCCCTTGTTTTCCTCGCCGACGAGGAAACCAATGGCGCCGCCCTTGTCGCCATAGATCATGGTGCAGGTCGGCGAGGCGTGGATGCCCAGTTTGTGCTCGACCGAATGCGCGCGCACGTCGTTGCGGGTGCCGTCCGGCATGAATTTGGGCACGAGAAAGAGCGAAATGCCCTTGGTGCCGGCGGGCGCATCGGGCAGGCGCGCGAGCACGAAGTGGATGATGTTGTCGGTCAGATCATGCTCGCCGTAGGTGATGAAGATCTTCGAGCCCTTGATGCGGTAGCTGCCGTCGCCGCCGCGCTCGGCCTTCGAGCGCAGCGCGCCGACGTCGGAGCCCGCCTGCGGCTCGGTGAGCTCCATGGTGCCCATCCACTCGCCGCTCACCAGCTTACCGAGATAGCGCTGCTTGAGCTCGTCGGATCCGTAGGCTTCGAGCGCGTCGACCGCGGCCATGGTCAGCACCGGGCCAATGCCGAAGGCCATCGAGGCTGAATTCCACATTTCGATGCAGGCGGCGTTCACCGCCTGCGGCAATTCCTGGCCGCCCCATTGCGTCGCCGCCGCCAGCCCATTCCAGCCGGCCGCGGCCCAGGCCGTGTAGGCCTCCTTCCAGCCTGGCGGCGTCGTCACCACGCCGTCCTTGAACGGCGTGCCGAATTTGTCGCCCACGGCATTAAGCGGCGCGATCACGTCGCCGGCGAAACGCCCGGCTTCGGCCAGCACCGAATCGACGGTCTCCTCGTCGAGGTCGCCGTAAAGCCCTTCCGCCAGCGCGGTTTTCAGGCCGGCGGCGTGCTTGAGCGCAAACGAAATATCGGCAAGCGGCGCGCGGTAGGTCATGGGCCGCAATCCTAGCGCCGGCTTGGCGCCGGCGCGAGGTGCTTTATGAACCGCGGGCGTTGATCGGGTCGGGGCGCGCGGCTATGGTCCGCGCCGCCGCAATCGTTCGCATCGCGTGCGGTGTTCCTTGCAGGTTTTGGGGCGTAGCCAAGTGGTAAGGCAGCGGATTTTGATTCCGCCATTCGGAGGTTCGAATCCTCCCGCCCCAGCCAGCAAGTGCGGTCTCGCTATTTTGGCTAGCGCGGGAGTCGAAGAAGCCCGCGAGCGCGTGGCTTTTCGCGCGCCGATCGATCTCTCGTGTGCCTGAAATCGACTCGAAATTCGAAATTTTTGCGGAAAGTCTCTCGCTAGTACTGAGAAAATTCCCGTTTTGCGGAGCTAGGTGGTGGAGACTGGTTCGATCCTCGACTGGGCGACCGACTTGGCAGTCATAGCGACCGAAAAGCTTTATGCGGAAAAGGCCGATCACAATATGAATGATGAATGTCGGCTTTCGGGGGTAAAGCGGACATATTTAGGTTTCGACCCGTGATGGTTTGTCCGCTCATGACCCATAATGGACAAAGACGCGGCGTCGGTTTTGCCCAGCACGGCCGTCAGTGACTCCTCTTGGGCTCGGCGCGGGCCCGTTGCTTGCCATATCGTCCATGCCCAACGGAGCCACGGCAAAGCCGCGTTCGTTCTTCCGACAGTTGGCCGAGATCGGGCAGGGCCAAGACCCATTCACAGCATGGCGACCAAAGCTTCCGAGACGGATGCGCCTTCCACGGGCGCTCGCTCGATCCGAATCCGTGACATTGGCAAAATCGCTTAACGACACTGGAGCGAGCGTTGACCTCGACCGGCACGTAAAAGCTGCCTTGCGTCTTCTCGTCGCAACCGGACTGAGAGTTGGGGAACTGTGTGGGCTCCAGTTAGGCGACGTTTCGCCTGACTGTACCGTTGTAAGGGTCCACGGGAAGGGATCGAAAGACCGCGTTGCCTACGTAACGGACCCGATACTGAGAGAAGCATTAAAAAGTCTTGTGGCGGCACGCCGGTTGACTGCTGGCGGGGACGGACCTCTCTTGATCACCCGGTCAGGCGGGCCAATGAAGCCTCAATCCGTGTACTCACCAGTGCTCCCAAAGCGAACAGCGCGGAGGAAGCATTTACCTAATGGCAGGTTACGGAATATCACCGCGCGAAACGTCCCCGTTGGCCAACAGCCTCAAACGCAATATCTAGCTATACTCGGCGGTATGTGATTGAATCTTTCCGTGTTGACCGAAGCGAATATTCCTTTAGGGCCGATCGACATTCCATCCGCGTGGCGCGGGGAAGACATGGCGGCGAACCTCGATCGATGGCTTGTACGGCTAACCACCGACGAGATCGCAGAATTGGAGAAGGCTGCCAAATCATTCCTCGCGAAGACAAAGGAAATCGGTGAGATCACCAAAGAAGGATTTCCGCTTCCGTGTTTCGGTGCGCACCTTTCCAAGCTGAAGGAAACGCTGGTCAATGGTATCGGCTTTGAGGTGATACGAGGCCTTCCGGTCGCGGAATATAGTCAGGAATTTGCCGCCACGATCTTTTGCGGCGTCGGCGCGCATCTCGGATCGGCACGATCCCAAAACGCGATGGGTCATATCCTGGGGCATGTCCGCGATGTCGGTGCGGACGCAAAGGATCCCAACACGCGCATTTACCAAACCGCCGAAAGACAAACATTCCATACAGATTCCTCCGACGTCGTCGGGTTGCTTTGCATTCGCGAGGCGATGGAGGGAGGCAAATCTTTGCTCGTTAGCACGACGACGATCTACAATGAGATGTTGCGCAAACGCCCCGATCTCGCCGCGTTAATGTTTGACCCGATCGCCACCGACCGGCGCGGCGAGGTGCCCGAGGGCCAAAAGCCGTACCTTCAGATTCCGCCATTAAGCTGGCACGCGGGCTTCCTGACGGGCTTCTATCAGCGCCAATACATTGATAGTGCGCAACGCTTTCCCGACTCGCCGCGATTAACGCCGGCCCGCGTCGAGGCACTCGATTTGTTCGATGCGCTGGCTAACGACCCTCTGCTTCACTTTGGTATGCAGCTTCAGCCAGGTGACATGCAGTTCGTTTACAATCACGCGCTGTTGCATGACCGCACCGCCTTTCGTGATTGGCCTGAATCGCACCAAATGCGCCATTTGCTGCGTCTTTGGCTGTGCATGACAGGGGATCGCCCGCTGCCGGAATGCTTCAAACAGCGCTATGGCTCAATTGAGATTGGCAACCGCGGCGGTATTGTCACCAAGGGTACGAAACTCAATGTGCCTCTGGATTAAAGCTCGCTGCACTGAAGCTCTCCAGATTGCTCTGCCGAAGGCCAGCGCGATAGTTGCTTAATCGTCACCAGCACCAATCAAGCAACAAAACCCCGGCGGAAATTCCCCGGAGGTCTTGCCGGATGATGTCCGCTCATGGCGCAAAATATTGCGGCCCGGCACTAAAAGCGGCTTCCGGCGTCTACGAGCAGCCGGTGTAAAACCGCAGTATAGGCGCCGCCGTAGTAGAGATGATCCACGACGTAAAGTACGAGAGCACAGATCGCAGTTGCGCCTATTACCCTCATGGAGTGTAGCGGGCTCTGAGTCGCGATCTGCCGGCAAATAAAATTCAGATATAATCCACCACCGAAAACGAAAGAGGCCGCCTCAACCGGCGGCCTCTCATTGACGATAGAGACGGGAGAACTACACGCCGTGGTGATCGCCTTCACAGGCAATGGCTTGTTGTGCGCCGATGGTAGCCGCAGCCGCAGTGCCGGCGACAAGTGCGAAGCCGATAGCAATAAGCGCAAGCAGTCTCTTCATGGGTACGTCCTCCAATCGGGAACTCAGAACAGATAGCACGGCGTCCAATATCAATCTCATAAAATTTGGGTAGCCAGGGCACCTATTGGAGACGTGAACACCATCAGTATTAGACGCAGGCGGGCGTTGAGCACTTCAATTTTGAGCGTATATTTGTAACGGTGCTTTGACGGGGATACCTTGCGTGCGCAAATCGCTTTTTGGGGCTGTTGCCGTGGCTGCCGCATCAACGTTCTTTGCCGCCGGTGCGGCCCCTGTCGATCCCTATAAATGGTGCACTGTTGAAAGCGAGGGCGGCACGAACTGTGGCTTCGTCACCATCGAGCAATGCCGCGCCGCTATCAGCGGAAGGAACGGGGTCTGCGAACCGAAACAGGTAGTTCCGCCTCACTTGTCTCCAGCAGCCAAGGCCGCAGCACCTAAAACAGATCCAAGCGGGGGCAAAGACTCTTTGATGGAGTGCGTGACTTATTCCTGCAAAATCAATTGTTCTCCTAAAGTAGCAAAACGATTCAGACCAAAATGGTGCGTCTATTTTAAGAAACCAAGCGACTGAGCGCGGTCCCGCGCGGAATACGATGACACAATCGTGCGCTCGTACCGTTTAAGATGATCCAAAAGGTACGTCGGCAGAGCTGCCAAGCGTAAGAAGCAGCCCCGATATCTTTTTTGCTGCCGAGATTGGTATCGTTGCTCGCATAGGCGGCTGGCTGTTGCGTGTCATCGAGGACGTGCATCCTGCGGTCGTTGCAGCGCGCGACCCACGATGTAGGCAGCGTTAAAAAACGGGGAGACCATCAACTGCCAGCGAGTCATTGTGGAAGCGTCCAACATCCTGCCAGCCTGGCCCAGAGTTTTTCATTGGCGCGATCAAGCAACCGGCGCCCGTCTACTTTCACGCGCAGAAGATCGTCGCATTCGGAATTTGCTCGAAAATCTCTGCGCTGGTCGCGGCATGACCATGCCTGCCTTAAGGTTGATCGAGACCGCAGCTCTTAACGCTTTTGCGGATGACAGGCGCTGCGGGTCGACTCTTTTTTATAACAAGCGATGGAGGCAATGAGCGCCGTGATTCTCACGCCCGCTTGGGCGCATCGATCGCCGCGAGCACTTTCGGCGGCGACATCGGCAGCTCGGTCAGCCGCCGGCCGACCGCGCGCTCGATTGCGTTGGCGATGGCCGCCATCGGCGGACAAATGTTGACCTCGGCGACGCCTTTGGCGCCATAGGGGTGATTGGGATTGGGCACCTCGACCAGGACCGGCTCGATCATCGGCAAGTCGGATGCCACCGGAATCCGATAGTCGAGGAAGCCCGGATTTTCCATGCGCCCCTTCGAGTCGTAAATGTACTCCTCGTTGAGCGCCCAGCCGATGCCTTGCGTGACCCCGCCTTGGATCTGCCCCTCGACATAGCTTGGATGGATGGCGCGCCCGACGTCTTGAGCCGCGACGAAGCGCAGAATTGTCACCTTGCCGGTGTCGGGATCGACTTCGATATCGCAGAACTGAGTGGCAAAGCCGGGAGCGACGGCGGCAGGATTTACGCCTGCGGCAGCGACGATCGGCCCACCGGTCTGTGCGCGTTTGCCGGCAATCTCCTTGATCGACATCGGCTTGAAATCGCCGACATTGCTGCTCGCAGGCTTGGCGTGGCCGTTCTCCCACACCACAGCCTCCGGATCGACGCCCCAGGTCTTGGCCGCCCGCTTGCACATGTCCTGGATTACGATCTTCGTGGCCTCGACGACGGCAATTCCGGTCGCGAACGTTACCCGGGAGCCGCCGGTCAGGTGCGTATAGCCGACCGACGCGGTGTCGGCGACGATGGGACGGACTTGGTCATAGTCGACGCCCAGCGTCTCGGCCGCCATGATCGCCATCGAGGCGCGGGAGCCGCCAATATCGGGGCTGCCGGTGGCGACCACAACGGTGCCGTCCTCGTTGACGTCAACGGTGGCGCTCGAACTCCCCACCGCCGTTGAACCAATAGCCGGAGGCGACGCCGCGCCCCTGGTTTTTCCCGAGCGGCGTCTTGTAGCCTGGATGGTTAAGCAGCGCCTCGATCGTCTCGGCGTAGCCGTTGTGTCCGAGCGTGGCGCCGGACAACATTTTGGTGCCCTTCTTGGCGGCGTTCTTCAGCCGCAGCTTCAGCGGGTCCATGCCTATCTTCTGCGCCAGAACATCGAGCACGCTCTCCACCGCGAAGGCGCCCATCGGCGAGCCCGGCGCGCGATAGGCTGCAACCTTCGGACGGTTAGACACAACGTCGTAACCGACCGCGCGCGCATTCGGGATGTCGTAAGGCGCAAACGCGCACATGCACGTGCTCATGAACGGCGAGCCCGGAAATCCGCCGGCCTGCAACTTGAAGATTCCGTCAGCGGCGACGATCGTGCCGTCGCGCTTGACGCCGATCTTGACGGTCATGGATGCGCCGGACGTCGGGCCGGTGGCCCTGAACACGTCCTCGCGGTTCATAACGATCTTCACCGGATGGCCGGATTTCCGCGCCAGCATGACGGCAACCGGCTCAACGTAAATCACGGTCTTGCCGCCGAAAGCCCCGCCGATCTCCGCCGGGTAGACGCGCAGGTCGCCTAGTTTCATGTCGAGCAGTTGCGCTGTGTACGCGCGGACGACGAAATGCCCCTGGCTTGAGGTCCAGAGTTCGCCCTGGCCATCGGCGTCGAAGCGCGCGACGCAGCCCTGCGGCTCGATGTAGGCCTGATGCACGGGCGCGGTCTTGAACGACATTTCGACGATCTCATCGGCAGCGGCAAAGCCCGCCTCCACGTCGCCGAGCTTGAACACGTTCCGTTTCGCAATATTGGACGGCGCCGGCGGCGGTTCGACACCGCGGGTGATCATGTCGGGAAACAGCAAGGGTGCATCCGGTTTCATCGCATCATCGACGTCGATGACGTGTGGCAGCACCTCGTAGTCGACTGCGATCAGTGACAACGCCTTGTCGGCGATAGCCTTGCTGGCGGCCGCCACGGCGGCCACAGCGTGGCCCTCATAGAGGGTCTTCTCGCGCGCCATGATGTTGCGTGTCATGTGCCAGAAATTCTGCGCGACGCGTTCCGGGCCGACATACTCGAACTTCTGCTCCGGGAAGTCCGCGGAGGTCACTACAGCCTTGACGCCTGGCAGTGCCGCCGCCTTCGAGGTATCAATTGATCGGATGCGCGCATGGGCGTGCGGCGAGCGTAGAATGCGGCCAACCAACATGCCCGGCATCGCCAAATCTGCGCCATACTGCGCAACCCCCGTCACCTTTGGCACGCCGTCCGGCCGAACCGGTCGGGTTCCAACCCACTTGAATTGCATTGCCGTTTCGCGCGAAGTGATATCGTCCACAGCTACCTCGTCTGATTGTCGCAGTGCGGTTGGCTTCACCTGAAACTTGCGCGGGGCAGGCCGCAAATGCAAGCCGTTGCGCAAGCGGCTTGCTACGCCGTCCGCGGTCGTCGCAAAGTCGCCCCTCGCCCTAGACCGCCAGCCATCGCTAAACTAGCCTCCAACCTGGATCGTTCAAGAGAAGTCATGCCCATGCTCAATTATACAGCTCCGTCGACGGTCGAGGAGGCCGTCGGCATTTTGGCCAGCGCGTCCGGCGCCGCGAAGGTGCTATCCGGCGGGACCGATCTGCTGGTTCAACTCCGTTCCGGCCGAACCAAGCCGGGCTTGATCGTCGATATCAAGAAAATTCCCGGTATCTCCGGGATTCGCGAGGAAGGCGGGGCCTTTGTCATCGGCGCCGCGACGCCCGGTGCCGTGATCGGCGAATGCGAAGCCCTCCGGCAGGCCTGGCCCGGGGTGGTTGAGGCCACCAATCTGATTGGCTCGACCCAGGTGCAGGGCCGGGCGTCGCTCGCCGGCAATCTCTGCAATGCGTCACCTGCGGCCGACAGCGTGCCGGCACTGATCGCCGCACGCGCGACCTGCGTGGTCGTGGGCGCAAACGGGCGGCGCGAGGTTCCGGTGGAGAATATTGCCACCGGTCCGGGGCGTACCTCGCTGAAGGCGGGCGAGTTCATCATCGAGTTCCACCTGCCCAAGCGCCCGCCTCGCTCGGCGGACGCCTATCTTCGCTTTATTCCGCGGACCGAGATGGATATTGCCGTGGTCGGCGCCGGGGTCAGCGTTACGCTCGATGCTGGCGGCGCCTGCACCGATGCAAGGGTCGTGCTGGGCGCCGTGGCGCCGACAGCGATCCTGGTTCCCGATGCCGCCAAGGCTCTGGTCGGGCGCAAGCTCGACGAGACGGCGCTCGCCGCGCTCGACCAGGCCGCGCGGCGCGCCTGCAAGCCGATCGACGACAAGCGTGGGACCATCGAATACCGGGTCAAAGTCGCCGGCGTGATGGCACGCCGGACGGCCGTCATCGCCTATGAGCGCGCGGGGAAGCGTCAATGAGCAAGCATCACGTAACGACCACCATAAACGGTGAGCCCACCGAGTTTCTGTGCGAGCCGCAGTTCACTCTGCTGGACGTGCTGCGTGACGAGCTCCACCTGACCGGCAGCAAAGAGGGCTGCAGCTCGGGTGACTGCGGCGCCTGCAGCGTGATGGTCGACGGCCGATTGGTCTGTTCGTGCCTGATGCTTGCGGTCGAGGCCGAAGGTCATGCAATCGAGACGATCGAGGGCATGGCGCAGGGCCATGACCTCCACCCGCTGCAGCGGAAATTCCTCGAGCATGCGGCGCTTCAGTGCGGCTTCTGCACGCCGGGCGTATTGATCGCGGCAAAGGCCCTGCTGGACCGCAATCCGAATCCGACGGAGACCGAGACGCGCTACTGGCTCGCCGGTAATCTTTGCCGGTGCACCGGCTACGACAAGATCATCCGCGCAGTTCTCGACGCGGCCGCCGAGATGCGGGGGGAGTGAGTTTGCAAGCGCGTTCGTCGAGCACCACAAGCTCGTTGACGGGATCTGGGTTTGTTGTGTCGTCGGCTTGCCGCACAAAGCGGACAATCCAGTGCACGGGCTATATATCGATCGCGCCACGGTGTCCGCTTCTGACCCAAAGCGGACGCAACTAAACGCGCCAAATATTTTCTTGCTCACCGTTCCGCGCAACAATCCCGCTGATGGCCGATCCACCCCTGCAGGCCGTTAATCTTGCCAGCCGGCTTTAATGAGGCCGTCCTCAACCCGTTCGGCATAAATTGGGTCACGGAACGGAAAGCGACTGCTGTACGCGCCGCGCGAGACGTCCGGTTCTCTCTGACGAATTTCGGCCAGCACGGCAGCGGCCTCCTGCTTGCGGCCAAGCTGACCCAGGCTTGCCGCCAGCATTTGATGGCCCATCCAGTAATTTTTATTCATTCCGACGACGCGCTGCGCCACCTCCTGGGCTGCGTCGTATGCGCCAAGCTGGTAGTGGGCGATCGAAATAGCCGGAATGCAGCGTACGATGGTTTGATCGTATGGCCGCAAGCGCAATGAATATGTGACGGTCTTGAGCGCGTCCTCGAACTCGCCGATGCAATCGAGCGCGTAACCCAGAACCGCATGGGCCTGGACCAGGCTTGGATTAAGCGCAATTGCGCGTCGTGCCTCTGCTATTGCTTCATCGTGCCGGCGCAGCCAAAGCGAGGCTTGCGCCACGTGGAAATGACCCCTCGCATCTTTATCGTCGAGCGCTACTGCCTTGCGGGCAAATTCGAGCGCGGCTTGCAGCGTCGATTGCGGGTTTTCCACCCAACCCATCTGAGCGACCCAAAACTTCGTAGACGCCATGTTGGAATAGGCTCGTGCATAGTTCGAGTCGGTCTCGATCGCCGCCGAATAGAGACGTTGAGCCTCTTCCGCGTCGACTGCTGTAAATATGTTGTGGTGCCAGTTTCCACGTTGCACCAAATCGTAAGCGGCAGGATTGGTCTTTGTGGTCACGGCCGCACGGCGCTGTTCATGCCTATGCAGTTCCGGTTCGACGGCGGCCGCAATTCTCGCGGTGATTTCGTCTTGCACGGCAAAGACGTCGCCGATTTCGCGGTCGTATCGATCCGCCCACAAGTGAAGGCCCGTGGTAGCGTCGGTCAGGCGGGCCGTAATGCGCACGTGAGTAGTCGATTTGCGTACGCTGCCTTCAAGGATATAGCGCGCGCCAAGCTCTCGACCGGCTTCGATCGCGTCGATTGGCGGCCCTTATAGATAAAAGATGAATGGCGGCAAATGACCGGAAAGCGGCACCAGCTCCCGAGTGCGGCAATCAAATCTTCGCTGAGGCCGTCGGCGAAATATTCCTGAGCCTGATCATCGCTCAGATTCTGGAACGGCAACACCGCGAAAGTCGGCCGGCCGTCATTTGCCAGGGATATCGTCGCGTCCGGTGAGCCGGCACTGGCTTCACTGACTTCACCGATGAAGCGGATGCCCTTGCGCGTAAACGTGCGAATGAATTTTTGCTCGCGGCCGCTGTCGCCAAGCGCTTTGCGTGCCGCGTTGACGCGACTGTCCAGTGTTGAATCAGAAACGATGCGACCGCCCCAAACCGACGCGATCAAGTCATCTTTGCTGACGACGCGATCGCGATTCTTGATCAAATAGATCAATAGGTCGAATACCTGCGGTTCGACCGGGACGATCCCGTCGCCACGCAGCTCACGGCGCTCGTCGTCGAGCGCGAAATGCTCAAACAAATACAACACGTTGCCGCCCCGCAACTATTGGATGACGATTATACAGGCCGGGCGCCTAAAGAGAAATCAAGAGTTCCTCAAGAGAAAAGGAAGCTCGCTTCAAAGCATCTTGCGACGCCGCATCGCATATGTGCCTCGACACATACCACGAAAGCGAGTGGAGACGACTTTGAAAACAATTTCTAGCGCGCGGCCCGTACCTCAGATCGTGGCCTGGCAATTCTGGGTTACCAGGTTGCTGGATGGTTTGAACCACTGGTGGTCGGTCTATCTGACTTGGCGCTTTGAGCGAGCCGCGATCAGGCAACTTGGTTCGTTGAGCGATCGTCAGCTCAAGGATATCGGGCTCGAGCGCTCGGAGATCATGCGCGCGGCCAAGGGCCGGAAACCGCCCGTGTTCAGCCGGTACTATTGAGCAGGCTTTGGGCAAAGGCTCGCCGCCATGAACATCAATATTATGCACCAGCAGCCGACGCGCTGCAGACGAGTGATTGCTCTGCATTGCTCGGGTGCCGACGGTGCCCAGTGGCGCTATCTCTCCGACACTCTAGGCAAGGGCTTTATCGCTCCTGGCGCCTGAACACTATGGGTGTGAAAGCAGTGGACCGTGGACCGGCGAGCATGCGTTCACGATTGCTGACGAAGCCGCGAGATCACTCGCGCTCATCGACGAAAGCGAAGAGAAAGTTCACCTCGTTGGCCACTCCTATGGTGGCGGCGTGGCCCTGCATGTCGCGCTTTCTCGGCCGGACCGGATTGCCAGTCTGTCGCTGTACGAACCGTCGGCCTTCCATTTGCTTCGACAGATGGGTGAAGCCGGTGCCCGGGCATATGCCGAAATCCAGGGGGTCGCCAGGGGCATCAGTCATTGTATTGCCACTGGCGACTATCGCGCCGGCGTTGCTGACTTTGTCGATTATTGGAACGATCACGGCGCTTGGAAGGCCATGCGCCCGGCCGTGCAAAACGCCCTGATCCGCTGGGCTCCCAAAGCGCCATTAGACTTTCACGCTCTCATAGACGATCCGACGCCTGCAAAGTCCTATGCAGGACTCAACTTCCCGGTGCTGATCATGCGCGGTGAGCACGCCCCGCTGCCAACGCGCGTCATTTCGGAAAGATTAATAGAGATCCTGCCGCAGAGCCGGCTGAAGATCGTCGCCGGGGCGGGCCACATGGGTCCGCTAACGCATGCGGCAGAGGTCTCGCGACTGATCGTGCAGCACATTGCCGACGCCGAGGTCGATGCGCAGCCACGGTGGTGGCAGCTGCGGAGCCAAAACAAGAGCCTTGGCCCAAAAGCGCGGGCGGTTGACGTGGTGCCGTGCATCACTTGACCCAATTCAATTCGCAACAGTTCACGAACAACCAAGCACACGGAGAAAGAAGATGAGTGTAAAGAGCAACAACCCCGAGACCATGGTGCTACACGCCGGCCCGCGCAACGATCCCGCCACGGGCGCCGTGGCGGTACCGATCTTCCAGACCACCTCCTACCAGTTCCGCAGCACGGAGCATGCGGCGAACCTGTTCGCGCTGAAAGACTTCGGCAATATCTATTCGCGGATCATGAATCCGACCTGCGACGCGCTGGAGCAGAAAATGGCAGCCCTCGAAGGTGGCGTGGCAGCCTTGGCTGTCAGCTCCGGCCAGGCCGCCTCGGCGATGGCGCTCCAGAACCTGTGCCGGCCGGGCGACAATGTCGTGAGCTCTACGGATCTGTACGGCGGCACCTGGAATCTGTTCGCCAATACGCTGTCATCCATTGGCATCACGGTGCGCTTTGTTGATCCCGTTGATCCAGAGAACTTTCGCCGCGCAACCGATGAGCGCACTCGCGCCTACTACGCCGAGACGCTTCCCAACCCGAAGCTCACGGTGTTTCCGATCGCCGAGGTGGCAGCCATCGGTCGAGCCCTCGGCGTGCCGTTGATCATGGACAATACTGCGGCGCCTCTGATCTGCCGTCCGCTCGATCATGGCGCGGCCATCGTGGTCCACTCAACGACCAAATACATTGGCGGGCACGGCACCTCGATCGGCGGCATGATCGTCGACGGTGGCAATTTCGACTGGGCCGCTCACAAGGAGCGCTTCCTCACCCTCAACGAGCCGGACCCCAGCTATCACGGCGCGATTTGGACCGAGGCAGTAAAGCCATTGGGCCCTATCGCTTACATCATCCGCGCCCGAGTCGTGCTCTTGCGCGACATGGGCATGTGCATGAGCCCATTCAACGCATTCCAGTTTATCCAAGGCCTGGAAACGCTTCCCCTGAGGATACGTGAGCATTGCCGCAATGCTGGCGCCGTCGCCCTCTATCTGCAGAAAAATCCGGAGGTCACGCGCATCATCTACCCGTCTCTTCATGGGGATGCCGAGCAGCGGCGGCGCGCCAATAAATATCTAAAGGGCTTTGGCGGCATCGTCGGTTTTGAATTGAAAGGAGGGCGTAATGCTGGCGCACGCTTCATCGACGCACTCAAACTCTTCTATCACGTGGCCAATATCGGCGATGCGCGTTCGCTGGCCATCCATCCGGCGAGCACCACACACTCACAGCTCAGCGAGGACGATCAACTCGCCAGTGGTGTGACGCCTGGTTATGTCCGCCTTTCGGTCGGCATCGAGCACATCGACGACATCATCGCCGACCTTGCCCAAGCGCTGGCCGCGGCGACAGACAGAAAGACTGCGAAGGCTGCATAACTGTGCGGTGGGGGTAGCTTCTAAGCGAGCTGACCGATACCCGCTTTCTCATCTGCGCATGTCGGCTATTGCCTTTAGCCGACATGCCAATCGCCTTGGCTAAATATCTGCTTTCAGAGCGGAGCGACGGCGGATGAACCTGGGCGAATGCGTATCGTTCCGTCGCTTTCAGCTCCCTTTGAACCTCGGCGCCCGCTTGGCGTGGAACGCCTCGACGCCCTCGCGGAAGTCGTCTGATTGCCGCAGCCGGCTATAGCAATGCCCTTCCATCTCGATCGCGATCGACAAGGTGGAATCTTCGGTATCGTTGAGCAGTTTTTTCGCGGTACGCTGCGCCAGCGGAGAAAACGTCCGCAGTTCGTCAACCAGCGCATCGGTTGTGGATTCCAATTTGCCATCCGGTACGCACTCGGTGGCGATGCCCCATTCATGGGCCTGCTTGCCCGGAATGCGCTTCGAGCGCATCACGATATCCTTGGTGCGGGTGATGCCGACGATCTTCTGCAGCCGCGCCGAGCCGCCGGAGCCCGGGATCTGCCCGAGCTTCTGCTCCGGCAGCGCATAAAAGCAGGTCTCGGAGGCGACGCGGAAGTCGCAGGCGAGTGAGATTTCAAAGCCGACGCCGAAACAAAAGCCGCGGTTGGCCGCGATCACCGGCTTGGTGCAGCGCGCCGGCGAGGCGATGTTCCAGGCGAGCTTTGCAACGTGCTCGGGCGTCGCCTCCATGAAGCCTTTGATGTTGCCGCCGCTGGAAAAATGCTCGCCGACGGCGCGCAACACGATGACCCGGACGCGGCTGTCGTCATCGAGTGCCTCAAATACCAGCCGCAACTGATCGCGTTGCGGCATCGAAATGATGTTGAACGGCGGCCGGTCGAGAATCACGTCGGCGCGCTCGCATTTGGCATCGACTTCCACACGAAACCCGTCGAGCGAGGCAAGGCGCGGGTCGGCAAATGATATCGTCGTCATGCTGCGGTTCCATTGTGGTGCGTCGTCGGGGGTGTCTGTTCGGTCTGGTATTCGCCGGCCACCAGCTTCCTTCGCAAGAGTTTGCCGACCGGCGACTTTGGAACTTCGTTGACGAAAATATAGCGGCGGGGGCGCTTGAAATTGGCAAGGCCCGAGGTCCTGCAGTACTGATCGAGCTCGGCTTCGGCGACGTCGGCGCGGCGCTTGATGAAGGCGGTGACGATCTTGCCCCATCGCTCGTCGGCGAGGCCGACCACGGCCACCTCCGACACCGCCGGATGCAGCGACAGGCAGCTCTCGATCTCGACCGGCGAGACGTTTTCGCCGCCGGTAATGATCATGTCGTCGACGCGGCCGGTCACGAACAGATCGCCGTCGGCATCGAAATAACCGGTATCGCCGGTGAGGTACCAGCCCTCGCGCAGCGCCTTGGCGTCGGCATCCGGACGCTGCCAATAGCCCTCGAAGGATTCATCGCCGGCGAGAGAGGCGACGATCTCGCCTTCTTCGCCGGTGACGGCGAGGACGCCGGGTGAGGCCGCGCCAAGCTTCATCACCCGCACGCGCTGGTTGATCCCGGCTTTGCCAGCGGACCCCGGCTTCGCCGGCGCGTTTTGATCGATGGTGAAAGTGTAGATCTCCGAAGAGCCGTAGTGGTTGACGAACAGCTCCGGCTTGAACGCAGCCTGCAACTCCTTAAGCAGGCCGTCGGTCATCGAGGCGCCGGCAAAGCCGAGTTTGCGCACCGAACCCACATCGGCATCGGCAAAACGCGGGTGATGCACGAGGTCGTGGTAAAGCGTCGGCACAAGATAGAGGTTGGTGATCTTCTCCGCCGCGATCAGCTCGAGCGCACGCTCGGCGTCGAAGCGCGGCAGGCAGACGAAGGCGCCGCCGATCAGCGACATCGCCAGCAGCGAGCGCACGCCCATGGTGTGATAGAGCGGCATCACGCCGAGCGTGCGTTCGCTGTTGCGATAAAGGTTCTGCGCGACATGAGCGAGCGCGGCGGCCCGCTCGGCCCGCTGCCGCCGCGGAACGCCCTTCGGTTTCGCAGTGGTGCCCGACGTATAGAGCATCACCGACCAGGCATCCGGTCCGGCAGCGGGGCTTGCGTCGGGCGTGCTCCGTCCGGTCAACGCCGCCCATCCGGTCTCACCGGTTTTTGGCGTTGCAAGCGCAATACGCGGTCGCGCCTGCGCGGCGGTCGAATGCGCGACCGCCTCGGCCGAGACGTCTTCATAGACCACGATTCTGGCTTCCGAATTCTCGATCAGAAAATCGAGCTCGGCGGGGGTAGCGCGCCAATTGACCGGCGTGATGATGATGCCGGTGAACTGGCAGGCCCAGTGAATGGAGGCAGCTTCGCAGCGATTTTGCAGAATGGTGAGCAGATGATCGCCGGGCTTGAGCCCAAGCTCGGCGAGGCTTGCCGCGACGGCCGAAATCTGGCGGTACCAGTCGGCGTAGGAGAATCGCAGTTTGCCATCTGCGATGGCGAGCGCTTGCGGATCGCGCTCGACGCTCGCCAGGAAGCTGGTGCCGAGGTCAAGCATGTGCTTCCTGCAATCGTTTGGCTGCGTCCAATGCCGCCGCCACGATCGGCACGTAGCCGGTGCAGCGGCATAAATGCCCGCCGAGATATTCGCGCAAGGCCGCCTCGTCGGGATCGGGATGGATGCGCAGATAAAAGTCGAGCGACATGAGAATACCGGCGGTGCAAAAGCCGCATTGCAGCGCGTGGTGGCGGCGGAACGCGTCCTGCAACACCGACAGCCGGCCGGGCTCCGGCGCCAGCCCTTCGACGGTGCGGATGCGGGCGCCGTCGGCTTGCACCGCCAGCGTGAGACAGGCGCGCGCCGGAACCCCGTCGATCTCGATCGTGCAGGCGCCGCAGACGCCGTGCTCACAGCCGACATGCGTGCCGGTCATTCCCAGTTGATGGCGGAGAAAGTCCGATAGCAGCAGGCGCGGCGCGGCTTCGGCCTCGGCCGCGCGGCCGTTGAGCTCGAACCTGATGCGGTGGCGCGCGTCGGCGCTCAGGCGCGGCATCGGCGCGCCTCCTCGATTGTCGTCCGGCCGAGCTGACGAACGAGATTGCGGCGATAGGTCGCGGTCGCGTGCAGATCGTCGCGCGCGTCGAGCTCCCAGGCAAAGGCATCGAGGGCGTCGTCGAGCGTGCCGTCCGTAAGATCGGGAAGGTCGCGCGCCGCCGCGCAATCGGCGACGCCACCGACGGCGAGGCGCACGCCGTTATTGTGCGCCACGGCGGCACAGGACACGATGGCGAAATCGCCGTGCCGTCGCGCAAATTCGCGAAAGGCATAGCCATGGTCGGTCGCGCGGCAGGGCACTTCGATGGCCTCGATCAGTTCGTCGTCTGCGCGCGCCGTCGACATCATCCCGGTGAAAAACTGCTCGGCCGATACGCGGCGCTTTCTTTTCTGCGATGCCAGGTGGATGGCGCCTTTGAGTGCCAGCAGCACCAGCGGCAATTCGGCGCTCGGATCGGCATGCGCGACCGAGCCGCAGACCGTACCGCGGCTGCGGGTCTGCGCATGGCCGACCCAGGGCAGCGCTGCGGCCAGCAACGGTTGCCGCTCGCTCAGCTGAGGCCAGGACAGCAATTCGGCCTGGCGCACGCCGGCGCCGACGCGGATCGAAGTTGCGTCGGCTTTTATCGCCGCGAGTTCCGGCAGATGCATGATGTCGATCAGAACCTTCGGCCGTGCCATCCGCATCGACAGCATCGGCACCAGGCTTTGTCCGCCGGCGATGATGCGGGCGTCCTCGCCCTCGGCGACGAGCGTGTCCAGGGCCTCGGCAAGCGTCTCGGCGCGGAGATAGTCGAAACGCGCCGGTTTCATGATCGCCTCCCGGCGCCGCCGCGCCTGGTCTCGGCCGAATGGATGTGGGAGGCGAGCTTTGCCGGCGTCATCGGCAGGTCGATCGCGGCGAGCCCGAGCGCGTCGGCGACCGCGTTGGCAAGGCACACCGGCGTGCTCATGCAATTGCCTTCGCCGACGCCCTTGGCGCCCAGCGGCGTGAACGGCGAGGGCGATTCGATATGCAGGATCAGCGGCGCCGGAACCTCGGTCGTGGTCGGCACCAGGTAGTCGGCGAAGGTGCCGCTGAGGAAACTGCCGTCGGGCGCGTACGCATATTCCTCGTAAAGCGCCGCGCCGACGGCATGAGCAAAGCCGCCGGTGATCTGCCCGGCCACCATGCCCGGATGCAGCACGCGGCCGCAGTCGTGCATGGTCACGTATTTGTCGATGCGCACAGCGCCGCTGACGCGATCGATTTCGACGCCGCAGAAGTCAAAAATGAAGCCGTGGCACAGCGACGAGTTGATCTCGTCATTCGGCGTCGGCGGCGTCAGCTCCGGCGCGGTCCAGAATACCGTCTCGCGCAGCGCCTGATCGCCGTCGGCGATAGTGCCGGGAGACCAGTGGCTGGCGGCGGCAAGCCGCGTGAAGGGGAGGCTGTTGTCGGGATTGCCACGCGCTCGCACGCGGCCTTCGGCGAATTCGATCGCATCGGCGGCCACGTTGAGCTGTGCGGCGGCGGTGCGCTGCAGCTTCGCCTTGAGCCGCATGGCGGCAAGATGCGCGGCGCCGCCGACGGCAGCGGCAAAGCGGCTCGAATAGTTGCCGGAGGCGATCGACCAGGCGTCGCGCGCGGTGTCGAGTTCGGTGACGACGCGAATATCTTTCGGCGCCAGACCGAAGGCCTGCGCCACGATCTGCGACAACACGGTGCGGTGGCCCTGGCCCTGCGGCGCTGAGGCAACGTGAACGGTGACCGACCCGAGCGGATCGAGCGCCACGGTTGCGGTTGCGTGCGCGCCGTTTTTCGGGCCCGCGCGCCGGCGCTCCTCTGCGGTGAGCACGGTGGTGATGTAACCCATGTTGGACACGCTGGGCTCGACCACCGCGACGCAGCCGATGCCGTAGATGCGTCCCTCGGCGCGGGCGCGCTCGCGCCGCGCGCGCAAATCGGCGTAGCCGCCGTCGGCGAGCGCCTTGTCGAGCGCCGCTGGCATAGTCGCCGGAGTCGAGCAGACCGCCGGTCGCCGTTCGATAGGGGAAAGCCTTGGCCGGCACCAGATTGCGGCGGATGACGTCGATCGGTTCGAGCTTGAGCTCGACGGCGATGCGCTGCATCAGCCGCTCCAGCGCGAAATACATCTGCGGCCCGCCGAAGCCGCGGTTGAGTCCCGTCGGCGTCTTGTTGGTGAGCACGACGCGGTTGCGCACCGAGACGTGGCGAATGTCGTAGGCGCCGGTGAGATTGCCGTGCATGCGGTAAAGCGTGGCCGGCTCCGGCGCGCGGATATGTGCGCCGACGTCCTCGATCTGATCCCAGGCGAGCGCGCGCACGCGCCCGTCGGCATCGACCGCCGCTTCCAGTGTCGTGACGCGGTTCGTCGCCGAAACCGAAGCGGCGAGATGCTCGATGCGGTCTTCGATCCATTTCACCGGCCGGCCGGCGACGCGCGCCGCGATGCCCATGAGGACGATGTAGGGAAAGACCGCCTGCTTGACGCCGAAGCTGCCGCCGGAATCCGGCGGCGTGCGCAGGCGCAGCCGGTTGCCCGGCACTTTCAGCGCCCGCGCCATCACCGGGTGCAGGCTGAAGGGGCCCTGGAAATTGGCGAGAATGTCGTAGGCGCCTTCGCCCGGATCGTATGCGGCGATGACACCGTAGGTTTCGATCGGCGTGCACGAATTGCGCGGGTAGCGGATCGAAACCGAGACGCGCGCCGCAGCTTCGGCAAACGCGCGCTCGGGATCGCCGTAGCGGAAGGAGCGGTCGCTGACGAGATTCGACCGCAGCGCCTCGTGCAGCGCCGGTTGTCCGGGGTCGAGCGCGGCGAGCGGATCGACAATGGCCGGCAGCGGCCGGTAATCGACGTCGATCAGCTCGAGCGCGTCTTCCGCGAGATAGCGGTCGCTCGCCACCACGACCGCGACCGGCTCGCCGACATAGCGCACGCGCCCGACCGCGATCGGCCAGCATTCGACCGGCGCCTTCACGCCGACCGCGAGGCTCGCCGACAGCGCCTTGACCTCGGCGCCGGTGATCACGGCGGTGACGCCCGGGGCCTGCCGCGCGGCTTCAACATCGATTGCGACGATTTCGGCGTGCGCGTGCGACGAGCGAAGAATGGCCGCGTGCTGCGTGCCCGGCGGCAGGCCGACATCGTCGATGAAACCGCCGCGGCCGGTGAGCAGAGTAAAGTCTTCGACCCGCTCGATCGACCGGCCAATCCAGCCTGTTGGCGCTGCCGTCATGGTGTTTCCTGCGGCCATTCTTGCGCAATCACCGCCGCGCGCAAGTGAGCGGCGGGCGGGGGAGCAAAAACGGCGCTCGAGGAGAAGAGCGCCGTTCTGTCTTGCTTGCCGCGTCAACTGCGGCGCGTTTGATCGCTCACTTGGCGATATTGACGTATTTACCGTTTTCCACCTTGAGGATGGCGGTGATGCCGGTGCCGTCACGCACCGAGTCCATGGTGATCGGCCCGGCGACCCCGGGGAAGTCCTTCAGCGTGCCGAGACATTCGCGGATCTTGTCGCGGTCGCTGGCAAGGTCGGCCGGCTTGTTGGTGATGCCCGCCTTCTCGAAGCAGTACTTGAACGAGTAGATGATGTCGTAGGAGCGCGGGCCGCTATAGGGCGGCAGCGCGCCGTTGAGCTTGGCCTTGATCTTTTTATCGTATGCCTGCACTTCCGGACGCGGATCGTCGAGCCATGCTGCGGTCGACATGTAGGTGCCTTCCGCAGCCTTGCCGGCGATCTCGATGTAGCCCGGTGCTCCGGCGCAGGCGCCGCCGATGATCGGCACGTTGAGGCCCTGCTTCTGCATCTCCTTGGCGATCGCCGCGGCGTTCTGATAGCAGGCGCCGAGTGCGATGCCTTGGGCGCCGAGCGACTTGGCCTTGGTGACTTGCGCCGAATAGTCGGTGTCCTTGGTGCGGTAGGTGAGGCTGTCGAGGATATCGACACCCTGCGCCTTCAGCAGCTTGGGCAGCACCGCCGCGCCTTCGCCTTTGGAGACGGCGTCCTCGGCGTCATAGATGATGACGACCTTCTTGATCTTGTAATCCTTGATCCACGCTTCGACGACCGGCGTGAGCTGCTTGTCGCTGGTCAGCGTGTTGCGGAACGCCCATTTGCTCATCGCCGAGAGCCCCGGCTTCGCCGAGCAGTAGGAATCGATCGGCGTCTTGAAACGCTCATCGAGTTGCGGCGCGATGGTCTCGAACGGGCCGCTGAAGCACGGCCCGGAGATCGCCAACACCTTGTCGCGGTCCACGAGCCGGCTCATTTCCTGCAGTGCTTCCGATTCCATCGTCTGAGTGTCGTAGCAGATCAATTCAATCGGCAGCCCGCCGATGCCGCCCTTGGCGTTGATTTCGTCGACCGCAAGTTCCATCGACGGCTTGGCGCCCTGTCCCCACTCGGCGCCCTTGCCGGTGAGCGGCGCCAGACAGCCGATCTTGACCGTGCGGCCTTCCAGTTTTGCCGCCTGTGCGCTCGACAGCGGCAGGCTGGCGATGAATGCAGCAGCCGCTGCTGCCGCGATCAGAAAAATTCTCGACGTCATTGGCATAGCCCTCCGAATGTTATCAACCAACTTTCCGGACAAGCGCCCGGCTCGCGCATTCGTCGTCTGCTCTTTTGCTTTCCACATAAGCCTACTCCCCTTTGCAGCCTGAGACACCACGAGTAAATTTCCATTGCCGTTCACGCCGCGCTTTGCCCGAGGTAAGTCCTTTGCACTTCGGGCATGCTCAGAAGCTCCTGCCCGGAGCCCCTGATGACGATGCGTCCACGCTCCATGACGTAGCCGTGGTCGGCGATCTGCAGCGCCTGCCGCGCATTTTGCTCGACCAGCAGGATGGTCTTGCCTTCGTTCTTGAGCTCGCGGAGCGTGAGAAAAATGCGCGTGACGATTTTCGGTGCGAGGCCGAGCGAAGGTTCGTCGAGCAGCAGCAATCGCGGTCGCGCCACCAGCGCGCGGCCGATCGCCAGCATCTGCTGCTCGCCGCCGCTGAGCGTGCCGGCCATTTGCATGCGGCGCTCCGACAGGACCGGAAACCGCGCAAGAACCTTGTCGATATCGCTTGCGACGTCCGAGTCGCTGCGGACGAAAGCGCCCATGCGCAGATTGTCGATCACGGTCATGCGTTTGAGAATGGCGCGGCCCTCCGGCACGTGACTGATGCCGAGCCCGACGATCTTGTGCGCCGGCCAGCGCACGATGCTGGCGCCTTCGAAGTCGATGTTGCCGCCACTTGGCCGCAGCAGGCCGGAAACGGTCTTCAGCAGGGTCGTTTTTCCGGCGCCGTTGGCGCCGATCAACGTGACGATTTGACCCTGCAAGATGTCCAGGGCGAGATCGTGCAGCACCTCGGTCTTGCCGTAGCCCGAGCGCAGGCCCCTGATGCTGAGCATCGTCATAGCTGCACGTCCTCGCCGAGATAGGCTTCGATGACGGCCGGGTTGTTCTGGATTTCGTTTGGACTTCCTTCGGCGATCTTGGTGCCGAAGTTGAGCACGGTGATCTGGTCGGAAATGCCCATCACCAGCCGCATGTCGTGCTCGACGAGGATGATGGTGATGCCGCGGTCGCGGATGCGAGTAATCACGTCGTCGAGTTCTTCCGTCTCGTGCGGGTTGAGGCCGGCCGCCGGTTCGTCGAGCAGCAAAAGATGCGGGCGTGTCGCCAGCGCGCGCGCCATCTCGAGCTTGCGTTGTTCGCCGTAGGGCAGGTCGGACGCCTTGGCGTTGCGTCTTTCCGCGAGACCCAGGAACTCGAGCAGCTCCATGGCGTTCGCGCGCATGGTGCGCTCTTCCTGCGCCTCGCCAAAGGGCAGTTGCAGGACCACCGTTGGCCACCGCGCCCAGCACGGAAGGATAGGACCGGCAATGCTCGCCGACCATCACGGTTTCCAACGCCGTGAGATGCGGGAACAGTCTTATGTTCTGGAACGTGCGGGCGATGCCCAGGATCGTGCGCTTCGACGGACGCGTACCATCGAGCGGTTGTCCCTCGAACTTGATGCTGCCCGTATCCGCGGGCAGCACGCCGGTGACCAGGTTGAAGAACGTCGTTTTGCCGGCGCCATTCGGGCCGATCAAGGCATGGATATGCCCGGTGGCGACGCTGGCGCTCACGTCGTTCAAGGCATAGAAGCCGCCGAACCGCTTGCTCAGGCCGTCGATCGCGAGGCATGTCCCGGGTGCGTCAGCCACGTTCGGCCCTCCTGCGCGCAAACGACAGCCACCGCATGGCATCGCGTGTGAGCAAGCCGTCGGGCCGCACGATCATCATCAGAATCAAGACGATGCCGTAGGCGATCAGCCGCTTGGCATTCTCGAAGTCGAGAAAATTGTGCAGAAAGTCATAGACGCAATTCATCGGGTAGAAATCGGTCCACGACACCGGCGTGAGCTCGAGCCACTCGCGCAGCGTGCGCAAGAACTCCGGCAGCAGCGTGAGAACGAAGGCGCCGAGCGCCGGGCCCCAGAAGGTGCTGCCGCCGCCGACCACGACGAAGGTCAGGATTTCGACCGAGAGCAGAACGTTGAACGTCGTCGAGTCGACGTAAGTGGTCTGGTGGGCAAACAGCGCGCCGGCAAGCCCGGCGATCACCGCGCCGGTGCCGAAGGCGAACAGCTTGGTGCGGACGACGTCGACGCCCATGACCTCGGCGGCGGTCTCATCCTGTTCGATCGAATCCATGGCGCGGCCGAGGCTCGACCGCTCCAGCCGGGCGAAGAAGATCATCAGTACGACGATCAAGCCGAGGCACCATTCCATGGTGTGGTGGTTGAACGGGATATTGCGGAAGCCCTGGGCGCCGCCGGTATAGTCCCAGCTCAAAATGACCACCTGCACGATCTCGGAAAAGCCGAGGGTGAGCAGCAAGAGATAGACGCCCTTGATGCGCAGCGCCGGGAAGCCGACCACGATGCCGGTGACGCCGGCGACGAAGCCGCCGATCGGCAGCGCCAGCGCAAACGGCAATCCCATCTTTTGCGTCATGATCGCCGAAGCGTAAGCGCCGATTGCCATGAAGCCGGCCTGGCCGAGCGACACCTGTCCGGTCTTGAACGGCGCGAAGAAGCTGTACGCGGCGATGATGTTGATGCCGGTAAAAATGATGATCGACTGCGTGTAGTTGTCGATGAGACCGTCGAACATGACCGCAACTACCTTTGCTCGGCTGTGCGCGTGCCGAATAGTCCGGTCGGCCGGTACAGAAGTATGAGGATGAGGATCAAAAACGAGAAAAAGTCACGCTCGGTGGTGCCAATATAGGCGGCCGACAGAATTTCGATCATGCCGAGCATCAGGCCGGCAATCATGGCGCCCGGCAGATTGCCGAGGCCGCCGAGCAGCATGACGATCAATCCTTTCACCGCCGCGCCGAGCCCCATGAACGGGGAAATGCTGCTGTTCTTGAGGCCGTCGAGCACGCCGGCGATGCCGGCGATACCGGAGCCGATGATGAAGGTGAGCAGCACCACCTGGTTGACGTTGACGCCGAGCAGCGCCGCCGTCTCGTGGTTCTCCGCCACGGCGCGCATGGCGCGGCCGATCTTGCTGCGCTCGATGAATAGCCAAAGCGCAAACATCAGAACGATGGCGACCGCGAGAATGAAGATCTGCACCGAGCTGATGGTGATCGGGCCGAAATGGTAGAGCGTTTGCTTGATGGTCTCGGGAAATGACAGTTGCTGACCGCCGAAAACATAGACTGCGAGATTTTGCAGAACGATCGTGAGGCCGATGGTGCTGATCAGCGGCGCCAGCGGGCGATTTTTCGGAACCGGCCGCACCGCGACGAAATACGCCAACGCTCCAAGCGCGGCGCAGGCGATCGTGGCGCCGATCAGCGCCACATAGATATTGGTGTGCAGGAGGGTCACGATGAAGAGCCCGACGAAGGCGCCGACCATGAATACTTCGCCGTGCGCGAAATAGAGCAGGTTGAGCACGCCGAAGATCAATGTGTAGCCGATCGCCACCAGCGAATAGGAGGCGCCGAGCATCAGTCCATTGATCAGTTGCTGGTAAAGCATGTCACCCTTGTTTTCTGCACATTCGGCTTTCGACTAGTGGGCGGTCGCCGCGAAGTCTTGCTGGACACGTGAAACGGCGACGCGCGCTCTGCGCGTGGTCGCCGGCGTATTGCGGCTGCGGCCGACGAAGCGCGGCACGCCGGCGGTAATGACGGCGCCGATCGCCGCGATGTCGCCGTTCTTGATGGCGGCGAGGGCGGTCGTCTGCGTGCCGCCGTCGGGCGCATCGATGAGCACGATATCGGCCACCTTGCCCGGTGCCAGCAGGCCGCTGTCCAGCCCATAAATTCTGGCGTTATTGCCGGTCGCCGCGCAGATGAAGCGCTCCGGCGGCATGTCGGTGAGGCTCGCAAGGTGAGCAATCGTGTAGAGCATGCCGAGCGGCATGATGCCGCTGCCGGTCGGCGTGTCGGTGGCGATGAGGAAACGGTCGAACGCGTCGTTAGCGTCGGCAAGCCGAGCGCACAGCAGCGTCGTGCGCAGGTTGCCGGCGGTGCAGACCTGCAGCGCGATTTCCGATTCCTTGATGACGCGCTCGAAGTCCCTGTCGGGCATCGCGGTCGGCCCGCCATTGATGTGAAACGACACATGCGGATGCATCTTCAGCAGGTGGTCGCCGGTGATGGCGCCGGAGCCGGGAATCGAGGAGCCGCCGGTGTGGCAGGTGGTGATGAGACCCGCCGCTTTTGCATCGGCAACGAGCGGCACATAATCATAGGAGCTCTTCACCGCGCCGAAGCCGGCCTTGGCGAGCCGCACGCCCTTCTGCTTGATCTCGTCGAAGTCCGCGCGCTTGAGGCCGGGTTCGAGAATGATCGAGCCGGCGACGACCTTCATGCCGCCGGGCCGGTAGTCGGCAAAGCAGCGCTGCGCGGCGACGGCCAGCGCCTTGACGCCCTCGACGTCGCGCGGCCGCCCGGGCACGTGCACCTCGGACGCCGAGATCGCGGTCGTGGTGCCGCCATGCACGTAGCTTTCGAGATAACCGACGGTGCGCTGGCGTGGCGTGTAGTCGCCGAAGGTGACGTGCACATGCGAATCGATCAGCCCGGGAATGGCGGTCATGCCGTCGGCGTCGATCACCACATCGGCTGCGTCCACGTCGGCCGGTGCCGCACCAACCGAGGTGATGCGCTCGCCGTCGACGACGATGGCGTCGCCGGCAACGAACGGCGCGCGCCAGTTGCCGGAAACGATCTGACCGAGGTTGACGATGGCGACTCTCATGGTTGACGCCGGCCTGTGTCAGTTCGGCTTGCGGCCGAGCTCGTCGGCGAGTTGATAGGAATTCATCAGGTCGTCGACCATGCCGGTGGCGCCGTCCCAGTCGAAGGTGCGGTAGCTGTGGCCGGTGGTGACGAAGCGGGCGCCGGCGTAGAACATTTCATATTGCGTATGGCGCGAGCCGAATTCCGAGCCGATGGCGTCCCAAGCGGCCTTGAGGAACTTGACCTTGTCTTCCGGGCCCATTTTGGCCGCGCGCTGGGTGAGATCGATGATCTTCTTGAGCTGCGGGTCCTCGAAATCGTGGATCGACGACGGCAGCATGATCAGCGCGCCGCCGGACAGGTCGCGCAGCGCATTGACGATGCGCGGGTAGAGGTCCTGGGTCAGCACCTGCGCCGAATACATAAAGTGCTTGTTGGGCACGTACCATTCGCCACGCATCGAGCCTTCCGCCTCCATGCCTGCCATCATGGCGCTGACCATGCTGCTCTGCGCGGCAAGCGTGCCGAGCTGCTCGCGGATCGCCGGCATGGCGGTGGTGCCGATCGCCTCGGTGATGCGGTGCGCGAGGCCGATGAGGAACTTCACCTTCACCGACAGGCGGATCTGCGACTGGTAATTCTGGTAAGTGTGGCCGGCGGTGTCGTGAAACTGCGCGCGGCACATGTCGGGATCACGGCAGCACGAAGACGCGCTCCCACGGCACCTTGACGTCTTCGAAATAGATCAGCGCATCGTTCTCGTCGAAGCGTGACGACAGCGGATTGTCGAATACCGAAACGGCGGCCGCCTCGTAGGACTTGCGCGAGAGCACGCGCAAGCCCTTGGCGTTCATCGGCAGCGCGCAGGAGAAGGCGAGATCCTCTTCGCCCGGCTTCAATGGCTGCAGATTGGCGACGAACACCTCGTTGGCCATGATCGAGCTGGTGCCCAGCATCTTGGCGCCGCGGATGGTGAGGCCGCCGGAATCCTCATCGACAATGCGCGCGACCAGCTCTTCCTTCTGCTCGCCCCAATCCTTGCCGCGCTCGGCCTGCGGATTGATGATGACGTAGGTGAGAAAATAGTCGTTGCGGCTGGCTTCCTCGAAATAGTCGCGCAGCGCTTTTGCCCGCGCAGGCCCGTGCTTCTCGAAAACCTCGATGCCCATGCGCTGGCCGACCAGCGCCGAGGCGAGGTGATCGGGCGAGCGGCCCATGAAGCCATAGGAGAGGGCGGCCCAGGCCTGCATGGCTTTGCGCCGCTGTACCATCTCGTCGTAGTTGCGCGGCATCAGCCAGGAGCGGTTGACGCGCCGGTTCGAGCCCGGCGGCACGAAGGTCATCCACTCGACATTTTCGGGCCTGGCCTGGAAGTCGTAGAGCATCCCGGCAGACTTCACCGAATTGCGGAATGCCGGATGCTCGGTGACGTCGGCGACGAGCTTGCCGTCGATATAGACCGTGCGGCCGTCCTTGAGCGACTTGATGTGCTCGGCGCCTGTCTTGCAGGTGGTCATGGCCCGCTCCGTGCTCTCATCACCCGCCTCATGTCAGGCCATCGACACCCTTGATCTCGCTCGCCTTCGGCCCGCCGACGCGATGGTTGGGGCGTCCGCGATTGGCGAAGGCGCAGATCAAGGCAATCTCGTCGGGCAAGGGCGCGTCGGGCAGCGTGATGGTGATGCCGTCGTAATGCGAGCGGACATAGAGCGCGTCCTTGTGGGCGAAGGGAATGTCGATGCTGGCGCCCGGCGCCGCGCGCTTGGTCATCGAGGAGATCCAGGCCTTGCCGCCGCCGGCCGCCTCGCGCATCACATTGCCGAACACCGTGGTGAGCATGGCGACGCCGTGCTCCTGCTCGCCGTTGATGCCGATGACGGCGCCCTTGCCGTAGCTCTCCGGCTTGTGCGGGCTGAGCAGCGCCATCGCCATCTTGCTCATCTGCCGGCCGATCTCCTCGCTCGCTCTGGTCAGCGGGCTCAGGTCCTTGTCGAATTTTCCGGCGAACGGATTGTCGATCACGGCGACCACCGCGACCTTGCGCAGCGGCGGGTCGACCGCCTGGCCGGCTTCGATGGCGGTATCGTCAATGAAGGCAAGCGTGCGCTTGATCCGCATCGTCCATCTTCCCCGGCATGTTTTTGTTTCCTTGAATGATTGTCAGTCTAGTAATGCATGTCAATAGCGGCAGTCGTACCGCCGCCATCGTACGGCTCAACTTTCCTCCAATGCGATCGGACGTCCCGGCTTGAGTGGGCGGCTGTCGCGGCGCGGGCGATAGTTGAGGCGGTAGCTCATGTCCTTGGCCTTGAGCGGCTTGCGGCAATGGTCGCACACAACCGACGGGTTGAAGTCCTTGCCGCAGTCCTTGTGCGTGAGAATGATGGGAACTTCGCCGCGCGCGAGCCAGTCGTCGCCCCAGCGCAGCATCGCAATCAGCGGGCCATAGAGATCCTTGCCCTTCTCGGTGAGCGGATATTCGTAGCGCTCGGGAAGGTCCTGATATTTGCGGCGCTTGAAAATACCTTCGGCCACCAGTCGGTCGAGGCGATCGGTGAGGATATTGGGCGCGATGCCGAGCTTTGTCTGCAGATCGTCGAAGCGGCGCACGCCGAAAAACGCTTCGCGGATGACCATGAAGCTCCAGCGGTCGCCGATCACTTTGAGCGTTTGCGCCACCGAGCTCGGCCGGCCGCGGTCGAGCACGCTCGGATCGGACGGGCGCCGGTTGCGCTTGGCGTCAAAGACGGGAGTGACGCCCGCGCCCGGTCCATCGCGATAGCTGACGGTTTTGACGTTGACCTCTTCCTTGCAGTGCGAGCAGGCGACGAGCGGATGGCAAACCTCGCCGCAGAGATTGTGCACGAGGTAGATCGGCGGCTTGGCGGTCTTCTTCAGCCATTTGTCGCCGAAGGCGAGCAGCGCCATCATCACCGGGTAAAGGTCGATGCCCATGGCGGTGAGGCGGTATTCGAAGCGCTTGGGACGTTGCGAATATTGCACGCGGCGCAGCAGTCCTTGCGTGGTGAGCATGCGCAGGCGCTGCGTCAGCGTCTCGCGCGGTATTCCCAGCGCCGACTGGAATGTCTCGAAGCGCGTCGCGGCGAAATAGCTCTCGCGCAGCACCAGAAACGCCCAGGTGTCGCTGAGGATGCCGACGGTGCGGCCGACCGAGCAGTTGCGCTCGTGAATGACGCGCACCGGCTTTGCCCGCGTCGTGCGCGTGTTGCGCTGTATCGAAGCGCGGCGCCGCAACGTGACGACCTGACCCAACGACCACTCCCCCAATCAACGCAACGCGCGGGCTCGCTCCAACTTCGCCATGCGCAAGCCGCGCGGTCCGGCTTCTTGACTTGGCCCAAGCCTACATAGTCTAATTATGAAAGTCATTAGGTGTAAAGACGGTCCGGGTCGTCTCACGGTTATGAAGCCTGCAGCGTTCGACTACGTGGTCGCCGACAGCATTGACGCGGCGGTCAGGTCGCTGGCGGAAGCCGGCGACGATGCCAAGATCATTGCCGGCGGGCAAAGCCTCGTTCCCATGCTCAATTTCCGGCTGCTGAAGCCGTCCGTCCTCATCGACATCAATCGCATTCCAAACCTGGCCTTCATCGAGGAGGCGGGGAACAGCATCCGCGTCGGGGCGCTGACGCGGCACTTTCATCTCGAAACCTCGCCGCTGATCGCCCGGCATCTGCCGGTGCTCGCCTGCGCCATGACGCACGTGGCGCACCTCGCCATCCGCAACCGCGGCACCATCGGCGGCAGTCTTTCGCCATGCCGACCCGGCTGCCGAACTGCCGATGATGGCGGTGCTGCTCGACGCCGAACTGCACATCGCCTCGCCCGCCGGCAATCGAAAGGTCGCCGCGCGCGACTTTTTCCTCGGCGCGCTGACCGTCGATCTTGGCCCCAGCGACATCGTCACTGAAATCGTGTTCCCCAAATTGCCGGCAAAAACCGGCTGGGGCTTCGAAGAAGTTGCCCGCCGCAGCGGCGACTTTGCGCTCGCCGCAGTGGCAGCGACCTTGACCGTTGCGGACGGCGTTGTAGCGCAGGCGCGCATTGCCCTGACCGGCGTCGGGCCGACGCCCGTGCGAGCCACCGGATGCCGAAGCGCTGCTCGGCGGGCACGCGCTCGATGCAACACTAATCGGCCGCGCGGCCGATGCCGTCTGCGCCGCCATCGAACCCGAAACCGATCTGCATGCTTCGGCCGACTACCGGCGGCATCTCGCCGGCGTGCTCACCGGCCGCGCGCTTGCCGCCGCCTGGCGCCGCGCCAATGAGGGCGGCGCATGAGCGGCACGCGCGACATCAGCGTGACAGTGAACGGCACGGCTTGCCGGCGCAGCGTCGAACCACGGTTGCTGCTTGCCGATTTCCTGCGCGGCGAGCTTGGGCTCACCGGCACCCATGTCGGCTGCGAGCACGGCGTCTGCGGCGCCTGCACCGTGCTGCTCGACGGCGACAGCGTGCGCTCGTGCCTGATGTTTGCGGTTCAGGCCGACGGCCGCAGCCTGGAAACGGTGGAAAGTCTCGGCCGCATTGGCCGGATGAACGATCTTCAGCAGTCCTTCCACGAGCATCACGCGCTGCAATGCGGCTTCTGCACCCCGGGCATGCTGATCACCGCCACGGATCTCTTGAAGAAATACCCGCTGGCGAGCGACGACGACATCCGTGAAGGCCTGTCGGGCAACCTGTGCCGCTGCACCGGCTATGAACACATTGTGAAGGCGATCCGCGCCGTCGTCGACAAGGCGGGAGCGGCGCGATGAAGATGCATCTGCTCTCCGGCGGCCGCCTGCGCATGCGCAAAAGCATCTATTTGCCGGACGCCGACCGCAGCGAGACGATCGAAATTCCGGTGTCCTGCGCGCTGTTGCGCCACCCGCAAGGCAACGTCCTGTTCGATACCGGCTGCCACCCGTCGGTGCCCGACGATCCCGAGGCGCGCTGGGGCGGCTTGGCACGCTTCATGGTGCCGATCATGAAGTCCGGCGACAATGTCATCGCCGCGCTCGGTACCATCGGCATGACGGCCGACGATATCGACGTCGTCGTCTGTTCGCATTTGCATCCCGACCACTGCGGCTGCAACACCTTCTTCAAGCGCGCGACCTTCGTCATCCACGCCAAGGAAATTGAGGCGGCGCGGGCGCCGAACGCGGTCAATGCTGGCTATCTTGCCGCTGAATGGGAGCAGGACGCGTTGATCGACGCGCTTGACGGCCAGCGCGACCTGTTCGGCGACGGAAGCATTGTCTTGATCCCGCTGCCCGGGCACACGCCGGGCACGACCGGCGCGCTGGTCGCGCTGGACAAGTCGGGGACGTTCTTCCTCGCCTCCGACACGGTCAGCCTGCGTGCGACCCTCGATACCGGCATCATCCCGCGCAACACCTGGAACGCCGAGCTGCTCGCGAAATCCCTCGCCGAGGTGAAACACATCGAGGCGGACGGCGCGACGGTGATCTGCGGCCACGACGCCGCGCAATGGGCGCAACTCAAGCATGGCGCCGACGCCTATGACTGAGCTCAGCGACATCCACGCCCGGCCGAAGATCGTCGGCGCCCGCGTCAAGCGCACCGAGGACCCGCGTCTGCTCACCGGCGTCGGCAGCTATACCGACGACCGCCAGGTGCCGCGCCTGCTGCACGTCGCCTTCAAGCGCAGCGATCATTCGCACGCGCGCATCCGCAGCATCGATTGTGCCGCCGCGCGTGCCGCGCCCGGCGTGGTCGCCGTACTCACCGCCGACGATCTCGCCGAGGTGAAGCCGCTGCTCGCGACGTCGCGCATGCCCGGCTATTACGCGACGCCGATTGTGCCGCTGGCGCGCGGCAAGGTGCGCTACGTCGGCGAACCGGTGGTCGGCGTGGTGGCGGAGAGCCGTTATCTCGCCGAGGACGCGCTTGAGCTCATCGACATCGACTTCGAGCCGCTTCCCGTCGTCGTCGACCCGGAGCAAGCCGCGCGCCCCGGCGCGCCGCTGCTGCACGACGAGGCCAAAACCAATGTGCTGGTCGCGCGCGAATTCAAGCGCGGCGACGCTGACGCAGCTATCGCAGCCGCGTCGGTCCGCGTCCGAGGCCGCTTCCGCATGCGCCGCAAGACCGCGATGGCGATCGAACCGCGCGCCTGCCTTGCCGAATACGACGCGGGCCGCGAGGCGCTGACGCTGCATGCGGCGACGCAAGTTCCCGGCATCGTGCGCGATGCACTTGCCGCGGCGCTCGACCTGCCCGGCCATCGCATCCGCGTCGTCGCGCCCGATGTCGGCGGCGGCTTCGGCGGCAAGGGCTCGTTGTACGCAGAAGAGATTTTCGTCTGCGCCGCAGCGCGCCGCCTCGGCCGCGCCGTCAAATGGACCAGCGACCGCATGGAGGATCTCGCCTCGACCAGCCAGGCCTTCGATGAGATCGTGGACGCCGAGCTTGCCCTCGACAGTGACGGCCGTGCCGTCGCGCTCCGCGCCGACGTCATCGGCGATATTGGCGCCTACTCGATCTATCCGTGGACCTGCGCGCTTGAGCCGGTGCAGGTGGTGAGCTTCCTGCCGGGGCCGTACCGCATTCAGCATTACCGCGGCCGCGTGCAGGCGGTGGCGACCTCGAAGGCGCCGACCGGGCCCTATCGCGGCGTCGGCCGGCCGATCTCGACCTTCGTCATGGAGCGGCTGATGGACATGGCCGCGGCAAAAATCGGGCTCGATCCGAGGGAAATTCGGCTGCGCAATCTCGTCGGCGCCGACGAGCTTCCCTACAAGGTCGCTTCCGGCATTGTTTGGGACAAATCCGGCTTCCAGGAGTGCTTGTTCCGGGCCTGCGAGGTCTTCGACTACGATGTTCTGCGCACCAAGCAGAAAGAGGCGCGCAAGGCCGGGCGCTGGTTCGGCATCGGCATCGCCTCTTATGCCGAATTGACCGGCATCGGCTCGCGCATCTCGGTGGCGCCGGGAATGCCCATCAATACCGGTACGGAAACGGCCATTATCCGCATTGATTCAACGGGTTCGGTGACGGCCTCCTTCGGCATCGCCTCGCACGGGCAGGGGCTGGAAACGACGCTGGCGCAGATCGTCGCCGAACATCTCGGCGCGCGGTTTCGAAGATATCCTGATTGTTCAAGGGGATAGTGCCGCAGTGCCGGGCGGCACCGGCACCTACGCCAGCCGCAGCCTGGTGCTGGCCGGCGGCGCCGCCACGCTGGCGGCAAAAGCCGTGAAAGATAAGGTGCTTAACGCCGCCTCGCATTTGCTCGAGGCTGCCGTGTCCGATCTCGTCGCCGAAGACGGCAAGGTCTCCGTCGCCGGCACCGACAAATCCGTGACTTTCCAGGAGGTTGCCCGCGCCGTCTATTCGGAAATGGGCCGTCTGCCGCCGGACGCGCGCGAGGAACTGGCGGCGACCAAGATCTACGATCCGGTGTTCGGCACCACGACATCGGCAACGCATATTGCGGCCGTGGAGATCGACCCGGAGACCTGCGAGGTGCGCGTAGAGCGCTTCGTGGTCGCCGAAGATTGCGGCAAGCTGGTCAATCCGCTGATCGTCGACGGCCAGGTGCACGGCGGCGTCGCGCAAGGCATCGGCGTCGCGCTGCTCGAAGAAGTCGTCTACGACGACCAGGGCCAAATCCACACCGCGAGCCTGGTCGATTACCTGGTGCCGTCGGCCTGCGAGGTGCCGCCGATGACGGTGGTGCATCTGGAAACCGAATCGCCGACCACGCTCGGCGGCTTCCGCGGCATGGGCGAGGGCGGCACCATCGGCGCGCCGGCGGCGATCGCCAACGCCATTGCCGATGCGCTGTCCCCGCTCGGCATCGAGATCAACGAGCTTCCCGTAACGCCCGAACGCCTGTTCCGCCTGATCGAGGCGGCCAAGGCCAAAGGGCAAACTGTGAAAGTGTGACCATGGACCTTGGTCTGAAAGGAAAGATCGCTTTGGTAACGGGCGGCGCCAGCGACGTCGGCCGCGAGATCGCGTTGAGCCTCGCCGCCGAAGGCGCAACGGTCGCAGTCAATTATCGCAGCTCAGCCAAGGACGCCGAGGCGATCGCGGCCGAAATCGCCGGCAAAGGCGGCAAGGCCAAGGCCTATCAGGCCGACGTCGCCGACTTCGCCGCGGTGAAATCCATGGTCGATGCCATCGTCAAGGATTTCGGCGGCGTCAATATCCTCATCAACAACGCAGGCCTCGCCATCCGCCAGCGTTTCATGGAGACCAAGCCGGAGGACTGGCACAAGCAGATCGACGCCTGTCTCTACGGCGCCATCCACTGCTGCTACGCGATCGCGCCGCATCTCGACGCCGGCAAAAATGGGCGTATCGTCAGCGTCATCGGGGACTCCTCGCGGGTCGGCGAGTCAGGGCTCGCCATCGTCGCCGCCGCCCGCGCCGGCGTGGTGGCGCTGATGAAATCGCTGGCGCGCGAATTCGGCCGCTCCGGCACAACCGCGAACACCGTGTCGCTCGGCCTGGTCGAGACCCCGCACGACAAGGAATGGGTCGATGCCAATCGCGAGAAACTGGTGAAGCTTTATCCGGTGCGGCGTCTGGGATTGCCCGGCGACGTGGCGCCGATGGTTGCGTTGCTGGCCTCGCCGCAGAGCGGCTGGATCACCGGCCAGGTGATCAGCATCAGCGGCGGCTTCAGCATGGTGTGAAACCAAGAGGGTTACGATGCTGCAAACGGATCTTATCGCTCCTGTCCCCGAACTGCTGCGTCGCCATGCGAAAGAGCGCGGGGCCAAGACCGCCTATCGCGACGCCAACGGAGGCGTCACCTACGCCGAATTGCTCGAGCGCACCGGCCGGCTCGCCGCCCATCTTGCCGATCACGGCATCGCCGTAAACGACACGGTGGCGATCATGCTGCCGAATTCGGTTTCCTGGATTGAAAGTTGCTTCGCCATCACCCGCGCCGGCGCCGTCGGCGTGCCCATCAGCTATGACGCGACCGAAACCGAAATCGCCTACCGGCTCACCGATGCCGGCTGCAAGGCGGTCATCACGACGGGCGAACGCGGCGACATGTTCGCAAAGCTGAAAGGCGCAGCGCCCGGTCTCAAGCTGCTCATCGTTACCGACCGCGGCGCCTGCAAAGCGCAGGCGCTGCGCTATTCGCAATTGATGGCGACCGCGGCGAATTCGAAGCCGCGCGATCCGGCCTTCATGCACGAGACCGCCTACATTCTCTACACCTCCGGCACCACCGGCCGCGCCAAAGGCGTGCAGCTCACCGTGCACGGCATGCTGTGGGTCGTGGCCGCGTGCTGGGCGCCGATCACGTCGTTGTCCGACCGCGACACCGTGCTGTCGCCGCTGCCGCTGTTTCACTCCTACGCGCTCAATCTGTCGGTGCTCGGCATCCTCGCCACCGGCGCCACCGAACACATCATGGAGAAATTCTCAACCAGCGAAGCCGTCAAGTTGCTCAAGAGCGGCGAATTCACTTATTTCCCCGGCGTGCCGACGATGTTTCATTATTTACTGCAGGCAACGCACGCCGAAAAGGACGTGACATTCCCGAACTTGCGGCTGTGCGCGTCGGCGGGCGCCATCATGCCGGCGACGCTCAACCGTGAATTCGAGCGTCATCTCCACGTTCCGCTTCTTGACGGCTACGGCATCACCGAAACCTCCACCATGGTGACCATGAACTGGCCGAGCGGCGGCCGCACGTTGGGCTCATGCGGACTGCCGCTGCCCGGTCTTGCCGTGCGCGTCGTTGATCCGGCGAGCGGACGCGACGTCGAGGCCAATCAGGAGGGCGAGCTCATCGTGCGCGGCCCGAACGTCATGCCCGGCTATCACAACAAGCCGGAGGAAACGCGCAACGCGCTGCGCGAAGGCTGGTACCACACCGGCGATCTCGCCCGCAGCGACGAAAACGGCTTCCTCACCATCACCGGGCGGCTGAAAGAACTGATCATCCGCGGCGGCCAGAACATCGCGCCGGCGGAGATCGAGGAAGTCGTGAATACCTTCGAGGCGGTGCTCGATTGCGCCGTGGTTGGCATTCCGCACGAGCACCTCGGCGAGGTGCCGGCGCTGTTCGTGGTGCCGCGTCCCGGCAAGACGGTGGAAAGCGAGGTGCTGCTGGCGCATTGCAAGGTGCACCTGTCGGCCTACAAGGTTCCCCATATGGTGCAATTGATCGGCGAGATCCCTCGCACCGGCTCGGGCAAGATCATACGTTACAAGCTACGGGAATCGATGAAGGCGTGAGGTGGGCGAGGCGGCCAGCCGATCGTGACGCGCACGTTGACAAGAACTTATTGCGCGGCCTCGCTTGTTAAATCCTGCCAGCAGGGAAAATCGTCCCATACAGTGCCGTCGATATCTGCTTTGCGGATGCAGAGAGCTCGGAAATGTGACGGGGCGTTGGATGTTTGGGCATTTGATCCGTTGGCCCGATCAAGGCCAGCGTGCCGAACAATTGTCCTAATCCATCCAAGATCGGAACGGCGTAAGCATTCAATCCGGCCATCGTTTCACCGGAGGCCGAGGCCCAACCTTGGTGGCGAACGGCCTCGACCTCCGCGCGCAACCGCTCCGGCTCGGTGATCGTATCGCCGGTCTGGCGCTCAAGCCGTGACTTGACCACTGAATCGAGCAAGCTCGGCGGGCTAAAGGCCAGGACAACCTTGCCTTGCGCGCTGCTGTGCAGCCCCAGCGGCGATCCGATGACGACCCCGACCGTCACATCTGATTTCCCGTAGATGCGGTCGATGGCGTAGAGCTGATTTGAGATGACTCTTGAGAGGACCACGGTGACCCCGAGCGAGTCGCGCAAACGCTGCATGATCGGCCGGCTCACACTGAGAAGGTCGTATTGATTTGCCACCGCGCTGCCTAACTGCACGAGGCGGATGCCAATCGAATAGCGCTGCGTGTCGAGATCGCGCACGACATAGCCGAGGTCGACCAGCGTCTGCAGGTGGCGATGGATCCGGTTTTTTGACGTGCCGAGCACCTTGGCCAGCTCAGTCACGCGCCCCGGCGAGCCGCTGAACGCAAGCTGCTCGATCATGCGCAACGCCATGACCAGCGCCTGCACGCGGTTGTCCGTCCGATCTTTCTCCTTTGCCATCGATTTTTACATCCGGCTGCAACGTTTTTGCCGCCCCGTCGTATTGACAGGCCGCGGCGATCAAGCGACCATTTAAAAAACATAACACAGTTCTGCATAGCAGAACAAGGAAACGCTCTTGGCTCACGATATTGCGCTCGCGGTCGATGTCGGCGGGACGTTCACAGATGCCGTGCTTTGGGCCGGCGATGATCTTTTTGTCGACAAGGCACTGACCACCCACGACGACCTGCTGCTCGGCTTCTTCACCGCTGTCCGCGCGGTGTTGTCGAAGGCCGGCCTGAGCCCCGCAGATGTCGGCCACGTGGTGCACGCGACCACTGTCGTCACCAACGCATTGATCGAACGCAAAGGTGCGCGTGTGGCAATGGTGTTCACGCGCGGCTTCGCCGACATCCTGCGCATCCGCGACGAGCGGCGTTATGACATGTATGACCCGCAAATCGAATTTCCCGAGCCGCTGGTCAGCGCCGAAGACACCTATACGGTGGCAGAGCGCATCTACGCCGATGGAACCGTCGCCGTTTCGCCGGACACACGCGAGCTTGATCGGCTCGCCAAGAATCTGACGGAAAGCCACGTTGGCTCCGTCGGCATCTGTTTCCTGCACAGTTACAAGAACTCGGACAACGAGCGGTACGTCGGCGGCGAGATTCAGAAACGGCTGCCCTCGGTACTCGTATCGATGAGCTGCGAAGTTGCGCCGCAGATCCGCGAATACCTGCGGGCGTCGACGACCGCCGTCAACGCCTACACGCGGCCGATTACACAACCTTATCTTGAGCGGCTTGGTCATCAGCTCAAGAAGGACGGATTTCGCAGCGAGCCGCTGATCATGTTGAGTTCAGGAGGCGTGGTTGGAGCGGCCACGGCCGGCCAGATGCCCGTGCGCATGATCGAAAGCGGGCCCGCCGCCGGAGCGCTTGGCGCCGCGTTTGCGGCACAGACCCTTAAGTTGAACAACCTTCTGGCCTTCGACATGGGCGGCACGACGGCAAAGGTCTGCCTGGTTCGTGATTTCCGGCCGATCGTCACCGGCCAATTCGAAGTCGATCGAATCTATCGCTTCAAGGAAGGCAGCGGCCTGCCGGTGTCGGTGCCCTGCATCGACATGATCGAGATCGGGGCCGGCGGCGGCAGCATTGCGGCGATAAACGATCTGGGTCTGTTGCGAGTCGGCCCGCGCAGCGCCGGCTCGCAACCCGGACCCGCATGCTACGGCCTTGGCGGCCAAAATCCGACGGTTACCGACGCCGACGTGGTGCTTGGCGCGATCGATCCGGACAAGTTTCTCGGCGGCAGCATGCGGCTTGATGCAAAGGCGGCGGCGGGGGCGGTCGCGACTATCGCGGAACGCCTCGACAAGTCGGTGCGCGAGACCGCGCGTGGAATTTGCCGGCTTGTGTGCGAAACCATGGCGTCGGCAGTCAAGGCGCACGCGGCCGATCGGGGCGTGAACTATCGCGGGGTCCCGTTGCTTGCCTTCGGTGGCGCAGGACCGGTGCATGCGTGCGAGGTTGCGCAGCTCTTGAACTGCAAGATGGTGATCTTTCCGCCGCTCGCCAGCGTCTATTCCGCGTTTGGATCTTTGGTGACGCCGGCGCGCCTCGATCTTGTCCGTAGCGCATTATCGCGTCTCGGCGAGTCAGACTGGTCTTACATCGACGGCCTCTACTCCGATATGGAGCAATCGGGCCGCGAAGCCTTGGCCGAGGCGGGTTGCCGGCGCGACGAAGTCATATTCCAGTACGCCGCTGACCTGCGCTACGCCGGGCAACATTATGACCTGATGATCGATCTCGACGCTCGGCCGAGCCGCGGCGCGGCAGAAGCAATCCGCCGGCGTTTTCACGATGAATACGCCAAGCGCTACAGGATCACTCAGGACGATGTGCCGATTGAAGTCGTCAACTGGCGACTGAGCGCAATGGGCCCGACACGAGCCGCTCCGGAGCTCGGTCATTCGTCAGCCCGGACTGGCGGAACCGCATCGTCCCGGCGCGTGCACATCTGGGCGGACGATCAGAATGTTCCCACCATGCCGCGCGCGATGCTTGGACAGCGCGCGCCCGTCGAAGGTCCGCTCATTCTTGAGGAAGCGGAGACGACGCTGGTGATACCGCCCGGCTGGACGGTTGCGGTCGGCGATTTGGGCTGCGTCGTGGCAACGAGAACAGCATAAGGGCGCGGCCGTGGATCTCATTCAGCTCGAACTGATGTGGTCGAACCTCCGCAGCGTCGTCACCGAGCAGGCGCGGGCGATGCAAAGGACGGCGTTCAGCCCGGTGGTCCGCGAGGCTGGTGACCTGGCCTATGCGCTGTTCGATGCGCGCGGCCGTATGGTGGCGCAGGCCGACACCGGCACGCCGGGCCATATCAACTGCCTTGCGTTCACCGCCAAATATCTTGCCGACAGATACGCCGGCCAGCTCGAACCGGGCGATGTGCTCATCACCAATGATCCGTGGCTCGGCGCCGGACATTTCAACGATATCGCGGTGGTGGCGCCGATCTTTTGGCACGACAGGCTGATCGGTTACGTCGGCTCGACGAATCATCACTCCGACATCGGCGGATTGGGAGTCGGCGTCGCCGCGCATGACGTGCACGAGGAAGGGCTCTGGATTCCGCCAACGAAGCTCTATGAACGCGGCCGGCCGAATCAGACTTTGTTCGAGCTCATCGGGCGGAATGTGCGTACGCCCGACTATGTGGCCGGCGATATCGCCGCGCAGGTGTCGAGCGCCAGAGCCGGCGGCGAAGAAGTGATCGAGCTCTGCCGGCGCTACGAGATGCCGGACATCGAACGCTTGGCCGACGACATTATCGCGCTCTCCGAGTCGGCGATGCGCAATTCGATCCGCGCCTGCCGCGGCGGCACCTGGACGGGCGAAACACGATTCGACCTCGCGGGCGGCTTGGTCATCACGCTGAAGGCAGCGGTGACAATCGACAACGCCAAGGGAGACGTCCTGATCGACTTTGCCGGCAGCACGCCCCAAGTCGACAAAGGCATCAACGTCGTTCTCAACTACACGCACGCCTATTCCACCTTTACCGTGCGCAGCTGTCTCACGCCCGACTTGCCGAATAACGCGGGCAGCCTTGCCCCGATCAAGGTCTCTGCGCCGCGCGGCAGCATCCTCAATTGCGAATATCCGGCGCCGGTCGCGGCGCGACACGTCGTCGGCATGTACGTGCCGATGCCGGTGCTGCGGGCGCTTTATAATGTCGTGCCTGACCGCGTGCTCGCCGAGGGGCCCGGAGCCGTGTGGTCGGCGCAAATTCTCGGCCGCGATCGAAGCGGACGCCAGTTCACGTCCTCGCAGTTCAGTTTCTCCGGCGGCATGGGTGCTCGCGCGCACAAGCCGGGGCCGAGCGCGACCTGCTATCCGACCGGCATCGGCGCGACACCGATTGAGGTGCTCGAAATGGAAACGCCGGTCGTATTTCACCGCCGCGAGTTGCGGCCCGGATCGGGTGGAGACGGGCGCAGCCGGGGAGGGGATGGACAGATCATCGAATTCGGCGTTCGCACCGGCCTGCCGTGGACGCTCAACGCCGCCCCGACCGGCACGATGATCGGCGCCGCCGGGTTGGCCGGCGGCGAGCCGGGCGCCACCGGCCGCTTCGTCGTCAATGGCGCCGACTGGCACGCCCGCGGCAAGACGACCATGAATCCCAATGACGTGGTGCACATGGAGACGCCGGGCGCCGGCGGTTTCGGTCCGCGGCAGCGGAATGAAACGCGATCCGTGAGCGCTAAAACGGAAGTTGAATTTGAACGGGAGGATTCGCAATGACGGAGAGTTCGGCCGGAAAGGTCTTCAAGTTGACGGAGCTGCCGTCGATCAGCCTGCTTGGCGGGACAATGGTGCGAAACGGGTTTCGCGGCGATGACGTCCTGCTCACCTTCAACCGCATCAACAAGATGCAGCGCTGGGAACCGCACCATCATCCGTTCGACCAGATCGTGCTCACCGTGCGCGGCCGGCAATTGCTGGAGATCGACGGCGAGGCGATGGAATGCGGGCCGGGCACAATTGTGCGCGTGCCGGCCAATGCATGGCACACCGGCTGGCCGATCGGCGACGAAGAGGTCTACAACATCGACATCTTCGCGCCGCCGCGCCCCGACTATCTCTTCCTGACCGATTATCAGAAGGAATATCCGCAGCCGCCGAAAGAAGGCGCGCAGGCGCCGAAAGCCTATCACCAGGTCCTCGGCGGCTCGAAATTCTCGGGCAAGATCAAGACCGACACGAAGGACATTCTTTATTCCTGGAAAGACCTGCCCAAGTACGACCGCTTCGGCGGCTACATGATGCAGTCCGGTTTCCGTGGCGACGACGCGCTGCTCACCTTCAATACGATCGAACCCGGCAAACAGCGGCCCGAACCCCATTCCCACCCGTTCGATCAGATTGTGCTTGTGATGGAAGGGCAGATGAAGCTCGAGATCGACGGCAATGTCCTCGACATGCCGGCGGGCTCGATCTGCCGCGTGCCGAAGAACGCCATGCACACGGGGTGGCCGGTTGGCGACCGGACGGTTCTCAATATCGACGTCTTTGCCCCACCTCGCAAAGGCTACCTGTCTCTCTGCAACTACCAGAAGGACTACGCTCCCGTCAGCCAACCGCTGCCGGCCTAGAACAAAGGGAGGAAACGTCATGAAGAAGCTTATTGCGACGGCGTTGACCGCGGCTGCGGCGAGCTTGCTCGCCGTGACCGCCTACGCCCAGACAATCGAACTTAAGCTGGCCCATGGCTCGCCGCGCGGACACCCCAACTACGTCCAGGCTGACGAGTTCGCCCGCGATATCGAGCGGGTCACCAACGGCCGGGTCAAGGTCACAGTCTATGGCGACCGTCAGCTTGGCGACGATCGCGATATCATTCAGATCGTTCGCACCGGAACGGCTGATCTCGGTTATGCGTCATCGGTCAACTTCCCGTTGATCCTGAAAAAGGTCTCGTTCGACGCACTGCAACTTCCCGGCCTGGTCAAGTCCTACGACGACCTCGGCAAGACGCTAGTGTCGCCGTCGGCGATCAAGATGCTGGATTCGCTGCAATCGGATGGGTTGGTGGGTCTTGCATTCAGCGACGGCGGGCAACGCAACTTCCTCAGCCGCATTGGTTTCGTGCCCAAGGTCGATGACATGAAGGGACTGAAGACCCGCATCGTCCCGATTCCCCTGCACAAGGAGATCTGGCAGCTGCTCGGAACCAATCCGGTCGGCGTTCCTTATGGTGAGGTCTATACGGCGATGCAGACCCACGTCATCGATGCGGTCGAATTCAACATCTCGTCGATAGCCGCCGACAAGGTCTACGAGCAGGCGAACTATGTGACCATGACCGGTCATTATTTCTGGCCGGGACTGTTCTTCTTCAACAAGGCCAAATTCGACTCCCTGCCGAAGGACATCCAGGCGGCGATCATCAAGGTCGCGCGCGATTCGACACCGAAATGGGTCGCCGGGACCAAGGCCGATGAAGACAAGAAGATCGGCGAGCTGAAGGCCAAAGGCGTCAAATTCGCCACGTTCGAGGACCGGCCGAAGCTGCTGAAAATGATGCAGCCGTTGTTCGATGAATGGTCTGCGAAAGACCCGCTGATCGGCGAGTATATCAAGGACGCCCGCAAGATCGATCAGGGAAGCTGATGATCGACGGTCTGGCGGCGGCGTTCGCTCCGCCGCCAGACTCCGTTTAAATAGTCTGCCCGGCATAAGTGAGGGCCTGATGCCGTCGGGGGGCGGCAGTGTCGCCTGATAATCGGCGGCGATCCGGGAGAAGACAAAGTGCCAAACGAGACCGATGCCGCCGGACGCGGCTGGCTTGCGGCGATCGTCGCCGTCTATAGCCGGATCTTTCTCGGCCTTGCCGCGGTAGCCATGGCGGCCATTGTCGCCATCATGACCGTGCAGATTTTCTACCGCTACGTCCTCAACGACTCGCTGATCTGGGCCGAGGAGATGTGCCGGTATCTCCTCATGGCCATGACGTTTCTGTTGATCGGGCCGGCTTTCGAACGAGGCGATATGGCGACGGTCCAGTTCTTCGTTAATGCCCTGCCGCGGCGGGTCGGCCTCGCTCTCGTCGTCGCAGTTTATCTTCTGGTCATCGGCTTTCTCTTGATCATCAGCTATTTCGGTTATCGCTACGCCACCTTCAACGGCCATTTCGCCATGCCCGCGGTCGACTTTATCGCCTCGGCCGTGTTGGGCCGGTCGGTCAGCGGCGTCATGACCATGTATTGGATCTATCTGCTCATCCCGCTCGGTTGCCTGCTGCTGGCGGCGCATTTCGTGGCGGCGCTGGTGCGGGAAATCGGCTCGGCATTCGGCTCGCGGGAGACCGTCTGATGTTTCTCTTCGGCGGAACGTTTCTCGCACTGCTTCTCGCCAGCGTGCCGATCGCTATCGCTCTCGGATTGGGCGCGACCATTTATCTGGGCATTACCGGTAACTTCGGTCTGCTGCTGATCTTTCCGCAACGGATGGTCAACAGCGTCGACCAGTTCGTGCTCCTTGCCATTCCCTTGTTCCTGCTGGTCGGCAATCTGATGAACTGTAGCGGGATCACCGACCACGTCGTGCGCTTCTCGAGTGCGTGCGTCGGGCACCTGCGCGGCGGGCTGTCTCAGGTCACGATCATCGCCGGCGTCTTTTTCGGCGGCGTGAGCGGCGCATCGGCGGCCGACGCCTCGGCTCTCGGCAGCGTGCTGATCCCGGCGATGGCGAAGGACGGCTATTCCAAGTCATATGCAGCGGCGCTGATTTCCGTGTGCGCGGTGTTTGGCGCGATCATTCCGCCAAGCATCACCATGGTGGTCTATGGCGCGCTCGCGCAAGTCTCGATCGCGCAGCTTTTCGTCGCCGGCATCATTCCCGGCGTGCTGATGGGACTCGCCCTGATGCCCTATGCGTGGTGGGTCGCCAAGCGACGAAACTATCCGGTGAGCCAGCGCGCCGATATGCGCAAGCGCATGAAGGTCGCGATAGAGGCGGCGCCCGTCCTCGTTTTGCCCGCGCTCATCGTCGGCGGAATCATGTTCGGCGTCTTTACCCCGACGGAGTCGGCGGCGATCGCTGTGATCTACATGATCTTTCTTGCCGTGCTCTACCGCACGCTGACGGTGCGCAATCTTCTCAATTCGATGATCGACGCGGCGCTGGTCACCGCCGCCATCATGTTCATCATCGCGATGGCGAGCATGGTCCAGTTCATCTTCAGCTACGAGCGTATTCCGCAGCAGATCATCCGCTGGATGCTGAGCGTCACCGGACAACAAGAACCTTCTGCTGCTGATGGTCAATATTCTGCTCCTGGTCCTCGGCATGTTTTTAGAGACTATCGCTGCGATGATCCTGGCGCTGCCGGTGCTTCTCGAACTCACCAAGGTCCTGCAAATCGATCCGGTCCACTTTGGCATGATCGTTGTGATGAACCTCGCGCTCGGTTTGGCGACGCCGCCCGTTGGTGTGTGTCTGTTTATCGCCGCGGGAATTGCCAAAGAGCCGATTGAGAAGGTTGCCTGGGAGATGCTGCCGCTGATCGCGATTTCGATCGGCGTCCTCCTTCTTGTCACCTACGTGCCGTCGATCTCGCTGTACTTGCCATCTCTGTTCTTCGGCCACTGATGGTATAACGATCGCGCTGCGAAACCGAGGTGCCTCAATAAATCACGTTGCCATCGTCGGGTCCGGCCTGATCGGCCGGTCCTGGGCCATCGTTTTTGCGCGTGCGGGTGTTCCCGTCGCGCTGCACGATCAGAATGCGGAGATTTGCAGCCGCGCCAAGGATGCGATCGCCACGGGCCTGAAAGAGGCTGCGGAGCGTGATGCCGCCGTTGACGTTGCCGGAACGCTGGCGCGGATTCGCGTCGCGGCAACGCTGAAAGAAGCGGTAGCGGGGGCCGATCTGGTGCAGGAGAGCGGCCCTGAAGACGTCGACATCAAACGCGCGCTCTTTGCCGAGCTCGATCGCCTTGCCGCACCGGAAACATTATTGGCTTCCTCGACATCAGGTATCGTTGCCAGCCGCTTTACCGAAGAGCTTGCGGGTCGCGCCCGCTGCTTTGTCGCGCATCCGGTCAACCCGCCGCATCTGGTGCCGCTGGTCGAATTGGCCGGCGCGTCATGGACATCGCGCGCGGCATTGGAAAAGGCAAAACAGATTTATGCCGGCGTCGGCCAGGTGCCGATCGTCATGAACCGCGAGCTCGATGGCTTCGTGCTCAATCGCCTGCAGGCCGTCCTGCTCGCCGAAGCGTTCCGCCTGGTTGCGGAGGGCTACGCCTCGCCGCAGGACGTCGACAAGGCGGTCAAGGATGGGCTCGGCCTGCGCTGGTCGTTCATGGGCCCGTTCGAGACGATCGAGCTGAACGCCCCGGAAGGCATTCCCGATTATTGCCGGCGCTACGGACCGACGATGGCGCGGCTCAGCAAGGCGCCACCCGAAACCTTCGGCGGCGCAATGTTAGAGGCGGTGATGTCGCAGTGGGAGGCGCTGTCCAGCGCGCAGGCGGTGGCGGAACGGATGCGCTGGCGCGACTTGCGCCTCGCCGCGGTACGGCAACATAAGAAAAACCAGCAGACGGCCAACCTGGCGCCGGGCAAGCCGCGCGAGCTCTAAGCGCTTGCGCTGCAAATCGTCGCCATTGCGCCTCAAGAAACGGTCGAAAGCGGCAAGTTTGTTATCCGCCTAACTCGCGTTTGCGCTGGGCAATTCAGCAGCGGACGGAGGTAACGTAACTAAAGGATCTGATCGAGGAACTGCCGCGTGCGTGGATCGCGCGGGTTGCTGAAGAATTCCTTCGGCGGGCCGTGTTCGACCAATACGCCTTTGTCCGTGAAATAGACTTGATCGGCAACTTCGCGGGCAAACCCCATTTCATGGGTGACGATGACGCAGGTCATGCCTTCTTCGGCGAGTTGGCGGATCGTTATGAGGACATCCTTCACGGTTTCCGGATCGAGAGCGGCGGTCACCTCATCGAACAGCATGACGTCCGGATTCATCGCAAGGCTGCGCGCAATCGCTATGCGCTGCTGCTGGCCGCCCGACAATTCTCCGGGATAGGCGTCCTCTTTGCCTTCGAGCCGCACTTTGCGGATGAGCGCCAAGGCCTGCTCCCTGACTTCCGCCTTCTCGCGCTTGAGCACATGCACCGGCGCCATCATGATGTTGTCGAGCGCGGTCACGTGGGGAAACAGATTATATTGCTGGAACACCATTCCGACTTTCCGGCGCAGCGCCAGCTTGTCGAGCTTGGGGTCGTTGACCTCCTGGCCCTCGACGAGAATGGAGCCGCTGTCGATCGGAATGAGCGCATTGACGCAGCGAAGCAGCGTCGACTTGCCGGAGCCGGACGGTCCGATGATGCAGATGACATCGCCCTTCATGACGTTCAGCGAAATGCCTTTCAAGACCTCGACCTTGCCGAAGGTCTTGTGAACGGCGTGCATCTCGACAAGCGGTCGCTCGGGGTTCCAAGTGCTCATCATTTCACCTGGAAGCGCTTTTCCAGCGCCAAGGTTGCCCGCGCGATCGGGTAACAATAGATGAAGAACCACAGCAGCAAATAGAGATACATGGGGATGAGCAGTTCGGTGCGTCCTTCGGCATTCAGAATGTTGCCGGCCAGCGTCATTGCCTCGCTCACGCCGACGACCGCGCACAATGGCGTCGACGTCGTGAGGATGGCGTAGAGATTCATCCACGGCGGCGTAATGCGCTTGACGCACTGCGGCAAAATCACCAGCCACAGCGTTTGCCGCCGGGTATAGGCGAGGGAGTTCGCCGCCTCCCACTGCCCATAGGGAATCGAGCGGACCGCGCCGCGCACCAGCTCGGAGACATTGGCCATGACCGGCAGCGACAGCCCGACGGTGGATTTGAACCAGCCCGGCAACGGAATGGTCGTATCGCCGATGCGCAGCTGAAACGGCAACAGCAGCATGCAGTAGAACAGCAGCACCAGCCACGGCGAGTTGCGGAAGAATTGCGTCACCAGCCAGGACGATGCGCGCACCGGCAAAAGCAGCGAGATCTGCAACAGCCCGAGGGGAATGCCGACCACGGTGCCGATGGCCATGGCGAGGAAGCTGATGGCGATATTGAGGGCGAAGCCTTGCGCCAAGAGCGGCGTCCATTTCCAGATCGTCGCCGGGATCGAAAGCACGGCCGGTCCAGCGGCGGCGTCGCCAATCGTCACCGAGAAGAACAGCGCCATGACGAGAGCAACGCCGTGCCAGGCCGACAACTGAAAGCCGCCGGCGTTGCGCGGCGCTTGCGTCCGCAACGGCAAGAGGACCGGCAGATCGGTGCGCCCGGCGGCGGTCACGGCATGTATCCCGGAATGCGCAAGGATCGCTCGAGCCGATCCATGATCAGGACGAGGACGCCCACCAGTCCCACATAGATGATCAGCAGGACATTCATCATTTCCGGGACGTTCAATTCGTCCGACCAGATCTGGTTGGAGACGTAAAGCATTTCCGGCACGGCGATGGCATAGGCGATCGTCGTCGTCTTGATCAGGTTGACGAGGTTGTTGTTGAGCGCGGGCAGGCTGATGCGGAACGCCAGTGGCAGGATGACGTAGACATAGGCCTTGAGCCGGCTATAGCCGAGGCTTTCGGCGGCTTCGAGCGTTTCCCGCGGCACCGCTTCGATTCCGGCGCGGAAGATCTCGATATTGAAGGCGCCGGCCCAGAACGACAGGCATATCGCCGCCCACGTGAAGTTCGAGACCAGCGGCGCGGTGATCCCGCTGGCGCCGGCCACGCGCAAATAGGCGCCGAGCCCGAAATAGAAAAAATAAAGCTGAACGAGGGGCGGCGTGTTGCGGAAGAACTGGATGTAGCCCTGCGTCGTCAGCCGCAGCGTGCGCAGCCGTGAACCCTGAATCGCCGCGCCGACCACGCCGATAATGACGCTGCAAACGATGCAGACCGCCATCAAGCGGATCGAGGTCAAAAATCCGTTGAGGAAACGGGCGCGGTCGAACGCGTCGTAGAAGATCGTCAGATTGATTCCGGTCGTCTCGTGGAGCGTCCGGAACCAGTCCCAGATCGGCTGCAGGTTCATCAGATCCGCCGATCAAACGAATGCGCGCGGACACTCCGGATGTCCGCGCTGCATCGCTTAAGCCCCGCTATTTATACTTGTCGTGCATCTGCTGCAGATAGGGAGACGGCGGAATATTCCATTTCTTCTCGAGTGCGATGAGCCGGCCGCTGTGGTGCCAGTCTTCGAGCATTTTGGACATGAATTTGCCCCAGGGGCCGTCGATCTCTTCGACGTTCACCGCCAGGCCCCACGGTTCTTCCTTGATCGTCGGCAGCGACATTTCGAAGCCGGCCCATTTCGGATCGGTGAGCAGGCCGGCAAAGGCGGTGTCGTCGTACACCCAGCCGATGCAATTGCCCTGCAGCAGCGCCGACTGCGCTTCGGTCGTTCCCGTGAAGGCGACGATCTCGGCGCCGTAGGTTTCGGCGACGAACTTGTTGTACCAGGCGCCCTGGATGCCGCAGATCTTCTGGCCCTTGATCTGCTCCCAGTTCTTCAGCGCGGCCTTCTTGTTCGACATCACGTTGACGCCGGACGCGTAATAGTCCGGCTGCGCAATGCCGACGAGTTTCCGTCGCTCGGGCGTGTCATTCATCGTGGCGATCATCAGGTCGATCTTGCCCTGCTGCAGAAACTGCATGCGGTTGGAGGAGACGACCGGCTCCAATTGGAGCTTCACGCCGAGCTTGTCCGCGACATCTTTCGCCATGTCGGGCTCGAAGCCGACAATCGCCCCGCTCGGATCGCGAAAGCCGAACGGCTTATAGTCGGCCTTGGACCCGACGATGAGAACGCCGCGCTGCTTGATCTTTTCCATGGTCTGCGCATTGGCCGATCCCGGCGCAAACGCGAAGCATGCGATGACCGCAAGTCCTGCGAGGAGAAAGCGATGGATCGTCATGATGGTCCCCTGTAATGCGATGGAGTGGCCGGCCGTGAACGCTGCTATCGTGGGTCGAAATCAAAAGCATCTTACCGGGCTCGCCACCCTCTGCAAGCCCGCCTTTGGCGAGCGCCTCGTTCAACTTTGCAAGCCGGTCCTTTGGCTCTTGGCGTCGGCAGCGAGACGTTGGTACTGTTCGTGACACGCGATCAACGCAAGGCTTTGGATCGAAAACAAGAATGCGCTATTCGGCACTGTCGTTGGCGTGGAATGCGCTGAATCGGCATAAAAACTGGCCCGTTGTCTGGCGCGACGCTTCGCCGCGTCGATCGTACGATGTCATCGTCATCGGCGGCGGCGGGCACGGTCTCGCGACGGCGTACTATCTGGCGAAAGAGCACGGCATCACCAATGTTGCCGTGCTTGAGAAGGCCTGGATCGGCTCCGGCAATGCCGGCCGGAATACCACGATCATCCGCTCCAATTACCTGCTTCCCGGAAACGTCCCGTTTTATGAACTCTCGCTGAAGTTGTGGGAAGGATTGGAGCAGGATTTCAACTTCAACGCCATGGTCAGTCAGCGCGGCGTTCTGAACGTTTATCATTCAGACGCGCAACGCGATGCCTTCGCGCGCCGTGGAAATTCCATGCGGCTGCATGGCGTCGATGCAGAACTCCTGGACGCCGACCAACTGCGCCGCCTTGTGCCCTATCTGGATTTCGACGACGCCCGTTTTCCCATTCACGGCGCCTTGTATCAACCGCGCGGCGGGACCGCACGACACGACGCCGTTGTTTGGGGCTATGCGCGCGGAGCCGATCAGCGTGGCGTCGATATCATCCAGAATTGCGAAGTCACCGGCATCTCAATCGCTAATGGCCGCGTCACCGGTGTCGAAACGACGCGCGGGCCCATTGCCGCCGGAAAAGTCGCGCTCTCGGTTGCCGGCAGCAGCTCGCTTCTTGCCGCCATGGCTGGCTTGCGTCTTCCGATCGAAAGTCATGTCCTGCAGGCCTTCGTGACTGAAGGCACCAAACCGCTGATCGACAACGTCGTGACCTTCGGGGCCGCACATTTCTATATCAGCCAGTCCGACAAGGGCGGCCTGGTCTTCGGTGGCGATCTCGACGGCTACAATTCCTACGCCGCGCGCGGAAATCTCCCGATGGTCGAAGACGTCTGCCAGGCCGGCATGGCCCTGATGCCGGTCATCGGCAGGCTGCGCGTGCTCCGCAGTTGGGGCGGCATCATGGATATGTCGATGGACGGCTCGCCCATTATCGACCTGACGCCCATTCGAGGACCTCTATTTCAACGGGGGCTGGTGCTACGGGGGATTTAAGGCCACGCCCGCGGCGGGCTGGTGTCTGGCTCATTTGATCGCCCGCGATGAGAGTCATCCGGTGGCGGCGGCTTACCGGCTCGACCGCTTTGCCGGCGGACGCCTCATTGACGAACACGGTAGCGGCGCGCAGCCGAACCTGCACTGAACCGGCGATGCGGATTCCCTGTCCATATTGCGGCGAGCGAGACTCAGCGGAGTTCAGCTATCTCGGCGACGCGACAGTGAAGCGTCCAGACCCGCAAAGCATCGACGCTCTCGATCAATTTATTTCCTACGTCTATCTGCGCGAAAACCCTGCCGGGCGGCACCGCGAATTCTGGTACCACGCATTCGGTTGCCAGACGTGGCTGATCGTCACGCGGGACACCAAAACGCACGAGATCTCAGAAGCTGAGCCTGCGGCGCAACCTGGCCTTTCAAAGGGCGCATGATGGCCGCAGCGGGACAAATCGATCGCGCGAGCGATCCAGCGTCGAGATCGCGGCGGGCGACGCGCCGATTGGCGAACGGAGGCTTGATCGATCGGTCTCGCCCGCTCACGTTCAGTTTCGACGGCAGGATGATGCAGGGCTATGCCGGCGATACGCTTGCCGCGGCCTTGCTGGCGAATGGCCAGACGCTCGTCGGCCGCAGTTTCAAGTACCATCGGCCGCGCGGCATACTGACAGCCGGATCGGAAGAGCCTAACGCGCTTGTTGAGTTGCGCGCCGGCGCGCGGCGAGAGCCGAATTGCAAGGCCACCAGCGTTGAATTGTATGATCGGCTCAGCGCGGTGAGTCAAAATCGCTGGCCTTCGCTGACCTTCGATTTAATGGCTGTAAATTCGTTGCTCAGCCCGATTTTCGTCGCGGGATTTTATTACAAGACTTTTATGTGGCCGGCCGCTTTTTGGGAGCGGCTGTATGAGCCGATGATCCGCCGCGCCGCGGGACTTGGTCGTGCCGCGGTCGAGGCCGATCCCGATCGCTATGAGCAAGCTTATGCGTTTTGCGACGTTCTGGTCATCGGCAGCGGGCCGAGCGGTCTCGCTGCGGCATTGGCTGCCGGCCGGTCCGGCGCGCGAGTCATTCTGTGCGAGGAGGACTTCCGCTTCGGCGGCCAGTTGCTCGCGGACCGCCGGGACATAGCCGGCGCTTCAGCAGGCCAATGGGCAGCAACGGCGGTCAAAGAGTTGGAAAGCTTGCCGAATGTGCGTCTGATGCCGCGGACCGCAGTATTTGGCGCCTATGACGGTGCCACCTTCGGCGCGCTGCAACGCGTCGCGGATCACTACGTCGAGCCGCCCGAGCACCAGCCACGGCAAAGATTATGGCGCATCGTTGCACGCCGCGCGGTTCTTGCGGCCGGAGCCATCGAGCGCGGTCTGGTGTTCGGCGGCAACGACCGGCCTGGCGTGATGATGGCATCAGCCATGCGTGCCTATGTGAACCGCTTTGCGGTCGCGCCGGCCGATCGTGTTGCGGTTTTTACGAACAATAATGATGGCTGGCGGACCGCGGCCGACCTGCGCGCCGCCGGCATCGCCGTCGCGGCCATTATCGATTCCCGGCCCGAAGTCCCAACCCATCTTCCCGCAACTGTTGCCGGTGTGCGGATTATCGCCGGCGGTGAAGTGACAGGCACGCGCGGGGGTCGAAAGTTGAGCGCCATCGACGTTTGGTCGGGCAGGGCGGAAACGATCGAGGTCGATGGGCTGGCGATGTCGGGCGGTTGGAATGCCAACATCGGCTTAGCCTGTCATCGTGGTGGCAAGCCGATTTGGAACGAGGGGCTTGCCACATTCACGCCGGGAGCGGTTTCCAAGGCAATGGCCGTTGTTGGCGCCGCCGCCGGCCGGATGTCGCTCGCATCGTGCCTTGAAGATGGGGTTCGCGCCGGCCGCGCCGCTGCTGAAGAATTGGGTTTTGCTCCCACCGCTTTTCCCCGAATCGACGCCGAAGACGAGCAGATTGCCATCACGCCTTTGTGGCACGTGAAACGGTCAAAAACGAAAGCTTTCGTTGATTTCCAAAACGATGTGACCGTCGACGATATCGCGCTTTCGGCGCAAGAAGGATTCCACTCTGTCGAACATCTCAAACGCTACACCACGCTTGGGATGGCCACGGACCAGGGCAAAACCGCGGGGATCAATGGTGTCGCCATCTTGGCGGCGTTGACCGGGCGCTCCATCCCACAAACAGGAACAACCACGGCGCGGCCGCCCTATGTCCCTGTCGCGATCGGCGCATTGGCCGGCGCTCATCGTGGAAAGCATTTCCGTCCAACGCGGCTCACGCCAACGCATGCATGGGCTGCGGAGCAGGGGGCGAGATTTGTCGAGGCCGGTCCGTGGCTGCGCGCACAATATTTTCCGCGCGACGGCGAAACGGACTGGCTGGCCTCCGTCAATCGCGAGGTTCAAACGGTGCGTCATGCCGTTGGATTTTGCGACGTCAGCACCCTTGGAAAAATCGACGTACAGGGAGCGGATGCGGCGGAATTCCTCGACCGGCTCTACATCAATACGATCTCATCGCTCGCCGTTGGCAAAGCGCGATACGGCGTGATGTTGCGCGAAGACGGTTTCGTGCTGGACGATGGCACGGTATCGCGGCTTGCCGGCGACCGGTTCTTCGTGACGACCACCACCGCGAATTCCAGCCGCGTTTTCCAGCACATGAAGTTCTGTCATCAGGTGCATTGGCCGGATCTTGACGTGCAATTCGTTTCTGCCACCGACGATTGGGCCCAGTTTTCGGTGGCCGGTCCGCGCGCTCGCGATACCCTGGCGCAACTCGTGGACAGCCATGACATTTCGAACGCCGCTTTGCCGTATATGGGCGTCGCCGAAATCACCGTGTGCGGCGGCATTCCGGCGCGACTTTATCGTCTCTCATTTTCCGGCGAGCTCGCCTACGAACTTGGCGTGCCAACCCGCTACGGCGAGTTGCTTGCACGTCGTTTGATGGAGGCGGGTGCGGCATTTGCAATAGCCCCATACGGCACTGAAGCGCTGGCGACGATGCGCATCGAGAAAGGACATATCGCCGGTAATGAAATCGACGGGCGCACGACGGCTGCCGACCTTGGTTTCAGCCGGATGATGTCGAAGAAGAAGGACTATATCGGCCGGGTGCTGGCCGAGAGGCCGGCGCTCGTTGAGCCCGATCGCATGGCGTTCGTGGGGTTCAAGCCGCTCGACGCAACAGCACGCCTTCGTGCCGGCGCTCACCTGATACCCGTTGGCGCGGCAGAGTCAGCCGCCAATGATCAGGGCGTCATGACATCGGTGGCGTTTTCACCATCGCTCGGCCACTGGGTGGGGCTTGGGCTGATCAGAAATGGGCCGCAACGCATCGGCGAACGCGTACGGGCCGTCGATCCGCTGCGTAACAGCCGGATCGAAGTCGAAATAGCGGCGCCATGCTTCATCGATCCCGAGGGAGTGCGGTTGCGTGCCTGATTTCAAGCTGGCGGAAAGCTCGGGGCTGGATGGCCATCTCGCGGCCGCCGCGGCGGTCTGCGACAATGTCGGGCGCCGGCGTCACACTGTCTTTGCGGCGTGATCTTGGGATTGCGGCTGTCATCGCGCGCAAAGGGATGCGCGACGGCTTACATGACGGCGTCAAGAAGGCCTACGGATTGTCATTGCCGGGCCCGCTTGCGCGTTCAAGTGCCGGAGCTTTTGCGTTCGTCTGCACGGCGCCGGATCACTGGCTGGCGATCTGCGAGGCCGCCGATCGAGCGTCATTCGAAGCGTCGTTGCGGGCGGAGTTGTCCCAATTCGCCGCCATCAGCAATCAATCGGACGGCCGCACGATCATTCGTGTCAGCGGCCCCAACGCGCGTGACGCACTGGCAAAGGGTGTGCCGCTCGATCTGCACCCGAAGTCGTTCAGGCCGGGTCACGCCGCAGCCACCATTGTTGCTCATATCGGGGTCAGTCTTTGGCAGCTTGACGATGCGCCAAGCTATGAATTGGCCGTCTTCCGCAGTTTCGCGGTCGCGCTTTGGGAGTTTCTGATCGAATCTTCGGCCGAGTTCGGCGTTTCCGTCACCGATCCGCTGTGAGCTTTGCGCTCTGACCGTGTCCGGTGGCACTTTGGTTCAGGCAACGAGGAGGGCGCAACGGCCTTGCGCGAGATGGGGGGCGGAAAAGCCGTCCATCGTCTTGCGCGACAAGAGCTATCTTGTTAGACGAAGAATTCGAAATAGATTTGGAGTTGATGACCACCGAACACTATCGCGGGAGAGATCGGTCAGACCGACGCCGAAGGAGCAACCGCCCCGGAAACTCTCAGGCCCATGAACCGCGATAGCTGACGACACTCTGGAAAGAGGCGCATTTTGCGTCCGCCGACGGGATAACGTTCTCAGGCAAAGCAAACAGAGGGGGCACCGACGATCGGCATGAGCCGAATCATGAGGTGCCCTGTTGCTGCAAACCCCGCTTTATCGTCTGCATATCGAGCTCGGCGCACGCATGGTGCCGTTCGCCGGTTTTGACATGCCGCTGCATTATCCAATGGGCATACTCAAGGAGCACCTCGCCACGCGCTCCGGCGCCGGGCTGTTCGATGTCTCGCATATGGGCCAGCTCGCGCTGCGGGCACTTTCCGGCGAACTCGGCAATGCCGCGCTCGCGCTTGAGCGTCTGGTCCCCATGGATATTGCGGCCTTGGCAGACGGCCGCCAGCGCTACGCGCTGTTCACAAATGGCAATGGCGGCATTCTCGACGATCTCATGGTGGCCAATCTTGGCGACCATCTCTTTATGGTCGTCAATGCCGCGTGCAAAGCGGCGGATGAGGCGTATCTGCGCGCGCAGCTTTCGGGTGTCTGTTCGATCGAGCGTCTGGACGGCCGTGCGCTGTTGGCCCTGCAGGGGCCGGCGGCTGAAGCCGTGCTGGCGAAGCTCGCGCCCGACATCGCATCGATGCGCTTCATGGATGTGCGCAGCCAGACCTTGCTCGGCGGTGCCTGCGTCGTTTCGCGCTCCGGCTACACCGGCGAGGATGGATTTGAAATCAGCGTTGCCGCCACTGAGGCTGAAAATCTGGCGCGGACGCTGCTCGCCGACCCGCGCGTGACCGCGGTCGGCCTCGGCGCTCGAGACAGTCTGCGGCTGGAAGCAGGTCTGTGCCTTTACGGCGCTGATCTCGGCCCCGAAACGACCCCAGTCGCGGCGGCGCTGGAATGGGCAATCCAGAAAAGCCGCCGAGAGGGCGGGGCACGGGCCGGAGGGTTTCCCGGCGCCGGTATTGTTCTGGCGCAACTCAAGGCCGGCGCGCCGCGCCGCCGCGTCGGATTGCGGCCGGAAGGCCGTCTGCCGGTGCGCGGCGGCGCCCGGCTGTTCCGCAATGCCACATCGCCGGAGGCGATCGGCGTGGTGACGTCGGGCGGTTTTGCTCCGAGCATCGATGCTCCGGTCGCGATGGGCTACGTGCCGGCCTCCGATGCAAATCGCGGCGGCACACTTCAGGCAGAAGTCCGCGGCAAACGCGTCCCGGTGACGGTGTGCGATCTGCCATTCGTCCCTGCACGCTACAAACGCAATTGAATCGTAATCGGGAGATCGCGATGCTGAAATTCACCAAAGATCACGAGTGGGTCCGGATCGACGGCGATATCGCCACAATAGGAATTACCCAGCATGCGCAGGAGCAACTGGGCGATCTCGTATTCGTGGAGTTGCCTGCGAAGGGCGCCGCGTTCGAAAAAGGCGCCGCCGCGGCGGTGGTCGAATCGGTGAAAGCCGCCTCCGATGTCTACGCCCCGATTTCGGGCGAAGTGACTGAAGTCAATCAGACGGTCGTCGATCAGCCGGCGCTGATTAATTCGGATCCGATGGGGCAGGGCTGGTTTCTCAAAATGAAAATCAAGGATGCCTCGCAGATCGAAGACCTGATCGACGAGGAAGCCTACCGGTCGCTGATCGCCTGATCGTTGACGCCCCCTCATCGCGCGAGGAAGAAAATGCCGAAGCTCGCCAAGCCAGTCTCATCCCCCTTCGACCCGGCCGACTTTTCGCGCCGTCACATCGGCGTGGCGCCGAACGACGTAGCGGCAATGCTCGACGTGGTCGGGGCGTCGAGTCTTGATGAGCTGATGGAGCAGACAATTCCACGCGATATTCACCCGCGCGCGCCGCTTGATTTCGGCCGCGCACTTTCAGAAACGGAGGTCATTGCCAAGCTGCGTCGCGTCGCCGGCAAAAACAAGCTGGCGACGTCGCTGATTGGGCAAGGCTACTACGGGACTATTCTGCCGCCGGTCATCCAGCGCAATGTCCTGGAGAATCCCGCTTGGTACACCGCCTATACGCCGTATCAGCCGGAGATCAGCCAGGGCCGCCTCGAGGCGCTGCTGAATTTCCAGACCATGATCGCTGATTTGACCGGTCTTGCCATCGCCAATGCATCGCTTCTCGACGAGGCAACGCGCAGCGGCTGAGGCGATGGCGATGGCGCAGCGACTGGCGCGCTCAAAAAAGACGGCGTTTTTTGTCGACGCCGATTGTCATCCACAGACCATTGCCGTCGTCCGCACGCGCGCCGAACCGTTCGGCTGGAAAATCTTGGTCGGCGATCCGCTGCGCGATATCGACGCCGAAACAGTGTTCGGCGCGCTCCTGCAATATCCGGGCACGTCCGGCGAGATTCGCGATTTTGCTCCGGCGATTTCGGCCCTGCATGCCGGCGGGGCGCTTGCCGTCATGGCGGCCGATCTCTTGGCCCTGGTCCTGCTGACGCCGCCTGGTGAAGTCGGCGCCGATATCGCGATCGGCTCGTCGCAGCGCTTCGGCGTGCCGATGGGCTACGGCGGACCGCATGCGGCCTACATCGCGACCAGGGACGAGCACAAGCGCGCCCTGCCGGGACGCCTGGTCGGCGTTTCCGTCGACAGCCGCGGCATGCCGGCTTATCGCTTGGCGCTGCAGACCCGCGAACAGCACATCCGTCGCGAAAAAGCGACGTCGAACATCTGCACGGCACAAGTGCTGCTCGCGGTGATCGCGTCGATGTATGCCGTCTATCATGGACCGGACGGATTGCGCCGAATTGCCGTGCAGGTTCACCGCATGACCAAAACGCTCGCCGCCGGACTGGCATCGCTTGGATGGACGGTGCAATCAAAAAATTATTTCGACACGCTTACTGTCGAAACCGGCGCCCGGAAAGACGAGATCCTGCGGCGCGCTGCCGCCGCGGGCATCAATCTGCGAGCGATTGCGGATGCGGACGGTATCGCCAGCACTGCAATCGGACTGAGTTGCGACGAAACAACGACGCAAGAGACCGTTGAAGCGGTCTGGCGCGCGTTCGGCAGCGCGCGCGGCGACGAGGCACCGAAGCTATCATACGAAACCTTGGCGGCGCAGGCGCAGGCGCCGATCGCGTTTGCCCGTACCAGCGCTTTCATGACCCATCCGGTGTTTCACCGTTACCGGTCGGAAACCGAATTGCTCCGATACATGCGCCGACTTGCCGATCGCGATCTTGCGCTTGATCGCTCGATGATCCCGCTCGGCTCCTGCACAATGAAGCTCAACGCCACCACGGAAATGCTTCCGGTGACCTGGCCTGAATTCAGCGGGTTGCACCCGTTTGCGCCGCTTGATCAGGCTGAAGGCTATGCGGACATGTTCGGCGAATTGAGCCGGGCGCTCTGTACGATCACCGGCTACGATGCAGTCTCGCTACAGCCGAATTCGGGAGCGCAAGGTGAATACGCCGGGCTGCTGGCGATCCGGGCCTATCATCGCAGCCGGGGTGAGGATCACCGCAATGTCTGCCTGATCCCGGCTTCGGCACACGGCACGAACCCCGCCTCCGCTCATCTCGCCGGCATGGACGTGATCTTGGTCGGCTGCGACGCCGCCGGCAATGTCGATTTGAACGATCTGCGCGCCAAGGCCGAGAAACATGCCGTTCAGCTCGCAGCGATCATGATCACCTACCCTTCAACGCACGGCGTGTTCGAAACAGAGATCAGGGCGATCTGCGATATCGTGCATGCGCACGGCGGTCAGGTCTATCTCGACGGCGCCAATCTCAACGCGCAAGTCGGTCTTGCGCGCCCCGGCGACTATGGAGCGGACGTCGGCCATATCAACCTGCACAAGACGTTCTGTATTCCGCACGGCGGCGGCGGTCCGGGCATGGGGCCGATCGGGGTGAAGGCCCACTTGGCCGCGTTTCTGCCGGGTCATCCGGCACGGCCGGACCTGCCGTCAAACGTCGGGCCAGTTTCAGCGGCGCCTTTTGGATCAGCATCGATTCTGCCGATCTCCTGGGCGTACATCCTGATGATGGGGGGCGACGGGCTGACCAGGGCCACGCAGTTCGCGATCCTCAACGCCAACTACATCGCCAAGCGGCTTGAAAATTATTATCCGCTGCTATTCCACGGGCGGCAGGGCCGCGTTGCCCATGAATGCATCCTCGATACGCGCGCCTTGAAAGACGCGACTGGTATCACCGTCGACGACATCGCCAAGCGGCTCATCGATTACGGCTTCCATGCGCCGACCATGAGCTTTCCGGTTGCCGGGACGCTGATGATCGAACCGACTGAATCGGAATCGAAGGCCGAGCTCGATCGGTTCTGCGATGCGATGATCGCGATCCGCGCGGAGATCGGCGCCATCGAGAGCGGCCGGATGGATCGTACCAACAATCCGCTGCGCAACGCGCCGCACACCGCGTTCGATCTTGCCGACGATAACTGGAAGCGACCCTATCCGCGTTCGGTGGGTTGCTTTCCAGCAGCCTCGAGCCGCCAGGACAAATACTGGTGTCCGGTCAATCGGGTCGACAATGCCTATGGTGACCGCAATCTGGTCTGCAGCTGGCAGTTCCCGCAGGCCGCCGAATAGCGCGCTTGATGCGCGTCATCACTTTTGTCGCAAATGAATGTTCAGACAACTAGATCGAGCGCAATCGTTTTTCCTGCCGCAATCACGATTCAGAAAAGACCATGGGCACCGTTGCGCCGGCGTGGTTAACCATGATCGACCGTTGTCGGTATGGTTAATCATTCCTTCATACTTTTGCTTAATTTAAACGATATTATGCGTTAGATATGGGGTTGCGTGCAGCGCCGCGCCGCTTTGGGGGCAAAATGTCAGATCTAACGCGCGTCGCTTTTCGGGACACGTTATTGCCCGGGACGTCAGCCGGCGGCGGCTCCTCAGATAGCCAGGTCGGCGCAGGTCAACGGCAGCCGCGCGGATTCGAACACCCTCGTAGCGACATTGGAACGGTCCTTCTGCATTGGACGACCGCGACAACTTTTCTCATCAGTCTTTTCACTGGCATTCGCATCGCCGCCGACAATCCGAATGCGATTGTCTCGAAGTGGCTCACGCCGATTTTGCCGCAGGGCGAGATCTGGACTTGGCATTTCCTCGCCGGGCTCACGTTGTTTTTTTGTGGCTCGAGCTATCTCCTCTACATGCGTCGCAGTGCGCTCGCGCGCCGCGCCGCCCCCAAACGTCTCAAAGTATTGCTGCTGCCGGCTGCCAGCAAACTCAAGTTTGCGGCCGTTAACGTCGCGCTGCATTGGTTTCTTTACTCGCTTATCGTCGTGATGACGGGCACGGGCATTGCCCTCTACCTCGGCTACGGCAATTGGCTCATTTATATCCACTCGACCGTGGCGTTCGTCGGTCTCGGATACATCTTCGCGCATGTGACGTCGCACTATCTGATGGGCGGCATCTGGCAGTTACTGCGCATCGTCCGTCCGACGACGCTTGTGGTGACGCGCGCCATGCGCCCGCGCCCGCTTCTGCTCGGAATAACCGGCGGCATAGCGGTGGTGGCGGCGATTGCCGGTTTGGATTGGCTGACACGCGACACATTGGTGATGCGCCATGTCAGCGTCGGGCCGAAGCTGGAGCGCCTGCTCGACGATCCGGTCTGGGCGAAGTGCCCGGCCTGTATATATTCGCACCTTTCAGGGAATAAATTTGGGCGGCACAGGGGAATCGCTCGTTGAAATCCGCACCGTTCACGATGACAAGAAGGCCTATTTTGCTTTCCGCTGGGAAGACCCTTCGCGCTCCGTGCGGCGCCTGCCGATGGTCAAGCAGGCCGACGGATGGCATCACATCGGCAACAATCCGTATATCGATGACGTCACGGATTTCTACGAAGACAAGTTTGCCGTCCTTTTCTCGACCACCGCGCAGTTCGGGTCAGGCGGCGTCGCTCATTTTGGCTCCAAGCCACTTGCCGACTTTCCCGGATCACGCAATGGGCGCGGGCTTCATTACACCGACGGTCACATGGTCGACATGTGGCAATGGAAGCCGTCGCGCGGCGGCCTCAACGGTCATTTCGACGATATGTATATCGGCCCGCCGCAAGAACCGACGCCGGCCGAAGCGTCTAAAGTCGCGCGCTACCAGGGGGGCTATTGGGGCGATCCGGGCAATGCCTATTATGTCTACAATTTTGAAGCTCTGCGCCCGTCCGAATATCACCCCGGCCAGGCAGTTCATGTGAAGCGGCTGCCGAAAGATCTCGCCGCCACGCAGAAAGCGATGGGGCATTGGGATCCGAATCCGGATGCGAGCGTCGACGACGGTTCCATATGGTGGATGACCGAAGACGACTCGGTGCCGTATTCGCCCGAAGCCGATGCAAAGATTCCGATCGGCACCATCATTCCCGGGGTGCTGCATCTCGGAAAATACAGCGGTGACCGCAACGATTTGACTGCCGCCGCACATTGGCAGGACGGGCACTGGACGCTCGTCGCCAGCCGCAATCTCAGGACCGGGAGCAAATACGACCAGGATTTCGTGCCCGGCCATATCCTCTACATTTGGGTCTCCGTTTTCGATCACACACAGACAAGACATACGCGTCATCCAAGGCCCGTGCGTCTCGTCGTGCAGGAATAGCCAAGCCATGCCTTCGACCTGCCATCTGATTGTCAACGGACATTCCATCAAGGCGAATATTGGCGAAACGCTCGTGGATGCGGCGCTCGGGGGATGGACCGTCATTCCTCACGATTGTTGCTCCGGCCAATGCGAGACCTGTCGCGTGACGGTCGTCGCCGGCAGCGTTAACGATCAGGGCACCGGTGACGGCAGAACGGTGCTTGCCTGCACCGCGACGGTCGCAGGCGACGCGGAGATCGAGTTCGACGAGGTCCCGACGGTCAGCAAGCGCGCCGGAGTCGATTACCGAGATATCGAATCTCGCACCTGACGTGGTCGAAGTCGTCGTCGCGCTTGTCGAGCCAATTGACTATCGGCCGGGCCAATATTTCAACGTGAAATTCTCCGGGTTTCCCGGCCGGGATTTAAGCCAGACCGTGCGCGTGGACGGCACTTGCGAGCCGCACGAGCTCATCTTTCACATTCGCCGCTATCCGCGCGGGCTGATGTCGACTCAGATTGGCGCGACTATCCGCGTCGGCCATCGTGTCCACGTCCGCGGGCCTTTCGGACAGGCCTTTCTGCGCGAGGGCGCCGGGCCCATCGTGCTCGTCTCGGGTGGAACCGGCTGGGCGCCGATCTGGTCGGTCGCCGCTTTCGCGCGCCGCACGCAGCGCCACCGCGATCTTATTGTCATCGCCGGAGCGAGAAATCCCGCCTCCGTCTATATGCGCAAATCCCTGGAATGGCTTGTCGACGACGGTGTGCGCGACGTCATCGCAACGAGCGAAATTGGCGCATCGTCACCGCTGCTTCCCGGCGTGCCAACACGTTATCTGCCGTCGCTCGGGCTCGAGGACACGGTCTATGTTGCTGGTCCCCCGGGCCTGGTCGATTCTGTCAGGACCAAAGCGCGGGTGGGGCGGGCACGTTGCTATGCCGACCCGTTCCTGCCCGGAGCGCAAAAACTGTCCATGATCGACCGCTTGCGGCAGTTGCTGCGCGCGCCGGCTGCCGAACCCCCTGCCGCGCGGCCCGCGGTGCGGCCAGCCGGCTCGGTCTTATCAACCGGTTTTGGTTGACGACCGCGACCGGCACGGCGTGGCTTCACGGACCCCGCAGGGAAGTACCGGACGGCGCGCCGTCATGCCGCAAGACCAGCGCTCGCGCGATCGGCGATAAACGCTAATCCGCTGCGGTCAAGCGACCGGCTGCTCGATGTATTCTTTTGCCGTTCTTATTGCTGGACGGGCACGCTGCCCAGCCGGGCGATCACGGCGCGGGCCTTGGCGCTGTTTGCATAGTCGATGAAGGCGCGGGCGGCAGGTGTGACCGTTGCGTTATTGTATATCAACGCCAACTCCACGCTCGATGGATAGGTCGGATCGAGCGGATGAAGGCCATCGATTTTCAAAACAGATACATCTGGTTCAAGATTGGGCGAATACGGGCCGAAGCCGATCGCTCCCGCGACGTCGCGAACGGTTTCGATCGCCTCTTGAGTCGTCGTTGCCGTTTTTGATTTGTCGGTGATTGCGAGATCCTTCCAGCCCGGCATCAACTCGCGCAACACAGTCAGCGTGCTGTCGGAATCTTCGCGCCGGACGACGCGAATGTGAACATGGGTGCCGCCAACCTCCGACCAATCCGTGATGCGCCCGGCATAGATATCGCGCAACTGCTTGCTGGTGAGCGCTTTAACGCCAACGCCTGGATGAACGTAAAAAGCCGACGGCAATTTCGCAATCGGCTTGTAGACGATGCCTGACGCGACTTCCGAATTCGTCAGCTTGCGTGCGACCCGGCCAAGCACGGACTTGCCCGCGCCCACGGCCGCGATTCCGCCGCCCGATCCAATGCTGGGAGGGACCTCCACGCGGATCGTCTTCGACTGCTCCATGAAGTCGTTGCCTAGCGCGCGCAGCAGATCAATGCCGTCGCCGGTGCCGACAATCTGTAGATCGACAACGTCGGCTGTGGCTGGGATCGCCAGCAACGCCAACGCGAGCGCAACAATGATACGGGCGCCGAAAGAGGAGGGATCTAACCGCATGTGATGACACCAAAGCTGCAAGGTTGAGCTAATATGCAACGACATCTGTAAATCGTTCGTTACGCGGAATTATAGTTGACAAGTTCTAAATGAAACCCGTCGCAACCGGCAGGTCTCCGTCGCGTAGCGCTAACCAATTATGCAGCACAGTTACTGTGTGCTGTTTGTATGCCGGGAAATTCATTCTGATTTCTGACCTGAAATTAAGGTTAGGTGCCTTACTCTAACGCGCGGAAAGTCGGCGTCCGCTTGCAGGCTGCGTTGAGTGGAAGCGACAAAGGGTATGCCAAAGTTTCTCTCTTCGATTGCCGTCAGACTCATCGTAACCGTCCTTGCGACAGGCATCCTTGCCTTTGCGATGATCGGCGGCTTAGCGATGTTGCGGCTCGACCTTGGTCTGCAGAAGCAGGCCGAGGCGCTTGATCGTTTGTCGGCGCGGCAGCTCTCTGATCGTCTCGACGGTGAAGCGCAACTGGCCCGCGCCCGCATCGAGGCGATCGGTTCCGAAACAGCCATGCGGCTTCGTCAACTCGCGCAACGCGCCGACGTTTCGAGGGCTATCGCCTCACGAAACGACATTACAATTCGAGAATTGCTGGCGTCCGTAGCTCAAACATCCGACATGCAGCGCCTAATTGCCTTTGATCAGGATGGCATCCCGATCGGCGTGAATGATGCTCTTGATCTGCTGGCAATCAACGCGGAGATGCGCGATTCCGATCTTGGACCAGACCTTCACGCCATCCTCAAGGACAACAACCGCTCCCACCCGCGCGGGCACCAAAGCACTCACGTGATGACGCCTGGGTTGCTCAAAGCGCTGCGGTTGCCGGCCCATTTGACAGTCGCCCATGAAGCGTTTGAGCCGGTTTTTGACGATTTTGGCGAGCAAATCGGAGCGCTCGGCGGATTTCAGAATCCTGAGCCGGACGGAACGCACTTTGGAAAACTTCTCCTCGCTGTCCAACGCGGGGGTCGCCATCATGCATGGCAACGAAATGATATCCACCGCTGGTCCGCGGGCACAGTTTTCGCAAATGCATCGTGATAGCAACGGCCTCATCCATTCGGATGATGGCGCCCATGTCGCGCGCTGCGCCGATCACGATGCGTCTCTCGAAGTATGCACATTTACCGACGCATCGGTCGTTACCGCGACACGCGACCAGATGTTTCGGATCGGCGCGACAGAAACGCGCGCCTTGATGCGGCAATTTCTGGTCGTTGCCGCTATTACGCTTCTCATCCTGGTGCTCGCGCTATTGGCCGTGGTGCGGCATGCGACCCTTGGACTGTCGACGCTCGCTTCCGCCGCCCGCGCCATAGCCGCAGGCGATATTGATCGGCCGTTCAAACCGCTCGGAGTGGGCGAGATCTACAGCCTTGGTCTCGCATTCGAGCAGATGCTCGCAAACCTGCGCGCGAGCATGGGAAGAATTCGGCAGTTGGCGTTCTACGACGGCGTAACAGGGTTGCCGAACCGCGAGAAGTTTCGCCTGGACGCGGTGCAGATCGTCGAGGAATGCCGATACGGTGCGCTGTGGTTTCTTGACTTGGATGGCTTTAAGGCCATCAACGATTCTTTTGGTCACAAGACCGGCGATTTCCTTTTGCGCAAGGTGTCCGAACGGCTCACCGCGTTCTTGTCAGACATTGTCTCCGCTGGCGAGCGAGGGTGCGAAAAAGATCGCGCTTGGCCGAGTTGGTGGTGACGAGTTCGTCATGATCGTGCCGGACGCACAGGACCACCAACTTCTCGGAAGAATGGCGAAAGACCTCTTGGAATGCCTTTGTGTTCCGTTCGAGATCGACGGCTCACACGTGAGCATTGGCGCGAGCATAGGAATAACAGTCTTCCCGGCGGACGGCACGAGTTATGAAGAGCTTTTGATCAACGCCGACCTCGCGATGTATGCGGCGAAACAACGTGGCCGCAACACGTTCGCGTTCTTTACGGCTGAGATTTCAGAGACGGCTAAGACCCGTCTGGCCCTTGAGCAGGATCTCAAGACCGCGGTTCGCGCGAAGCAGCTTTCGGTGCAGTATCAGCCAATCATCTCCTGCAAGGACGGAAGTGTTCGCGGGGTTGAGGCTCTTGCGCGGTGGCATCATCATGAGCTCGGTAACATTCCACCCGAACGCTTTATCGCGATCGCTGAAGAGACGGGGCTAATCCGCGAAATTGATCGATTTGTCCTGCAAAAAGCAATCGGAGATATCGGTCCCTTGATCGACTCCGGCTTCGATGCCGTCCTTGCGGTCAATATTTCGGCTGTCGCCATCGAGGATCCATTCCTTGTAAGCGAGGTCGAGAAGCTGATTGCTGCGACTGGATTCAATCCATCGAGACTTGAGCTGGAGATCACTGAATTGGTCGCAATGCGCGATCCCGACAGTTTCAGTAAGAGCATAACTGGATTACGCCAGCTGGGGATTCGCCTGGCGATCGACGACTTTGGTGCTGGATATTCCAACCTGGCGACGCTCGCACGGCTTCCATTCGATACCGTGAAGCTCGATCGTTCGCTCGTAGCCGGCCTCGCTTCGGATCACGAAAAGCAGACGATTGTCCGCATCGGGTTGACGCTGGCAAGCGAGCTTGGGTTCGAGACAGTCGTCGAGGGCATCGAGAGAATGGAAGAGTTCAAATTTGTGGCAAAGTTCGGCGCAACGTATGCGCAAGGCTTCCTTTTCAGCAGGCCTGTCTCGGTGGACGACCTGTTGACGCTGCTGCAGCCCGCTCGCCTGGGCGCGATCGCGACCGCCGCGTCAAGCAATCGCAACGACCCTTCGACCGCCCGCGTCGCCGTTCGAATCGTGAATGGCTAGCGTAGAAATGATCTGCGGCGGCCTGGGCTAAGCTCGCGTCTGGTCGCACGCGTGCACGGTTTCCCCTGACCGGAAACGGTCTGCCGATGCCCCTCTAATGTGATCCAGTGCCGCGCTGGCCTGCTGTCGTCGCGTGGCGCCGCTTCTGCCGTGCCACCGACGGTGTATGAAACATACGAATTGTTTCATTTTTTTTGAAACATATGTTGCAGCCGCTTCGGTACGGAATTAGAATGAAAAAATGAAGGATCTTGCCGCATTCGATTCACAGCTGAAGTCAGGATTCGACAGTTTGCCGCCGCAGATGAAAGAGGCGGCCCGCTGGATCATTGATCATCCTGCAGACGTCGCCCTGCTTTCGATGCGCGAACAGGCGCGCCGTGCAGGGATCACCCCGGCAACGCTGACGCGCCTCGCCCAGCGCCTTGGCATGCGCGGCTTCGATGGCGTGCGTAGCCTCTATGCCGACGCCGTGCGCCAGCGGCCGGAAAGCTATCGCGGCCGCGCTGAGGAGTTGCTTGTCCGCCGTGACAGCGAGGGCGATGCGGCCCTGGTGCAGGATATTTTCGCCGCGCTCAGCCGGCACCTGCAGAATCTCTCTTTACCGCAGGCCATCGAGCGGTTCACCGCCGCCGCCGATATGATCGCCTCGGCAGACCGCGTATTTTGTCTTGGCATGCGCTCGAGCTTTTCCGTCGCTTATATCTTTCACTATGTACGCTCGCTTTTCGGGTCGAGCTCCGTGCTCGTCGACGGTTCGGGCGGCAGCGGCATCGACGTGCTGCGCACCATCGGCAAGGCGGACGTGTTGCTGGCAATCTCCGTGAAGCCCTATGTCAACCATACGATCGAAGCGGCAAAATACGCCAAGGTGCGCGGCGCGCGCGTCGTCGCTGTCACCGACAGCGAAATATCGCCGCTGCGCGTGCTCGCCGATGAGACGATCCTTGTTCACACCGATACGCCGTCATTCTTCCACGCCATGGCGCCGGCCTTTGCGGCGGTGGAGTGCCTCGCGGCGCTGATCGCGGCACGCCGCGGACGCGAGGCGTTGGCCGAGCTCGACAAGAGCGAACATCAACTGGCGGCCTTCGGTACCTATGCCACGCCGCGCGCAAAAGGACGCCGCCGGAAATGACTTACGTCTTGCACCGAACGATTGGACATGACTATCCGACGGCGGTGTCCGGCGAAGGCATTTTCATCCGCGACGCGGACGGCAAGGAGTATATCGACGCCTCCGGCGGCGCTGCGGTGTCGTGCCTCGGCCACTGCCATCCCGACATTCTCGACGCCATGCGCGTGCAACTCGGCAAGCTTGAATTTGCGCATACCGCCTTCTTCACCTCGCAGGCGGCGGAAGATCTTGCCGACGATCTTGCCGAGCATGCCCCCAAAGGGCTCGGCCATGCCTTTTTCGTCAGTGGCGGCTCCGAAGCCGTCGAAGCGGCGCTGAAGCTGGCGCGGCAATATTTCGTCGAGCGCGGCGAGCCGCAGCGGCGCTATCTCATCGCCCGCCGCCAGAGCTATCACGGCATCACGCTCGGCGCGCTCGCCGTCGGCGGACGCGAGCGGCAGCGTCGGCAATTCGCGCCGCTGCTCATCGAAACGCATCATGTTTCGCCGGTTTACGAATATCGGGAGCGCCTCGCCAACGAGACGCCGCAGGCCTATGGCGAGCGCTTGGCCGAAGAATTCGAGGAAAAAATCGGCGAACTCGGCGGCGAAAACGTGATCGCTTTCGTCGCTGAAACCGTCGTTGGCGCCACGCTGGGCGCGGTGCCGGCAGTGCCCGGCTATTTCAAGCGCGTGCGCGAGATCTGCGACCGCTACGGGATTTTGCTCATTCTCGACGAGGTGATGTGCGGCATGGGGCGCACCGGTACGCTGCATGCCTGCGAGCAGGAAGGCATCAATCCCGACATCATGGCGATCGCCAAGGGTTTGGGCGGCGGCTACGCGCCCATCGGCGCCATGCTGCTGCACGACAAAATCTTCAAGACGATCGCCGGCGGTTCCGGCGCTTTTCAGCACAGCCATACCTATACGGGTCATCCACTCGCGTGCGCTGCCGCGCTGGCTGTACAGCGCGTGTTGCGTCGCGACGATTTGCTAGCCAATGTCCGCAAGCAAGGCGCGCATCTGGCGCGGCGCCTGCAGGAGCGCTTCGGCAATCATCCCTTTGTCGGCGACGTGCGCGGCCGCGGCCTGTTTCAGGGCATCGAGGTCGTCGCCGACCGCGGCACCAAGGAGCCGTTCGATCCGCAGCGCAAGTTGCATGCCAAGATCAAACGCGAAGCCATGGCGCGCGGGCTGATGGTCTATCCGATGGGAGGAACGATGGACGGCACCCGTGGCGACCACGTGTTGCTGGCACCGCCGTTTATCATCGATGCGGCGGCGATCGACACGATCGTTGACCGGCTTGGCGACGCAATCGACGCTGCGATTTCCGCGTGAACGGAATTTTTTGACGTGGAATAAGATGGGAAGTTTGTGGTTGGTACAATGCTGAAAAAATGGAGGATAATGCATATGACGATCAGAATGAAGACTGCCGGCCTGATGACGGCGGGCCTGCTTGCGCTGACGGCCACCGGCACCCCCGCCGCGGCCCAGCAGAAATTCATCACCATCGGTACCGGCGGCGTCACTGGCGTCTATTACGCCGTTGGTGGCGCCATCTGCCGGCTGATGAACAAGAACCGGGCGCAGACCGGACTGCGCTGCTCGGTCGAATTGACCGGCGGGTCGGTGTTCAACGTCAACGCCATCAAGAGCGGTGAACTTGATTTCGGCATGGCGCAATCCGACGTGCAGTTCAATGCCGCCAAGGGCGAAACCACATTCAAGGGCAAGGCCGACCCGGATCTGCGCGCGGTGTTCTCCGTGCACCCGGAACCGTTCACGGTGCTGGCGCGCAAGGACGCCGGCGTGACCAAGTTCGAGGACTTCAAGGGCAAGCGCTTCAATATCGGCAATCCCGGTTCGGGAACGCTGGCCTCGATGGAGGAACTGCTCAAGCAGATGGGCTGGACCAATGCGAGTTTCTCGCTCGCAGCTGAGTTGAAGGCTGACGAGCAGGGCACGGCGCTCTGCGATAACAAGATCGACGGATTCTTCTATGGCGTCGGCCATCCATCCGCCGCGATCCAGGACCCGACCACAGCCTGCGGCGCCAAGCTCATCTCGCTCACCGGCGCCGCGGTCGATACGCTTGTGAAGGAGCACCCCTATTACGCCAAGGCGACGATCCCCGGCGGCATGTACGCGAACAATCCAAACCCGACGGAGACCTATGGTGTGCTTGCTACGCTGGTGACGTCGTCGAAGGTGCCGGAAAATGTCGTCTATGATCTCGTCAAGGCGGTGTTCGACAATTTTGACGAGTTCAAAAAGCTGCATCCCGCCTTCGCCCATCTCGATCCCAAGGCCATGGTCAAGAACGGGCTGTCGGCGCCGCTGCATCCGGGCGCGATCAAGTTCTACAAAGAGAAAGGCTGGCTGTAGGTCTTGCTAAAGGGGCGGCGATAAGCCGCCCCTTTCCTTTCGGTGGACGCGCTTCTGGTGGGGGATGCGATGTCGCAGAGCGAACTGTCGGTGCCGACGCGCGAAGCACTGGAAACCATGGTTGCCGAAGCTGATACCGGCGGGCGCAAGCCGACCGGTATCAGCAAGAATTTGATCCTTGGCGTGGCGCTGGCCTGGGCGCTGTTTCAGCTGTGGTATGCCTCGCCGCTTCCCTACAAACTGAATTTCGGCGTGGTCAACGACGGCCAGGCGCGCGTTATTCATTTGTCATTCGCGTTCCTTTTGGCGTTTTGCACTTTTCCCGCATTCAGATCGTCGTCGCGCAAACGGATTCCAATCTATGACGGGATCCTCGCGGTGCTTGCCGTTTGCGTCACCATGTATCTGCTCGTCTTCTACAAGGAGATTTCGCTGCGGCCCGGATTGCCGACAACGCCCGACATCGTCGTTTCGGTGATCGGCGTCGTGCTCCTGGTCGAAGCGGCGCGGCGCGCGGTTGGGCCTGCGCTTGCGGGCATCGCCAGCATCATGCTCACCTACATTTTCGCCGGCCCTTGGCTGCCCGGCATGCTCGGGCATCAGGCCGTGTCGCTCTCGCGCGCCGCGTCGCAAATGTGGCTGACCTCTGAAGGAATCTTCGGCGTTGCGCTCGGCGTCTCCACCAGCGTGGTGTTCCTGTTCGTGCTGTTCGGCAGTCTGCTGGAGAAGGCGGGCGCCGGAAATTATTTCATCCAGCTCGCCTTCGCCATGCTCGGCACCTATCGCGGCGGCCCGGCGAAAGCCGGTGTCGTCGCCTCCGGCCTGACCGGCATGATTTCCGGGTCGTCGATTGCCAATACCGTCACCACCGGCACCTTCACGATTCCGCTGATGAAGCGCGTCGGCTATTCGGCGGTGAAAGCCGGCGCCATCGAATGCGCCGCCGGCGTCAACGGGCAATTGATGCCGCCCGTGATGGGCGCGGCGGCGTTCCTGATCGCGGAATATGTCGGCATCACCTATGCCGAAGTCGTCAAGCACGCTTTCCTGCCGGCCTTCCTGACCTACGGTGCTTTGTTTTACATTGTCGACATCGAGGCTGCGAAGCTCGGACTGCGCGGCTTGCAGCGCTCATCCACCGCGCCCATCCATCATGCGGTGCTGCGCGCGCTGATGACGATCTGCGGCATCGTCATCCTGAGTGGCGTTGTCTATTGGGGGATCGGCTGGACCAAGCTCGTGTTCGGCGCCGCGGCGAGCTGGATTCTCGGCGTCGCGCTGCTCGCCATCTACCTGGCGATGATGCGCTACAAGGCGGCCCATGCCGACCTGCCGCACGATGACCCGACGAAGGCGATCGTAAAGGTGCCGGACTTCTTCGACACCGCGCGCACCGGCCTACACTACTTGCTGCCGGTGATCGTCCTCATCTGGTGCCTGATGGTCGAGGAATTGTCGCCCGGCCTTTCGGCGTTCTGGGGCACGGCGTTCCTCATTTTCATCATGCTGACGCAGCGCCCGCTGATGGCGGCGTTTCGCCGCGAGAATGCCATTGCCGCGCGCTTCCGCGACGGCTTCGATGACCTGATCGCCGCGCTGCAGGGCGCCTCGCGCAACATGACCTCGGTGGGCATCGCCACCGCAACCGCCGGCATCATCGTCGGCACCGTTTCGCTGACCGGCATCGGACTGGTCATGACCGAGATCGTCGAGACCGTATCCGGCGGCAATCTGATCATCATGCTGCTGCTTACCGCGGTTATCTGCATCATCCTCGGCATGGGCATGCCGACGACCGCGAGCTACGTCGTGGTCGCCACGCTGATGGCGCCGGTGCTGGTGGAACTGGCCGCGCAGAACGATCTCGCGGTGCCGCTCGTCGCCGTGCATCTCTTCGTGTTCTATTTCGGCCTCATGGCCGACGTAACGCCGCCGGTCGGCTTGGCCGCCTACGCCGCGGCGGCGATTTCCGGCGCCGACCCGGTGAAAACCGGCATTCAGGGTTTCCGCTATGAAATCCGCACCGGCCTGTTGCCGTTCATTTTCATCTTCAACACGGAATTATTGCTGATCGACGTCGGCAACGTCGGGCATTTCCTCGTCGTCGTCATTTGCTCGATCGTCGCCATGGGCTGTTTTGTCGCCGCCACGCAGAATTGGCTGCTGACGCGAAACCGCTGGTACGAAACGCTGGCGCTGTTGTTGATTTGCTTTACCCTGTTCCGTCCCGGCTTCTGGCTCGACCGCTTGCAGGCGCCCTTCGATCCGCGGCCGGCCTCGGAATTGGTTTCGGTCGCCCAGTCGATCCCGCAAGGACTGACCTTGCGGTTTCGTGTCAACAGCCAGTCACGCGCCGGCGACGATGTTGAAAAACTTGTGCGCCTGACCATGCGGGCGGGCAAGACCGGCGCCGAACGTCTGCAACGCGCCGGCATGTCGATAACGACGCTCGGCAACAAGGTCGCGGTGCAATTGGTGCGTTTCGGCAGCGAAGCCGCCAAATATGGCCTCGCCCCCGGCGACGAGATCACAGCCGTGCTGGTTCCGTCGCACCGGCCGAGCCGCTATTGGTTTGCACTGCCCGCCCTATTGCTGTTGGCCGGTATCGTCGCCCTGCAACGCAGACGTCAGCGATTCGCGTTAGCGATTGCCTGATGAAGATTCGACGGCCCGGGATTCGGCATTAAACCTGCGGTGTGGCCGTCGCTTATTTACAAGCCTCTGGCTCGTACAAAGAAGGCCGGGCAGGGGGCTAATGGCGCGGCTGTGCCGGCCGGCAAGCCCAGCCTCGGCGCATCGATTTCCGTTTGTCAGGTCTAATTCCGTTTGTCGGGTCTTGCGTGCCGATCCGCCGCGATCACGTGACCTTGATCGCGCGGTGACCAAGCTTTGTCTGGCCATCCTCACGGCCGCTTCGTATGGGAACGAAAGCGGCGATGTTCGGTTGTCGCATTTGGGGAGCGTGCATGGACGATCAGACACGGCAGCCGCTGAAAGCGCGCACTTTGCTGGCTCAAGCCATGGGCGCCGGTGACCCTGTCACCAAGGCGCTGGTCCCGCCCATCCACATGTCGGCAACCTACCTGCGTGACGCCGACAACGGCTACAGCAGCGGCTATGTCTATGGCCGCAGCGACAATGCCTCGGTGCAGCAGGTGGAGGCGATCCTGGCGGCGCTCGAAGGCGCCGCCGAGGCGATGACCTTTGCTTCCGGCATGGCGGCGGCGACGGCGGTGTTTCTGGCCCTGGAAAAGCCGACCCATATCGTCGCCTCGCGGGTGATGTATTGGGGCTTCCGCTCTTGGCTGGAAAAGATAGGCCGCTACGGCCATAGCATCACTTTCGTCGAGACGTCGGACCTCGATGCGGTGCGGGCGGCGGTGCGGCCGGGCAAGACCGGCCTGTTCTGGATCGAGACGCCGAGCAATCCGCTGTGGACCGTGACCGATATCGCGGCGGTGTCCGAGATCGCGCATGACGCGAACGCGATCCTCTGCGTCGATTCGACCGTCGCCACGCCGATATTCACGCGCCCGATCGCGCATGGCGCCGATATCGTCGTCCATTCCGCCACCAAATATCTCAACGGTCACTCCGACGTCGTCGCCGGCGCGCTGGCAACGGCGCGCGAGAGCGAGTTGTGGTCGCGGATCCAGGAGGTGCGGGCGCAGAACGGCGCGCTGCTCGGCCCGTTCGAGGCCTGGCTGTTGATGCGCGGCATGCGCACGCTCGAGGTGCGCGTGCGCGAGCAGGCGCGCACGGCGGCGCTGCTCGCTGGCCGGCTCGCCGATCATCCGGCGCTGTCGGCGCTGATGTACCCGGGCTTGCCCAGTCACCCCGGCCATGACGTCGCCGCCCGGCAGATGAGCGGTGGCTTTGGTGGCATGCTGTCAATGCGGCTCAAAGGCGGTGAGGCCGCGGCGATTGCGACCGCGGCGCGCGTTAGGGTGTGGAAGCGTGCGACCTCGCTTGGCGGCGTCGAAAGCCTGATCGAGCACCGCGCTTCGATCGAGGGCGAGGGTACGCCATGCCCTGCCGACCTGCTGCGGCTGTCGGCGGGGCTTGAGGACCCCGACGATCTGTTTTTCGACCTGATGCGTGCGCTGGATGCCGCGGCCTAAATGCCGCTGAACCAGTTGAAGCCTTCTTTTCTGTAATACGTATCGGGAAAGGTGTTGGTCACTTCCATCGCCACGATCCATTTGGCGTTCTTGAAGCCGAGCTTGGTCGAGGTGCGCAGGCGCATGGGAAAGCCGAACGGATCGGCAAGCGGCTCCTTGGCGTATTTCGTCGCCAGAATCGTCTGCGGATGCAGCGCGCTCGGCATGTCGATGCTTTCCGTGTAGCCGTCGGCGCAGCGGAAGCCGATGTATTTGGCTGTGAGGTCGGCGCCGATCCGCTCGAGGAAGGCGCGCAGGTTCGGCCCCGACCATTGCCCGATATAGTCCCAGCCCTCGACGCAGATGTGCTTGATGATCAGCTCCTGCTCGGGCAGCGCGTAGATATCCTGTACCGTCCACGGCTTCTTATTGTCGATGCGGCCGGCAAGCTCGAGCTTCCAGGTGGCGCCGTCGACCGGCTTCACGTCCTCGACGTCGTAATAGGCGTTGAAGCGCGGCGGAATGACGACCTGTGATTCCGGATAGGTCGGCGCGAGGTGGTTGGGCCGGAATATGACGCTCTGCACCTTGTCGTTCCAGGCCGAGACCGCACGCAGCGCCGTTTGCACCTCGCCTTCCGAGCCGACATCGCAGCCAGTGAGGAAGGTCAGCGCGCCGAGGCTCACCGCGCCGCGCAGCACTTTGCGGCGGTCGATGTCCTCGATCAGGCGGCGGTTGTCCTTGAGGATGCTTTGGTCGATCCCACCTTGCGGCCGGAAGAGCGAGCGTGATGGTGTGCGGATCATGCCGTGCGCTCCTATTCGGCCGGCTCGGGCTGCGGCTCTGGGTCGACGGCCGGGCCGCCGGTCACCATGGAGACCAGCGTGCGCGGCACCAGCAGCGCCAAGGCGACATGCACGACGATGAAGCCGACGATTGCCGACATGCAGAGGAAATGCACCAGCCGCGCATTCTGGAAGTTGCCGAACAGACTGAGCAACTCAGAAAACTGGATCGGCTTCCAGATGGCGAGACCGGAGACCACCATCATGATGCCGGCGCAGATGACCCCGATATAGAGCAGCTTCTGCACGGCGTTGTATTTGGTGAGATCCTCGTGCGCCAGATGGAATCGGAGCGTGTCTCTGACGGTCTGCATGATCTCGTTCCAGGTAACCGGGAACAGCATGTGGCGGAAGCGTCCGGTCGCCAGTCCGTATGTGAGGTAGGCGAGGCCGTTGAGCACGAAGATCCACATGCCGAGGAAATGCCACTGCAGCCCGTGCTGCGCCCATTTGCCGATGGTCAGGTATTCGGGGAAATGCAGCCAGCCGAAAATGACCTCGTCGTTGTAGATCTTCCAGCCGCTGCCGATCATGATGAAAATGGCGACCGCGTTGGTCCAATGCATGATCCGCAGCGGCAGGGGATGGAGCCTTTTCGCTTGCTGTGCCATGGGATGGGGAATCGCTGCGCCGCGTTTTTGCGTGGCCCGAGGTTAGGGTTGCCTCGCCATTGGAGCAATGGTCTTGCTGGTAAACTTCTCGTGGCGGCCAGGTGACAATGCATAAAATGCGCGTGCGCGGCGTCCAGCGGCGAGAATTTGTGTCATGATCAGAACGGACGAGGGAAACGTCATTGCGCCGGTCAACATTTATTCTTTCGCTCTTGGCATTGCTTGCGACGCCTGCGCTGCACGCCGCACCGGCCGATGACGCGCTGGTTCTGGCGCAGCAAGCAGCGGCGCCGGCCGACGCCGGCAAGAACGCCGACGATGCAAAGGACGACGATTCGCTGGAAGCGAAGTTCAACCGGCGTTTTCCGCAGCCGACCAAGGTCGGCCATCTCATTGGCCTGCCGGTGCTCGACGACAATGACGTTACGCTCGGCCATGTGCAGAAGGTGGTGCGCACGCCGGAGGGCAAGATCGAACTGATCGTCTCCTACAGCAAATGGTTCGGCTGGTTCGGCCGTCCGGTGGCGGTGCCGATCGAAGCGGTGATCATTCTCGCGCTGCAGCTTGATTCCGTGGAGATGCAGCCGGACGAGTACGACGAGGCGCCGACCTGGACGCCGGGCAAGGATCAGGTCCTTGCCGACAGCGATACCGTCCGCGTCGCGCTCGGGCGGCGCTAGATCATTTGGCGTGATAGATTTTCCAGGCGCCGGGCTTTTCTTCGGCGAGCGCGAAATAATCGCTGCCGGCAAACGGGTCGTTGCGCCAGGCGCCATCCTGCGGTGTCAGCACCGCGACTGCGGCATTGATAGCGCGTCGCCAGATCGCGCACGTCGTCGGCATTTCCCTCGCCATCGAACACGCGCTGGAACTGATCGTCGATTTCATCGAGACGGGCGCGCGGCACCGATGAATAGGGCAGCACCAGCTCGCTGCCGGCAAAGCAGGATGGCCGGTCGGCAAACAGCGCCCAGGAGATGTTCACCGGCCACGGCGTCATGTCGGCCATGAACTGCGGATTGTTGGCGACGCGCTCGGCCGGTCCGCTGTGGCGGCGCACGGCGGCCCACAGCTCGGGCGTGGCCGCAAAGGCCTTGCCCGAAGCGGAAGGCGTGCCGCGCATGTTTTCGCCGACGAGCTGGATTGATCGTGGCAAGGCCAGCAGCAGAAGCGCCAAAGCGAGGCCGGCGGCGAGTGGCGCCGGCGCCGCGAGCCAGCGCGCGATTCCCACCGCGGAAAAGATCGTCAGGATGAACACGGCGGGCAGCACCGCGCGCCAGCCGAGATCGTTGTTGTCGGCAAAGGTGATGGTGAAATAGCCGGCGATGAGCAGGCTCACCAGCGCCATGGCGAGCCAGTAGTTTGGTCATCAGCAGTGCCGGCTCGACTGCCAATTTCAGGCGCAGGGTGCCGATGAGCGAGATGACGCCGGGAAGGTAGATCGCGGGAAACTCGATCATCAGCAGCAGCCAGCCAGAAGGCGGGGATATCGAGCGCGCGCCGCCACTCATCGGAATCGGGAAAGTCGAGCACGGAGTAGGGCGTGAAGACGATCGGGCTGCCGACGCCGCGGCCGGCGGCGTTGAGCAATTGATCGTGCAGGAACGGATAGGCGAGCACGGCCGCGAGCAGTGCGGCGGCGATGGCGGAGCCGACAAAGCGCAGCCGGGTCTGCGCCGGCAAGTTCACCAGCAGGACTGCCGCCATTGCCGGCGCCGCAACGGCGAACACGATGCCGCCGACCCAGGTCGAGCTTTCGTAGCCGGCGACCGCCGTCAGCGACAGCGCGATCAGCGTCAATGGCGAAGGCCGGCGCGCAAGCTGCAGCAGCAGCACGCTCGACAGCATGACGCACGAGGCCGACGCCGTGTGCTGCGGCGCCCATGTCGTCTGGAACAGCCAGCCGGCAAATCCGGTCGGCGGCAGAACGTAGGAATAGAAATTCTCGGCGCCGAAAATGGCCTCAACGACCGGATGCAGCGAGGCGGCGAAAGCGAGCGGCACCACCCAGACGCCGGCCGCGGCGCGCCCGCCGATCCAGGCGGCAAAGCCCATCATCAGCGCAACGGACGAAAACGCCGTGAAGGCGGACAGCGCGATGTCGGCTTCCCAGCCGCTGACGCCGGGGATCATGGAAATCTCGGCGGCGCTGAAGTGCCACAGGTAATAATAGGCGAGAGGAGTGTCGTGCCCGGCCTCGCCGAAAAACGGATTGCCCGGCGGCAGCCCGAGCCGCGTCATCTCGTCGATCATCGCGATCTTGGAATGATCGAAGATCGGGCCGGCGAGCGTCACCGCATCGCCGGAAAATTTCGGGAACAAAGCGAGCACCGGCACGGCTGCGAGCAGAGCCGCAAGCGCAAAGCCCCAGGCCGGGATGCGGATATCTGTTTCGCGCGACTGCATCGGCAGGCGCAGCAGCAGGCCGGCGGCGATCAGGAAAATCGGCGACCCCAGCGCGACGCTGAGCGGCGTAAAGCCGATCAAGCCGATAGAGCGGCAGCGCCAGCGCGCTGTGCACCGCCCAGCCCAGCGCCGGCGCCGCCGGCAACACCAGCGAGGCCGGCAGCAGCCTGCGGCCGAGCGCAAGGCCGATGGCGCCCCAAAACAGAAGCGCGGCGATGCTGCAAAGGAAAACGTGGAGGACCGACGGCATGGTGCGGGGTGGCTCACTTTTTATTGAACTTTCGTTGATTTAGCGAGTAGTAAAGTTTGCTATCTCTCGGCGAATTGAACATGGCGTGAGCTGCGCCAATCAGGGGACGACGCATTTGAGCACGGTCGCACTCGCCATCACCTGCAAGACGCCGATGAGCGGAGCCTCGAAGACGCGGCTGTCGCCGCCTTTGCGGCCGGACGAATGCGCGGCGATTTCCGCCTGTTTCATTCGCGACCTGTCGGCGACGATTGCCGCTGTCGCCGCCGATGGCGATGTCACCGGCTACGCGCTCTACACGCCGCGCGGCTCGGAAGCCGCGCTTCTGCGGCTGTTGCCGGAAGGCACGAAGCTGATGCCGCAGGTCGAGGGCGATTTCGGCGAGCGCCTGTTGCATGGCGTGATCGATCTTCTCGCCGCGGGCCATGCGGGCGCCATCCTGATCAATTCGGATTCGCCGACCTTGCCCAAGGCGATCCTGCGCCAGGCGGCCGATGCCGTGCGCGGCGGCGACAATGTAGTCTTGAGCCCGGCCGCCGACGGCGGCTACACGCTGATCGGTCTGTCGAAGCCGCATGCGCGCCTGTTCGCCGACATTCCCTGGAGCACCAGCGACGTTTACCGGCTGACGCTGCGAGCGCGCGCGCGAAATCGGCTTGCCCGTTGTCAACGTGCCCGGCTGGTACGACGTTGACGATGCCGCCTCGCTGCGCCTGCTCGAGGCTGAGCTCGCCGGCGAGCGCCCGCCCTTCACCGCGATGAACGGCGCCGAAGCGCCGGCGACACGGGCTTTCATGCGCGCGCGGCAGGCCGCGGCGTGACCATGCGCTTTTCCTCGGGCGACAAAATCGTTTCCGTCATCATCCCCTGTCTCAACGAGGAGACGCCGATCGCCGGCGTGGTGCGCGAAGTTCTGGCGCAAAATGTCGATGAGGTGATTGTCGTCGATAATGGCTCGACCGACCAGACCGCCGAACGCGCCGCCGCGGCCGGCGCCCGCGTCGTGCGCGAGCCGCGCCGCGGTTATGGCCGCGCCTGCGCGGCGGGGCTGCGTGCCGTGCGCGGCGATGCCGCCATCGTCTGCTTCCTCGACGGCGACGGCAGCGACGTTCCGGATTTCCTGCCGGCCATCGTGCGGCCGATTGCGGACGATGAAGCAGATTTCGTCATGGGCTCGCGTCTGCGCGGCCGCCGCGAGCCCGGCAGCATGACGCCGCAACAGCTTGTCGCCGGCTGGCTTGCCGGCCTGCTGCTGCGGCTCACCTACGGCGTGCGCTTTACCGACATGTCGCCGTTCCGCGCCATGGCCGCCGATCGCCTGCGCGCGCTCGACATGGCCGAGCCGACCTATGGCTGGAACCTCGAAATGCAGATGCGCGCGGCGGCCTCGCGCTGCCGCATCCTGGAAATTCCGGTCGATCATCGCTGCCGCCGCGGCGGCGTCTCCAAGGTGTCGGGCAATTTCGCCGCCGGCATCAAGGCCGGCTGGAAAATCGCCACGACCTTTCTGCGCCTCGCCATGACGCAACGGACGGCGTGAGCATGAAGGTCCTGCTCACCGGCGGCGCCGGCTTCATCGGCCGCCACGTCCTGCGCGAGTTGCTTGCGCGCGGCCATGCGGTGCGGGTTCTCGACTCGTTGCGTGCCGACGTTCACGGTACTGACGCCGCGAAGACCATTGACGGCGCCGAGCTGCACATCGCCGACGTGCGCGATGCCGATGCGATCACTGCCGCGCTTGCCGGCGTCGACGCCGTCATTCATCTTGCCGCCAAGGTCGGCCTCGGCGTCGATGTTTACGATCTGCCCGACTATGCCGGCTCCAACGACACCGGCACCGCGGTGCTGCTCGCCGGCATGGCGCGCGCCAGTGTGGCGCGGCTGACGCTGGCGAGTTCGATGGTCGTCTACGGCGAGGGTCTGGCGCCGTGCGCCGAGCACGGCATGGTGCGGCCGGCGCCGCGCACCGAAGCCGCGCTCGCCGCCGGCCAATTCGAGCCGCCCTGTCCGATCTGCGGCAAGCCGCTCGGTCTCGCGCTGGTGGACGAGAACGCGCCGTTCGACCCGCGCAACGCCTATGCCAGCAGCAAGGTCGCCCAGGAATTCTACGCCGGCAAACTGGGCGCGCCTGACCGGCGGCTCGGTGACCGCGCTGCGCTATCATAATGTGTACGGGCCGGGCATGCCGCGCGACACACCCTATGCTGGTGTCGCGGCGATCTTCACGTCTGCCTTGCGCCGCGGACAAGCGCCGCAGGTATTCGAGGACGGCCGCCAGCGCCGCGACTTCGTGCACGTCCGCGATGTCGCAGCCGCCACCGTTCTTGCCTGCGAAAAGCAAGCGCCCGGCGTCACCGCATTCAATGTCGGCTCCGGCACGCCGCGCACGGTCGGTGAAATGGCAACGGCGCTCGCCGAAGCGCTGCAAGGCCCGCGCCCCGAAGTGACCGGCCACTACCGGCTCGGTGATGTCCGCCACATCACCGCGGATTCCTCGCGCCTGCGCCGCGAGCTCAACTGGCTGCCGCAGGTTGATTTCCGTGAGGGCATGATCGAACTGGCCCACATCACCTGATAAAGCGCGAAAATCCAAATGGTGGACGGCAAAATAGATGCGGCGCAGACCGCTGGTATCCGTGGGCTGAATGTGCGGGCTGGGCAGCAGAAAAATCAATTATAGATCGACGCAAAAAAGTATATATTCTGCGCCGAGCGGTGCCCGCCGCAACAGGCGCCCCACACCGCTGAAAAAATGCCGGAAACAAGCCGGCGGACTCACATCGGAGGAAACAACAAATGTCTTGCCGGGCTTTTACGCGTCTCATCCTTTCAACGCTTGCCCTCATTGCCTTCGCGCTGACCGCAGCGCGCGCCGAAGACATCGCCGTCGGCAATTACGGCTCTTCCGCCAACGGCATGCCGTTTGGCGTCGCGCTTGCTAAAGGCTACTTCAAGGAAGAGGGCGCCAACGTCACCGGCATCATCTCCTCGGGCGGCGGCGGCACCTCGGTGCGCAACGCGATGTCCGGCGTCGCTTACGGCGAAGCCAATCCGGGCGCGATCGCGGTGGCGATCCAGAACGGCGCCGATCTCAAGATCGTCAGCGACAACGTGCTCACCATCGCCGAATTCGCCTGGCTGGTGAAGAAGGATTTGCCGATCAAGACCATCCAGGATCTCAAGGGCAAGAAGATCGGCTACACCAATCCGCGCTCGACCAGCCAGGCGCTCGACACGCTCATGCTCGAGAAGGCCGGCCTCAAGCCGGAAGACGCCGAGCTGGTCAAGACCGGCGGCTTCGGCCCGATGATGGCGGCGCTCGAGCTCGGGCAGATCGACGTCGCGGCGGTGACCGAGCCGCTATGGTCGAAGAACAAGGACAAGTATCGCGTGCTGATCACCGGCGCCGAGGCGCTGCCGCCGCTCGACAACGTCGTCGGCGTCGTCACCGGCGAAGCCGCAAAGACCCGCGGCGACTTCATCCGCGCCGTCATTCGTGCGCGCCGCCGCGCCGTCAAGTTCATGACGGAGCATCCGGCCGAGGCTGCCGAGATCATCGCCAAGCCCTTCAACATCAGCAAGGAAGTGGCGGAGAGCGCGATCAGGAACCTCACCACCAGCATGACCCAGGGCGTCCCCTACTGGGGCGAAGGCGACATCCATCTCGAAGGCATGAAGAGCATCATCGAGGTGCAAAGGAGCGTCGGCGCGCTGACCGGCGAGATCGACCTGTCTAAGATCATCGATACGAGCTTCCTGCCGGACGACCTCAAGAAGATAAAGTAAAGGCGCGCGATCCGGGAGGATCAGCAATTGTCGGAGGCACAGGTGACGCTGCGCGGGGTGACGAAAGTCTTCCCCGCCAGCGGCGGAGGGCAGGCTGTGCACGCCCTCGGGCCGATCGATCTTGAAATCAAGAAGGGCGAATTCTTCGCCGTGGTCGGCCCCTCCGGCTGCGGCAAATCGACGCTGCTCGAGCTGATCGCCGGCCTTGCGTCGCCGAGCCAGGGCGAGATCGAGTTCGAAGGCCGGCCGATCAAGCAGGACATTCCGGACGGTGTTGGCGTCGTGTTCCAGGAAGACGCCTGCTTCCCCTGGCTCAACGTGCACGACAATGTGGCGTTCGGCCTGCGCCAGACGAAACTCGACCCTGCAGAGAAGGCCCGCCGCGTCGAAGCCGTCATTGCCATGATGGGCCTGCACGATTTCTCGAAGACGTTTCCGGCGCAGCTCTCCGGCGGGATGCGCCAGCGCGTCTGTATTGCGCGCACCATCGTCACGCAGCCGCGGCTCATCCTGCTCGACGAGCCGTTCGGCGCGCTCGACCAGCAGACGCGGCTGCTGATGGGCGACGAGACGCTGCGGCTCTGGCGGGAAACCGGCGCCACGATCTTTCTGATTACCCATGCGCTCGATGAGGCGACGATGCTCGCCGACCGCATCGCGGTGATGTCGGCGCGGCCGGGCACGATCATCGATCTTGTCGAAACAAATTGGCCGCGCGAACGCGACAGCCGCATCGTCGAGCAGGAGAATTTCGGCGCGCTCACCAGCCGGCTGTGGAAATCGCTGCGCGAGGAATCGCTGAAAACCATGGGTCGCACGGGTGGCGCATGAGCAAGGTGCGGCTCTACCAGGTTGCCGTCGTCGCCGCCTTCGTGCTGCTGCTGGAGGCGCTGTGTCTGGCCGGCGTGATCGACAAGGTCACCATGCCGCCGCCGCACATCATCATCCGCGATTTCTTCGTGCTGCTCATCGAGAGGCGCTATTTCGCCGAGATCGGCATGAGTCTGGCCAACGTGCTCATTGCCTTCGCGCTCGCCTTCATCGTCGGCACGATCACCGGCACGATGCTACACGGCTACAAGACCGCGCGCGACATCCTTGACCCGCTGTTTGCCACCTATTACGCCATCCCGGTCTTTGCCTTCTATCCCTTGTTCATCGTCATGTTCGGCCTTGGCGACGGGCCGCAATTGCTGATCGGCTTTCTGCTCGGCGTCGTTGCGGTGATCGTCACCATGCTCAACGGCCTCGACCGCGTGCCGTTGGTGCTGAAGAAGACGGCCCGGGTTAACCGGCTCGGCCCGCTGCAGACGGCGCTGCGCGTGACGCTGCCGTTCTGCGCGCCCTATCTCCTGACCGCGGCCAAGCTCGCGCTCGCCTATGCCTTTATCGGCGTCATCGGCTCGGAATTCATCATGGCGCGCTCCGGCATGGGCTACGAGATCGGCTACGCCTATACGAATTTCGACAACGCAACGATGTACCCGCTCATCCTGCTGATCCTGCTGTTGTCGATCGTCGTCAACGGCCTGCTTTCGCGCTGGGAAAACCTGCTGCTGTCGAGGCGGGGACTGAAATAATGCATAGCGACGAGCGAAAGCCCCTGCGCAACACCGTCATCCTGATCGTCGGCATGCTGGCGGTCTGGGAGCTTGCCTATCTCGTAGTCGGCGAGGTCGCCCTGCGTTCGCCGTGGGAAACGATCCGCTTCCTTGGCACGTTGATGAAGACCGACATATTCTGGATCCATCTGCGCGACACGCTCGAAGCCTTCGGCGTCGCGCTCGCCATCGCCGTGATGCTCGGCCTGCTGATCGGCTTTGCGCTGGCGCTGCATCGCTTGTCTGGCGACGCCATGGAGCCGATGCTGGTCGCGCTCTATTCGATCCCGAAGATCACGCTTTACCCGATCATCCTGCTGTTCTTCGGGCTTGGCATCTCGGCCAAGATCGCCTTCGGCGCCATTCACGGCATCATACCGGTGGCGCTGTTCACGCTCAGCGCGGTGCGCACCATCAGACCGATCCTGATCAAGACCGGCCGCGTGATGAAGCTGAGCCCTCCGGTGATGGTGCGCTCGATCCTGTTTCCCGCCGCGGTGCCGGAGATCTTCACCGGCATCCGCGTCGGCTTCTCATTGACGCTGATCGGTACGGTGCTTGGCGAGATGTTCGCGGCGCAGCACGGCCTCGGTTACCTGCTGATGAACGCGATCAGCCTCTATAACGTCGACCTGATCATGTCGGTGACGTTCCTGCTGGTCGTCTTCGCGGCGGTGGTGAACACAATCCTGCTGGCCATCGACCGGCGGCTGCATCACGGCGGCTGAAGTTCAGGAAAAAGTCTTTTCCAGATCATTCCATTTCTTCAATTCAAGCGCGTCGGCCAGACTTTTCAGCGCCAGCTCGCGATCGCCCCCGGCAAAAGCGTTGGCGTCGCCGGCGGCGAGTTTGTTCAGCCGCTGCAGGCCGGCCTCGATCGCTTTGGCCACGCGGCCGATGAGAATGTTGGGATAGGCAATCTGCGAGAATCCCAGGGCGTGAAGTTCGCTTGGCGTGAGCCAGGGCGTGGCCGTGCCCTCGAAGATTGCGGCGGCATTCCAGCTGCCTTTGAACGCCTTGCCGACGCGCGCATAGTCCTCCGGCGTCTTCAATCCGGCGAGGAAAACCCCGTCGGCGCCGGTCTTGAGGAAATGTTCGCCGCGCCGCAGCGCCTCGTCCAATCCGACCGCGCCATAGGCATCGGTGCGGCCGATGATGACGAAGTCAGCGCTTTTCCGCATCGCCAGGGCGGCCTTGAGCTTCTGCTCCATGACATCGAGCGGCACGACATTGCGCGCGGCCGCAGCGCCGGGCTGCTTGCCCTCGCGCGACTGGTCTTCGAGCAGCACGCCGGAAATGCCGATCGCTTCGTAAGCCTGAATGGTGCGCACGACGCTTTTGACGTCGCCATAGCCGTCGTCGGCATCGACCAGGCAGGGAAGCTCGGTCGCCTCGACGATATCGCGAAGGCCGGCCAGCATTTCGCCGAAGCCGGCAAGGCCGAGATCCGGCAGAGCGTGGCGGGCCGCGAGCAAGGCCGAGCCGCCGACATTGAAGCTTTGAAAGCCGGCCTGCTTGATCAGCCGCGCCGAGAGCGCGTCGTGCGCCAGCGGGCTGAGCAGGGGTTGGGCGGTGCGGTGGAGTTCGCGGAGAGAGGGCGCCATGGCTGCTAGCGCCCGACAAAATTCGGCAGGCGGCGCTCGGCGGTTGCCTTGACGCCTTCCTTGAAATCGTCGGTCTTGCGCAAGGCGGTTTGCTCCTTGAGTTCGTGGTTGGTCGCCTTGAGCACGCGGTCGGCGATATCGCCGCGCATGGTTGCCCGCGTGGCGATGAGCCCGAGCGGGGAATTCTCCGCAATCTCGGCGGCAAGCTTCAGCGCCGCGTCACGCACCTCCTCCTGCCGCACCAGCACGTCGGCGAGCCCCATGGCGAAGGCTTCCTCGCCGGTGACGCGGCGGCTGGTATAGAACATCAGCGCCGCCTTGGTTTCCCCGATCACCGCCGGCAGCGTCACCGTCAGGCCGAACCCGGGATGAAAGCCGAGCCGGGTGAAATTGGCGCAGAAGCGCGTCTCCGGGCAGGCGACGCGGAAATCCGCCACCATGGCAAGGCCCAAGCCGCCGCCGACGGCGGCGCCATGCACCGCAGCGATGATCGGCTTCTTGGTGCGGAACAGCCGGTTGCCCTGGACGTAAAGAGGCGCCACGCCCTGTGCCGGTTCGTTCGGCCGGCGGCCGTCCTTGTCGAGCTTGGAGCCGTCGCCGAAATTGGCGCCGGCGCAAAACGATTTTCCTTGCGCCGCCCAGACCACGGCGCGGCACTCTGGCTCCTCGTCGAGCGCTTCCAGCGCGCCGGCAATTTCCTGGATGAGCGGGATATCAAAGAAATTATGCGGCGGCCGCCGGATTTCGATCAGCGCCACATGCCCGGTTTTCTCGACGGCGATATCCTTGAATGGACCCATGCTTTCCCTCGCGTTATTCCGCCGCGCCGCGTTGCGCTTGATGAACCGGGTGCCTGACGATCAGGGCATCGACAATGGAAACGCCCTGGCCCTTGGCGTGCACGATGACCGGATTGAGATCGACCTCGGCAATTTCGTCGGCGTGGTCGGCGGCAAAATGCGACAGCCGCACCATCAGTTCGACGAGCGCCTCGACATCGGCCGCGGGCGCGCCGCGATATTTGCCGAGCAGCTTCGCGCCCTTGAGGCGGCCGAGCAGCTCACGCGCCGCGTCGTGATCGAGCGGCACCGGCGCAAGCGCCACATCGCCGAGCGCCTCGACCAGCACGCCGCCGAGGCCGACCATCAGCAGCGGGCCCCAGGTGGCATCGCGGGCAACGCCGAGAATGACTTCGCGCCCCGCGGGCGCCATCGGCTGCACCAGCACGCCGTCGATATGATCGGCGGGCGCGTGGCGCCTGGCATTGGCGAGCAGCCGGTCGAAGGCGGCGCCAACAGTGTCTTTGCCGATGTTGATGGCAACGCATCCCGCTTCGGTCTTGTGCGTGATGCCGGCGGATTGAACTTTCAGCGCCAGCGGCTTTGCCAATTTTCGCGCGATCGCTTCCGCCTCGGCCGCCGAGCGCGCCAGCTCGCCCAGCTCGCCGCCGGCAATGCCATAGGTTGCCAGCAAAGGACGCGCCTTCCATTCGCACAGGACGGAACGCGGAAGCCGCCAGCATCGCCTGCGCGGCGGCGCGATCCGGCTTCCAGGCGCTCAGACGTTGCGGCCGCAGCAGGCGCCCGCGCAGCACCCGATAGTCGGCCATGGCGCCCATCACGCGCGCGCAACTGTCGGCATTCTTGAACAGCGGATAGCCGGCCTCGTTGACGATCTCGACGCTTTTGTCCGCGGGCAGAGTGTAGGTCCACAAGAATATGGGCTTCGTCGTCTCCCGCGCCAGCGCCATCAGCTTCGGCTGATCGTCGGCGAGGAAGGTCGAGCGACGCGCGGTGACGACAACCATGACGCCGTCGATCAGCGGCGATTGCGCCAGCAGCCGCGCGAAGATGGCGTAGCCGAGCTGATGCACGCCTTGCGCCGTCGAATCGACCGGGTTCTGCGAGGTGCCGTAAGAGGGGATCAGAACATCGATTGCCGCGCGTGTCTCCGCATCAAGCTCCGGCACTTCGAGACCCGCGCGCACGCAGGCGTCCGCCATCCACACGCCGGCGCCGCCGGACGATGTGCAGATGCCCATGCGCTTGCCGGCCGGCAGCTTGTCGCCGCAGGCGAGAAAGCCGGCGGCAAGATCGATCATCTCGTCGAAATCGCTGCCTTCGATCACGCCGTGATGCCGGAAGATCGCGCGATAGGCCGCGTGCGAACCGGCGAGCGCCGCGGTGTGCGAGGCAACCGCGCGGCGCCCCGGCTCGGTCTGGCCTATTTTGGCGACGATCAGCGGCTTGCCGGCTTTCAGCGCCTTGTCGGCAACGCGGCGGAATTTCGCCGGCGTCTTCACGTCTTCGAGCAGCAGAAGAAAAACGTCGGTCTTGCCCTCGTCGAGCAGGTAATCGACGACGTCGGAGGCTTCGAGCGCCGCCTCGTTGCCGGTGGTGACGATGTGGCGGAACGCCAAGTTACGCCCGCGCGCGCGGTCGAAGAACGCAAAGCCAAGCCCGCCGCTTTGCGAGATCACCGACACTTGTCCGGTGCCGAGCGGTTTGCGCGGGGAGGAGGGGTCCGGCGCTCACATCCATCGCCGGCGAGAAGGTCGGGCAAAGCGCGGCGGCGATATTGGCAAAACCCTCGGTGTTCGGCCCGGTCACCGCCATGTCGTAACGCTGCGGCGGTGGCGCGGATCGCCGCCTGCATGCGGCTGCCGGCTTCGCCCGGCTCCTCGGCAAAGCCCGAACTCAGGATCACGGCGGCTTTGACGCCGGCGCGGCCGCAGCGCTCGAGCTTCGTCGGGGATGAACTCCGCCGGAATAATAAGAATGGCAAGATCGGCAGGCTCGGGCAGATCGGCGACCGACTTATAGGCCTTGTGGCCCTGCACCTCGTCGGCGCTGCGGCTCACCGGGTAGATCGTGCCCTTGAAGGGATGGCTGAGCATCACTTCCAGGATGCGCCCGCGCAGTCCGTGGGTGTCGGAGGAGGCGCCGACCACCGCCACCGTCTTCGGCCACAGCAACTTCCCGATGTCCGGCATGCCTTCGCCTTTCACCGCAGCCCGAGGCCGCGGGCGATGATGCCGCGCAGGATTTCGGTGGTGCCGCCCTGGATGGTGAGCTTGGGCGCGACTTTGAGCGCAAAGGCGAGTTGCTCGTCCAGCGTCACGCGGTTTGTCGCTTCCTCTTCGACAAACGCGCTGAGATCGCGCACCCGCTCGGGCAGCTTCTGCTCCCACACCGTACCCAGATCCTTGACGATCGAGGATTCGACCACCGGCTCCTTGCCCGCCTGCAACATGCCGGCAACCGACACCGACATTCGTCGCAAGGTGTGCAATTGCGCCACCAGCCGGCCAAGCCCTTCGGCGCCACGCAGGTCGGGCTTGGGGCCGAGCGCGCGCACCAGCTCCGAGAGCACATAGAAGGTTTCCAGGAACCGCTCGGGCCCGCTGCGCTCATAGGCGAGTTCGCTGGTCGCCTGTTTCCAGGCGCCGTCGATCTCGCCGAGCACGTGATCGTCGGCAACGAAGGTGCCGTCGAACACGACCTCGTTGAAATCGTGCTGCCCGGTCATCTGATAGATCGGGTTGACGGTGATGCCCGGCGACTTCATGTCGACGAGGAATTGCGTGAGCCCGTGGCGGCGGTTTTCCTTGGTCGCCGGCGCGGTGCGGAACAGGCCGATCATGTAGTCGGCAATATGCGCATTGCTGGTCCAGATTTTCGAGCCGGTGATCTTCCAGCCGCCGTTGGCCTTCACCGCCTTGGCTTTCGCGGCAAAAAGGTCGGAGCCGGAGCCCGGCTCGCTCATGCCGATGACGAAGCACAATTCGCCGCGGCAGATACGCGGCAGGATGTCCTGCTTGATATGCTCCGGCGCGTATTTGAGCAGGATCGGTCCGCTCTGGCGGTCGGCGACGAAATGCAGGCGCACCGGCGCGTTGACCACGCGGAATTCCTCGGTGACCACATGGCGCTCGAGGAAGCTGCGCTCGTGGCCGCCGTATTTCTTCGGCCAGGTCATGCCGATCCAGCCCTTGGCGCCGACGCGGCGGCTGAAGGCGCGGTCATGAGCATCGCCATGTCCGGGCCGGTCGGAGACGAAGGTGCCGGCGGCGATTTCCTCGGCAATGAAGGCGCGCACGTCCTGGCGCAGCGTCTCGCATTCGCGGGCGGCAGCCGGATCTGATCGAAACTGAGATCGGTGCTCATGGGTGCTACCGCGATGCCAGCAAGGGCCAGAACTTGTCGGCGCCGCGGGCGGCGATCATGCTGCCGAGCCTTTCCGCCCAGTAACTTTCGCTGCCGAAATCGTCGCGCCAGGCCAGCATGCGCAAGGTGAAGCGATGCAGCACGTGCTCTTTGGTGAAGCCGATGGCGCCGTGCACCTGATGCGCGATGCTGGCGCCCTCCGCCGCGGCTTCGCCGCTGCGGATTTTCGCTGCTGCCGCTTCCAGCAGCAGCGTGTCGTCGGCGCCGGCTGATTGCGCGATGGTGTCGGCCGCAGAGCCTGCGGCGGCGAGCGCCGCGGCCGTCTCGCCGGCAAGCCGCGCGAGGTTCTGCTGCACCGCCTGGAATTTTCCGATTTTGCGCTCGAAAGCGACACGCTCGTTGGCGTAAGCGACGCTGAGCGCCAGGACCGTTTCCAGCGCGCCGGCGATCTGCATGCTGCGCACGGTCGCGCCCATCAGCAGCAACGAGGATGCATCGAAGCCATCGGGCGCGGCAGCGTTGCGGATCGCCTTGACGCGGTCGAAGGCTCACGCTATTTGCCGCATCGCCGGCCAGACTTTCGCCGTCGCCGATGCGGCAATCCTCCGCCTTGACCAAAGCGATCGTCGCGCCTTCATCGTCAGCGGTCACGAGCACGACATGCTTTGCCTCCTTGGCGAAGGGAACGCCGCTGACGCGCCCGCTCAAGCTGCCGTCCGCGTTCAAGGTGATCCGATCGCGCGGCCGCACCGGCGCAATCGTCATCGCACCGTCCGGCGCGGCGATGCCGGCCTGCGACAGCAGCCAGCCCGCCATCAGCGTTTCGGCGAGCGGCACCGGCAGCGCATAGCGCCCGGCGACGCCGAGAATCGCAAAGCCATCGGCGAGGTCCGCACCGGCGCCGCCCAGTTTTTCCGGCACCCAGGCGAGCGTCAGCCCGGCGTCCGCGAGCGCGCGCCACAGGGGCGCTTTCCATTGTTCGTCGCGCGCGGCGTTGATCGTCTGCGGATCGGCGAGGTCGGCGCAAATCCGCGCCGCCGTCGCGGCGACGATATTGTCGCTCTCGCTCACCATCGCCGCTCCGGCTTCCTACCCAATGGCGGCCACGCGGGGCACGCTTCGCCTGTTCGTTATCGCCATCGTGGTGTCCGTTCGGACTGTTGGCAAGCGGCGAGTTCCGGCGTCCCGCAAGGACGGTTGATCGCGGATACCTAAGCGGATAGCGTATCCGTCAAAATCACCAAGAATGGCCGGCAAAAAGCACCGGCCGAGGGGAGGATCTTATATGAGACAGAAATACCTTGCGCTGGCGGCTGCACTTTTGGCGAGCGCCGTGGTGTCGACCGCTCAATCCGCCGAGCCGAAACATGGCGGCATCCTGAAATTCTACCATCGCGAAACGCCGCCGAGTCTGTCGATCCACGAGGAGGCGACGTTCTCGGTCAACGCCCCGGCGATGGCGATCTACAACAACCTCATCGTCTACGACCAGCACAAACCGCAGACCAGCATCAGCACCATCGTGCCCGAGCTGGCGACAAGCTGGAGCCTGGAGCAAGGACGCAATGCAGCTCACCTTCAAGCTGCGCTCGGGCGTCAAGTGGCATGACGGCGTGGCCGTTCACCGCGAAGGACGTGAAAGTGCACCTTCGACCTGCTGCAAGGCAAGTCGCAGGACAAGTTCCGCAAGAACCCGCGCAAGGACTGGTACGCCAACGTTGCCGACGTCACGGTCAACGGCGACAGCGAGGTGACCTTCCACCTCAAGCGGCCGCAGCCGTCGTTCCTGGCGATGCTCGCGTCCGGCTATACGCCGATCTATCCCTGCCACGTTCCCGCCGCGCAGATGCGCACGCATCCGATCGGCACCGGCCCGTTCAAATTCGTCGAGATGAAGCAGAACGAGTTGATCAAGCTCGTGAAGAATCCGGACTACTGGAAGAAAGGGCCTGCCGTATCTCGACGGCATCGAATACACCATCATCATCCAACCGCGCGACCGCGGTGCTTGCCTTCGTCGCCGGCAAGGTAGATGTGACCTTTCCGACCGAGATGACGGCGGCGCTGGTAAAGGACATCAAGGCGCAGGACCCGACGGCGATCTGCGAGCTCAAGCCGATCAACGTCAGCACCAATCTCATCGTCAATCGCGACAAGCCGCCGTTCAACAATCCGGACTTGCGCACGGCGATGGCGCTGTCGCTCGACCGCAAGTCGTTCATCGACATCATCCTGCAAGGGCAGGGCGACATGGGCGGTTCGCTGCTGCCGCCGCCGGAAGGCGTCTGGGGTCTGCCGCCCGACCAGCTCAAGACGCTGCCCGGCTACGGCGACGTCAACAAGGATCGCGAGAAGGCGCGCGCCATCATGACCAAGCTCGGCTACAGCGCGGCCAACCCGCTGAAGATCAAGGTTTCGACGCGCAATCTCGCCACCTATCGCGATCCGGCCGCGGTGCTGATCGACCAGCTCAAGACCATCTTTATCGACGGCGAGCTGGAACCGGTGGAATCGAGCGCCTGGTTCGCCAAGGTCGCGCGCGAGGACTACTCGGTCGGCCTCAATCTCACCGGCAACGGCATCGACGATCCGGATCAGGCCTTCTACGAGAACTACTCCTGCGGCTCGGAGCGCAACTACACGCACTACTGCAACAAGGACCTGGAAAAGCTGTTCGACCAGCAATCGGCGGAGACCGACCTCGCCAAGCGCAAGAAGCTGGTGTGGGACATCGACAAGAAGATCCAGGAGGACGTCGCGCGTCCGATCCTGTTCCACGCCCGCACCGGCACCTGCTGGAAGCCCTACGTCAAGAACCTGACGGTCGAGAGCAACAGCGCCTACAACGGCTACCGCTACGAGGATCTCTGGCTGGACAAATAAAGGGCCAGCATCGGCGCGCCTGGGAACGTGGGGACCCAGGCGCGCATTCCCCGCAGACACTGGGAGGCCATGGTGGGGATCTATCTGATCAGGCGCTTCTTTTTGATGCTCCTGACGCTGTTCGGAATTTCCGTGCTGATCTTCGTGATGCTGCGCATCGTGCCCGGCAACATCGCGGATATCCTGTTCGATGCCGCCGGCATGATCGACGTCGGCGGAGAAGGCCAAGCTCGAAGCCGAGCTTCGGCCTCGATAAGCCGATCGTCGTGCAATATGCCGCCTGGATCGACGGGCTGGCGCACGGCGATCTCGGCTATTCCTACGTTTCGGAGAAGCCGGCGATCGAGGAAATCGCGCCGCGCATCCCGATCACCGCCAAGCTCGCCGGACTGGCGCTGCTGTTCTCGATCGCCTTCGGCGTGCCGCTCGGCGTCATCAGCGCGGTGAAGCAGAATTCCGCGCTCGATTACGCACTTCGCGTGATCAGTCTCAGCGGCCTGTCGATGCCGGCGTTCTGGCTCGGGCTGCTGATCCTCATGGCGTTCGTGAAATATTTCGGCACCATCCCGATCTATACCGATCTGCCACAGGGATTCTGGAACGCGCTGTGGATGTTCAGCATTCCGGCGGCAGCCGTCGGCTTCCGCTCGTCGGCGCTGATCATGCGGCTGACCCGCTCGTCGATGCTGGAGGTGCTGCGGCAGGACTACATCCGCACCGCGCGCGCCAAGGGCGCCTCCGATTCCAACGTCAACTACCATCACGCCTTGCGCAACGCGGTGCTGCCGGTGGTCACCGTGATCGGCATCGAGGCCGCCTTCCTGATGGGCGGGCTGATCGTCACCGAAACCGTGTTCAACATTCCCGGCATCGCGCGCTTCCTGGTCGAGGCGATCCGCTGGCGCGACTATCCGATCGTGCAGAACCTGGTGATGTTCATCGCTTTCGTCGCGGTGTCGATCAATTTCCTGGTCGACGTGCTCTATGCCGTTCTCGATCCGCGGATCAAATATGCCTGACGGGATTATGCACTGATGGCCAGCATCGACATCGCACCCGTTCCCGTCGCCGACGTCGCGCGCGCTGAAAGCCTGTGGTCGAGGATCCGCTACTACGCCGGCGCGCATCCGCTCGGGGTCATCGGCGTTGCGATCATGGTGGTGTTCGTCTTCGCCGCGATCTTTGCCGACTTCATTACCTCCTATGATCCGATCAAGACCAATTCCCTGATCACTCTTGCGCCGCCGAGCGAGGCGCACTGGCTCGGCGCCGACCAGATGGGCCGCGACATCTACAGCCGCATCGTCTTCGGCGCGCGCATCTCGCTCGCCGTCGGCCTGGGCTCGACGTTTCTCGGTTGCCTCTTCGGCATCATCCTGGGGCTGACCTCCGGCTATCTCGGCGGCTGGGTCGATCTGGTGATCCAGCGCATCGTCGACGTGCTGCAGGCGATGCCGCTTCTGGTGCTGGCGCTGGTGATGGCGGCGGCGCTGGGGCCGGCGCTCAACAACACCATCGTCGCCATCGCCATTCCGCTCATCCCCTATACCGCGCGCGTGGTGCGCTCCAACACGCTGACGCTGCGCGAACAGCCTTTCGTCGAGGCGGCGCGCGCCGTCGGCATGAGCGAGTTCCGCATTGCCGTGCGCCACGTGCTGCCGAACACGCTGGCGCCGCTGATCGTCATCGCCACCGCCCAGCTCGGCGCCGCGATCCTCACCGAGGCCTCGCTTTCCTTCCTCGGCCTCGGCGTGCCGGAGCCGCACCCGTCGTGGGGGCGCATGCTCTCGGAATCGGCCGCCGAATATGTGCGCACCGCGCCCTGGCTGGTGATCTTCCCCGGCGCCGCCATCAGTCTTGCGGTGTTCGGCACCAATCTGTTCGGCGACGCGCTGCGCGACATCCTCGATCCGCGGCTGCGCAATTGACCATTGCCGCGCAAAACCCGCCCGTAAGAGCCGAGCGTGAGGCGAGGGGGCCTGACGAGCCGCTGCTCGTGGTCGACGGGCTGCGCACCTATTTCGATCTGCGTCACGGCGTGGTCAAAGCCGTCGATGGCGTCAGCTTCGCGCTGAAGCCGCACGAGACGCTGGCGATCGTCGGCGAATCCGGCTGCGGCAAGAGCATCACCGCGCTCTCCCTGATGCGGCTGGTGCCGGATCCGCCCGGCCGCATCGCCGGCGGCAGGGTGTCGCTCGACGGCGTCGATCTGCTCAGCCTTAGCGAAGAGGCCATGCGCGGCGTCCGCGGCAAGGACATCGCCATGATCTTCCAGGAGCCGATGACCTCGCTCAATCCGGTGCTCACCATCGGCAGCCAGATCGCCGAAGTGCTGCTGCTGCACGAAGACATCAGCCGGCACCAGGCGCTGGGACAAGGCGATCGACATGCTGCGGCTCGCGCGCATCCCGGAGCCGGAGCAGCGCGCCAAAGAATATCCGCATCAGCTCTCCGGCGGCATGCGCCAGCGCGCCATGATCGCCATGGCGCTCGCCTGCAATCCGAAGGTGCTGATCGCCGACGAGCCGACCACCGCGCTCGACGTCACCATCCAGGCGCAGATCCTCGACATCATCCTCGACCTGCAGGAGAAGCTCGGCACCGCCGTCATCCTCATCACCCACGATCTCGGCGTCGTCGCCGAGACGGCGCAGCGCGTCATCGTCATGTATGCCGGGCGTAAAGTTGAGGAGGCGCCGGTCGAGGATTTGTTCGCGAACCCGCAGCATCCCTATACGCGCGGGCTGATGGCCTCGATCCCGCGGCTCACGCTGATGACCGGCAAGAACGAGGAGCTCGGCGGTCGCCTGCAGGAAATCCCCGGCATGGTGCCGGCGCTGACCGACCTGCCGGAGGGCTGCGTCTTTGCCCCGCGCTGCGCTCACGCGCAAGACCGCTGCCGCCAGGCCTATCCGCCTTACGAGGAAAAGCGGCCGCGGCATTGGGCGGCGTGCTGGCGCTCCGCCGAGCTGTTCGGTGACGGCCATGGCTGAAGCGATAAGCGCCCCCGTGCTCCAGGTACGCGACCTTAAAAAACACTTCCCGATCCACAACGGCCTGCTGCAACGCGCGGGCGGCACGGTGTTCGCCGTCGACGGCGTCAGCTTTTCCATCAACGAAGGCGAGACGCTCGGCCTCGTCGGCGAATCCGGCTGCGGCAAATCGACCGTCGGCCGCACCGTGCTGCGACTCACCGAGCCGACCGCCGGCAGCATCAGTGTCGATGGCCGCGACATCACGCATCTGAGCAAGACCGAGCTGCGTCCCTACCGCCGGCAGATGCAGATCATCTTCCAGGATCCGTTTTCCTCGCTCGACCCGCGCATGTCCGCCGGCGACATCGTTGCCGAGCCGATGCGCGTGCATTCAACCGCGCGCGGCAAGGATGTGAAGCAGCGCGTCGCCGAGCTGTTTGAGCGCGTGGGCCTGCGCCAGGCGCAGATGGACAATTACCCGCACCAGTTCTCCGGCGGCCAGCGCCAGCGCATCGGCATCGCCCGCGCGCTGGCGCTGCAGCCCAAGCTGATCGTCGGCGACGAGCCGGTCTCCGCGCTCGATGTCTCGATCCAGGCGCAGGTGCTCAACCTGATGATGGACCTGCAGCGCGAGATGGGGCTTGCCTACCTGTTCATCTCGCACAACCTCGCCGTGGTCGAGCACATCAGCCACCGCATCGCGGTCATGTATCTCGGCCGCATCGTCGAATACACCGACAAGCGCACGTTGTTTACGCGCCCGCTGCACCCCTATACCGAGTCGCTGCTGCTCGCCGTGCCGGTGCCCGATCCGAAGGTGAAGCGGGTCAAACGCGTGCTGCAGGGCGACGTGCCGAGCCCGATCAAGCCGCCGGCCGGCTGCCACTTCCACACCCGCTGCCCTTACGTGGTCGAACGCTGTAAGGTGGAGGTGCCGGCGCTGCGCGAGGTCAAGCCCGGGCAGTTGGTTGCTTGCCATTTACGTTAGGAACTCCGAAATGCCCGCCCCAGTCTCCAAGATCAATCCCAATCCGTTCACCACGCGGCCCGAGATCGAAGGCACATTCGGCGTGGTCACCTCGACCCACTGGATCGCCACCGCCGTCGGCATGGCGACTGCTGGAAAAGGGCGGCAATGCCTTCGACGCCGCGGTCGCCACCGCCTTCACGCTGCAGGTGGTCGAGCCGCATCTCAACGGGCCCGGCGGCGACGTGCCGGTGATCGTCTGCGACGTGCGCAAGGGCAAGGTCGAGGTCATCTGCGGCCAGGGGCCGGCGCCGCAGGCGGCGACCATCGCGCATTTCCGCGCGCTCGGCCTCGACATGGTGCCGGGCACCGGACTGCTTGCTGCTTGCGTGCCCGGCATGTTCGAGACATGGATGCTGCTGCTGCGCGACTACGGCACGATGCGCCTCGCCGACGTGCTGGCGCCGGCAATTTCCTACGCGCGTAACGGCTATCCGTTTGTCGAGCGCGCCAGCGCCACCATTGCCATGGTGGAAGGTCTGTTCCGCAAACATTGGCCGACTTCGGCCGCGGTCTATCTGCCGAATGGCAAAGTGCCCGAGCCGGGCTCGCTGTTCACCAATGCGACGCTCGCCGACACCTACACGCGCGTGCTGCGTGAAGCCGAAAGCGCCGGCTCCGACCGCATCCAGCAGATCGAGCGCGCGCGCTCGACCTGGTCGCAGGGCTTCGTCGCCGAAGCGATCGACAAGTTCTGCCGCACGCAGGAGGTGATGGACACCAGCGGCGAGCGCCACCGCGGCGTGTTGACGGCTGACGACATGGCGCGCTGGCAGCCGCGCGTCGAAGCGCCGGCGACGTTCGACTACGGCCGATACACGGTCTGCAAATGCGGCGTCTGGAGCCAGGGCCCGGCGATGCTGCAGCAGCTCGCGCTGCTGAAGCAGCTTCGATCTCGATCGCGCCGATCCGACGAGCGCCGACTTCATCCACACTTTGGTTGAATGCGCGAAGCTCGCCTACGCCGACCGCGACAAGTTCTACGGCGATCCGGATTTCGTCGAGGTGCCGCTCGCGGCCTTGCTGTCCGACGCCTACAACGCCGAGCGCAAGAAATTGGTCGGCGAGCGAGCCTCGCTCGAGCAGCGGCCGGGAACCATCAAAGGTTTCGGCAAGCAGCTGCCGGTCCGCGTGGCCGCCGGCGCGCAGAAGGTGGCCGGCGCCGGCGAGCCGACGGTCGGCAAGCTGTGGACGCACGACGAGGCCCATGACCCGAGCGCGATCCCAGTCGACGGCGCGCAGCTCGACCGCGCCGGGGCCATGCGCGGCGACACCGTGCATTTCGACATCATCGATTCCGCCGGCAATATGGTGTCGTCGACGCCATCCGGCGGCTGGCTGCAGTCTTCGCCGGTGATCCCCGAGCTCGGCTTCTGCCTCGGCACGCGCGCGCAGCAATTCTGGCTCGACGCGGAGCACCCTGCGGCGCTGGCGCCGGGCAAACGCCCGCGCACCACGCTGACGCCGTCACTGGCGCTGCGCGACGGCGAACCCTATCTCGCGTGGGGCTCGCCCGGCGGCGACCAGCAGGATCAATGGATCGCGCAATTCTTCCTGCGCCACGTCCATGCCGGCATGAATCTGCAGGAAGCGATCGACGCGCCGGCCTGGCACTCCGAGCATTTCGCCTCCTCGTTCTGGCCACGCGAGGCACGGCCCGGCGTGCTCGTCATCGAAGGCCGCGTTGGCGAGTCAACGATCAAGGAGTTGCGCCGTCGCGGCCACGAGGTCGAGGTCGGTCCCGATTGGTCGGAAGGCCGGCTCACCGCGGCCTCGCGCGTAGGAAAACGCCGCCGCGCCGCCGCCAATCCGCGCGGCATGCAGGGTTACGCGGCAGGACGATAATCAAGCAGAACAGCCGCCGGGCTTGTGAGCAATGAAAATCACGCGCATCTCCAGCGTCGTCTACCGGCAGCAGTTGAAGCTCACTGGTCCGGGGCCGAATTTCGGCGGCGAAGCGCGCGGTGCGTTCGAGACGCTGCTGGTGAAGGTGGAGACCGACGCCGGCATCACCGGCTGGGGTGAAGCCTTTCCGCACCGCGTCTGGCCGTCGCTGCGGCTTCTCATCGACACCACGATCGGCCCGGCCTGCGTCGGCGCCGATCCCGCCGACATCGCCGGGCTGATGAAGAAGCTGACCTACCTCTATCACAATATCGGCCGCGCCGGTGTCGTGATGTTTGCTTTCTCCGGCATCGACATGGCGCTGTGGGATATTGCCGGAAAGGTGGCGGGCAAGCCGCTCTATCAACTGCTCGGCGGCAAGGAGCGCGACACCATTCCCGCCTATGCCAGCCTCTTGCGCTACGGCGACGCCGATGTGGTTGTGCATTACTGCGAGGAGGCACTCGGCCGCGGCTACAAGGATCTCAAGATTCACGAAATCACGGAAAAGGAAATCACTGCCGCGGCCGAAGTAGCAAAGCGTCACGGCGCAGGTGCCCTGATGGTCGATGTCAATGCGCCCTGGACCGTGCCGGAGGCGCTGGCGATGGCGGCGCGGCTCAAGCCTCTCGGCCTCAAATGGATCGAGGAGCCGGTCTGGCCGCCGGAGGATTTTGCCGGCGCCAACCAGGTGAGCAGGGCCGGCGTGCCGGTCGCCATCGGCGAGAACGTGCTCAGCCTCACCGACTTCCAGCGGCTGATCGATACCCACGTGGTCGATTACATCCAGCCGAGCGTCGCCAAGATCGGCGGGATTTCGATCGCGCGCGACATCTTCCTCGCGGCCAACAAGGCAAACGTCGCGGTCGCGCCGCATTCGGCCTATTTCGGTCCGGGGCTGATCGCCAGCGCGCATCTGCTGGCCGCGTTTTCGCCGGCACCGATGCTGGAGCGACTCTATTGCGACCTCAGCGATGGCCCGTTCGGCGATTGGGACGTACCGCGCGACGGCCTGGTCAAAGTGCCGCAAGGCCCCGGCCTCGGCATCGAGCCGGATCAGAAGCTTCTTGAAAAATTGCGCGTGAACTAGCAGGCGGAGCCGAAAATGAAAATCCGTGAGGTCAAAACCAATCTCGTGCGTCTTCCGCTCGACGAGCCGATCGTCGGCGCGCCGCCGATGCCGGGCATGCTGCGCGATTTTGTCACCGTGCAGGTGATGACCGACGACGGCATCGAGGGCATCGGCTTCACCGGCTTTGGCGGCAAGATCGTCAAGACGCTGAAGACGGCGGTCGAGGAATTCGGCGAACTCATCAAGGGCGCCGATCCGTTGGCGGTCGATCTGGTGGCGGCGCAGTTGCACGCCGCGGCGCACAGCAACGGACCCGGCGGCATCGTCAGCCTCGCGCTTGCGGCGATCGACATCGCGCTGTGGGACATTCGCGGCAAGGCCTTCGGCGTGCCGGTCGCCACGCTTCTCGGCGCCGCCCGCGACACGGTACCGGCTTACGCCAGCGGCGCGCTGGTGCGCACCACGCCGCTGCCGGCGCTGGAAAAAGCCGCCGCCGCGCTGGTGAAAAAAGGCTACACGCAGATGAAGACGCAGATGGCGGTGGAGGGGCTCAACGTCCGCGCAGGAGATCGAGCGCATCCGCGCCGTGCGCGAGGTCGTCGGTCCCGAGGTCAACCTGATGGTCGACATCAACCAGCGCTGGGGCGTGCACGAGGCGATTTCCATCGGCCGCCAGATCGAGGACTTGAGGCTTTACTGGCTCGAAGACCCAACCGCCGCCGACGACTATCAGGGCCTCGCCGAGATCGCCCGCGCGCTCGATATGCCGGTCTGCGCCGGCGAATATCTCTACGGCATTGCCCCGCACCGGCAGACGCTTGGCGCATCACTCGGTCGATATCGTCATGATCGACGTGCTGCGCGCCGGCGGCATCACGCAATGGATGAAGATCGCCGGCATGGCGGAAGCCTTCAACCGTCCGGTGGTCAGCCACCTGCTGCCGGAACTGCACGTGCATCTCATCGCCGCGGCGCCGAACGGCCTCGTCGTCGAATATATGCCGTGGACCTTCCATCTGTTCGACGACCCGCCGGTGCCGAAGAACGGCGAGATCGCGGTGCCGGCCGCGCCGGGCCTCGGGCTGAAATTTGCCCGCGATCTGTTCAGCAAATACGGCGTCAACTGACGCCGTTGCCGGCTCGCGGGTTTTGGAGGACAATCGCGCCAATAATAAAATCAGGGAGAACGCCGATGGACATCGTCCCGCTGGGTCCGGGCTTTGCCGCCGAATTGCGCGGGGTCACGCTGGCCGAAGTCGCTGCCGATGACGCCGTTTACGCCGCGGTGCGCGCCGCCTTCGAGGAGCATTCGGTTCTGGTCTTTCGCGGCCAGGAGGTCACCGACGAAAGCCAGCTCGCGTTCTCGCGCCGCTTCGGTCCGCCCGAAGTCACCAAGGTCGGCTCGATGGGCACCGGCACGCATTTCATCACTTTGACCACGATCGGCCCCGACGGTAAAGTGGTGCCGTCCGATCACCGCTATGCCCTGCGCAACAGGGCAAACCAACTGTGGCACACCGATTCGTCGTTCAAGGACGTGCCGGCGCTCACCTCGATCCTGTCGGCGCGCATCGTTCCCGCGCATGGCGGCGAAACCGAATTCGTCTCCACCCGGCTGGCGTTCGAGCGGCTCGATCCGGCGCTGCGTGCCAAGCTCGAGAAATCCTTCGCCTGGCACGACTACGACCATTCGCGCAGCAAGATCGCGCCGGGTCTTGCCAGTGCGGAGGAACGCGCGGCGTTCCCGCCGGTGTGCTGGCGCATGGTATGGAAAAACCCGGTGAACGGCCGCAGCGCGCTTTATCTCGCCTCGCACGCCTATGCGGTCGAAGGCATGGATGCGGAACGCGGGCAAGACGCTGATCGACGAGCTGACCGAAGCCGCGACCGCGCCGGGCACCAGTTACGTCCATGCCTGGAAAAACGGCGACGTGGTCATGTGGGACAATCGCGCCACCATGCACCGCGGCCGGCCGTGGCCGGCCGATGAGGCGCGGCTCATGGTGCGCACGACGATCTCGGCGACCGCGGCGGACGGTCTCGAATCAATGCGGCCGCCGTCGCAACAGGCGGCGGAGTAGGAAAGCCCCCGCTCAAGCTCGTCAATGGTGGCCCGGACGAACGCCAAACGGGTTGGCGCACCCGCATCGCCGTGACGTTCTCAGTCAGCAGACGGTGCGGTAGCGCTCGAGGCAGGTGCGCAGCACCTCATCGCCCGGCCGTTTCCACCAGTTTTCGGCGGAGAAAATCTCCACCTCGATGCAGCCGCGATAACCGGCTTTCTCGACGAGGCCGCGGATATAGGGAAGGTCGATGACGCCGTCGCCCATCATGCCGCGGTCGAGCAGCAGATCGCGCGTCGGCACCAGCCAGTCGCAGACGTGATAGCCGAGGATGCGCGAGCCCGCGCGCGCAATCTGCGCTTCGAGGTCGGGGTCCCACCAGACGTGATAGGCGTCGACCGCGACGCCGGTGCCTTCGCCCAGCGCGTCGCAAAGATCGAGCGCGTGCGCCAGCGTGTTCACGCAGGCGCGGTCGCCGGCATACATCGGATGCAGGGGCTCGATCGCCAGCGGCACCTTGGCCGCGCGCGCGTGCGGCAGGATGGCGGCAAGGCCGTCGGCGACCATTTTGTGGGCCTCGCGCAGGTTGCGTGAACCCTTGGGCAGGCCGCCGGCAATGAGCACGATGCATTCGCAGCCGAGCACGGCCGCCTCGTCGATCATGCGCTTGTTGTCGTCGATCGCCGCCTGCCGCTCGGCGCCGGTTGCCGCCGGAAACAGGCCGCCGCGGCAATAGCCGGTGACGCGCATGCCGTGGTCTCTCGATGACGCGCGCGGACTCCTGCAAGCCCGAAGGCCGCGACCTTGTCGCGCCAGGGATCGATGGCGGTGATGCCGTGGCGAGCGCAGGCTTCGACAAACTCGCGCAATCCGTACTGCTCGCGCAACGTCGCCGAGATTGATCGACAGCGGCTGGGTCGGCGGCGCCATTCAGGCAAACCCGTGCACGGCGAGCAGCGAGCGCATGCGCGCCGCGGCGCAGGTCGGGGTCGTGCAGCACCCGCGCCTTGTCGGCGAGACGGAACAGCTCGGCGAGATGCAGCAGCGAGCGCGCGCTTTCCTGGCCGCCGACCATGATGAAGTGATCCTGCAAGCCGTTGAGCCAGGCGAGGAACACGACGCCGGTCTTGTAGAAGCGCGTCGGCGCCTTGAAGATGTGGCGCGACAGCGGCACCGTCGGCTCGAGAATGCCGTGGAAGCCCTGCAGATCGCCGGTGGCGAGCCGCGCCAGCGCCGGCCGAGGCCGCCGGCGCGATGGCGTCGAAAATGCCGAGCAGCGCGTCGGAATAGCCTTGCTCGTCGCCGGCGATCAGCTCGGCGTAGTTGAAGTCGTCGCCGGTATACATGCGCACGCCCGCGGGCAGTCGCCGGCGCATCTCGATCTCCTTGTCCTTCGACAGGAGCGAAATCTTGACGCCGTCGACCTTGGCGGCGTTGTCGCGGATGACGCCGAGGCAGCTCTCCATCGCCGGTCCATGATCGGCGTTGCCCCAATAGCCGGCGAGCGCCGGATCGAACATCTCGCCGAGCCAGTGGATGATCACCGGCTCGCTTGCACCTGCCGCAGGATGCGGTCGTAGACGCGCGCATAGTCGTCGGGGCTGCGCGCGGCGCGGGCAAGCGCGCGGCTCGCCATGATGACGATGCTGGCCGCCCATCGCTTCGATCGCCTCGATCTGCTCCTCGTAGGCGCGGATCGACGTCGTCGATGCTGACATCCGGCGGCCGGCATCGAGATGGTCGGTGCCGACGCCGCAGCAGATCTTGCACGCCGGGCCGGCTCCTTGGCCGCTTCGAGCGCGCGGCGGATCAGTTCGCGCGGCGCTCGGCCAGTCGAGCCCATGCCGCGCTGCGCGGTGTCCATCGCCTCGGCGACGCCGAGCCCGAGGTCCCAGAGATAATGGCGGAAGGCGATGGTGCGCTCCCAGTCGATCGCGGCGTCGAGCCAGGGATCGTTGTCGGCGAGCGGATCGGCGACCACGTGGGCGGCGGCATAGGCGATGCGGTTGAAGCTTCCTGGTCGCGGCGCGGCGAGCGGCGAATTCGATCGGCTCGCCGGTCGGTGTAGGGCTGCGAAGCCTGCGGTCCGGCGTTCGGCAGCGAAAGTCGTCGGCATCGCGGAGCGCTCCTACGACGGTCAGGTCCGGCACGTCGATCCAGCGTCGCTCGGCCCAGCTTTTCAGGCCGAGTTCGGCGAGCTGCACGCCCTTGGCGCCTTCGATCAGGTCGAACTTCCACGGCGTGTCGGCGACGACGTGGCGGATGAAATCTTCCCACTGGATCTTGAAGCCGTTGTCGTAGCTGCCGGTTGTCCGGCACCTCTTCCCACTGCTCGAAGAAATTCATGGTCTGCGGCTCGTCCGGGATTCCACACCGGCCGCGGCGTGTTCGACGCGATGCTGGCGTGAAGCAGCGGGTGAGGCCGGCGACCGCCGAGCCGTGCGTGCCGTCGACCTGGAAGGTCACGAGATCGTCGCGCCGCACGCGCACGCACCAGGACGAATTGATGTGGGCGATGACGCCGCCCTCGAGCTGGAAGGTCGCGTAGGCGGCATCGTCGGCGTCGGCCGCGTAGGTCTTGCCGCTCTCGTCGACGCGCTTCGGAATGTGCGTGGCGCCGAGGCAGCTCACCGCCTGCACCTTGCCGAACAGATTGTCGAGCACGTAGCGCCAGTGGCACAGCATATCGAGGATGATGCCGCCGCCTTCGGCCTTCTTGTAGTTCCAGCTCGGCCGCTGCGCCGGCTGGCCCCAGTCGCCCTCGAACACCCAGTAGCCGAACTCGCCGCGCACCGAGAGCATGCGGCCGAAGAAGCCGGCGTCGCGCAGCATCTTGATCTTGCGCAGGCCGGGCAGGAACAGCTTGTCCTGCACCACGCCGTTCTTGACGCCCTTCTGCCTTGGCCAGGCTGCGCGACCGCCATCGCCTTGTCGAGCGTGTCGGCGATCGGCTTCTCGCAATAGACGTGCTTGCCGGCTTGGCGATCGCGCGTGCGAGCAGATCGGCGCCGCATCTGCGTCGTGCCGGCGTCGAAGAACAACGTGTCGTCCTGCGGTTGGCGAGCGCGGCGTCGAGATCGGTGGTCCAGCGCTCGATGCCGTGCGTCGCGCGCCAGCGCCTCGACCTTCTCGGCGTTGCGGCCGACCAGAATCGGATCGGGCATCACGCGGTCGCCGTTCGGGCAGGGCGACGCCGCCCTGCTTGCGGATCGCGCAGAATCGAGCGCACGAGGTGCTGGTTGGTGCCCATGCGGCCGGTGACGCCGTGCATGATGATGCCGAGCCGCCGCTCCGCCATTTCCGATCCTCCCTGACGTTTCCCGGGGCCGCCGCGGTTGGCGACAGCCACCGATATGGTTAAAGTGACTGCGGCATTGTGGCAACGACGAAAACGCCGCGCAACGAGGGATCAATAGCATGGCTCGCATGAAGGGCGCCGACCTCATCACCGAATACCTGATCGACAACAAAATCCCCTACGTGTTCGGCATCTGCGGCCACGGCAATGTCGGCATGCTCGACTCGCTCTACGCCGCGCGCGACCGCATCAAGCTCGTATCGCCGCGCCACGAGCAGGTGGCCGCGCACATGGCGGACGCCTACTTCCGCGTGCGCCACGAGCCGGTGGCGACGCTCACCTCCTGCGGGCCGGGCTCCTGCAACATCATCATGCCGCTGCAGCTGGCGCTTTCGGATTCCTCGGCGCTGCTGGCGATCACCGCCAACGTGCCGACGCAGCAGTTCAACCGCTCGCCGTTCCAGGAAATCAACAAGCACTTCCAGGCCGACTTCCCCAACATCGTGCGCCCGGTGGTCAAGCGCTCGTTCCAGCCGACGCGCGTGGACATGCTGCCGCTGGCGCTGCGCCAGGCGATGACCACCATGCTGTCGGGCCGGCCGGGGCCGGTCAACGTCGACGTGCCGTTCAACGTGTTCCAGGAAGAAGACGACGTCGAAATGCCGCGTGTCGCGCCGCCGCTCAACGCGCAAGCGCAGCGGCGCTTCGCCGGATGAAATCTCGGCCTGCGTCGACCTGATCCTGAAGGCCAAGCGCCCGGTGATCTTCATCGGCCACGGCGTCACGCTGTCGGAGGCGAGCAAGGAGCTCACCGAATTCGCCCATCGCCTGCAAATCCCGGTGATCTCCTCGCCCAACGGCATGGGCTGCCTCGACATGACCGATCCGCTTGTCGCTCGGCTTCATCGGCCGCAACGGCGCCTATCCGGCGAATGAAGCCGGCCGCCACGCCGATCTGGTCATCGCCATCGGCGCGCGCTTCGACGACCGCTCGGCCTCGTCGTGGATGCCGGGCTATTCGTGGAATTTCCCGCGACCAAGCTCATCCACGCCGACGTCGATACCGACGAGCTTGGCCGCAACTATCCGCCCGACATCGGCATCCTCGCCGACGCGCGCACGCTTCCTGCGCCAGTTGCTGGCGGAGATCGAACGGCGCGGCGCCAAGCGCGACGCGACAAGGCCTGGCATCGCCGACATCAAGAAGCTGGCAGGCGGAATGGGAAAAATTCATCCGGCCGAATTTCGAGATTCATGCCTCGCCGATCCGCCCCGAGCGCATCGTCGCCGATTGCCAGGCGGTGCTGCCGCCCGACGCCATCCTCTGCTGCGACGTCGGCGTCAGCCACAACTGGTACATGCAGTTCTGGAAGCGCGCGCCACCCGCAGAACATGCTCAATTCCTGGGGCTTCTCCGGCATGGGCTTCGGCGCCGCCGGCGCGCTCGGCGCCAAGCTCGCGGCGCCCGACCGGCCGGTGGTCGCGGTCACCGGCGACGGCTGCTTCACCATGGTGCCGCACGTGCTCTGCACCGCGGTCGAATACAACATTCCGGTGGTCTGGGTGATCTGGAACAATTTCGGCTGGGTCTCGATCCGCGACATTCAACTCGGCATGTTCGGCGGCCGCGAGCTCGGCACCATGTTCCACGAGGGGCCGAACAAGAAGCCGTACAATCCGGATTTCGCCGCCATGGCGCGCTCGTGCGGCGTCGAGGCGGTCACCGTCACCAAGTCGCAGGACTTCAAGGGCGCGCTCGAGCACGCGATCAAGGCCAACAAGCCTTACGTGCTCGACGTGCACGTCGACGCCGAAGTGCGGCCGCCGTCGACCGGCGCCTGGCAATTGCCGCCGACGCCCTACAAGGAGCCGGTGTTCGGCAAGCGCTATCTGCCCGACACCGCGCCGGCGAAGTAGCGCATGATCCCGAAAAGTGGGAACCGGTTTTCGGATAAGATCGTGCGCAAAAATAAGAGGTGAGCCATGGCCGCCAAACGCGAAGCCTTCATCCGCAACATCGCCGAAGTGCCGTGGCTGGAATTTCCCAACCACCATCGGCGGCGCGCTGTCGAAGCCGCTGGTGATGCCCGACACCGCGCGCTCGCAGCACATCGACTACCGCATCTCGATGTATCAGCCCAAGGCCTATGTCGAATCGCACAGCCACAAGGTGCAAGAGCAGGTCTATCACGTCATCGAGGGCGAGGGCCTGATGCACATCGCCGGCAAGGACCACGTCGTGCGCAAGCACGATTTCATTTTCCTGCCGCCCGGCGTGCCGCACGCGATTTCCAACAGCGGCCTCGTCGATCTGGTATTTCTGGTGGTAACCTCGCCGGTCACCGACGACGAGAAGCCGGTTTAATTTTGGGGGCTGTTCAGTGAGGGCGAGAACCAAGCAAAGAACGACCGGGCGGCCGCTGGCCCGCGTGGCCGCTGTCCGCAGCCGTCGCCCGCAACGGCCAGCCGCGCGGCGGCGTGCAATCGCTGGCGCGCGCCTTTTCCATCCTCGAGGAGATCGCCCGCAACCGCGACGGCATCGGCCTTGCCGAACTGTCGAAGCGCGTGGCCCTGCACAATTCCACCACCTTCCACCTGGTCAAGACGCTGGTCGCGCTCGGCTATGTGCGGCAGATGAAGGATTCCAAGCGCTACCGCGTCGGCCGCCCGTTGTTTGCGCTCGCCGCCAGCGCGCTCGACGAAGTCGAGATGGTGAGCCTGGCGACGCCGATCCTCGAGGACCTGTCGCGCGAGACCGGCGAGACTGCGCATTTCTCCGTTCGCCTGGGCGATGCCGTGGTGGTGCTGGCGCGCACCGGCGGGCAGGGCGCGTTTCAGCTGATCGACCGCGCCGGCGCGGTGCGCCCGACGCATTGCACGGCGCTGGGCAAGATCATGCTCGCGGCGCTGACGCCCGAGCAGCTCGAGCGCTACATGGCGCGCGCCGAGCTCAAGGCGTTCACGCCGAAATCGATCACCTCCGCCGAGCAGCTGCGCCGCGAGATCGCCGAGGTGCGGCGCGCCGGGCTCGCCATCGACGACGGCGAATTCGACGCCGAATTGCGCTGCGTGGCGCTGCCGGTGCGCGATTTCAGCGGCCAGGTGATCGGCGCCATCGGCATTTCGGGGCCGGTCTGGCGGCTGTCGATCGAGGCCCTGCAGAAGCGCGCGCGGATGGTGCGTGCCGCCGCCGATCGCCTGTCGGCCGAATTCGGCAATGCTGGCGACATCAGGGCGGCGGAGTAAGTTATGCTATAATCTCGTCATTTCGGCCCCGCTCTCGGGCCGAAACGACAGAGCCGGAACGACAGAAGAGGGAGGAACGGGACATGCCCCGCCATAAAAGCTACATCCCCCACGGCGTCATCCCGGCGGTGCTGCTGCCGTTCGAGAACGATCTTTCGATCGACGAGGCGAATTTCCGCAAGCATCTGCGCGATGTGGCGGCGGTCGAAGGTCTTTCCGCCATCACCATCAACGCGCATTCGACCGAAGTCGCCTCCTGCACCTTCGACGAGCAGAAGCGCGTGCTCGACATCGCCCAGGACGAGATCGGCGCCCGCCTGCCGATCGTCAACGGTATCTGGGCCGACGGCAGCGTCGAGGCCGCGCGCACTCGCGCGCATGGCGGCGCATGGCGGCGCGTCCGCGCTGCTCGTATTTCCGCCGGCGCCGTTCACGCTCGGGCAATCGCCGGCGATGGCGCTCGCGCATTTCAAGCGCATCGCCGATGCCACCGACCTGCCGCTGATCGTATTCCAGTATCCGCTGGCAACGGGCAAGGCTATCCGCAGGACACGCTGCTCAAGCTCTGCGATGAAGTGCCGAGCATCCGCGCCATCAAGGACTGGATCGGCAACGTACCGCATCACGAATGGCACGTGCGCACGCTGCAGAACCTGCCGCGGCCGGTGAACGTGCTCACCACGCATAGTGCCTGGCTGTTCTCCTCGCTGGTCATCGGCTGCAACGGCCTGCTCTCGGGCTCCGGCAGCGTCATCGCCGACCTGCAGGCGCGATTGTTCCGCGCGGTGCAGGCGAAGCGATCTCGAAGCGGCCAAGCGCCTCAACGACCGCATCGCGCCGACGGCGCGCGTGTTCTACGCCGATCCTTTCGTCGACATGCACAACCGCATGAAGGAGGCGCTGGTGCTGCTCGGCAAATTGCCGCGCGCCGTGGTGCGCCCGCCGCTGGTCAAGCTCGAGCGCGCCGAGATCGCGCGCATCCGTCAGGCGCTGATCGAGGCCGGGCTGCTGGACAAGAGCGCGCGCGACGCTGCGTAGTCCGCGTCGTCCCGGGGCGCCGCGAAGCGGCGACCGAATGACGAGACTTCAAACTCCGCATTCTTCCGGTCGGTCACCAGCATGCTGCCCGGATAATGCGTGATGCAGAATTCGGGCTTCACCGTCGCGATCACCGATTGCGGCGTCACCCCGCAGGCCCAGAACACCGGAATTTCGTCGGCGCGCACCGGCACCGCATCGCCGTAGTCGGGCCTGTCGACGTCGGCGATGCCGATCACTCCGGATGCCCGACCTGCACCGGCGCGCCATGCACCGTGGGAAAACGCCCGGTGATGGCAACGGCGCGTTTCGCATTCGCCGGCGTCATCGGCCGCATCGACACCACCAGCGGCCCGTGGAACGGCCCGGCTGCCGCGGTTGCGACCGAGGTGCGATACATCGGCACATTGCAGCCGCAGGTCGATGTGGCGCAGCTCGATGCCCGTCCGCCATCAGCGCTTCCTCGAATGAAAACGAGCAGCCGATGACGAAGCTCACCAGATCGTCGCGCCAGAAGTCGCGAATGTCGTCCGGCTCGGCGACCAGTTCGCCGTTGCGCCAGACCCGATAGCGCGGCAGATCGGTGCGAATGTCGAGATCCTCGCCGAGTTCCGGCACGCGCCAGTCGCCGGGTGCCGACATGCCGATCAGCGGACAGGGCTTCGGATTGAGCTCGCAGAAGCGCTTGAAATCGGCGGCGAGCGCTTTCGGCAGAATGGCGAGGTTGCCCTGCACATAGCCCGGCGCCAGACCCGCCGTCGGTCCGCGATGCTTGCCGGCGCGAACGGCGAGACGCGCCGTCAAGCCGCTGCCTAAGCAGCGGCATCGTCACGCGGAAGCGAGGTGACGGGCATGGGAACGGTCCGTTTCGCTGCGGCCAAACCGCGGTCCGAGCATAACATTTCCCATGCGAGCGGCGCGAGCGGGCATCGCAAAGTGCGCGGCGAGCCGTATACGACCATGTGAGTGACGTTCCCTCAATATGGAAAATAGCGGTTGAAAAACGGCCGTGGATCGCGTTTGCTAAAAGGAGAAACGTGCGTAAAGAGCCCGCAAAGGCCGCTCTGGGAGGATTTGGCAATGCCGCCTCTTGCGCGCCGTCACGAATGCGGCCCGATATCCCGGCCGGCCTGGCGTCCGGCCGGGCGGCGCACGGGCTGCGCTGCTCTTCAATCGTTCGACAATTTCGTTTCGTCGGCGTTCCGCGCGGGCGTTTTCTGCCCTTTGGGCTGACCCGAATATCAGAGGGAGGAACTCGTGATGACTGAAAAGTGGAAAGACGAAGCGTGGGCGCAAGAGATCTGGTACAGCGGCAAGGTCACGCGCCGCAACGCTCGTCGGCTGGGGCGGCGGCGCGATCGGCGCGATGATGCTGGTGCCGGCGCCGTGGCGCGCGGCCTTCGGCGCGGGCAAGCCGTTCAAGATCGGCTCCGAGCAGCCGCTGTCAGGCCCCGGCGCCGCCGGCGGCAAGACCGCGGTGGTCGGATTGCAGATGGCGGCCGATCGCATCAACAAGAACGGCGGCATCAACGGCCGGCCGGTCGAGCTCGTCATCGTCGACGACGAATCCAAGCCCGACGTCGGCCGCCGCAAGTCGCAGAAGACTGGTGGACGAGGACAATATCGACGTTCACGTCGGCGGCTTCCTGTCCAACATCTGCCTGGCCTGCATGCCGGTGTGGCAGGAGGCCAAGGTCGTCAACATGATCACCGTGTGCCTCGACACCACACTGACCACCAGCGCCTGCAACCGCTACACCTTCCGCCTGCACGACTACGCGCCGGCGCAGGCGGTCGGCTTTCGCGCCCACGCTGACGAAGATCGGCAAGAAGTGGCACATCGCCTTTGCCGACTATTCCTGGGGCCAGTCGACCCGTGACGCCTACATCGCGGAGATCAAGAAGAACGGCGGCGAAGTGGTCGGCACCACCGGCATCCCGCTCGGCACCGCCGACATGACGCCGTTCCTGTCGAAGATCTCCGGCAATTTCGATGGGCTGTTCGGCATCTTCTTCGGTAAGGACGGCGTCACCGTCGTCAACCAGGCCTATGACCTCGGCCTGACCAAGAAGTACAAGTTTGCCGGTGACGGCTCGATCAGCGAACCGACCAATCTGCCGGCGCAGGGCAACAAGATCGACGGCTTCATCGGCATCAACCGTTACATCCCGGTGTTCCAGGGCCCGCTCGACACGCCGTATCACAAGGCCTGGTTCGAGGAGGCCAAGCAGCGCCTGGCAAAGATCGATCCGTCCGGTCCGCTGCCCGACAAATATGTGCAATCGGATTTCGAGGCCATCAATGCGATGAAGATCGCCATGGAGAAATCGAAGTTCGAAGGGCGCAAGGACACGATGAAGCTCATCGAGGCGTTGGAAGGCCTCGATGTGAAAGCCGGTCCGGAATTCCCACAAGGTGACAAGACGATCCGCAAGGAAGATCACCAGGCTTTCTTGCAGGAGTTCATTTTCGAAGTCCGCAACGGCACTTATACGCTCAAGGAGACGGTGGCGAAGGACAAGATGCTGGCCCCGCCGGCCTGCAAGTTCCCGGCGGCGTAAACGCGCGTGGAACAGTCGACCGAAATGCGCTCCCCGGCGACGAGCCGGGGGGCGGCTTCGTCTGCGATCCTGAAAACCGACCAGTTGTCCGTCCGGTTTGGCGGACTGGCCGCGCTGTCGAACGTCAATTTCGCGGTCGAGCGCGGCATAACCCACGCCATCATAGGGCCGAACGGTGCCGGCAAGAGCACCTTCTTCAATTGCCTGACCGGCGTACTGACGCCGACCGGTGGACATATATTTCTCAACGGCGAGGACATTACCGGCTTGCCCTCGAACAAGATTTCGCAGAAGGGCATCGCGCGCTCCTACCAGATCACCAACATCCTGCCCAACGCCACTGTGCTGGAGAACGTGCGCATCGCCGCACAATCGCGCCGCCACGGCTGGAACATGGTTGCCCACCATACGGCGTTCGCCGACATAAACGAAAAGGCGGAAGCGGCGCTCGCTTCGGTTGGCCTGCGCGACAAGGCCGCGGAACTCGCCTCCAATCTGTCGCATGGCGCGCAGCGAAATCTGGAGATCGGCATCGCGCTCGCCACTGAGCCGCAGCTTTTATGTCTCGACGAGCCGACCGCCGGCATGAGCGCAGCGGAGACGCGCGCGACCATGGAACTGGTGCGGCAAATCGGCGAAAACCTCACCATCCTCATCGTCGAACACGACATGGAAGTGGTCATGGAACTCGCCGACCGCATCACCGTGCTGCATTACGGTGAAATTCTCGCCGAAGGGACGCCGGAGGAAATCCAGCAGAATCCCAAAGTGCTAGAGGTTTATCTCAAGACATGAGCGGTGCGGACACCAACGCGCAGCCTCTGGTCTCGGTCGAGGACCTGCACACCTATTACGGCAAGAGCCACATCCTCGACGGTGTGTCGCTTCATGTCGGTCGCGGCGAGGTGGTCGGCTTGCTCGGCCGCAACGGCGTCGGCAAGTCGACGACGCTCAAAACCATTATGGGCCTGGTGGACGCCAGCCAGGGCAAGGTGCTGTTCGAAGGGCAGAGCATCACCGGTGTGCCGCCGCATAAGCTGGCGCGGCTGGGCATCGGCTATGTGCCGGAAGACCGCCGCATCTTTCGCCTGCTCACGGTGATGGAAAACCTGCGCGTCGGACTCGACCGCCACGGTGTGAGCGAAGAACGCAAGCGGGAATTGCTCGACAAGGTCTTCGCCTTCTTCCCGGTGCTGGCCGAGCGGAGCGGCCAGGCCGGCGGCACGCTGTCGGGTGGCGAACAGCAGATGCTCGCGATTGCCCGTGCCATGATGCTGGAGCCCAAGATCATCCTGCTCGACGAGCCGACCGAAGGCTTGATGCCGCGCATGGTCTCGCAGATCAGCCAGATCATCGAGGTGCTGCACAAGGAGGGTGTAGCCATCCTGCTGGTCGAGCAGAATGTGCCGCTGACGCTCGCCTCGAGCCAGCGCGTCTACATCATGGAGAAGGGGATCGTGCGCCACCATTCGGCTGCCGCCGAGCTCGACGTGCATCACGCCGTCGTCAAGCAGTACCTGGGAGTCTGCGCGATGCAGGCGCTTGCCGCTTTCTTCCAGGACATCCCGTTAGATCTCATTCTGATCCAGACGGTGAATGGCATCGTCACCGGCATGATCCTGGCGCTGGTCGCCTCCGGCTTGACCCTGATTTTCGGCATCATGGACGTGGTCAATTTCGCGCACGGCGAATTGTTCATGCTCGGCGCCTATATCGGTGTTGTCGTCATGGCGACGACCGGGAATTTTTGGCTGGCGCTGATCGTCTCCGCGCTGGTCATCGCTATCCTCGGCGCGGCCCTGCAGATCGTCACCTTGCGTCCGCTGATCGGGCGCGATCCGCTCAACACCATCCTTGTCACGTTTGGCATTTCGCTCATCTTGCAGAACTTTGCGCTATGGTATTTCGGCCCCATCGCACGGCGCATGCCGTCGCCGATCACCAGCCATTTTACGCTCTTCTATCTCGATTATCCCTGGTACCGGCTGCTGATCGCGCTGCTGTCGGCGGCGATCATCGGCGGCTTCTGGCTGTTTCTCAAATACAACAAATTCGGTGTCTGGATCCGCGCCACTACGCAGGACCGGGTGATGGCGCAGGCCATGGGCATTCCGGTGCCGTGGGTATTCACCGGCGTGTTCGCGCTCGGCGCCGGCATGGCGGCGGCGAGCGGCGTGCTGTTCGCGCCACTGGTCGGCGTCGACCACTCGATGGGTCTCGATTGGGTGCTCAAAGCCTTCATCGTCGTCGTCGTCGGCGGCATGGGCAGCCTCGGCGGCTCGGTGGTCGCCGCCATCTTCATCAGCCTGCTGGAATCCTACGCCTCGATCTGGGTGAATCCGTCGCAGGCGGTCATCGTCTCCTTTGTCGTGCTGATCCTGACGCTGCTGTTTAAGCCGACCGGCCTGTTTGCGACGCCCAAATGACAACGACACCGCTCGAAAAATCAATGCTGCTCAAGAAATCGACATGGCCACTCGACCGTCTACTGGACGGGCTTTGCCGTGGTCATGGCGGTGCTCATCGTTGCGCCGCTGGTGCTGCCGGTCTTCTGGGCGAAGTTCCTCACCGAAATCCTGATCTGGGGACTGCTGGCGATGTCGTCCGATATGCTGATCGGCTACACCGGCATGATCTCGTTCGGCCATTCGGCCTTTTTCGGCCTCGGCATGTATGGCGCGGCGGCGGCGCTGCTGTTGTGAGCCCGCCCAATCTCTGGCTAGCAATCCTGTTCGGCCTCGCCGGCGCCGCCGGCGCGGCGCTGTTTGTCGCCTATTTCTCCACCCGGCTGCGCGACATCTATTTCGCCATCACCACGCTGATCTTCAGCCAGATCTTCTACGTCATCATCTTCACCTGGACGACGGTCACCGGCGGCGAGAACGGACTGATCTTCACTCGCCCGCATTTGACCTTCGCCTGGCTCTATGACGAGCGCTTCAACCCGACGATCATGCACTGGTTCGTGCTGGCGGTGGTGACCGCTTCCTATCTGTTCCTGCGCCGGGTGACGCAATCGCCGTTCGGCATGGTGCTGCAGTCGATCCGCGAAAACGAGGCGCGCACGCGCGCCATCGGCTTCCCGGTGCAGCGCTACAAGATCGTGGCGGTGATGCTGTCCGGTGTCTTTGCCGGGCTTGCCGGCGTGCTCTACGCCGTACAGAACGAATTCGCCGCGCCCGATTTCGTCTATTTCATCACCTCCGGCGACACCGTGATCTTCAACGTCATGGGCGGCATCGGCACGCTGGTCGGGCCGATCGTCGGCGCCGGCTTCTTCCAGCTGCTGCGCGAACTGATGTCGCGCATCTTCGGCGACCAGTTCCCTTATCTCATCCCGCTCGGCTTTATCTTCATCGCCATGATCATCTTCCTGCCGCAGGGCCTGCTCGGTTTTGCGCGGCGGTGGCTGAACCGCTAGCGTCGGCGTATTAAGGCGGCCTGCTCTCGAAAGCGTGAAAGACGTGCCGGCTCTCGATTTTCCGATCCCTTCGACGTCGTGGTGCTCGGCGGCGGCAATGCCGCGCTGTGCGCCGCCATTACCGCGGCGCGCAGCGGTTGCCACGTCATCGTCGTCGAGGGCGCCCCGGAGTTCTACCGCGGCGGCAACACCCGCCACACCCGCAATCTGCGGCTCTCGCATGACGGCACCGCGCCGACCATGACCGGGCCTTACGCGCGGGAAGAGTTCCTCGACGACCTTTACCGCGTCACCGGCGGGCAGACCGACGAGGCGCTTGCCAGGCTCACCGTCACCCGCTCGAGCGAACTGCTCGGCTGGATGGACGAGCAGGGCGTGCGCTTCCAGCCGCCGCTCGGCGGCACCTTAGCCTCGGCAAGACCAACGCCTTCTTCCTCGGCGGCGGCCGTGGCGCGCTCAACGCGCTCTACCGCAAGGCGCGCTCGCTCGGCGTCAGCGTCGTTTACGATGCGCCGGTGACGGCGCTGACCATCGACAACGGCCATTTCATGTCGGCCGCGGTCCAGCACGAAGGCACCACGAAAAGCATCCGCGGCCGCGCCTTGGTTGCCGCCGCCGGCGGCTTCGAGGCCAATATCGAATGGCTGAAGCAATACTGGGGCGAGGCCGCCGACAATTTCCTGATCCGCGGCACGCCCTATAACCGCGGCGAGGTGCTGCGCATGCTGCTCGATGCCGGCGTCGATGCGGTCGGCGACCCGACGCAGTGCCACGCCGTGGCGATCGACGCCCGCGCGCCGAAATTCGACGGCGGCATCGCCACGCGGCTCGACTGCATCATCTTCGGCGTCGTCGTCAACCGCGAGGGCAACGCTTCTACGACGAGGGCGAGGACACCTGGCCCAAGCGCTACGCCATCTGGGGGCGACTGGTGGCGCAGCAGCCGGGGCAGACCGCGTATTCGATCATCGATGCAAAATCGATCCGCCTGTTCATGCCGTCGATTTTTCCCGCCGTCGAAGCGCCGACGATTGCGGAACTGGCAGCCAAGCTCGGCCTCGATCCCGCGGCGCTGACAAGGACCGTCGATGAATTCAACGCCGCGGTTCGCCCCGGCGCGTTCGATCACACCCAGCTCGACGATTGCAAAACCGCAAGGACTGAAGCCGCCGAAGCTCATTGGGCGCGGAAAATCGATACGCCGCCGTTCTACGGCTATCCGCTGCGCCCGGGCATCACCTTCACCTATCTCGGCGTGCGCGTGAACGAAGAGGCGCGCATGCTGCTCGAAGGCGGCAAGCCCACCGCCAACATGTTCGCCGCCGGCGAGATCATGGCCGGCAACGTGCTGGGCAAGGGCTATCTCGCCGGCATCGGCATGACCATCGGCGCGGTGTTCGGCCGCATCGCCGGGCAGGGGGCCGCGCGCATGCCCGCAACTGAGGCGCTCCGCGAAGCCGACCGGCTGATGACCATCTGCAATGCCTGCCGCTATTGCGAGGGGCTGTGCGCGGTGTTCCCGGCCATGGAAATGCGCCGCACCTTCGCCGACGGCGATCTCAATTATCTGGCCAATCTCTGCCACGGTTGCGGCGCCTGCTATCCCGACTGCCAATATTCGCCGCCGCACGAATTCAACGTCAATGTTCCGGCGGCGCTGGCGAAGGTGCGCAACGACAGCTACGCGCGCTATGCCTGGCCTTCGCTTTTCCGGCGCTTACGCGCGCACGGCCTGATCGTCACCTGCTCACCGCGCTCGGCGTTGCCGGCTTCATCATCGGCTTTGTCGCCTGGAGCGATCCGGCGGCGCTGTGGTCGGCCAATGCCGGCGATTTCTACAAGGTGATGCCGCACGGCGCCATGGTGGCGATGTTCGGCGCCGCCGCGCTCTACGCCATCCTCGCTTTCTTCATCAGCCTGCGCGCCTTCTGGCGCGACATCGCCGGCGATGACGCCGCAGGCCTTGGCGCGGTCGGCCGCGCGATCGCCGACGCCGCGCATCTGACGTATCTGCATGGCGGTGGTGGCGGTTGCAGCAGCGAGACCGCCGAGCCGTCCCCGCGGCGGCGCATCTTTCATCACTTTACATTCTACGGCTTCGTTCTGTGCTTTGCCGCCACCTGCGTCGCCACGCTCTATCACTATGTCTTCGGCTGGCAGGCGCCGTATTCGGTCCTCAGCCTGCCGGTGCTGCTCGGCAGCGTCGGCGGCATCGGCCTTCTCGTCGGCCCGACCGGCCTGTTCGTGCTGTCGCGCCAGCGCGATCCGACGCTGATCGACATCCCGCGCAAGGGCATGGACACCGCCTTCATGCACATGCTGACGCTCACCAGCCTGACCGGCTTTGCGCTGTTGATCCTGCGCGATACGCCCGCGATGGGCATCGTGCTCGCCGTGCATCTTGGCGTCGTGTTCGGGCTGTTTCTGAGCCTGCCCTACGGCAAATTCGTCCACGCGTTCTATCGGCTTCTGGCGCTGGTGAAATACGCCGGCGAGCGGCGCCGCGGAGCGTTTGTGGAATACGCGAGCATTGCTGCGGCCGCGCGGCTCACCCGACAAGCCGCATTGCCACTGCCGTCACCATTGCGTCAAAAAGTATCCGTTCAATTTAAGATAACATGTCGGGTGATTTGCACCCGCTGAACCAAGGCTTGCGCAATAGGGGGACGGAGTGGCCATGCGCCTCATTTCTTGTCGTCAGCTCATTTATTCGTTTGTTGCGTTTCTCTTCATTGCCACTTTTTCCGTCGCGGCCGCCGATGAGTTGTCCATCGTCGGCACCGGCGACGGGATCGATGTTCTTCGCGCGCTTAGCTCCGCGTTCATGGATGAATACAAGTCGATATGGATCGACATCCCGCCCAGCGTCGATTTCCACCGGCGGCATCGAAGCGGTCCGTTCCGACAAGGCCGTGCTCGGGCGCGTGGCGCGGGCGCTCACCGACGCCGAAGCTGCCGCCGGCCTTCAATATGAGCCGATCGCAAAGTTGCCCAGCGCATTTTACGTCCACCCCGATGCCGGCGTGACGTCGCTCACCTCGGCGCAGCTCGCCGACGTCTACGCCGGGCGCGTGACCAATTGGAACCAGGTCGGCGGCGCGGATTTGCGCATCCGCGTCGTTCGCCGCGACGAAGGCGATAGCACGTTGAGAGTCTGCGCGTGACGATGCCGCGCTGGAAAGATCTGGTGATTACCGATCATTCAAAAATAGCCATCACCACTCAGGACGCCATCGAAACGGTCCACGATGTTCCCGGCGCGATCGGCTTTGGTCCGTTCACCAGAACCCTCGAAGCAAAAACCACCGTGATCAGGGTCGATGGGCGCTATCCGACCGACGTCGAATATCCCAGCGGCGTTATTCTGGCGCTGATTTACAAGAAGGCGAGGATCACCCCGGCCGCGCGCACATTTATCACCTATTTGGGAACGGAAAGAGCGCGCGTGATTTTCCAGAATTTCGGCAGCGTTCCAATGAAAAAAATCGCGAGCCGACTTAGGCTGGGTTGGCGGATAGCGGGCCGTTTCTTCTTTCCTGGCAAGCCTCGCCTCTCGCGGCCGGGTTGGCCTCGGCGGCTCCAGCGGAGTGATTGGGTTGTGGAGGCAGCCGCCCCCGCGTCGCCGCGCGGGACGTGACGCGCACCTTGGCCACGCCAGCACTAGAAACATCGTCCCTCTCATCGTGCTCGTCACCGGCGACGTCGGGAAGATGGAGATGGTGGCGCCGGATGCGGCGCCTGCTCGTACCCGTCGTACCGGCGGCCCCCGGGGCCCTGCGCGCCCGGCTCGACCACCGTTCCGAGCGCGGCGCCGCGTGACTGGCTCGGCTACAATTTGCGCCGTTTCCCTCGTACCGGGGTCCCGAGGCGCGAGATCACGCCTCCCCGCCAGTGGCGCGAGGCGCCGCGTCGCCTAGCGCATGGCGAGGTGGACCCGCCGCGCATACCGAGGCGTGTCGCCGCGCCACCCGCGCCGCTGGGGACGTATCCCACCCCTTCTCCTTTCGCGCCGCCCCCCTGCCTCGTGCGTGGCAAGGAAGGGATGTCCGGCGTCCCCGCGCCGCAAAGAATAGGGGTGGCGGAGCTTGCCCGAGCACCGGCATCGAAGGGATGCGCTGTCTGTCGCAGCCCATGGGGGCGAAGCCCGGCACCGTAAAAAACCGAGGTGTACCCGTGCGCCTTGTTACCGCTACATAAATTTTTTGCCCAAAGAAGCGGCTGATTTATCGAATTGTATGCAGGATTGTATGCAATAAGCAGCAACCCGAATTCGCCCAAATTTTTTGCTTCGGCCGATTTCTTTCGGTCAATCAATAGTTTCCCGAAATTTATCCACAGCCGGCCGATCTGGCATGAGCTTTGCGGAAGTCTTCCCGACCGGATTGGTTCGCATCGGGAGGTTTTTCATGAAGCGTCGCGATTTTCTGAAATCGGCAACCGCATTGGCCGCGAGCAGCGCCGTCAGCGCACCGGCGATTTTCTCCGCCGAGGCGCAGACGCGCCAGGAGACGCTGCTGCTCGTCACCGAGAATGGCCCCAACAATCTCGACATTCATGGCGTTGGCACCAATCGGCCCGGCTATGAAGCGTCGTGGAATTGCTACGACCGCCTGATCACCCACGGCAAGAAGACGCTCGCCGACGGCTCGACTTCCTACGACCGCGACAAGTTCGTGCCAGAGCTCGCCGAGGACATGAACGTCGGCGACATGTCGGTGACTTTCAAGCTGAAGAAGAATGCCAAATTCCAGGACGGCACGCCGGTCACCGCCAAGGACGTGAAGTGGTCGTACGACCGCGCCGTCAGCGTCGGCGGCTTTCCCACCGTGCAGATGAAGGCAGGCTCCCTCGTCAACAAGGACCAGTTCGTCGCCGTCGACGACTTCGACGTTCCGCATCGACTTCGTCAAGAAGGACCGGCTGCACCATTCCCGATCTCGCGGTGATCGTGCCCGGCATCTACAATTCCGAACTGCTGAAGAAGAAAGCGACCGACAAGGACCCTTGGGGCCTCGAATATACCAAGAGCAACACCGCCGGTTCCGGTGCCTACAAGGTGACGAGCTGGAAGCCGGGCGTGGAAACCGTCTACGAGCGCAACGATGCCTGGGTCGCCGGCCCGCTGCCGAAGCTGAAGAAAGTCATCTGGCGCACCATTCCCTCCGCGGGAAATCGCCGCGCGCTGATGGAACGCGGCGACGCCGACATCTCCTTCGATTTGCCCGCCAAGGATTTCTCCGAGATGAAGAAGGAGGGCAAGCTGAAGATGATCTCCAATGCGATCGGCAACGGCATGTACAGCCTCGAATTGAACGTGGCGAAGCCGCCGTTCAATAACGAGAAGGTGCGCCAGGCCGTCGCCTACGCGATCCCCTACAGCAAGATCATCGAGGCGGCGATGTTCGGCGTCGCCAATCCGCTGTTCGGCGGGCCGTCGAACAGCGTCTCCACCATCGCCTGGCCGCAGCCGACCGGCTACAAGACCGACATCGCAAAAGCAAAAGAGCTGATGGCCGCTTCCGGCTCCGGCCCGATCGACACCACGATCTCCTTCGATCTCGGGGACGGTGTCAATTCCGAGCCGATCGCGACCTTGATCCAGGAAAGCCTCGCCCAGATCGGCATCAAGACCACCATCAACAAGGTGCCGGGCTCGAACTGGCGCAGCGAGATGGCGAAGAAGTCGATGCCGATGATGGTCAACTTCTTTTCCGGCTGGCTCGACTATCCCGAATATTTCTTCTCGTGCTATTCGGGGCAGAACGCGATCTTCAACACGCCGAGCTACGTCAACAAGGACATGGACGCCTTCATCGACGGCGCCCGCGCGGCCGCGGCAATCGGCGACAAGGAGAAATATTCGACCGACGTGAAGGGCTTCATCACCAAGGCCTACGATGAAGTGCCGCGGGTGCCGATGTTCCAGCCCTTCCTCAACGTGGCGACGCAGAAGAACATCTCCGGCTATAGCTACTGGTTCCACCGCCAGGTCGACTACCGCTCGCTGGTCAAGGCGTGAGGACTTCCCCGGATGCGGCGCAGCATGAGCGAAGCGAAATGGTGCGCCGCTGATCCGGGGTCTTCGATGCGCTGAGTTTGTGACGATCCCGGGTCTGCAGCGCAGCGCAAACGCGCTGCACTGCGCCCGGGAAAAGTAGGAGAGGGGTGACATGCTCGCGACCCTCGGCAAACGCATGGTGACGGTGATCCCGACGCTGATCGGCGTGGTCATCGTCACCTTCCTGCTCACCCGCGTGCTGCCCGGCGATCCGGCGGTCTATTTCGCCGGACCCGCGGCGACCCCGCAATCGATCGCCGATATCCGCAAGCAGCTCGGCCTCGACAAGTCGCTGCCCGAGCAGTTCGTGCGCTATGTCGGCGATCTCGCCCACGGCAATCTCGGCAATTCGCTCTCCACCGGCCAGCCGGTGGTCAACGAAATCAGGAGCCGGCTGCCGGCGTCGGCCGAGCTGACCTTCCTCGGCCTCATCCTCTCCATCGTCATCGCGGTGCCGCTCGGCATTCTCGCCGCGGTGAAGCAAGGCTCCTGGATCGACCACACCTGTCGCGTGGTGGCGACCGCCGGCGTGTCGCTGCCGGTGTTCTTCACCGGGCTGCTGCTCGTCTACGTGTTCTATTTCAAGCTCGGCTGGTCGCCGGCGCCGATCGGACGGCTCGACGTCTTCACCTCGCCGCCGACGCAGATCACCGGCTTCTACCTGATCGACAGCCTGCTCACCGGCAATCTGGAGGCCTTTCGCGGCGCATTCAGCCAGTTGATCCTGCCGGCGCTGACGCTCGGCATCTTCTCCCTGGCGCCGATCGCGCGCATGACGCGGGCATCGATGCTGCCGGTGCTCGCCTCCGATTTCGTGCGCACGGCACGCGCAAGCGGCCTCGACAGCAAGACCGTCATCCTCATCTACGCCTTCCGCAACGCCATGCTGCCGGTCGTCACCACGCTCGGCATGGTGTTCTCCTTCCTGCTCGGCGCCAACGTGCTGGTGGAGAAAGTGTTCGCCTGGCCCGGCATCGGCTCCTACGCGGTCGAAGCGCTGATCTCGTCGGATTTTGCGCCGGTGCAGGGCTTCGTGCTGGCCATGGCGATCCTCTACGTCTTGCTCAATCTCATCATCGACATTCTCTACGGCGTCATCGACCCGCGCGTGAGGCTCGAAGGATGACCGACATCTCGCTCAGCCCGCAGGCCGCGGCGCCGAAGGCGCCGAGCAACTCGATCTTTCGCCACGCGCGCTACGTCATCGCCGAAAACCCGGTCACCGGCCTGGCTTTCGGCCTGTTCCTGCTGATCGCGCTCTGCGCGCTGATCGGGCCCTATATCGTTCCGCACGATCCGCTGGCGAGCGAAACCACCTCTGCACTGCAGGCGCCGACCTGGCATCACTGGTTCGGCACCGACCAGCTCGGCCGCGATATCTTCAGCCGCGTCATCGTGGCGACTCGGCTCGACTTCGTCATCGCGCTCTTTTCGGTGATCCTGGTCTTCGCCATGGGCGGGCTGGCCGGCATCGCCGCCGGCTTTTTCGTCGGCTGGACCGACCGCATCGTCGGCCGCATCTCCGACACCATCATGGCGTTCCCGCTGTTCGTGCTCGCCATGGGCATCGTCGCGGCGCTCGGCAACACCGTGACCAACATCGTCATCGCCACCGCCATCATCAACTTTCCGCTCTATGTGCGCGTTGCCCGCGCCGAGGCGAACGTCCGCCGCGAGGCCGGCTTCGTGCAGGCGGCGCGTCTTTCCGGCAACGGCGAGTTCCGCATCCTGCTCATGCACATCCTGCCCAACATCATGCCGATCATGATGGTGCAGATCTCGCTGACCATGGGCTACGCCATCCTCAACGCCGCCGGGCTGTCGTTCATCGGCCTCGGCGTGCGCCCGCCGACGCCGGAGTGGGGCATCATGGTGGCCGAAGGCGCCGCCAACATCATCTCCGGCGAATGGTGGATCGCGCTGTTTCCCGGCGCGGCGCTGATGATTGCGGTGTTCTGCTTCAACCTGCTAGGTGACGGCCTGCGCGACCTTGTCGATCCGCAAAGGCGCACCTGACAATGGCGAAAAAGCCGAGCAAGACCGAAACGCTGCTGCGCAACTCCGACAAGAGCCTGCCGCTGCTCGACGTGCACAATCTGACCGTCGAATTCGCTACGCGGCGCGGCATCGTGCGCGCGGTGCAGCACGTCAATATCAGCGTCGCCAAAGGCGAGACGCTAGCCATTGTCGGCGAGAGCGGCTCCGGCAAGTCGGTGACCTCCTACGCGGTGATGCGCATTCTCGACCGCGCCGGCCGCATCGCCGAGGGCTCGGTGAGTTTCAGCGGCCTCGACCTGCGGGCGGCGCCGGAAAGCGAGATGCGCGACCTGCGCGGCCGCGAAATGTCGATGATCTTCCAGTCGCCGCGCCTCGCGCTCAACCCGATCCGCAAGATCGGCAAGCAGATCGAGGACGTGCTGCTGCAGCATGCGCAGGTCGACAGCGATCAGGTCAGCGATAAAGCCATCGAAATGCTCGAGCAGGTGCGCATCGCGCGGCCGCGCGAGCGCTATCACGCCTATCCCTTCGAGCTGTCCGGCGGCATGTGCCAGCGCGTGGTCATTGCGCTCGCGCTCGCCTGCAAGCCGCAATTGCTCATCGCCGACGAGCCGACCACCGGCCTCGACGTCACCACGCAGAAGGCGGTGATGGACCTCGCCGTCGAGCTCACCCGCGAGCGCGGCATGTCGATGATCCTGATCACCCACGATCTCGGCCTGGCGGCCGCCTATTGCGACCGCGTCGTGGTCATGGAGAAGGGCCACGTCGTCGAGACGGCGAATTCGGAAACCATCTTCAAGGCGCCGTCGCACCGCTACACCCGCAAGCTGATGCGGGCGACGCCGCGGCCAGGCGTAACGCTGCGCGATCTGCTGCCGGAAGACGAGGCGAAGAGCGCGCAACCCGTCGCCAAGAGCAACGGCAAAGGCAACGGTCGTGACGCGCCGCCGCTGCTGCTGGTGGAAAAGCTGGTCAAGGAATATCCGCGCAACGATGCCGGCGGCACGCTGAAGAAATTATTCGGGCCGAAGCCGGCGGTGAAGCCGGAGAATTTCAAGGCCGTCGACGGCATCAGCTTCTCCGTCGCCCGCGGCGAAAGCGTCGGCCTGGTCGGCGAGTCGGGCTGCGGCAAGTCCACCACCTCGATGATGGTGATGCGGCTGATCGACAAGACCTCCGGCCTCATCCAGTTCGACGGCGAGGACATCGGCGAAATCCCGGCGCGCAAGTTCGCCACGTTGCCGCTGCGCAAGCGCATCCAGATGGTGTTCCAGGACCCGACCGACAGTCTCAATCCGCGCTTCACCGCGGCGCGTGCCATCGCCGACCCGATCCTGCGTCTCGGCAACGGCGAGCGCGCCCATGTGCGCGAGCGCTGCGAGGAACTGGCGCGGCAGGTCGGCCTGCCGGTCGAACTGCTCGACCGCTTCCCGCATCAGCTTTCCGGCGGGCAGAAGGCCCGCGTCGGCATCGCGCGCGCCATCGCGCTCAAGCCCGACCTCATCATCCTCGACGAGCCGACCGCGGCGCTCGACGTCTCGGTGCAGGCCGTGGTTCTTAATCTGTTGCAGGACCTGAAAGAGTCGCTTGGCATGAGCTATCTTTTCGTGTCCCATGATCTCAACGTGGTGCGGCTGCTGTGCGATCGGGTCATCGTCATGCGGACGGGCAAGATCGTCGAGCAGGGGCCGACCGAGCAGGTTCTGGTGGCGCCGCAGGCGCAATATACGCGTGATCTGCTGACGGCGATCCCGCATCCGCCATTGTAGCGCATGATCCCGAAAAGTGGGATCGATAGATCATGCGAAGCAAAAGTGAGTGTGAGCAGCGACCAATTCCGATCCGCTTGACGATTTCATCGCCGCGTCCGCGCGCACGCTGGGGCTGCCGGTGAAAGCCGAATGGCAGGCGGCGGTGAAGGCCAATCTCGACGTGACGCTCAAGCACGCGGCGCTGGTCGCCGAATTTGAATTGCCGGACGATGCCGAGCCCGCGCCCATCTTCACGGCCTGAGCCGGTGGCTCTCGACACGTCATGGTCGACGGCGAGCGAAATCGCCGCCGCGGTTGCGTCGGGCAAGGTCAGCGCCGCCGCGGTGATCGACGACGCGCTCGCGCGCATCACCACACGCAATCCGCTGCTCAATGCCTTCACCGCGGTGACTGCCGAACGCGCGCGCGCCCGCGCCAAGGCGATCGACGCCGCCGCCGCGACGAAGCAGAAGCTCGGCCCGCTCGCCGGCGTGCCCTTCGCGGTGAAGAACCTGTTCGACGTCGCCGGGCTTGCCACCGTCGCCGGCTCCAAGATCAATCGCGCCTATCCGCCGGCGAAACGCGACGCGGTGCTGATCGAGCGGCTGGAAGCAGCCGGCGCGGTGCTGGTCGGCGCGCTCAACATGGGCGAATACGCCTATGACTTCACCGGCGAGAACGTGCACGACGGGCCCTCGCGCAATCCGCACGACGTAACGCGCATGACCGGCGGTTCCTCCGGCGGCTGCGGCGGCGCGGTCGCCGGCGGCCTGGTGCCGCTGTCGCTCGGCTCCGACACCAATGGCTCGATCCGCGTGCCGTCCTCGCTCTGCGGCATTTTCGGCCTGAAGCCGACCTACGGGCGGCTGTCGCGCGCGCGCAGCTTTCCCTTCGTCGGCAGCCTCGATCATCTCGGGCCTTTCGCGCGCTCGGCGCGCGATCTGGCGCTGTCCTACGACGCTGATGCAGGGCGCCGATCCCGACGATCCGGCCTGCGCGAACCGTCCGGCGGAGCCGACGCTGCCGCTGCTCGACCACGGCCTCGACGGACTGCGCATCGCCGTTGCCGGCGGCTATTTCGCCGACGGGCGGCATGCCGGAGGCCTATGCCGCGCTCGACCGCGTTGCCGAAGCGGCCGGCGCGCGCGACGAGGTCGAAATCCCCGAAGCGCGGCGCGCCCGCGCCGCCGCCTATGTCATCACCGCGACCGAAGGCGCGGCGCTGCATCTCGACCGCTTGCGCAATCAGGCCGACGATTTCGATCCCGCGGTGCGCGACCGTCTGATCGCCGGCGCCATGGTGCCGGCGGCGCTGGTCACCAAGGCGCAGATTTTCCGCCGCTGGTATCGCGAGCACGTGCTCGAATTGTTCAAGTCGTACGACGCGATCCTGGCGCCGGCGACGCCCTGCACCGCGCCGAAGATCGGCCAGCAGACCTTCATGCTCGACGGCGTCGAGATGCCGGTGCGGCCGAACATCGGCATCTACACCCAGCCGATCTCCTTCATCGGCCTGCCGGTGGTCGCGGTGCCGGTGCCGCTCAAGCCGATGCCGATCGGCGTCCAGATCATCGCCGCGCCCTGGCGCGAGGACGTCGCCTTGCGCATTGCCTATGCGCTGGAGCAAGAAGGTGTCGTGCGCGGCGCCGAGAGCCGCAAGGTGCAGGGAGAATGACGATGGACATCGACCTGCCGGAGGTCGTGGCCGAGGTACGACAGGCGTTCGACCGCTACGAAAAGGCGCTGGTCGGCAACGACGTCGACGCGCTCAACGATCTGTTTCGCGACGATCCGCGCACCATCCGCTACGGTGCGACGGAAAATCTCTACGGCTATGGCGAGATCAAATCGTTCCGCGCCGCGCGCTCGCCGGTCGGCGCTCGGCCGCACCCTTTCCAAGACGGTCATCACCACCTTCGGGCGCGACTTCGCCGTCGCCTCGACGCTCTACCAACGGCCGTCGGCGCCGGGCAAGATCGGCCGGCAGATGCAGACCTGGGTCAAATTCGCCGAAGGCTGGCGCGTCGTCGCCGCCCATGTCAGCCTGATCGATCCGCCGAAGGTTTCCTCATGAGCGTGATCACGCCGACGCCGGACGCACCGCGCCTCGCCTGGCCGCGCAAGACGCTGGCCGAGGAATTGCGGCTGCAGCTTGCCGACGAGATCGTGCGCGGGGCGCTGGCGCCGGGCGCCGCGCTCGACGAGACCGGGCTCGCGCGCCGCTTCCAGGTCTCGCGCACGCCGGTGCGCGAGGCGATCCGCCTGCTGGCGGCGAGCGGGCTGGTCGAAGCGCGCGCGCACCGCGCGGCGCTGGTGGCGCGGCCGAGCGCCGAGCTGCTCGCCGGCATGTTCGAGGCGATGGCCGAGCTTGAGGCGCTGTGCGCCGGTTTTGCCGCCGAGCGCATGAGCGGCGAGGAGCGGCGCGCGCTCGAGGACAATCACGAGAACCTGCGCGTGCTGATCCAGAGCGGCGATCCGCAGCGCTATCACGAGGTCAACGAGGCCTTCCACGCCTGCATCTATGCCGGCGCGCACAACCGCTATCTCGCCGACATGACGCTGTCGACGCGCGCGCGGGTGCAGCCGTTCCGCCGCGCCCAGTTCCGCAATCTGGGGCGGCTCGGCAAATCGCATGTCGAGCACGACCAGGTGGTGGAGGCGATCCTGCGCGGCGACCGCGCGGCGGCGGCGGCGGCGATGCGCGGGCACATCCTCACCGTGCGCGACGAATACGAGCACTACATCGAGACGATTTAGCGCTGCTCGTAATGCCGGTACCGTCATCCTGAGGTGGCCGGACGGTGAACGGCCAATTCCTCGAAGGCCTGGGCCGTTGCCCTTCGAGGCTCGCACGCTGTGCGGCTCGCGCCTCGGAGTGACGGAATAGGCTACGCCGGCACCTTGCTCTGCGCCAGAAACGCGCGCCAGCCGCCGAAGCTGGAAATGTCGCGCGCGCCGGCGGTTGCCGCGGCCTCGACGAGAAAGCCTTTGACGCTGCGGCCGTCGCTCAATTGCACGGTGCCGATCGACATCGGCGGCGGCACCTTGTCGATGAAGGCGCCGAAAGCCTGGCTCGCCAGCGCCCAGACCTCGATCTCGATGGCGGCGCCCTTGCCGTCGTTCACGCGCAGCAGGCCGGGCTTTGCCGGCGCGCTGCCGTCGAGCGCAAAGAGCCGGTAACTCGGCGCGGTTGTGGTGGTCTCCAAGAGCCGCCCGCCGAGGCTGCGCAATTCGCCGTTGAGCGGCAGGCCGGAGAGATGCGCGCCGACGACGGCGACCGCGATTTCTCCGCGTGCCGGTAATTTCGGCGTGGCCGCGAGCGGGGCTTGCCGCTCCTTCAGCGCGCCGAGCGGCAGTTTGGTGTCGGCGTGGAACACGCGGCCGATTTCGGCGAGCACGGCGTCGGAGCCGCCCGGCGCCAGCAGCGTGATGCCGAACGGCAAGCCTTTGGCCGTCATCGACGCCGGCAGTGCGAGGCCGCAAAGATCGAGCAGGTTGACGAAATTGGTGTAGGTGCCGAGGCGGCTGTTGAGCTGGATCGGGTCGGCCGCGACCTGCTTGACGCTGTAGATGGTCGGCGTCGTCGGCAGCGCCAGCGCATCGACCTTGCGGAACGTATGACTGGCGATCCAGCGCAGCTCTTCCAGCTTGTAGAACGCCTTGAAGGTGTCGATTGCCGTCGGCCGCAGGCCGTCGAGGATGATCTCGCGCGTCACCGGGATGATGGCGTCGGGATCCGACGCCAAGAGCGAGCGCGCGGTGATGGTGCGCTCGGCGACCCAGGGCCCGTCGTAGAGCAGCCGCGCGGTCTCGTAGAACGGCTCGATGTCGATCTCGACGATCTCGGCGCCGAGCTTGCCGAGCCGCGCCAGCGCCGCGTCATAGGCCTCGGCATAGTCGTGATCGCCGAAGAACAGCCGCTGCCCGGGACGCGGCACGCCGATGCGCAGATGCGCGGGCATGGCGCCGACCTCGCCGAGCGGGCGGCTGCGCGAATAGGCATCGTTCTCGTCGTGGCCGGCCATGGCGGCAAGCGCGGTCCAGGCGTCGTCGACGGTGAAGGCCAACATCGAAACGCAATCGAGCGTGCGGCAGGCGGGCACGACGCCAAAGGTCGAAACCAGGCCGAGGCTCGGCTTCAAGCCGACGATGTTGTTGAAGCCTGCCGGCACGCGGCCGGAGCCGGCGGTGTCGGTGCCGAGCGCCAGCGGCACGAGTCCGGCGCCGACGGCGACGCCGGAGCCGGAGCTCGAGCCGCCGGGAATGAGCTCGGCGTTGAACAGATTGCGTGGGTGCCCGTAAGGCGAGCGCAGCGCCGACGAGGCCGGTGGCGAACTGGTCGAGATTGGTCTTGCCGATGACGATGGCGCCGGCCTTGCGCAGCCGCGCCACCGAGGTTGCGTCATGCGCCGGGTGATAGGTGAAGGCCGGGCAGGCATTGGTCGTCGCCATGCCGGCGACGTCGATATTGTCCTTGACCGCGAAGGGCACGCCGTAGAGCGGGCGGTCGGCGCCGCCCGATTCGGCCAGCGCGCGCGCCTCGGCGATGCGCGTCTTTTTCCTCGCGCAGGCTGATGAACACCGCCGGATCGTTGAGCGCGCGGATGCGGGCGTAGCTGCGCGCGATGGTTTGTTCGGGCGTCATCGTTCCCGCCCGGTGGGCGGCTACGATCGCGGCGACGGTCTCGGCCACTCAAACCCCCAATTGAACCACGCTTTGTTGTGCGGAAATTTCGCAATTTCCGCAACCGCATAAAAAACCCCTCCGGAGCCAGTGTCGGCGCCGGAGGGGCAGTCGTTGCTACGAAGCCGGAGCGGGCGGGTCTATTCCGCCGGCATCGCCTTGGGTGAAGCCATGGGCGCCAGTTCCGGCATCTTGCTCAAAGCCAGCAGGAACACGGCGACGATCAAATACGCGAGCGCCACGCCGGGCGTGACGCCGAGCCCGTGCTGGCCGAGGCCGACCGCCGGTCCGTGCATGAAGCCGAAATAGGTCATCACGGCGCCGGCGAAGGCGAAGGCCGAGGCCTTCATGAACTCGCGCTCGATCACGAAGGTGGCGATCGCCGCGAGCGTGAGGCCGACCAGGATCGAGCCGCCGCCGAGCACGTCGAGGCCGTTGTAGATCACGCCGACGCCGGCGAGCTTGTCGATGCCGACGGCCGCGGCGCTGGTGCCGGCAACCGTGAGCGCGCCGTCGATCAGCGTCTTTGCCCAGGCGGCCAGATGCGGCGTCAGCGCCAGCACGATCGCCGGGGCGTGCGATCTTCGGCGTGGTCTGGAACGCCTGCGCGCCGATGAGCATGCCGATGTAGAGCAGGATCGGCGAGATCGCCACCACCGGAATGACGTCGAGCAGCAGCGAGATGATGCCGAAGCAGGACAGCACGATCACCATGACGCCGGTCGCCGCCGAGTAGCCGATGCGGCCGCCCATCGCCTTCCAGCCGGGATGGCCGATATAGACCGCGTTGATGAACGGGTTGCCCATCAGCGCGCCGATGCAGCTGAACACGCCGTCGGCGGTCAGCACGCGCGTGGTCGGGTAGGGGTCGCCCGCGGCTTCCGCGCTTTCCACGTTGTCCATGGCTTCGACCAGGTCATAGACGCCGAACGGAATGGCGGTGACCAGGATCGAGCCGATGAATTCGAATCCGCCGAAGGTGTGCATGCCCGCCGGAACCGGCAGCGAAATATGGATGCTATGCAACGAAGTCGACAGCGCGGCGAGACTCATGCCGCCGTAATGCAGGCCGAAGATGTTCGAGCCCCAGGCGATGATCGCGCCGACCAGGATGGCGACAAGACCGGCGGGAATGCCCATCGGATAGCGGATGCCGCCGAACCAGCTCGCCATGATGATGGCAAAGCAGGTGATGCCGATGACCGGGGTCGAGAACATGTCGACCGCCGGCCGCATCGAGATGAAGGTGATGGAAACGCCGGCCAGCGTGCCGAGCAGCGCGGCGCGCGGCGTAATCTTCCTGATATAGGGCGCGATGAAGCCGCCGATCATCAAAATGAAGCTCTGGATGAACACCCAGGTCGTGCCCGCTTCCCAGGCTTTGATCGGATCGTGGGTCCTGATCAGGATCGGCAGCATGATCACGAAGGTGACGATGAACATGTGCGGCACGCTGACGCCCGAGGGCAGCGCCGCGACGTCATTGCGGCCGGTCTTCTTCGCCAGCTGATAGGCGAGCCAGGCATAGTAGAAGGTGGACAGGCACATCATCAGGCCGAGGCCCGGCAGGATGCGGCCGAAGACAAGGTCGTCGGGCATCTTCAGCACGAAACGCAACAGCGCGGTCAGCGTCAGCATGTTGACCAGGATGTTGGTGCCGAAGCCGAAGAACGCGTTCCAGTCGCCGCGCGTCCACAGAGCCGGCTTGAATGTCGTCGCTTGAGCCATGACTTCCCCCTTCGCTTGGACCTTAAGCGCTCCGCCGCGCGCGCGCTTTGGGCGCGCCGGCGAGAGCCGCGAGCATCTTTTTCGAATCGGAAACCCAGCCGAAGATTCCGCCCTGCGCCTTGATCATCTTCAGGCCCATGTCGTGGAATTCCGGGAAATAGGAGGCGCAGCAGTCGCCGAGCACGATGCAGCGGTAGCCGCGGTCATTGCCTTCGCGCACGGTGGTGTTGACGCAGACCTCGGTGGTGACGCCGCAGACCACGAGATTGTCGATGCCGCAATTGCGCAGCGTCAGCCCCAGGTCGGTTTCGCAGAAGGCGCCCTTGCCGGGCTTGTCGATGACCGGCTCGCCCTCGATCGGGTAAAGCTCGGGAATGATGTCGTGCCCGGGCTCGCCGCGAATGAGGATGCGGCCCATGGGGCCGGGCGAGCCGATGCGCAGCGACGGCGAGCCGCGCTCGACCTTGGCGGGCGGCGCGTCGGAGAGATCCGGGCGGTGGCCTTCGCGGGTGTGGATCACCAGCATGCCGGCCGCGCGCGCGGCGTCGAGCACGGTCTTGCAGGGGCCAACGGCGGCCTGCAGCAGCGACACGTCATTGCCGAGCGTCTCGCCGAAGCCGCCGGGCTCGAGGAAATCGCGCTGCATGTCGATGATGACCAGCGCGGTGCGGTCGAGGTCGACGGTGATCGGCTGCGGTTCGGCGGCAATTTGGGTTTTCATCAAAAACCTCATGGAAAGCGGCCAGCCTGCTCCCCGCAAGATTTTGCAAACCGTGTGCCAAGGCGATGGAGTTATCCACCGCGGCCGGGCGCGGCGAATTTGTCTTGAATAAACAAGGCGTTAAATCGTCGTCTTGTTCTGGCCGGGAACTGGGAGCGCCAGGCTCCCATGCTCAAAATACGAGCGGCGCGCGTACTGGATGCAATATGCAAGATGAACGGCGCGGGTCAGCCAGGCTCGCGCGGCAACAGCTCGAAGATGCGGTCAGGCTTGAACGGCAGCGTGGTGTAGCGCACGCCGGTGGCGTCGCGGATGGCGTTGCCCAGCGCGGCGGCGACCGGATTATACGGGCTCTCGCTCATCGACTTGGCGCCATAGGGGCCGAGCGTGTCGCTGGTCTTGGCGAACAGCACTTCGGTGCGCGGCACGTCGGCGAAGGCCGGCAGATGGTAATTGCGGAACGCCGGATTGACGACGCGGCCGCCGTCATCGATCACCACTTCCTCGAACAGCGCCGCGCCGAGCGCCTGCGCCACGCCGCCTTCGACCTGGCCGCGGCACTGCATCGGGTTGATGACAAATCCGGCGTCCGCGGCCTGCACGCTCTTGAGGATGCGGATTTCACCGCTGACCTTGTGCACGGCGACGCGGAAGCCCTGCACGTTGAAGGCGACCGAGCGCGGAATGCCGTTGGTGTGCCCCGCCGCGCTGAGTTCGACGCCGAGGCTCGCCGCCGCTTTGTATAAATCTGTGAGCAAAATGCGGCGCGGGCCGCAGACGACGGCGTCGACGGACAGCGTACAATCCTTGCGCTCGGTCTTGGCGTAGTCCGCCGCGAAGATCAGCAGCTTTTCACGCAAAGCCTCCGCCGCAAATTGTGTCGCGCGGCCGGCGATCACCGTCCCGGTCGAGCCATAGGCGCCGGTGTCGTGACCGCCGTGATCGGTATCGGAGGCTTTGAGCGTGATCCGGCCGGCGGTGGTGCCGAGCGCGGTGGCGGCGACTTGGGCATGCACCGTCGCGGTGCCGTTGCCGAATTCGGCGGTGCCGACGGTGAGCTCATAGCCGCCGTCCTCGCGCAGCGCGACGCGTCGAATCGGAAAAATGCCCGCCCGGCGGCACGGTGTCGATCATGGTCAGCGCCGCGCCTTCGCCGGTGAGCCAGTCGGCCGATGGCGGTTCGGTGCCGTCGCCGCGCTTGAGCGCCGCGTCGACCAGATCGAGGCACTGGTCGAGCCCGTAGCTGCCGTAGATCACGTCGTCGTGGATTTCGCCGGTCGACAGCATCGGATCGGGCGGCCGCACCACATTGCGGCGGCGGAATTCGAGCGGGTCCATGCCGATCGCGCGCGCCAGTTCATCGATTGCGGATTCAACGGCAAAGCAGGTCTGCGGCAGTCCATAGCCGCGAAAGGCGCCGGCGGGCACCGTGTTGGTGTAGGCGGCATAGCCGTCGATCTTCTTGTTGGGGCAGCGATAGACCGAGATGCTCTCGGCGCAGGCGTGCCCGAGCACCGGGGCAGCGTGATTGCCATAGGCGCCGGTGTTGGAGATGACTCGCATTTGCAGGGCGGTGAGCGTGCCGTCACGCTTGGCGCCTGCCTTGATATGCACGCGCATCGGATGCCGCGTGGTGGCGGCGATGAATTGCTCCTCGCGGGTGAATTCGAGCTTCACCGGCCTGCCGGTCTTGAGCACGGCGAGGGCGACGACGTCCTCGACCAGCATTTCCTGCTTGGCGCCGAAGCCGCCGCCGACGCGCTCGCAAAAGACGCGCACCTTGGCCGGGTCGAGCGCGAAGATGCGGGCGATCTCCAGCCGGGTGAGGAACGGCACCTGCGTGCTGGCGCGCAGATTGAGCCGGCCCTTGTCGTCGATCCAGCCGATGGCGCAATGCGTTTCCAGATGCGCGTGCTGCACGCGCGGCGTGAAATACGTGCCTTCGTGGATGACGTCGGCCGCGGCAAAGCCCTTGGCGACATCGCCGATGCCGCCATGCACCTCGGCGGCAATGTTGCGCTGCGGATCGGGAATGCGCGCGTCCGGCCCCTTGTCATGGATGACAGGCGCGCCCGGCGCCATCGCTTTTTCCGGATCGAAGACTGCGTCGAGGATTTCGTAGTCGACCACAAGCCTGCGGCAGCCTTCCTCCGCCGCCGCTTCGGTATCGGCAACCACCGCGGCGACGCGCTGGCCGATGAAGCGCACGACGTCGTCGAGCACCATGGTGTCGTCGGCGTCGATCAGCCGGTCTTCGTGCCGCGCGGTGGAAAAGGCGACCGTCGGCGCGTCCTCGTGCGTCAGTACGGCGCGCACGCCGGGGACGGCGAGCGCTGCGTCCTTTTTGATGCTGCGAATGCGCGCATGCGCGTGCGGCGAGCGCAGCAGCTTCATGTGCAGCATGGCCGTCGATCGCCACGTCGAGCGTGTAGCGCGCGCGTCCGGTGACGACGTCGGGCCCGGCCGGCGCCGGCACGCTGTGGCCACAGGCGGCGCCGGCTTCCGCGGCTTCGATTTCGTGCCGGCCGGCAAGCGCGTCCTCGATGGGCCGGTAGCCGGTGCAGCGGCACAGGTTTCCCTTCAGCGCCTGCCCAAGGTCCGCGCGCTGCGCCTGATTGAGCGAAGCCGCGGTCATGATCATGCCGGCGGTGCAGAAGCCGCACTGGAAGCCTTGCGCGTCGAGAAAGGCGCGCTGCATGGGATGCAGTTCGTTGCCGCGGGCGAGGCCTTCGATGGTCGTTACCTCGCGGCCTTCGGCGCGGAAGGCGGGAACGAGGCAGCTGTGCACCGGCTCGCCGTCGAGCGTCACCGTGCAGGCGCCGCAGTCGCCGGCGTCGCAGCCTTTCTTGACGCCGAACCAGCCGAGCTCGCGCAGGAAGGTGCGCAGGCATTGCCCCGGCGCCGGCTCGGCCTCCGTCAGCTTGCCGTTGACGGTCAGTTTCATGCGCCGTCTCCGGCGAGTTCGCGGCGGATCTCTTCGGCGAGGTGCAGCGTCATGTGCCGGCGCCAGGCCGGCTTGCCATGGATGTCGTCGTAATAGGAGGCGAGCGGCAGTTCGTGTTCGATGCGGGCGCGCAAGTCGGTCGGCGCGCGGCGGTTTCGCGAACGAAAACTGCAGCGGGCGTGGTGTCGATGCGGTGACGGTGAGCGCGAAGGCACCGTCTCGCCGCCAGGGTGCCGATGAGCAGCGCGCCGGAGCGGCCGAGCTTCGACAGCGAAATCTGCCGGAATGCGGTGCGTCGCGTCAGCGCCGTGACCGGCAGGTCGATGCGGCGCAGCAGGTCGCCGGGCGATAGCGCGTTTTGCAGCGGGGCTTTGACGAAATCGACGACCGGGATTTTCTGCTCGCTGCCGTCTGCTTTCCAGACGATGCAAGTGCCGTCGAGCGCGGCGGTGAGCGAAATCATCGGACCCGCCGGCAGCGACATGCACAAGTTGCCGCCGACGGTTGCCATGTTCCATATCTTGAAAGAGGCGAGGAAAGCGCGGGCGCATTGGTTGATCAGCGGCGCGGCGGTCCAGTCGACGGGGAGCGTCGCGGCATCGAGCTGCGCGATCTTGCAGGTGGCGGCGATTTCGAGGCCGGCGGGCGTGACGCGCAGCGGCTCCCAGCCGAGGGTGCCGAGATCGATCAGCCGCGTCAGCCGCGGCTGCGGCTCGGAGAACAGCCAGGTGCCGCCGGCAAGATACGCATCACCCGCCTGCCAGGCCGGAAACTCGGCGCGCCCGCGCGGGCGCGCCACCGCTTGAATCGTGTTCAAGTCCATGGCCGCTGGTCCTGGACTTGCAAGAGGCATGGCGAAAAAGGATATGGTCGCCTGAGGGGCAGGGGACGCAGGCGATGGGCGGCGCAATCTGGATCAAGGACCCGCTGGCGATTTTGGCCGACGGTGCCGAACGCGGCATCGTCGTCGACGACGGCCGCATCGTCGAGTTGGTGCCTGCCGGAGCACAGCCGAAAACCGCGGGCGCGGCGGCTTTCGTTGCCGGCGAGCACGTCGTCATCCCCGGGCTCATCAACACCCATCATCATTTCTACCAGACGCTGACGCGCGCGGTGCCGGCGGCGCTCGACCGCGAATTGTTTCCCTGGCTCAAGGCGCTCTATCCGATCTGGGCGCGGATGACGCCGGAAGCGCTCGATCTCGCGGTCACCGTGGCGATGGCCGAGCTGATGCTGTCTGGCTGTACCACCACCACCGACCATCACTACGTTTTTCCCGCCGGCCTTGAGAACGGCATCGACATCGAGGTCGCGGCGGCCAAGCGCCTCGGCCTGCGCGTGCTGCTCACCCGCGGCTCGATGAATCTCTCCGAACGCGACGGCGGCCTGCCGCCGGACAGCGTGGTGCAGGATGAGGACGCGATCCTTGCCGACAGTGAGCGCGTGGTCGCGCGCTACCACGAGACCGGCGAAGCGGCGATGACGCAGATCGCGCTGGCGCCATGCTCGCCGTTTTCGGTGACGACGTCGCTGATGCGCGCGACCGCGGCGCTCGCGGAAAAGCTCGACGTGCGCCTGCACACGCATCTTGCCGAGACCGAGGACGAAAACCGCTTCTGCCACGAGCTCTACAAATGCCGGCCGCTCGACTATCTGGAGGATTGCGGCTGGCTCAACAGTCGGACGTGGCTGGCGCACGGCGTCCACTTCAGCGCTCCCGAAATGCCGCGGCTCGGCAAGGCCGGCGTCAGCATCAGCCATTGCGCCTGCTCGCAACCAGACGCTGGCTTCGGGCTGCTGTCCGGTGTGCGAGCTCGAAGCCGCAGGCGTCGCCATAGGGCTCGGCGTCGACGGTTCGGCCTCCAACGATGAATCCAATCTGATGCAGGAGGTGCGCGCCGCCTTCCTGCTGCAGCGCGCCCGCTACGGCGTCGGCAAAGTGAGCCACAAGGACGCGCTGCGCTGGGCGACCAAAGGCTCGGCGGCCTGCGTCGGGCGGCCCGAGCTCGGCGAGATCGCAGTCGGCAAGCGCGCCGATCTGGCGCTGTTCAAGCTCGACGAATTGCGCTTTTCCGGCCACGGCGATCCGATCGCGGCGCTGGTGCTGTGCGGCGCGCATCGCGCCGACCGCGTCATGGTCAACGGCCGCTGGACCGTCGAGAACGGCGCCATCCCCGGCCTCGATGTTGCCGACCTGATGCGGCGTCACCAGATCGCCGCGCGCATGGTGCAGGGCTGAGCGATCGATTGCATACGATGGCATAACGCCGCCCCTCGATGTCATCGCCGGCCTTGTGCCGGCGATCCCGCTTAGGAAGGCCGTGCGCTTCCTGAAGCGGGGTGGCCGGGACAAGCCCGGCCACGACAAACATTTGGGCACAGCCGTCCGCAATCACTTGCCGGGCATCTTCTCGTCCACGCCTTTGACGTAGAAGTTCATGCTCAGGATCTGCTTGTCGCTCAAGTGGGCGCCGCCCTCGCATGGCACCGTCTTGCCGTCCTGATCGACGATCGGGCACTTGAACGGATGCAGGCTGCCGTCGGTGATCGCGGCTTCCGTCTTCTCTGCCAGCGCCTTCACGTCGTCGGGCATGTTGGTGAACGGCGCCATGACCACGAGCTTCGACTTCAGGCCGCCCCAGATGTCGGTCGGCTTCCAGGTGCCGGCCATGACGGCTTTGACCTCGTCGAGGTAGTAGGGCGCCCAGTTGTCGATGATCGAAGTGAGCTGGCTCTTCGGGCCGAACTTGATCATGTCGGAGTCCTGGCCGAAGGCGACGATGCCACGCTGCGCGGCGATCTGCATGGCGGCCGGCGAGTCGGTGTGCTGCATCAGCACGTCGCAGCCTTGATCAGCCAGCGCCTTGGCGGCGTCGGCTTCCTTGCCCGGGTCGAACCACGAGTTCACCCAGATGATCTTGACCTTGATGTTGGGGTTGACCGTCTGCGCGCCGAGCATCGTGGCGTTGATGCCGGAGATCACTTCCGGAATCGGGAACGAGGCGATGTAGCCGAGCACGCCCTTCTTCGACATCTTGCCGGCGATCACGCCCTGGATGTAGCGGCCTTCGTAGAAGCGGCCGGAATAGATGCCCATGTTGGGCGTTCATCTTGAAGCCGGTGGCGTGATCGAAGAACACCTTCGGGAAGCGCTTGGCTACCTTCAGCGTCGGATCCATGTAGCCGAACGAGGTGGTGAAGATGATCTGGTTGCCGGCGCGGGCGAGCTGCTCGATGGCGCGTTCGGCGTCGGGGCCTTCATTGACGTTTTCGAGATAGGTGGTCTCGACCTTGTCGCCGAGCGCCTTCACCAGGCCCTGGCGTCCGACCTCGTGCTGGTAGGTCCAGCCGAAATCGCCCACCGGCCCGAGATAGATAAATCCGACTTTCACCTTGTCGGCCGCGCTCGCGGCGTAGCTCGTCGCGGCAATCGCCAAGGCGGCGGCCGCAGCGCTGATCAGAAATTTTCTCATGGTTTCGACTCCGGGTTCCAGACGGGTATCGGTTTGTCCCGCGAGCGCGCCGCCCCGTCCGTGCGCGCTCATGGGGGATGTTTAGCGGTCCGGCACGAACACCAGACCGAGCGAAGCGGGCGCGGCCGACCCGGCGGTGCTGCGCGCGCGCGAAATCAGAACCAGAACGATCACCGTCGCAAGATAGGGCAAAGACGACATCAGTTGCGAGGGAATGCCGAGGCCGAGCGCCTGTGCATGCAGCTGCAGGATGGTCACGGCGCCGAACAGATAGGCGCCGCCGACCAGCCGCGCCGGCCGCCATGAGGCAAACACCACCAACGCCAGCGCGATCCAGCCGCGGCCGGCGGTCATGCCGGGAATGAAGAACGGCGTATAGGCCAGCGGCAGGAAGGCGCCGGCAAGGCCGGCGCAGGCGCCGCCGAACAGCACCGCCAGCAGGCGGATTTTCAGCACCGGATAGCCGAGCGCATGCGCCGAGGTGTGATTGTCGCCGACCGCGCGCAGCACGAGGCCGGCGCGGGTGCGGTAAAGAAACCACCAGATGCCGATCACCAGGGCGATGGAGACATAGACGAAGGCATTCTGCCCGAACAGGATTTGCCCGACGAAGGGGATGCCGGTGAGGATCGGCAGATAGAGGCTCGGCGATGGCGTGATCCTTTGCGCCGACAAAGCCGGCGCCGATCAGGCCCGGAAGGCCGATGCCGAGAATGGTGAGCGCGAGACCGGTCGCCACCTGATTGACGGCAAGCCCGAGCGTCAGCAGCGCGAACACCGAGGCAAGCGCCGCGCCGGCGGCCATGCCGAACAGCGCGCCGATGAGTGTCGAACCGGTGAGGTAGGCGCCGGCAAAGCCGCAGGCCGCGCCCATGATCATCATGCCTTCGACGCCGAGATTGAGCACGCCGGAGCGCTCGACGATGAGTTCGCCCGAGGCCGCCAGCAACAGCGGCGTCGACGCAGAAATTATCGACAGGATGATGGCTTCAAGCAATCCCATGCGCTGGCTTTCGCAACGTGCTGATGAGACGGATGCGGTAGACGATGAGGGAATCGCAGGCGAGCACGTAGAACAGCAGAATACCCTGGAACACTTTGGTGAGGTCGAGCGGCACCTTGAGCGAAATCTGCGCGCCTTCGCCGCCGATGAAGGTGAGCGCCAGAAAGAGCCCGGCGATGAGAATGCCGACCGGATTGAGCCTGCCGAGGAAGGCGACGATGATCGCGGTGAAGCCGTAGCCCGGCGAAATGCCCGGCTGCAGATGGCCGATGGGGCCGGCGACTTCGATGATGCCGGCGAGGCCGGCGAGGGCGCCCGACACCGCGAATGTGAAGATGACCAGTTGATTGGAATTAAAGCCGGAGAAGCGCGCGGCCTTGGGCGCGGCGCCGACGACGCGGATTTCAAAGCCCTTGATGGTGCGCCCGAGCATCACCGTCGCCAGCATGACAAAGATCAGCGCGCCAATGGCGCCGGCATGCAACCGGCTGCCCTCGATCAGCGTCGGCACCGTGGCGACGGGATCGAAATCCGCGGTGGTCGGGAAATTGAGGCCATGCGGATCGCGCCACGGGCCGCGCACCAGATAATCCATGAACAGGTCGGCGACATAGACCAGCATCAGGCTGGTGAGAATTTCGCTCGCCCCGAAGCGCACCTTGCAGAGCGCCGGGATCAGCGCGTAGAGCGCGCCGCCGAGCGCGCCGAGCAGCAGCATCACCGGCAGTACCCAGTAACCGGCGCCGGTGCCTTGCGTGTGCACGGCGAGCCAGCTGCCGGCGACCGCGCCCATGGTGAATTGTCCCTCGGCGCCGATGTTCCAGACATTGGCGATGTAGCAGAGCGAAAGCCCGACGCCGATCATCACCAAGGGCGTCGCCTTCACCGCGATCTCCTGCAGCGTGTAGGTATCGGTCAGCGGCGCGATGAAATAGATGTAAAGCGCATAGAGCGGGTTCTTGCCGAGAATGGCGAAGAGCGCCGCCATGGTGACCAGTGTCAACGCAATGGCGATCAGCGGCGAGGCAACCGCAATAAAGGCCGAGCGTTCAGCGCGGCGCTCAAGCACCAACTGCATGGCGTCTCTCTTTTTCGACCGGCGCCTGGCTGGCGCTGGCGCCGCCCATCAGCAGGCCGAGCTTTTCTCGCGTTGCCTGCGCGCGCGGAAGCGGCTCGGACAGACGCCCGTGAAACATCACCGCGATGCGGTCGGCGATTTCGGCAAGTTCGTCGAGATCCTGGCTGATCACCAGCACGGCGCTGCCGCGGCTCGACAGATCGATAAGCGCCTGGCGGATCACGGCGGCGGCGCCGGCATCGACGCCCCAGGTCGGCTGGCTGACGACGAGAACGATGGGTTCGCGCAGGATTTCACGGCCGACCACAAATTTCTGCAGGTTGCCGCCGGAAAGGCTGACCGCCTCCGGGTCGCGCTTGGCCTTGCGCACGTCGAAGGTCTTGGTGGTGCGGTCGACCATGGACAGGGTCGCCGGCTTGTCGATGAAGCCGCGCTTGACCATGCCGCTCGCCGCGTGGCCGGTGAGCAAAGCGTTTTCCGACAATTTCATGCGCGGCGCGGTGCCATGACCGAGGCGCTCTTCGGGGACGAAAGCGGCGCCAAGCTTGCGCCGTGCGGTGACCGACATTAGCCCGGCGGCTTCGCCCTCAATGACGATATTGCCCTCGGCGGGCGACAGCCGTTCGCCCGACAGCGCCGCGAACAATTCGTCCTGGCCGTTGCCGGCGACGCCGGCGATGCCGAGGATCTCGCCGCCCATGACCTCGACCGAAATGGCCTGCAGGCGCACGCCGTGCGGGTCGTCGGGTTCGAGCGACAGATCCTTGATGACCAGCCGCGGCACCGTGGTCGCGCGCGCGGTCGTCGCCTTCACCTCGCCGATGTCGGCGCCGACCATCATGCGCGCAAGCGATGCCGCGGTTTCCTGCCGCGGATTGCAGGTCGCCACTTTCCTGCCGGCGCGCAAAATCGTCGCGGTGTCGCAGAGCCGCTTCACCTCGTCGAGCTTGTGCGAGATGTAGAGCAGCGCCTTGCCTTCGCTGCGCAGCCGGTCGAGCACGACGAAAAGCTGGTCGGCTTCCTGCGGCGTCAGCACGGCGGTCGGCTCGTCGAGAATGAGAAGCTTTGGGTTCTGCATCAAGGCGCGCACGATCTCGATGCGCTGACGTTCGCCGACCGAAAGCCGCCACACTTCGCGCTTGGGATCGAGCGGCAGGCCGTAGTCGTGCGACACCTGCGCCAGCCGCGCCGACATCGCAGCAAAGGTCTCCTTGCCGTCGAGGCCGAGCGCGACATTCTCGGCTACGGTCAGATTGTCGAACAGTGAGAAATGCTGAAACACCATGGCGATGCCGCGCGCGCGCGCATCCGACGGCCCGGTCAATTCGATTTTTTCGCCCATCCAGCGCAATTCACCGGCACTCGGCTGGATGAGGCCGTACATCGCCTTGACCAGCGTCGATTTGCCGGCGCCGTTCTCCCCGAGCAGGGCGTGGATTTCGCGCGGATAAAGGTCGAGGTCGATCGAATCGTTGGCCTTGAACGTGCCGTAGAGCTTGGTGATGCCGATGGCTTGCAGCAGCGGGGCGTCCGCGCGCGGGCCGTTTGCAGACATCGGATTCAACATAATTTGCGCTGCCTCACCCACAACCGCGCCCGCGACGTCCGCTGGCCCCACGTCCCGCAGGCGGTGTTCACAAGACCGACAAGCCAATAGTGTGCCAAAACCGGCGGCAGTAGAAGCCATGAATTAACGGCAGGCACTGCCCAAAGCCGCGCCAGCTATGAAAAACCGCAGCGCCGCCAAAGCAATAGCGCGGCCGGTCCCGCTTCATCCACAGCCGATCGCTTGGTGGAACGATGCCGGAAAGAGGGTCGGCGCTCGCGCACGGGCGACCATAGGTGCTCTCATTTTAGGCAGTGCGGTCAGCTCCCGCGATAGGTCGTATAGCTCCAGGGCGTCATGACCAGCGGCACGTGATAGTGACTTTCGGGTTCGGCGACCGCGAAGCGGATCGGCACTACATCAAGAAACGGCGGGTCGGATTGGGCGACACCGCGGCCGGCAAAATATCCTGTGACAGCAAAGCGCAATTCGTAAGTGCCGATGGGCACCGGCCGTCCGGCGATCAGCGGCATATCGGTGCGTCCGTCGCGGTTGGTCATGGTGCGCGCAAGCAGGCGGCGTTCCCCGGCAAGCGACAGTTCCCACAGCTCGATGCCAACTCCGCCCGCCGGCGTGCCGCCATGCACATCGAGCACATGCGTCGAAAGCCGTCCCGCGACCTTGAGCTTGTCCGGCGCGCTCACTTTCTGGTCGAGGCGCAGCGCGGCAATGCGAAAGATTTCGTCAAGCGCGGTCTCGTGTTCATCCGCTGCGCTATGCGCGAGCCGCCGCTCGAATTGCTGCAAAATCGAATCCTTGCTGTGGCGGCGCACGCAGACGATGAAGGGAATGCCGAACTTGGCGCGATAGGCGGCGTTGAGGTGGTGGAAGCGCGCGAATTCCTCCTCGGTCAGCCGGTCGAGGCCGACGCTCGCCTGTTCGTTGGTTGAATCTGCGGTGAGGGTCCCGGCGCGCGCCGCCTTGCCGGCAAGATCGGGATGCGCGCGGATCAGCTTGAGCCGTGTGTCCTGCGGGGCTTCGCGCACAATCCTCGCCATCGCCTCATGCAGCGCGGCCAGCGTGGCAAACGGGCGCTGCGCGCTCGCGGCTTCTGCGACCCAGTGCGAGTGCTCGTAAATATCGCCGAGCGCGGCGGTGAAATCGCTTTCGCTCGCCGCGTTCAAGTCCTCGAGCGAAACGATGCTCATTGCCCCGGCGCGCCGGCGGCGATCCAGGCCGCCAGCACCTGGCGCTCGTCGGGCGTAATTTCGGTGACGTTGCCGGGCGGCATGGCGTGCGAACGCACGGCGTTGATGGCGATCATCCTGGCGTGCAGCTTGATCTGCGCCGGATCGTCGAGCAGCACGCCGTTCGGCGCGGTGGCAATGCCGGTCCACACCGGCTCGGTGGTGTGGCACATGCTGCAGCGGGAGATGATGATGTCCTGCACATCGGCAAATTTCGGCGTCGCCGGCAACGCGCCGGTTTTCGTGCCCGACGGGCCGGCGGCGGAAAGCCAGGCCACCGCCGCCATGCCGGCGGCAGCAACGCCCCAGGTCCACCACGGGCTGCCCTTGCCCTCGTGCCGTGAATTGAAGAAGTGCCGGATCACCGGGCCGATCAGCAGCACGATGGCGACGATGAGCCAGTTGTAGCGGGTGGCGAAGAACAGCGGATAGTGGTTGCTCAGCATCAAGAAGACGACGGGGAGGGTGAGGTAGTTGTTGTGCACAGAGCGCTGCTTGCCGAGCGCGCCCCAGCGCGGGTCGGGCTGCTTGCCGGTGATCAGCGCGTCCACCGTCTTGCGCTGATAGGGGATGATGATGACGAAGACGTTCGCCACCATGATGGTGCCGATCAGCGCGCCGATCTGGGTGAAGGCGCCGCGGCCGCTGAATACGTGAGTGAAGGCATAAGTCAGCGCCACCAGAAAGACGTAGCCGACCAGCGCCAGCGTCACCTCATGCTTGCCGACCGGCGAGCGGCACAGCACTTCATAGGCGATCCACGCTGCCGCGAGGCTGAGATAAGCGACCAGCGCCGCCTGCGTTGCGCTCATGTCGAGCACGGATTTGTCAATCAGGAACAGGTCGGCGTTGAGATAATAGACCAGCACCAGAAGCGCGAAGCCGGAAAGCCACGTCGTATAGGCTTCCCATTTGAACCAGGTGAGCTCGTCCGGCATTTTCGCCGGCGCCACCATGAACTTGATCATCTGGTAGAAGCCGCCGCCGTGTACTTGCCAGGCGTCGCCCTTGACGCCGTCGGGCAAGTTGTCGCGCGCCTTCAGGCTGAGATCGAGATGAATGAAATAGAATGACGAGCCGATCCAGGCGATGCCGGCGATCACGTGCAGCCAGCGAAGGATGGCGCTCAGCCATTCCGTGAGAACGAGGTCCAAGGCGGGCGACCTTTGTTAAACGGCCGGCGTCTTCACCATGACAGACAGGCCTGAATTTTCAAGCCGCGGCCTACAGCGCGGCGACCGCCGAGACTTCGATGAGCAGAGGCTCCTGCACCAACCGGTCGATCATCAGCAGCGTGTTGGGTGGATAAACGCCATTGGCGAACATTTTGGGAAATTCGCGCAGGCGGAAGGCCATGAATTTCGGGATGTCCTGCGAATGCACGAGATAGGTCGTGAACTCCACGATATTGCCCCAGCCGGCACCCTGCGATTTGAGCGCCGCCTCGATATTGGCGAAGGTCTGTACGCATTGGGCGTCGAAATCGGCGCCGAGCTTTCCCGCCTTGTCCATGCCGACCTGACCGGCGATGAAGAGGAACTCCGAGGCCTTGACGCGGGTTATCTGCGAATATTGCCCCAGCGGTTTGCCAAGGGAATCAGGGTTGAGAATTTTGATGTCCGCCATGGTGGGTTTCCTTGACGTGGTTGTGCCGGGATGCGCGCGGGCGCGTGGGACCTCAATCCATACTCCGCAGCGCCCGCCTAGGCTATGATGGCGCCGGCGACGAGGCATCCGGGAGGCCGAAAGCCATGAATTCCATCCCCATCGATTGGGCCAGTGTGAACTGGCTTTACGTCGGGCTGCTGGCGGTATTCGTCTTTATCACCAGCCTCGTCGGCGACCTGTTGACCTTCAATCGTCGCGGCTACGGCGCTTTGTTGTCGGCGCTGCTGTTTGCTGCGGCTTTCATCTTCTGGACCTATTATCCGCACGGGCTGCCGTTGCCGACCAGCCTGACGCCAAAGACGGCGGTGACCACAACTGCGCCGCCGCCGGCTGCACCTGCTGCGCCGGCCAAGCCGGCTAACCCCATCACCGACGTCACCCCGCCGGCCGCGCCCGTCAAGCCGACCAATCCCATCTCTGACGTCACGCCGCCGGCCACCAAACAGCAATAGACTTGGCCGCCAGCAGCGCCCCCGGCCTTTCGCGCGGCGTTGAGACCATGTAAATCTGCGTTGGCTGGGGAAGTGGGTGGAGTTGCATGAAGAAAGTTTATCCTGACGCGCGTGCGGCGCTGGCCGGTCTGCTCAAGGACGGCATGTTGATCTGCGCCGGGGGCTTTGGCCTTTGTGGCATACCGGAGACGCTGATTTTCGCCATCCGCGATTCCGGCGTCAAAAACCTGACGATTGTGTCGAATAATGCCGGCGTCGACGGCGCCGGCCTCGGCCTGCTGCTGGAGACCAAGCAGGTCAAAAAAATGATCTCGTCCTATGTCGGCGAGAACAAATTGTTCGCCCAGCAATTTCTCGGCGGCGAACTGGAGATTGAATTTAACCCGCAAGGCACGCTCGCCGAGCGCATCCGCGCCGGCGGCGCCGGCATCCCGGCCTTCTTCACCCGCACCGGCGCCGGCACCGACATCGCCAAGGGCAAGGAAGAGCGCACCTTCGAGGGCGAGCGCTACATCATGGAGCGCGGCATCGTCGCCGACCTTTCGATCGTGCATGCCTGGCAGGGCGATAGCGAAGGCAATCTTGTCTATCGCAAGACCGCGCGCAACTTCAATCCGATGATGGCAAGCGCGGGCAAGGTCACCGTTGCCGAGGTCGAGCATCTATTCGAGCCGGGGCAGCTCAATCCCGATCACATCATCACGCCGGGCGTTTACGTGCAGCGTGTCATTCACGTGCCCAACGCCAAGAAGCACATCGAGCAGCGCACCGTGCGCAAGCGTTTAGCCCCCGCCGGAACCGGAGAGGAGGTCTAACCATGCCCTGGACCCGCGAGCAAATGGCCGAACGTGCCGCCAAAGAGCTGCGCGACGGCTTCTACGTCAATCTCGGCATCGGCATCCCGACGCTGGTGTCGAACTACATTCCCGACGGCATGAGCGTGCAGTTGCAAAGCGAGAACGGCATGCTCGGCTTCGGGCCGTTCCCTTACGAGGGTGAGGAAGACCCCGACCTCATCAACGCCGGCAAGCAGACGGTTACCGAAATCCCCACCACCAGCTATTTTTCCTCAGCCGATAGTTTCGCCATGATCCGCGGCGGTCACATCGACATCGCGCTGCTCGGCGCCATGCAGGTGGCCGAGAACGGCGACCTCGCCAACTGGATGATCCCCGGCAAGATGGTGAAGGGCATGGGCGGCGCCATGGATCTGGTCGCCGGCGTGAAAAAAGTCGTGGTGATCATGGAGCATACCGCCAAGGACGCGCCCAAGCTGCTGCACAAGTGCGATCTGCCGCTCACCGGCGCCGGCGTCGTCGACATGGTGATCACCGATCTCGGCGTGTTCAATATCGACCGCAAGGGCGGCGGCATGACGCTCACCGAGCTCGCGCCCGGCGTGACGGTCGATGAGATCACCAAGAAGACGCAGGCGAGCTTCAAGGTCGACGCCAAGCTCAAGCACTGACCGCCCGGTCTTGCAACGAAACGGCGGGCTCGCCATCTAGCGAGCTATGAGCAAGCCCGATCTCGAGCGTGAGCTTGATCGCCTGCAGCAGCAGCTTCCGGGCTGGGCGCAGTGGACGGTCGACATTCCGCGCGGGCCCAACCGGTGGGTGCGCGTGCCGGCGGGCGTTGCGCTCACGGTCGGCGGCTGCCTCAGCGTCCTCCCCGGGCTGGGGATTTGGATGCTGCCGGTCGGCCTCGCCACGCTCGCCGTCGACGTCCCGCCGATGCGCCCGCCGATGATTCGGATGCTCGGCTTCATCAACCAGAAATTGGAAACAAGACGCGATAAGGCCGCGAGCCGCCCTAAGCGGAAAGCCTGATCAGCCGCTTGCCGAGGTTCTCGCCGCGGTAAAGCTCGGCGATCGCACCCGGGCAATGCTCGATGCCGTCGCTGATGTCCTCGCGGTAGCGCAGCGTGCCGGCGCGAACCCAGTCGGCGAGCCGCGCGATCGCTTCCTCATAGCGGTGGGCGTAGTCGAAAATCAGCAGGCCGCTGCACGCGTGCGCGCTTGACCAGAATGTGCCGCTCGACGCGTGGACCTTGCGGCCACGGGTCCCAGCTCGCAACTGAAGCCGTGCCGCAGATGACGATGCGCGCGCCGAGCGCGAGCTGCGCATAGACGGCGTCGCTGATCGCGCCGGACGTATTGTCGAAATAGACATCGACGCCGCGCTGCGCCGCTTGCGCCAAAGCTTTGCCGACATCGCCAGCCTTGTAGTCGATCACCGCGTCGTAGCCGAACTCGTCGCGGCACAACTTGCTTTTGACCGCGCCACCCGTAATTCCAACTGTGCGGCAGCCCGTTGAGCTTGGCGATCTGCCCGACCGCCGAGCCGACCGCGCCGGCCGCGGTCGAAACCACGACGGTATCGCCGGGCTTAGGCTCGCCCAGATCGAGAAGACCGAAATAGGCGGTGATGCCGTTGAGGCCGAGCACGCCGAGCGAGAGTGACAGCGGCAGGTCGCTTTCCTTCATCTTGCGGGTGATGTTGGCGCCGTCGGAGACCGCGTATTGCTGCCAGCCGAGCATGCCCATCACTCTGTCGCCCTCGGCAAAGCCCGGATGCTTCGACGCCACCACCGTGCCGGCGGCGAATGAGCGCATCACCTCGCCGATGCCGACCGGCTGCGAGTAATTGGCGACGGCGCTGACCCAGCCGCGCATCGCCGGCTCGACCGAAAGAAATTCGTTGCGCACCAGGAACTGCCGCTCGGAAATTTGCGGCGCCGGACCTTCGACGATCTCGAAATTCTCGGCTTGCGGAATGCCGGCGGGCCGCGATTTCAGCAGCACCTGCCGGTTCGAATTCGGCAGCATGTCAATTCACGCCGCGCGGCGCGGCCAGCGGCGATTTTTCGCGCGCAACATATGCGCCGTCACCGGCTTGGCCAACGAGCTTGCCGTCGCGCACCACGAACTTGCCACGCAGCATGGTGGACACCGGCCAGCCTGTGACCTTGATGCCTTCGTAAGGCGTGTAGTCGCAGCCGCCGTGCATCAGGCTTTGGGTGATGGTCACCTCGCGCCTGGCGTCCCACAGCGCGATATCGGCGTCGCTGCCGACAGCGATGGTGCCCTTCTTCGGATAAAGGCCGTAAGTCTTGGCGTGGTTTGTCGCGGTCAACGCCACAAAGTCGTTGAGCGTGATGCGGCCCTTGCCGACCCCTTCCGAAAACAGAATCGGCAGCCGCGTTTCCACGCCGGGAATGCCGTTCGGCACCCAGCGGAAACTGGTCTTGCCCTTGGGCAGTAATTTCCCGTGCGGGTCGTCGTACTTGAACGGGCAGTGGTCGGAGGAAAACAGCGAGAAGATGCCTTGCTCCAATCCCGCCCAGCACGCGGCCTGGCTTTCCTTGTCGCGCGGTGGCGGCGAGCAAACATATTTTGCCCCCTCCATATTGAGGCCTACCATGTCCTTCTCGGTGAGCACCAGATATTGCGGACAGGTTTCACCGTAAATCTTCAGGCCGCGGTGCTTGGCGCGCGCGATCTCCTCCATCGCCTCGCCGTTCGACACGTGCACGATCATGATCGGCACGTCGATCAGCTCTGCCAGCGAAATCGCGCGGTGCGTCGCCTCGCGCTCGACCGGGATCGGCCGCGAGGTGCCGTGATATTTCGGCTCGGTCTTGCCGGCTTGTTCCAGGCGGTCGGTCAAGAAACGGATGGCGTCGTAATTTTCCGCATGCACCATCACCAGCGCGCCGGTTTCGCGCGCGACGCTCATAACCTTGAGCATCTCCATGTCGGAGAGCGCGAGGCCCTCGTAGGTCATGAACACCTTGAACGAGGTGTAGCCATCATTGACCAGCGCCGGCAGCTCCTGGCCGAGCACGGTGTCGCTGGCGTCGGCGATGATGAGATGGAAGGAGACGTCGACGTAGCACTGGCCATCGGCCTTGGCGTGATAGTCCTTCACCACCTGCCGCAGGCTCTCGCCCTTCTGCTGCAGCGCGAACGGCAGCACCATGGTGTTGCCGCCGAAGGCCGCGGCCACGGTGCCGGAAGCGAAATCGTCGGCCATGACGACGCCGGGCGCCGAAGGCTGGGCGATATGCACGTGGCTGTCGATGCCGCCGGGCAGGACCAGCAGGCCCTTGGCGTCGACGATCTCGCTTGCGGTTCCGAGATTGTCGCCGAGCGCCGCCACCTTGCCCTTGATGATGCCGACGTCGCAGGAGAACGTGTCGGAGGCGGTCGCGATGGTGCCGCCGCGGATGATGGTGTCGAAACTCATGGCCGGCCGCAGCATAGCAGCGCGGGCCGGGGGCGGAAGTCCTTGCTTTCATCGATCGAAAGCGCTTGCCGCATGTGAGCTAATCGGCTCCGCCGTGATGCTTTGATTTTGCTGCCAGACGCGTTACAGGATCGGCACAAAGAAAAGCCGGGGGAGACGATGCTATCAGCCGCCGAACGAGCCAAGGCCGCCGACATCCTCATGGAGGCGCACAAGACGAAAAAGCAGGCGGTGCAACTCACGACCACCTTCCCGAACATCGCCATCGAGGACTCCTACGCGATTTCGACCGAGGTCGCGAACCGCAAGATCAAGGCCGGCGCCAAGCTGATCGGCCACAAGGTCGGCCTCACCTCCAAGGCGATGCAGCGATCCTCGATGATCGACGAACCGGATTTCGGCTTCATCCTCGACGACCAGATGATCGCCGACGGCGCCAAGGTCAAGCATGCCGATTACTGCAAGCCGCGCGTCGAGGTCGAGCTTTGCTTCGTCGTGGGCAAGCGGCTGCTCGGGCCTGGTGTCGGTCTCGCCGAGGTGCTGCGCGCGACCGAATACGTGATCCCGGCGATCGAGATCGTCGACGCCCGTATCCAGGATCAGCGCAAGATCTACGACACCGTGGCAGATAATGGCGCCGCCGCCGGCATCGCCCTCGGCGGCCGTCCGGTCGGACCTTTGGACGTCGATCTGCGCTGGGTCGGCGGCATCATGTACCGCAATTCCGAGATCGAGGAGACCGGGCTTGCCGCCGGCGTGCTCGGCCATCCGGCGCTCGGCGTTGCCTGGCTCGCCAACAAGCTCGGCGGCGTCGGCACCGCGCTCGAGCCCGGCCATCTCGTGCTTGCCGGCTCTTTCACTCGCGTCGTGTTCGCGCAGAAGGGCGACACGCTGCACGCCGATTTCGGCCCGCTCGGCGGGCTCGCCATCCAGTTCGTCTAGCCGCGCGGTCGACGCGCCAAATCCGGGAAACACGACATGGCTGAGTTTCAACGTAACGCCTTCAAGCAGGCGCTCCGCGACGGCAAATTGCAGATCGGCCTGTGGTCGAGCCTGTGCAGCAACATCGCCGCCGAGATCATTTCCGAGTCGGGCTTCGACTGGCTGCTGCTCGACACCGAGCATTCGCCCAACGAAATCCCCGATCTGCTGTCGCAGCTGCAAGCGGTGCAGCGCGGCACCGCGACGCCGATCGTGCGCCCGGCCTGGAATGACGCGGTGCTGGTCAAGCGCATTCTCGATATCGGCGCGCAAGCGCTGCTCTTTCCCTATGTGCAGACGCCGGAAGAAGCCAAGCGCGCCGTCGCCGCCACGCGCTATCCGCCGCAGGGCATTCGCGGTGTTACCGTCGTCGGCCGCGCCAGCCGCTACGGCCGGGTGCCCGGCTATCTGACCAAGGCCAATGACGAGATCTGCGTGCTGGTGCAAGTCGAAACCCGCTCGGCGCTGGAGCAGCTCGAAGCTATCGCCAAGGTCGAGGGCGTGGACGGCGTATTCATCGGCCCTTCTGATCTTGCCGCCTCGCTCGGCCATCTCGGCAATCCGCAGGCCCCCGAGGTGCAGAAGGCGATCGAGGACGCCGGGCGCAGGCTGAAAGCGATCGGCAAGCCGGCCGGCATTCTCACCGGCGTCGACGAGGAGATCCGCCGCTATATCGGCTGGGGCTATCAGTTCGTCGCGGTCGGCGCCGATCTCGGCCTGTTGCGCAACGCCGCCGACGCGCTGGCCAAGAAATATAAATCATAGTCCTGTCATTCCGGGGCGCGGCCGAAGGACGCGAGCCCGGAATCCATAATCCCGGCGCTGCGGAGTATGATTTCGGGTCCGCTCGCTGCTGATGGATATGAGTGACGCCGGGCAATTGCACGCCATCGCCGCCCACCGCGCCGGTGCCAGCTTCGAGGAGCTGCAGGCGGTGGTGAGCCTGTGCTTTCTGTTCCGCGGCCTGCCGGCGGCCAATCGCGGTGCCGAGGCGCTGGCCAATCTGGCCAAGCGCGAGGCGGATGCGGTTGCCTGAGCCGGGACCGGCACCCGTTCATTATGCTATTCAAAACAATAGCGAATCAGTTACAGGGGGAGCAGTTATCCACAGGTACGGTGGCGTCTTTGCGCAATTGCCGGTCGTCCACCCTCGTCGATGCAGTGGCGGCCCGGTCTCATGCCACAGGCCCGTCATGCCGACAGTGCCGCCTCCCTGCGATATTGTTGCGCGCAAATGGCTCGATCTGGCGCAGCGCCGGCTCGACTATTACGTTGCGCTCTACCGCAGCGGCCGCTGGAAGCGCTATTACACCGAGGAGGCCATGGCCTTGCGCATGCTCGACGTGATCAAGGCGGTGCGGGCCTGGGCCGAGCTTACGCCGGCGCGTCCCGGCGACAAAAATAACGTTCGCCCCGCCGCATGACACGCGTTGCCGAAGTTCTTGCCGCGGTTGCGGCGGCGGTTTTTGTCGCGACCATTCCAGCCGTCGCCGCCGGGGACCTCAAGCTTGGCGAAGCCTTGCTCACGAAAAATTGCGGCCCCTGCCATGCGGTCGGCCGCAGCGGTGATTCACCGCGCAAGGACGCGCCGGCGTTCCGCACCTTGGGCAAGCGTTATCCGATCGAATCCCTGGAAGAGGCGTTGGGTGAGGGCATCATGTCCGGCCACCCTGATATGCCGGAATTCAGTTTTGACGCCGATGAAGTCGGTGCCATCATTGCCTATCTGAAGTCGATCCAACAACGTTAGACCCTCCCAGAGTTCCTCCCATGAGCAGTGTCTTGTTTTCGCCCTTCAAGCTGGCCGGCCTTGAGCTTGCCAACCGCATCGTCGTCGCGCCGATGTGCCAGTATTCCGCCGACGACGGCTGCGCCAACGATTGGCACATGATGCATCTCGGCATGCTCGCCAATTCCGGCGCCGCGCTGGTGATCGTCGAAGCAACGCATGTCGAGCGGCAGGGCCGCATCACCCATGGCTGCATGGGGCTTTATTCCGACGACAACGAATTGGCGCTAGGCCGCGTCATCGCGCAGTGCCGCCGCGCCGGCACCGCCAAGTTCGGCATCCAGATCGCGCATGCCGGCCGCAAGGCCTCGTCGCAACGGCCGTGGGAAGGCGCCAAAGCGCTCGCGCCGGGGCAGGATCCGTGGCCGACCTTTGCCGCTTCGCCGCTGCCCTGGGGCGAGGGGTGGCACGTGCCGCGCGAGGCGACAGAAGCCGATATCGAGCGCGTGCGTGAGGCTTTCGTTTCCTCCGCCAAGCGCGCGCTGCGCATCGGCTTCGACGAGATCGAGCTGCACATGGCGCACGGCTATCTGCTGCATGGCTTCATGTCGCCGCTGTCCAACAGGCGCACCGACCAATACGGCGGCAGCTTCGAAAACCGCATGCGCTTTCCGCTCGCCGTGACGCGCGCGGTGCGCGCGGCGGTGCCGAAGAGTGTGCCGCTCGGCGCGCGCATCACCGGCAGCGACTGGCGCGAGGGTGGGCTGACGCCGGATGACGCGGTGGCGATCGCCAAGGCACTGAAAGGCGAGGGGCTCGATTTTGTCTGCATCTCGTCCGGCGGCGCGCTCGCCGATATCCGCACGCCGACCGAACCCGGCTACAACGTGGCGATCGCCGCGCGGGTGAAGAAGGAAGCCGGCATTGCCACGCGTACCGTCGGCATGATCGTCAAGCCGGATCAGGCCGAGGAGATCGTGGCGCAGGGCAAGGCCGACATTGTATCGATGGCGCGCGCCTTCCTCGACGACCCACATTGGGGCTGGCATGCGGCCAAGGCTCTCGGCGCCGAGGTGGCGCGGCCGCCGCAATATCAGCGCGTCGGGCCGAAGCTGTGGGCGCCGGCGGCAGCGAGCGCCTGATTACCGCGCCTCTGCGGTGGTGACCGGCGCCGGCAATCCGATGCGGCCGTAGCCCGGCAGTTTTACCGCCGGGCGTTGCAAATCGAGGCCGGCGACGAGCCCGAGCAGATTGACCTCGACGCCTTCGACCCAGCCGACCTTGATGCCGGCATAGCCGTTGAGGTTGACCTCGATGCCGGTGCGGCTGTCGGTCAGGCCCGCATAGAAACCGTTGCGGAAATCGCGGCCGACGGCGTTCGGCGGCAACGTGACGCCGAGCTCGGGCACGGCGCGCAGCACCGCGGCGGTGAAGCTGTTGCTGTTCGGCCCTGGAAAGATGCGGTAGTCGCCCGCGGTCGCGTAAGCGTAATCCTTGGCGACCGCCTCGATCTTAGGGATCAGCTCTTCAGCCTCAGCGCCGGAGACGTCGGCAATCGGCACCGGCATGTTGCCGTACCAGCGGCCGTCCGGCGGCCAGTTGTTGGTGCGCAGCGGATTGCCCCAGCCGACGACGTCGTAGCGGGTCCAGTTCGTCGCGTTCGCGGGCTTGACCACCACCCAGCTGTGCACCGAAAAAATGCCCTTCCAGGCGCCCGTGGTGCCGGTGAAGACGATCACGCGCGCCGGCTGATAATCGCGCGCAACCGGCAGCATGCCGGTGCTCGACCAGTCGGCGTCGCGATAGCTGCGCGGCGCGTTGCCCAGGGCATAGAGCGCGGCGCGGGCGAGGATGGGTGCGAGAAAAATGATGAAGATGAGCAACATGATGGTGGTTCGGCGGCGCAGGCGGCGGACAGGCATTACCTCACATCTAGGGCTGATTTCGGCCTAAACATGGCGCGGCGCGCCGCTTCGCGCATTAAAAATCTGCAATTACGCGCTTGCGCTGGCAACGACCCGCAGAAACGCGCGTCCGGCGCGGGCGAGGTCGGCTTCCGGCATGCCTTCCGGCACATGGATAAAACCCGCCAGCCGCGGGCGACCCGGCCGGCGCACCGCCGATGCGGCTCGCCAGCACAGATAGTTGCAGAGATAGTCGCCGGCGTCTTCGGAAATTGCCGCGTTGACGCGCGCTCGCCGTGCTGCGGCGAGCAGTGCGCGGGCCGGCGTCGGCAGCGCCAGCGCCGGAGACCGGCCGGGCGCGATCAGGCGCAAACCGGGAATGGCGCCGGCGGCATCGGCAAGCGGCGATATCGAATTGCGCGCCCAGGTTTCGATGCGCAAGTGCGGCGTCGCCGCAGCAAGCCCGAACATCAGCAGCGCGTCAGGCCTGTGGCGGCCAAGCAGCGCCGGCAGGTCCTCATCCACCGCCGCGTAGCTGGTACGGAAGACATGCGTGACGATCTCGCGCCGCGGCGCGCGCATGCGCGCCAGCGTCCGCACCAAGCCTTCGGTCGGATTGACCGGCGCGCCGGGAAACGGCCCGAAGCCGGTGACGAGGATGGTGGGTGTTATTCTTTTCCCGTCGTGCCCGTGCATCAAGCTCAGCGTCATGCCCGGGCTTGACCCGGGCATCCATGATGAATGTCGCCAATTGAAAGCTGTACGTAAGATTGCTCTTGCCGCAAGTCATCATGGATTGCCGGGTCAAGCCCGGCAATGACAGCCGCGGTTCCCGTTGCCCTACACCCCCAGCAACTGCGCGATCTGCTCGACGGCGAGCGTCGGAGCCAGTTTGCCGTCGGCGACCGCGGCTTCCGCCTGCTTGAGCTTCGAGCGCACGGCCGCATCGCCGCGCAGCCGCGCCGTGAGCCGCTCCTCGAGCATGGTCCACATCCATTTCACCTGTTGCTCGCGTCGATGCGCCGCCAGTTCGCCCGATGCCGTCAGCTTCTCCTTGTGCTCGATCACCTTGCCCCACAGCGCGGCAATGCCATCGCCGGTGAGCGCCGAATAGGTGACCACCGGCGGCGACCAGGTCGGCGAGCGCGGCACCAGGATATTCAACGCCGCGCGATAATCGGCGGCGGCGAGCTTGGCGCGCGCGATATTGTCGCCGTCGGCCTTGTTGACCGCGATCATGTCGGCGAGCTCGACAATGCCTTTCTTCAGCCCCTGCAATTCGTCGCCGGCGCCGGCCACCATCAGCACCAGGAAGAAATCGGTCATGTCGGCGACCGCCGTCTCCGACTGGCCGACGCCGACCGTCTCGACGAGGATCACGTCGTAACCGGCGGCTTCGCACACCAGCATGGTCTCGCGCGTCTTGGCGGCGACGCCGCCCAGCGTCCCCGACGTGGGCGAGGGGCGGATGAAAGCATTGGCGTCGACCGCAAGCCGCGCCATGCGCGTCTTGTCGCCGAGGATCGAGCCGCCGGTGCGCGTCGACGACGGATCGACCGCCAGCACCGCGACCTTGTGGCCTTGACCGGTGAGGTAGGTGCCGAGCGCGTCGATAGTCGTCGACTTGCCGGCGCCGGGCGCGCCGGTGATGCCGAGCCGCACCGCCTTGCCCGTCGCCGGCAACAGCTCCTGCACCAGAAGATGCGCGGATTTGCGGTGGTCGGCGCGCTTGCTCTCGATCAGCGTGATGGCGCGGGCCAAGGTCGCGCGCTCGCCGGCGCGGATGCCGCGGGCGAGCGGGCTTAGCTTCTCTGCCAATTCGGGGGAAGCGGACATCGCCTCCATTTACACCGAACGCAGCAGCCGGGCGAGAGTGTTCCGAAGCCGGGGCTAGGCGGCAGCCCGTCCGGCCTGGCTCGCCTCGGTCACTTCGTTGAGCCGTCCGTTGGCCACGTCATAGATGAAGCCATAGACCGGGATCGTGCGCGGCACCAACGGATGCGTGCGGATGCGCTGCACGTCTTCCAGCACGCTCAGCGGCAGGTCCTCGATGGTGTGCCAGTGCACGAAGTGGCCGTGGACCGAGCCGCCACCATGCTTCGGATTGGACCAGGCCTTGCCGTCGAACTTCGCGGTCTCGAGATTGTCGTCGAGCAAGGAGCTCATGACCTCGTTGGAAAAGGTCTGCATGCCGCAATTGGTGTGGTGGATCACGAACCATTCGCGGGTGCCGAGCAGCTTGTGCGAGATCACCAGCGAGCGGATGGCATCGTCGGTGGCGCGGCCGCCGGCGTTGCGGATGACATGGGCGTCGCCTTCGGCAAGGCCGGCATATTTGGCGGGATCAAGCCGCGCGTCCATGCAGGTGAGAATGGCAAAATGCCGGGCCGGCGGCATCGCCAGTTTGCCCTTGTCGCCGAAATTCGCGGCGTATTTGCCGTTGGCATGAAGAACGGACTCATAGGTCGAAGACATAGCTGCCTCTCGCGTTCAAGAAATTGCACACGTCACGTCGGCGGATTTCGTGCTGCGGGGACGCAAAGTCAACGAAATGAGATTTTTTTCTGGACCTGCAGCGAGAGGCAGATATTCTAGGTGCATCATCGGCAGGAAAAGAAATGCGCTGACGCGGCGACGCGGCCGCCATTTTTGCGCTCGCACCGCGTCTCGCCGTTGCCCGCTTACGGCTTTAACTGCGGCGCCGCGGAGCCGCCGATGAAATGGACCGCAAACACGCCGGACGGATGCGGATGCGCCGCGGTGGCGCGCGCCAGCGCCAACAATTGTTCTTGCGTGCTGATGCGGCAAGCATGCTTGTCTGTTTCTTCGCAGTTCGCCTTGCGCGTCGCTTCGTCGGCGTCGGTTTCATCGATGGCGACGACGAAGTATGCATCTTTGGCGAGCGCCACCGGATGCATCAGGGCATATTCGCTGCCGCGCGCATGATCGACCGGCACGGTCTGGACGATAAAATTGGCACCGTCGAACGGATGCACCGAAAAGCCGGCCATCTCGCTGAGAGCGCCCGCCGTGTGGGCGTAGAGCCTGCCGTTCCAGTTGAAGACCGCTCCCTCGCTGTCTTCGCTGAGATGGCCGTCGCGCAGCGTATAAAAAGTTAAATGCAACTGTGGACCGAGAAGCGGTCGCGAATCGGTCAGGATCGGCGCTGCGGAATCGATGCAGCCGGCGAGGGTGCATGCGACGCAGGCGGCCGCGGCCGCCGTCGCGATCGACCGTCTCACTCTGCCGCCGCCTTGTCGTGGCCGAGGCGCTTGTTCAACGTCTTCAGCAGCTTCTCGGCGGCGTCGGCGATCACGGTGCCGGGCGGGAAGATCGCCTCGGCGCCGGCTTTCATCAACGCGTCGTAATCCTGCGGCGGCACCACGCCGCCGACCACGATCATGATGTCGTCGCGGCCTTGCGCGGCAAGCGCCTTCTTCAGCTCCGGCACCAGCGTCAGATGCGCGGCGGCGAGCGACGAGACGCCGAGGATGTGCACGTCGTTCTCGACCGCCTGGCGCGCCGCTTCGTCCGGCGTCGCAAACAGCGGCCCGATGTCGACGTCGAAGCCGAGATCGGCGAAGGCGGATGCAATCACCTTCTGCCCGCGGTCGTGGCCGTCCTGGCCGATCTTGGCGACCAGAAGGCGAGGGCGGCGGCCTTCCGCCGCCTCGAAGGCTTCGACGCGCTCGCGCACCCGTTCGACCGCGCCGGTCATGTCCCTTGCCGACCTCCCGCTTGTAGACCCCGGTGATCGCGCGGATCTCGGCGCGATGCCGGCCGTAGACTTTTTCCAGCGCCGCGGAGATTTCGCCGACGGTGGCTTTGGCGCGCGCCGCTTCGATCGCGAGCTCGAGCAGATTGCCGTTGCCGCGGTCGGCGGCGCGGGTGAGCGCATCGAGCGCCTCCTTGAGCGCCGCCGGATCGCGCTCGGCCTTCAGCCGCTTGAGCTTGTCGAGCTGCATGTGCATGACGGCGGAATTGTCGACCTTGAGCACCTCGATCGGCGCTTCGTCGGCCGGCTGGTATTTGTTGACGCCGATCACCGACTGCACGCCGGCGTCGATGCGCGCCTGCGTCTTGGCGGCGGCTTCCTCGATGCGCAGCTTGGGGATGCCGGCCTCGATCGCCTTGGCCATGCCGCCGAGCGCCTCGACTTCCTCGATATGGCCCCAGGCCTTGCGCGCAAGATCGTAGGTCAAGCGCTCGACGTAATAGGAACCGCCCCAGGGATCGACGATGCGGGTGGCGCCGGCTTCCTGCTGCAAAACAATTTGCGTGTTGCGGGCGATGCGCGCGGAGAAATCGGTCGGCAGCGCCAGCGCTTCGTCGAGCGCGTTGGTGTGCAGCGATTGCGTCTGCCCCTGCGTTGCCGCCATCGCCTCGATCATGGTGCGCGCGACATTGTTGAACACGTCCTGCGCGGCGAGCGACCAGCCCGAGGTCTGGCAATGCGTGCGCAGCGACAGCGAGCGCGCGTCTTCCGGCTTGAACGGCTTCATCAGCTTCGCCCAGATCATGCGCGCGGCGCGCATCTTGGCGATCTCCATGAAGTAGTTCATGCCGATCGCCCAGAAGAACGAGACGCGCGGGGCGAACTGGTCGATGGTGAGGCCCGCCTTGATGCCGGCGCGCACATATTCGACGCCGTCGGCGAGCGTATAGGCAAGCTCGAGGTCCTGCGTCGCGCCGGCCTCCTGCATGTGATAGCCGGACACCGAAATCGAATTGAACTTCGGCATCTCGGCAGAGGTGTAGGCGAAGATGTCGGAGATGATGCGCAAGCTCGGCCCGGGCGGGTAGATATAGGTGTTGCGCACCATGAATTCTTTGAGGATGTCGTTCTGGATCGTGCCCGACAATTTGGCGTGCGGCACGCCCTGTTCCTCCGCCGCGACGACGTAGAGCGCGAGCACCGGCAGCACCGCGCCGTTCATGGTCATCGACACGCTCATCTGGTCGAGCGGGATGCCGGAGAACAGCGTGCGCATGTCGTAGATCGAATCGATCGCGACGCCCGCCATGCCGACATCGCCGGCGACGCGCGGGTGATCGCTGTCGTAGCCGCGATGGGTGGCGAGATCGAAGGCGATGGAGAGGCCTTTCTGCCCGGCGGCGAGATTGCGCCGGTAGAAGGCGTTGGAGTCTTCCGCCGTGGAGAAGCCGGCATATTGGCGGATGGTCCACGGCTGCGCCGCGTACATCGCCGGGTAGGGGCCGCGCAGGAACGGCGGCTTGCCGGGATAGGTGTCGAGGAAATCGATGCCCTTGAGATCGGCTTCGCCGTAAACCGGCTTCACCGCGATGCCTTCCGGCGTCATCCACGGCGCCGCCGCGCCATCGTTGGCCGGCGGCGGCGTGTCGCTGAAGTCGACTTTGGCAAAGTCCGGAATCTGGCTCATGTCAATCCCAGACTATCATGGGCGGCTTGCAAGGTCGAAAGCACGTCGCAGCCGACAAAGATGAAGTTTTTCACGCCTGCTTCGCGCCAATGCGCCTCGTGGTCGCCGGGGCGGCCGGCGAGATGGACGGTGGCGCCAGCGGAGGTCAGCGCCTTGGCGGCATCCACAGCCTCGTTCTCATAGACCTTGTCCGCCGAACACAGGCAGGCGAGCCGGGCGCCTGAGGCCTTGAACGCCGCAAGCATCGCCGCGATGTCGGTCTTCACCTCTCCCATAGGGAGAGGTCGCTCCGGCGCCGAAGGCGATGGAGCGGGTGAGGGGTTAGAGCGTTGCGGTGAGGATTGTTCTCCCTCACCCGACCGCTTCGCGGTCGACCTCTCCCCAGAGGGGAGAGGTGAAGAAAGGAGAAAACCATCATTGCTCAGCGCCTCGATGCCGCCGGCTTCGTAGAAATTCTTGGCGAAGGTTGCGCGCGCGGTGAAGTCGGACAGCTTGCCGAGATTGGCGAGGAACACCTTTGGTCGCGCTCCGGTTTTCTTCAGGAAAGCGTCGGAAGCATCGCGCAGCGCCTCGAACGGCTCGGCGAGACGCGTCGAGGGCAGCGGCTCGATCGTGCGCGGGGCTCTGCCTTCGGCGGGCTGACCGGCACGACGTCGAGCACCTTCGCCGGCGCTTCCTGCAACAGCGGATAGTCGGTGGCGCCGGTGAGCGCGTCCTTGCGCCGCGCAATCGCCTTTTCGTGCGCGGCGCGCACCGCCGCAACCTCGCGCTGGATGATCCCCTGTTCGAGCGAAGCCCAGGCGCCGCCGGCCGCATCCCATGTCTGGAATAGAGCCCAGGCGGCGCGGCACAGTTTTTCCGTCAGGTCTTCGATGGCGCCGGAACCGGCGGCGGGATCGGCAACACGGAAGAGATTGGACTCTTCGAGCAGGATGAGCTGCGTGTTGCGCGCCACGCGGCGCGCGAAGGCATCGGGCAGGCCGATCGGCAGTGTGTGCGGCAGCGCCACGATATTGTCGGCGCCGCCAAGCCCTGCTGCGGCGACCGCAATGGTCGTTCGTAGCATGTTCACATAAGGATCGCGTTTGGTCAGCATCCGCCACGCCGTCTCCGCGGCAACCGTCACCGGCTTTGGTGTCAGGCCGCAGACCTCTTCGACCCGCGCCCATAATTTGCGGATGGCGCGGAACTTGGCGATGGTGAGGAATTCGTCGGCGTCGGCGGCGAGGCGGAAATAGATCATGCCGCGCGCGGTGTCGAGCGGCGTGCCGCCGGCTTGCAGCGCGCGCAGACAATCGACCGCCGCGGTGATGGCGAAGGCCAACTCCTGCGCTTCCGAGCCGCCGGCATTGTGAACGATGCGCCCATCGGCGACCACGAAGGGACCGCGGAAGCCCTGTTCGGCGAGGCCGCGCACACCGGCGGCAAAGTCGATCGACAAGTCCCGCCACGGCTTCGGGCTCGATCCAGCGGCGGCGAAGCCGCCGATCGGATTGAGGCTGGCACGCAGATCGACGGCGCCGGGCGACAGTTTGCGCGCCTTCACCAGCGCCGCCACATGATTGACGGCGACGCGCGTCGGCGGGCTCAGGTTGAAATCGATGGTGATGCCGGCATCGAGATCGATGTCCTCGAGCGCGCGCGCGATCGTCTCCGGCGAGGCATCGAGCCCGTAACCACTGGCGTTGAGCGAGCCGGCAAAGACCAGCGTCAGGCCGGTCGCGCCATTCTCCAAATCCTGCAGCGCCTGCGCGTTGGCGGCCGCCGGGTCGGGATGATCGACTCGCTGCATGATCGTCCAGGCCGTGCCCGGTGCGCGGCCGGTAACCGGCATAGCACCCGCCGCGCGCGCGTAGAGCGGCTGAACGCGCAAGCCGTCATAGGTCTGGCTGACGAGTTTCTTGTCGAAGGAAGTGCCCTTGAGCGCGGCTTCGACCAGCTTGCGCCAGTCGGCCTCGCTGGTGGCGGGGAATTCGGCGGCGAGGGCAAGTTGTTCGTCCATCGGCGGAAACTGCCATAAACGCGGCGCGGTCGCCATTGCGATCAAGCAATTTGCATGCCCGTTACTTAAGCGGCGGCAACCGCTGGATGCCGGTGGGATCGACGGCAGCGAGCGCGTCGCGCAGTTTTTGCCCGGCGATGACAAGGCCGGGCGCGATTTCGTAGAGCGGCAGCAGCACGAAGGCGCGCTCGAACAGACGCGGGTGCGGCAGCGTCAGGCCCAGCTCGTCCACGCTGAGATCGTCATAGGCGATGATGTCGATGTCGGCGGTGCGCGGCCCCCAGCGTTTCTCATGGGCGCGGTCGCGGCCAAGCTGCAATTCGACCGCCTGCGCCCGCGCCAAGAGATCGCGGGGCGTCAGCGTCGTCTCTACAGCGATGCACAGATTGATGAAAGGCGGCTGATATTTGAAGCCCCAGGGCGGCGTGCGGTAATCCGACGAGCGCGCGGTGAGCCTGACCGTGTCGCCGTCGCAAAACAGCTTGACCGCGCGATCGAGAATGGCCCGGCTGTTTCCGACATTGCCGCCGAGCGCAATCAGCGCGACGGTCATGGCTTTGAGCTGCTCCGCGAACGCACCAAGGTGACGCCGACATCGCTGAACGTCGCGGCAATCGGCGCATGCGGTTTGTGGATCGTCACCTCGATGTCGCGCACGCGCGGAAATTTGGCCAGCACCGCGTCGGCGACGGCGCCGGCCGCGGCTTCGATCAGCTTGAATTTCTGCGCGCAAAAGATCGCGCTCACGCACTCCACGATCTTGTCGTAGGAGACTGTGTCGATCACCTTGTCCGAGCGCGCCGCCGCCGACAGGTCGATGGTCAACGTCAGATCGATGGTGAAAGTCTGCCCGACCTTGCCCTCGTAGGGCATCACGCCATGATAGGCGTGCAGCGACAATCCACTGATGAAGATCGTATCGCTCATCGCGCCGCCTCGATCGCCGCCGTGACTCGCAGCGCCTGCACGGTTTCGGCGACGTCATGCACGCGAACGATCGACGCGCCGTTGCGCACCGCCAGCAAATGGCTGGCGATCGAGCCGCCGATGCGCTCATCCGACTGCGACGGCGTCACCGCATTGATGAAACGCTTGCGCGAGGCGCCAACCAAAAGCGGAAGTCCGAAACGGGCGAATTCGCCAAGCTTGGCGATGCAACTCATGCTTTGCTCCGGCGTCTTGCCAAAGCCGATGCCGGGATCAAGCACGATCTTATCGCGGGCGATGCCGGCTTCGGCGGCGATGTCGAGGGAGCGCGCGAAAAAGGCAGCGACATCGGCGATGATGTCGATATTCGGGTCGGCTTCGTCGCGGTTGTGCATGACGATCACCGGCACTCCGCGCGCGGCGATGAACTTGGCCATGTCGGGATCGCGTTGCAGCCCCCACACGTCGTTGACCAAGGCCGCGCCATGGTCGAGAGCCCAAGCGGCGACCCTAGCCTTGTTGCTGTCAATTGAAACCGGCAGCCCGAAATTGACCGCTGCGGGTAAAATCGGGGCGAGCCGCGCCAATTCCTCCTCAACCGTGACTGGCTTGGCGCTGCCATAGGGCCGTGTCGATTCCGCGCCGATGTCGAGAAGATCGGCACCATCGGTTGCTATCGCTGCGGCACGGCCAAGCGCCGCCTCGGTGTCGTAAAAGCGGCCGCCATCGGAGAAAGAATCCGGGGTGATGTTGAGAATGCCCATGACCAGTGGGCGCCCCAGCGCCAGCAGTCCGGCCAATGCATTGGGGTCGCCGGTGCGCGCGGATTCTGCGGGTTTTATGAAGGTCAGCGCCATGCGGCGCCGGTTTGCGGGGTCCGGCAGGGGCTGTCAAGCAGCCGAAAGTCCATCAATACGTGATTTTTAGCGGCAAGCTCTTGGCGTGATTGATCCAGCGGCCGACCACTTTCTCCGACGGCAGCAGGCGCACCATCTTGCGCTTGCGGTTGGCCTCGGCCATCGCCTTGGCGAGATTGGCGGGGTTGCGGAACTTGAGTTCCTTCACCGTATCGACGCCCGCGGCCTGCAGCAGCTCGGCATATTCCTTGCTGATGCCGCGGATGCGCATGCGGTCGGCGACATTGGCCCAGCACAGCAATTGTTTCTCGTCGAATCCGGTCTTGATCGCCAGCGACTTGCGGCCTTTCAACGTGCTTGCAGATTCCAGCAGCCTTCCGGTCGAACGAATCCCCACCGCCTTGAGAATCGCGACCGCTTCGTCGTCGATTCCGTCAATGTCGGTGAGCGGGTAGGACATGCGTTTCTCCAGACGTGTGACGCTTGCGTTGCGCCTTGGAAATTTTCGATCAAACGAACTGACTTAAACCCGGAATGGCGCCGACAATTTCGCCGATCGCGTCTTCCCCCGCCTTTTCGCGGGCAAAGGCAATGGTTTCGTGGGTAACGGCCTGAACCTGACCCATACTCAGCCCCGCCGTCATCATTTTCGTCCCGGCGCCCATGATGCCGCCCATGGCAAAGCCGCCGCCGCCGCTGGCGTCGACGCCTTCCTGGGCTTCCATGAGTTCGGCGGCGCCCGGAAGCCGGTCGATAAGCGCCTGAACCTTGTCGGGAGGGCCTTCCTTGAGAAGGAATTCAAAGATGATACCGACGGCCTTTTCCGCGGTCGTCTGGTCAATACCAATCTTGGCGACGAGACGCGCGACCAGCTCATCCATGTTCCCCTCACAGCGCCACACTCTGGTGGGTTGCCGGCATATTGAACGCCGCGATGGTGGATGACAAGCGTGTAACAAAAAATTCCGCGCAAGAACTTTGACACGCGCGTGCATTGTTGCAGGTTTGTGTCAAGCAAAATAGCAGACGCACATTTTGCAAAGGCCGTCGCCCGAAATTTTGTTTCGTGCCTTTCTCATCCGGCCGGCGGTGCGCACGACTGTGCTTTCGAGATCCTGAAAGAAAACGGAAGGATCATCGCTTCGGCCGCTACCCGCTAATTTCACCCCGCCGGTCGCAGCCGGAATCCATGTGGTCTATCCTGTGGTTGCGCCGGTCGCGCCATGACGTGGATTGAACAAGCGGTATTTTGTTGTGGGTGCCGGCACCGCGCCAAGCTCGGGCATGCAGTCATCTCCGCCGGGGCAGCGCGCCAATCGGCCGCCGAATTCGTCGATTTTCGCCAGCCGAAGCTGCGCTGACGGCGCTTTTCAGGCCGCATTTGCGTTGCTAGCGTGCGCCCCTCACCGTCAGGAGCCCCCCATGAGCACCATCGGCGCGGTTTTGAGCCGCATCGACAAGGACATCGACCAAAGCGTCGAGCGGCTGTTTGCCTTGCTGCGCATCGCCTCGGTCTCCACCGACCCGGCCTATAAAGAGCAATGCCGCGCCGCCGCCGAACATGTCGCCGCCGACCTTAAATCCATCGGCTTCGAGACCAGCGTGCGCCCGACCAAGGGCCATCCGGTCGTGGTGGGTAAATCGAACGGCGTCTCCGGCCCGCGTGTGCTGTTCTACGGCCATTACGACGTGCAGCCGGTCGATCCGCTCGACCAATGGAAGACGCCGCCCTTCGAGCCGCGCCTCGAAACGCTGCCGGGGGGCCGCAAGATCATCGTCGCCCGCGGCGCCTGCGACGACAAAGGCCAGGCCATGACCTTCATCGAGGCCTGCCGCGCCTTCAAGGCGGTCACCGGCAAGCTGCCGCTGCCGATCACCACCATGATCGAGGGCGAGGAGGAGTGCGGCTCACAGAACCTGTTCGCCTTCGTCCGTGACAATGCCGCCGAGTTCAAGCTCGACCTGGCGCTGGTCTGCGACACCGCCATGTGGGACGCGCAAACGCCGGCGGTCACCACCTCGTTGCGCGGCCTCGTCTATGAGGACGTCAAAATCACCTGCGCCGACCGCGACCTGCATTCCGGCGTCTTCGGCGGCGCGGCGCAAAACCCGATCCGGCTGCTGGCGAAAATCCTCGGCAGCATGTGGGACGACAATGGCCGCGTCACGATTCCGGGATTTTACGACGGCGTGACAGAGTTGCCCGCCGACATCAAGGCCGATCTGAAGGCGCTCGACCTCACGGCGGAGAAATTTCTGGGCCCGATCGGTCTCAAACAGCCCGCCGGCGAGAAGGAGCGCATGCTCATCGAGCAGATCACCACGCGGCCGACCGCCGAGATCAACGGCATCATCGGCGGCTATACGGGGGAAGGCGCCAAGACCGTCATCCCCGGCCGCGCCTCGGCGAAGGTCTCTTTCCGCCTGGTTGGGCAGCAAGACCCGCAAAAGATCCGCGACAACTTCCGCGCCTTCGTGCGCGCGCGGCTGCCGGCCGACTGCAAGGTCGAGTTCGGCAATTTCGGGCTGGCGCCGCCGTTGCAGCTCTCCTTCGACAATACGGCGCTCAACAAGGCGCGCGGCGTGCTCGCCGAGGAGTGGGGCCACAAGGCGGTGACCGTCGGCGCAGGCGGCTCGATCCCCATCGTGGCGGATTTCAAGAGCGTGCTGGGAATGGATTCGCTGCTGGTCGGCTTTGCGCTTGACGACGACCGCGTGCATTCGCCGAACGAGAAGTTCGACCTCACCTGCTACCACAAGGGCATCCGCTCCTGGGCGCGCATTCTTGACGCGTTGGCGCGGAGCTAGTTCTTCAGCCGGTAGCCGGTCTTGAAGATCCACCCGATGATGCCGAGGCAGAGGGTGAGGAAGAGAAGCGTCACACCGAGGCTCACCTCGACATCGACGTCGGCGATGTTGAAGAAACTCCAGCGGAAGCCGCTGATCAGATAGACGACCGGGTTGAACAGCGTGACGGTCCGCCAGAACGGCGGCAGCACGCTGGTCGAATAGAACGTGCCGCCGAGGAAGGTGAGCGGCGTGATCAGCAAGAGCGGCACGATCTGCAGCTTCTCGAAGCCGTCGGCCCAGATGCCGATGATGAAGCCGAGCAGGCTGAACGTCAGCGCCGTCAGCAGCATGAACGTCATCATCCAGAATGGATGCCGGATCTCGATCGGCACGAACATGAAAGAGGTGGCCAGGATGATGAGGCCGAGGATGATCGACTTGGTCGCCGCCGCGCCCACATAGCCGAGCGCGATTTCGAAGGAAGACACCGGCGCCGAGAGGAGTTCATAGATCGTGCCGATGAAGCGCGGGAAATAGATGCCGAAGGAGGCGTTCATCGTGCTCTGCGTCAGCAGCATCAGCATGATGAGGCCCGGCACGATGAAGGCGCCGTAGGACACGCCTTCGATCACGCTGATGCGCGAGCCGATCGCCGCGCCGAAGACGACGAAATAGAGCGATGTCGAGATGACCGGCGAAACGATGCTCTGCCAGATGGTGCGGCCGGTGCGCGCCATCTCGAATTTGTAGATTGCAAAGACCGCGCGCAGGTTCATGGGCGTTCGCTCACCAGCCCGACGAAGATATCTTCGAGCGAGCTCTGCTTTGTCTCGAGATCGCGGAAGCGGATGCCCGCCGTATTCAGGTCGCTGAGCAGCGCGGTGATGCCGGTGCGCTCCTTTTTGGTGTCATAGGAGAACACAAGTTCGTTTCCATCATCCTCCAGCGTCAGCGCGTGAGCGGAGAGCGCAGGGGGAACCGCTTCCAATGGCTTCTGCAGACGCAGGATCAGCTGCTTCTTGCCGAGCTTGCGCATCAATTCGGCCTTGTCTTCGACCAGGATGATCTCGCCCTTGCTGATCACGCCGACGCGGTCGGCCATGTCTTCGGCTTCCTCGATGTAATGTGTGGTGAGGATGATGGTGACGCCGGAGGAGCGCAGATCGCGCACCACCTGCCACATGTCCTTGCGCAGCTCGACGTCAACGCCGGCGGTCGGCTCGTCGAGGAAGAGGATCATCGGCTCGTGCGCCAGCGCCTTGGCGATCATCACCCGCCGCTTCATGCCGCCGGACAGCGTCCTGATCTTGTCGTCCTTCTTGTCCCACAGCGACAGCGCGCGCAGCACCTTCTCGATGTGCGCCGGGTTGCGCGGCTTGTTGAACAGGCCGCGGCTGAAGGTCACCGTGTCCCAGACGCTCTCAAAGGCGTCGGTGTGCAATTCCTGCGGCACGAGGCCGATCATGGAGCGCGCGGCGCGGTAATCGGCGAGAATGTCATGGCCGCCGACCGTCACCTTGCCGGCCGAGGGGGTGACGATGCCGCAGACGATGCCGATCAAAGTCGTCTTGCCGGCGCCGTTGGGGCCAAGCAGGGCGAAGATCTCGCCCTGTTCGATGTCGAGATTGATGTTGCCCAGCGCCCGGAAGCCGGTCGCGTAGGTTTTCGACAAATTGGCAATGGAAATGATCGATGGCATTGAAAACTGGCCGGGCGCTTGTCAGTCCGGCGCATATAGGCGCCGCAACCAGCGCTCGCCAGCCCCGCCGGCAACGGCCGTTCTACAGGGCCGCCACCAGTTCGTTAAGGTCGTTGAGCTCGCGCTCCGGCGGGAAATCGAAATACTCGTCCGGCATCCTGCCGCGATTGACCCACAGCCCGCGGAAGCCGACAGAGACGCTTGCCATCACGTCCCAGCGGTTTGAGGAGACGAATGTCACCTCGCCCGGCTTGCATTTGAAGCGATCGGTAACGAGACCATAAACCTCGGGCCGCGGCTTGAACATTTTCAGCGTATCGACAGACAGCACCGCATCGAGATCGGCGCCGACATTGGCCGCGTCCACCGCGCCCTTGAGCATGTTCGGAGAGCCGTTGGAAAGAATGCCGGTCCTATGGCCGGCGGCCTTGAGCGCGTGCAGCGCCGACCGCGCGTCGGGAAACGCGTCGAGCTTGAAATAGGCCTCGAGTAGCTGCGGCCGCAGCGCCTTGTCGACGGAGGGAAAGCGGGTCAGCGCATAGTCGAGCGCCCGCTCGGTCAAGGTCCAGAAATCGACATAGCGGCCGGCAAGCGTCAACGTCCACGAATATTCAAGTTGTTTTGTCCGCCACACCTCGGACATGCGGTCGGCCTCAGGGCCCGCAGCGCTGCGAAAGCGGCCGATCGCCGCATGCACGTTGAACAGCGTGCCATAGGCGTCGAACACGAAAATGGACATTGATGCCTCCCATCAGCAAATCGCATAGGTTTCTGCGCTGGCGCTGGCGTATTATGATGGCGCCATGAAGCCTTCCTGCTAGGGAAAGCCCATCATGGATGGGCGGGTCAAGCCCGCGCGCATGACAGTGTGGTGAGGAGACGCCAATGGCGACAAGCCAAGACTGGTCCGCAACCTGGACCTATTTCGACGGCGCCTGGCACGAGGGCAATGTGCCCTTGTGGGGCGTGCGCACGCACGCCATCTGGCTCGGCTCCTCGGTATTCGACGGCGCACGCGTGTTCGAGGGCGTCGCGCCCGACCTCGACCTGCATTGCGCGCGCGTCAACGCCTCGGCCAGGACGATGTATCTCAAGCCGACGATGTCGGCTGACGAGATCGCCGGTCTTACGCGCGAAGGCATGAAAAAATTTTCCAAGGATGTCACGCTCTATGTACGGCCGATGTATTGGGCCGAGCGTCCGGGTCCGCAGGCGCTGCCGCCGGATCCGGATTCGACGCGCTTTGCGCTGGCGCTTTACGACTCACCGATGCGCAAGCCCGACGGCTTCTCCATCACGCTGTCGCCGTTCCGCCGCCCGACCTGGGAAACCGCGCCGGTCGACGCCAAGGCCGGCTGCCTTTATCCGAACAATGCGCGCGCGCTGTTCGAGGCGAAATCGCGCGGCTTTGACAATGCAATTGTCTGCGACGTTACCGGCAATGTCGCCGAGCTTGCCAATTCCAACGTGTTCATGGGCAAGGACGGCGTGGTGTTCACGCCGATCCCCAACGGGACCTTCCTCGCCGGCATCACCCGCAAGCGCGTGATCGGTTTGCTGCGTGATGCCGGGATCGCCGTCATCGAAAAGGCGATGCGCTATGCCGATTTCGAGAACGCCGACGAGATATTCGCAACCGGCAATGCATCCAAGGTGTTGCCGATCAACCGCATCGGCGACCGCTCGCTGCAGCCGGGCCCGCTCTACCGCAAGGCGCGCGAGCTTTACTGGGCTTATGCGCATTCATAAGGCGCAGCGGCCGGCAAGCAGAAGAAAAGAGCCACTAAAAAATTTCTAGGTAATAAAATGAAAACCGGACGGAGCCGCCGAACACATTACGAATCCGACGACTCCGCCGACCGGTCGGGTTTGTGGCTAACGCCCAACGGCCCGATCAAACTAGCCGTTCGCTGCGGCGGCGACGATCTAAACCGCTCGTTAGTGTGACCGAGTAAGGTTAAGCGTTAAGGACTTGCCCCGCGCACGCAGGTTTTCCCGGCGCCGGACTCGTTAATCGAACAGCGCCACCGCCCGGGTCCAGCCGGCCGAGCCGTTTTTGATCTTGTAGGGAAAGCAGGCGACGGTGAATCCATCGTGCGGAAGCTGTTCGAGATTGCAAAGTTTTTCCATGTGGCAATAGGGAATTTCGCGCCCGGCCTTGTGGCCCTCCCAGATGATCGATGGGTCATGCGTCTCCAGCCAGCGCTTGCGCGTATGCACAAAGGGCGCATCCCAGCCCCAGGCGTCGATGCCGGCCACGCGTACCCCGCGCGAGGTTAAATAGAGCGTCGCTTCGCGGCCCATGCCGCAACCGGCGGTGAGATATTCGTCGGTGCCGATGCAGGCGCTGGCCCGCGTGTTGACGAGGACGATGTCGAATGGCTTGAGCTCGTGTCCGATGCGCTTGAGCTCGGCTTCAACCTCTGCCGCGGTGACGACGTGCCCGTCGGGAACGTTGCGAAAGTCGAGCTTGACGCCGGGGCGAAAAAACCAGTCGAGCGGCACCTGGTCGATCGTCATCATCGGCTGCCCGTCGATCGTTTTCGATTGGTAATGAATCGGCGCGTCCATGTGCGTGCCGTTATGCGTCGAAATCTGCACGAGTTCGAACGCCCAGCCCTCGCCCTCGGGCAGGTCCTCCGCGCTTGAGGCCGGGGAAGCTGTCGAGCAGCATCGACGCGTTTTCGGCATTGGAGCGGTATTCAATCCTTGGCAGCATGAACGGCGGATCGAATATCCTTTCATTCTCGAGCGGCGACGACAGATCGAGCATGCGGCTGGGCAATTTCATTGATGTCCCCGGCAGGAAATGTGACAGCGCGTTTCGCCGCAATGTTAGCGCGGGCAAAATATCCACGCCATCGTCTGTGCGCTTGCCGGAGCCGCCTCATTTCGGCTGGTTGTGCGCCCGCTCGCGCGGCTGCCGCAAAAAGGGGCAGCAAGTTCCATCGCGTTTTGCTTGCGCGGATTCAACGAATCAACGCTAATGATTCGAAGCACCTTGCCACTAGCACACCAAGAGGGAACAACACCGTCGAGGGGACTCATGTCGGAAATGGAATCTCGCGGACGCGCCGCGCATGTTATCGTCGTAGCCAATGAAAAAGGTGGGTCGGGGAAGTCCACAGTCGCGATGCATATTGCCATCGCACTGATCAAATCGGGCAAGCGTGTCTCCACCATCGATCTCGATTCACGGCAACGGACGTTCACCACCTATATCGAGAACCGGCGTGCCTGGGCTGCCCAGGCTGGCCGTGATCTGGAAATCCCCGAGCATTATTGCGTTGAGGGGAAACTGGATTTTCCGGCTGCCGAAGATCGCGCTGCCGCATGCTCGGCGCTTGCCGACACGGTCCATGGCCAGGCTGAGGTGTCTGACTACTTGGTCATCGATACGCCCGGCCATGACAGCTATCTGACCCGCCTCGCGCATACGATGGCGGACACGCTGATCACGCCGCTCAATGACAGCTTTGTCGACCTCGACGTACTGGCGACCGTCGATCCGGCGACTTTCGCCGTGACCGGCACCAGCCACTATGCGCAGATGGTTGAGGACTCGCGCAGCCAGCGCCAACTCCTCGACAATGTCCTCTTTGATTGGATCGTGTTGCGCAACCGCCTGTCGAATCTCGGTTCGCGCAACAAGCGCCTGGTCGGGGAAGGCCTGCAGGAGCTGTCACGGCGGCTCAATTTCCGCGTGATCGAGGGCTTGGCCGAGCGGGTGATCTTCCGTGAATTCTATCCGCGAGGCTTGACCGCGCTCGACGATCTCGAAGAAGCAACGCTGGGCACGCGGCCGACGCTGTCGCACGCCACGGCGCGGCTGGAGATCGACAATCTGCTCGGCGCCTTGCAGATCACCACTGCGGCGGGAAACGCCGAGGCGCCGGGACAGGCCCGCAACGCGGCGTAAGCATCACGGCGGCGGCTGCGTCAATAGCGGCTGCGACGGCCGACCACGCAAGTCATAGACGACGGCGTAGATCACGCCGTCGCGGTCGATTTGCGCGAATAGCGGCGCCTGCAGGTGCCGGCAATAAAACGTGCCCAGCGCCAGCACGAAATCCGCCTTCTTCTGATCGAAGGTGGTTTCGAATTGCGGTCCGAGTTCGACCTTGGCCGCCCATTGCGGGCCGCAGATGGCGACGATCCAACGTCGGCCCGCCGGCGGTCTTGCATGCGTTTGCGCAAGCCGCGCGCGCAAGGCGAGCGCCCCTTGCTTGAAGGCGAGCCCCCAGTAATCGAGCATGTAGCTGTTCTGCGCCGCGCGCACGCCGCCGGCGAGCGGATTGAAATAGGTGTATTCGTACGGGTGCAGCCGCACCATGCCGATGACCGGCAGTGACACCCCGGCGATGACAATGGCGGCAAGCGCAGTCATCGCCGCCCTGCCGTAGAGTCTTGCGCGGTCGGCCAGCCAGCCGACGGCGAGCCCGCCGAGGACCGCGAAGGGCGGCACGACAAAAACAAAATGCCGCAGCCCATTATAGAGTGCCGGATGCGCTGCCATGGCGAGCGCGACCGGAACGATCGCGGCGAGCGCCACGGCCAGTAGGCTCGCTCGGCGGTTGAGCGGCGTGCTCCGTAGCGCGGCAGCGATAAATGCGCCAACGAGCCCGATGAGCCCGAACGCCAGCATGATCTCCGGCAGCTTGAGCAGGAACAGATGCGGCAGATAGCTCGCCGGCATGTCGGGCACGGCGATCAGCCGGCCTTCATAGAGTTCCTTCCACGGTTTCTCGAAGAACGTGTCGAAATATTCCGCGGCATGGATCGGATTGAGCGGCGCAACAACCGACCACGGCCAAAGCAACCCCATGATCAGGTAGCCGATCGGCAGCGCCGGCCACATCGCGGCGACGAATTGACCCAGGCGTTGCGCTGCCGGCTTCCAGCCCTGCATGCGGCTGTCAGCGATGATGATGAGCAGCAGCGCCGCAATCGCGCAGGGTGCGGCAATGCCGGCGAGAATGCGCGAGCCGAAGGCAAGGCCCAGACCCACGCCGGCCAGCGCCATGGTCCGCGCCGAAGGCTTGGGATATTCATCAAAGGCGCGCACGATGCCGAGCAGCAGCACTGCCATGGCCGTGGCGAAGGGCGCATCCTTGGCATTGATGAACATGTGGCCGTAATAGAGCGGACAGGTCGCGAGCAGGATCAGCGCCGCAAGGCCGGCGATCGGCCCGCCCAGTCGGCGGCCGATCCGCCATGTCGCGATGAGGCCGAGGATACCGACCGCGGCGCCGACCAATCGGCGCGTCTCGAACAGATCGAACGGCAGCACTTTGGCGGCGAGCGCCGCCGCCATGTCAAAGCCGCCGCCATATTTGTAGAGATTGACGAAGGAGAGCGCCCGCGCGTCGCTAAAGCCCGAGCCGTAGAGCTTGAGCAGCAGGTCGCCGTATTGCGAATGGGTGAAGTCGTCCCAGCCGAGCCCGTAGTCGCGGAAGGTGAGACAAGCGATGACAGCAACCACCGCAAGAAGGAGCACGGCAAGCCAGTCGGCGGGCGAGAAGGCCGCCGGCTTGCCGGGAATCTTTATTGATTCGGGCCGGAGAATGGGTGAGCCGTGCCGTTCTTGTTCTGCGGCGCGCGTAAGCACCTATTCTGGCCTTAGCAGGGCGTTGAGGGGCGAGTTCTTTACTTGCTCGCCGCTGTAAACATCTCCTCGACGTGGTCCCAATTCACCAGGTGATCGAGGAAGGCCTTGAGGTAATCGGGGCGCCGATTGCGGTAGTCGATGTAATATGAGTGCTCCCAGACGTCGCAGCCGAGCACCGGTTTTGCTCCATGCACCAGGGGGTTTTCGCCGTTCGGCGTCTTCATCACCGTAAGTTTTCCGTCTTTGACCGCGAGCCAGCACCAGCCGGAGCCGAATTGCGTCGCGCCGGCCTGGGCAAAATCGGTTTTCATCTTCTCCACGCCGCCCAGGTCCGAATCGATTTTCGCCTTGAGTTTGCTGGGGATTTTGTCACCGCCGCCGCCTGCTTTCATCCATTTCCAGAAATGAATGTGATTGTAATGCTGGCCGGCATTGTTGAAGAGCCCGGCATTCTTGCCGAACGAGCCTTTGACAACGTCTTCGAGCGATTTGCCTTCGAGCCCGCTGCCCTCGAGCAATTTGTTGCCGTTGTCGACATAGGCTTTGTGGTGCTTGTCGTGATGATATTCGAGCGTTTCCCGCGACATATAGGGCGCGAGCGCGTCGTAGGCGTAAGGCAAATCGGGCAGCGTGAATGACATCAGATCCTCCTTGGGCGGCAAAAGACGTTTACGAAAAAAGCCCGGTGTCAGGGTGAACCGGGACCTCCCCGTGCGAGTTCCATCGTTAAGCTAATTAGGCTTTGCGTTGACTTGGAGCAACGGCGACACGCGAAGTTTGACCTGCGAAAATGCCTCAAAACGGCGAAATTTGATGGCCAAATTGCTGTCCGGGCAGGGCAAATAGCGTTAATGAAGTTTGAGCGTATATTTTGCTATTTTAACTCTGTCCGTTGCCGTAATGACCCGTGGAGCGAGAATTCCCCGTTAGGATAAGGGGATGCTCGGAAGGCGCCCGCGGGTTCTCAGCTGGCGATCTTGCAGAGGATTGCAACGCGCATGTCGGTCTTATTGTTTGTCGTCGGTGCCGTCGCCATCATGGCGGGTGCGGTCATGGTCGGGTTTGGCGTTCCGATCAACGAGTTCAGCTTCGGCAATACCTTGATCGCCTCCGGCGTCACGGCCTTCATGGGCGGCTTGATAATCATTGGCCTCGGCGCGGTGGTTGGACAGTTGCATCGCGTCGTCGAGGCTTTGGCGGCCCTGCCGCCAATGCGCGCAAGCCGGCCGATGGAGGCGTTCGAGCAGCCGGTTCGAGGCACCGCGGCGGGACGGATCCCATTTCCGCCGAAGCCCAAGGTCGATTTTCGTGAGCCGGACGCCGGCGCAATGCCGTCGGGCGCTCCGCCTGAGCCTGTAAACGAGGCCATTCTGGCGATTACGCCGACGCTGCGCAATCCGGATGAAGCGTCTGTCGCGGTTGAAGACTCCGAAGAATTACCCTTGTCGCCGCGGCAAAGCGCGCCTTCGCCGCTCCGAACTCGCAGGCCGGGCGGCACGCAAAACCGCCCTGAACCGGCGCTCGACAAAGGCTTGCACGCGCCGCTACCGATGCGGCCGCCGCAAACGGGACATTTTGACGCCATGTGGCCGGCAACCGAGGTGCGTCAGGCCAAGGCCCCGCCACCGCCGGAGCCCAAGTTCGCACAACAAAATCCGGCGAGCCAATTCGAACCGAAGCCGGACTTCAAATTAGAACCAAAAACTGACTCCAAGCCCGAGCCGGCTACCGAGAGCCCGGCTTCGGTAAAGCGGGTCGAACCCGATGCGGCCAAGCCGCAGCCGGCGAACGAAATGCGCCCCGTGGCGATATTGAAATCGGGTGTCGTCGACGGCATGGGCTATACGCTTTATGTCGACGGCTCGATCGAGGCCGATCTGCCTCAGGGCACGCTGCGCTTTGCCTCTATCAACGAATTGCGCAGTCACCTGGAAAAAAATCCCTAAGCACCAGCCGCCTGCGGCCATGCGCCGGCGATTTTTGCACCTTAGCGCCGCTTCCCGAAGCATAGTCTAATCAATAACATCACAGAATTCGCCGTAGTCTAGACGAAAACCGCAGCAATCTTTTTCTTGCGGTGACCAGAATTCAACAGTAGCGTTTTGACGCGACCGTGTATGACTACATTATTCGCTCGATAGAGACCTTACCGGCCCACCTAGGACAGCGTTGATGAGCGATCCCGCCAACGGAAATTTCATCGAACTGACGGCGCAGATCGTGTCCGCCTATGTGAGCAACAATTCAGTCTCGGCCGGCGACATTCCTGGTTTGATTGCGCAGGTTCATTCGGCGCTGGCGCGGGTGTCGGGCTCGGCGAACGATGCGCCAAGCGAGCCGCTGAAGCCGGCGGTGTCGGTGAAAAAGTCGATTACGCCGGAATATATTGTCTGTCTCGAGGACGGCAAAAAATTCAAGTCGCTGAAGCGGCACCTTCGAACGCAATACAGCATGACGCCCGAGCAGTACCGGGACAAATGGAGCTTGAGTCCCGACTATCCAATGGTGGCACCGAATTATGCCGCCGCGCGCTCGCAACTTGCCAAGCAGATGGGCCTCGGCCAGCAACGCCGCCGCCGCGTCAAATAGCGCCGGTTCAAGCCCGACAGGTTTTCCACCGCCCGATTCATGCGGAATAAAATCCTTGCATGAGCGTTGGCGATCATCTAGGCAAATAATCCTAGAGGAGTCGCAGCGCAATGAGCGGAAAATTACCGAAGGCGGCAAAGCCGCCAGGCCAGCCGGAGCCCGCGATTGACCGGTTTCGCCGCCAGCATTTGGCATTGGCCGAGCGGCAGATCGACACCGAACACGGGCGCAGCCGCGTCATCGTTGACGAATCGGAAAGTCCGCTGGCTTGGCTTGCGCGCCGGCGTGGCCGTGATGGCCGGGCGCTGATCGAAAGCCATCAATTGCAGGCCGGTGAGCGGCTACGCGCCGAGTTCACACGCGCGCAATTGATGCCGCGAACGACGTCGAATTGGGCAAGCCCGATTTCCACCGGCCGCCGCGGCGAGCGCGCCGGCGCGTCCACCGAGACCATGATCGCCGCGCGTCAGCGCGTGCGCCATGCGCTCGACGGTGCCGGGCCGGAATTTGCGGGGCTACTCCTCGACGTTTGCTGCTTTCTCAAAGGTCTGGAAGATATCGAGCGCGAACGGGCTTGGCCGGCGCGCTCGGCCAAGGTGGTTCTCCAGCTCGCGCTTGACCGCCTCGCCCGCCATTACGGCTATGCACAAGCGGCGCGAGGCTGTCGTCACACGGCGGTGCGGACATGGCTGGCAGACGATGCGAGTTTCAGCGTTGAGGTCTAAAGATCAAGCGGCATGCAGCGCCGACCTTGCTTCGGCGCGAATGCGCTCGACCATCGAGCGCAGCCCGTTCGAACGCTGCGGCGTCAGGTTCTCGCGCAGCCCCATGCGGTCGAACAGAGCCAGCGCGTCGGTCGCCAGGATCTCGCGCGCGGTCTTTCCGGAATAAAGCGCAAACAGGATGGCGATCAAGCCGCGTACGATATGCGCGTCGCTGTCGCCGTCAAATGTGAGTATCGGACCGGCGCCGCCGTCGGGGTTCACGTGTGTCACCATCCAGACCTGGCTGGCGCAGCCTTGCACCTTATTCGCCTCGCTGTGGGCGCTGTCGGCTAGCGGCGCCAGCGTGCGACCGAGCTCGATGACATAGCGATAGCGGTCATCCCACTGATCGAGCAGCGCAAAGTTCTCGACAATGTCGTCGATCGTCGACATGGCCCATATATAGGCTTCCCGTGCCGTGCGAGCCAAAGGAGATTATGCGAACGGATAAAAAGTCCGCGAAACGCGCGAAAAACAGCTCTATGCCGACGGTTTGCCGGCCCGGGCCTCGCGGCGCGGCGGCAACGGAACCGGCGCATGCCAGGTCGGCGCGAGATCGGCCGGCGTCAAGGTGCCTTGCGCGGGAGTTCGCTCGGTAACTGCCTCTACTTTGGCCGCAGGCTTGTCGTTCGCGGCCGGTTTGTCCGCGGACACTGATCTCTCGGCCAGCTTGGCGGTGACGAAGTCGTAAATCGTACGCGCGCCGGCCTCGGCCTTGTGGCCGATAGCGACCGCGACCTTGCCACCGGCGACACAAGCGCCCGGCTGGCGATCACAAAAGCCGCGCACGTCGGAGACGGCGGCGCCGGCCAGCGTCATCGCTTGCGTTGCATCGATGCTTGCATCGGGCCTATCCGTCTTCGTGCCGCTCGGCAGCAGCACGCAGACGACGCCCAGCCAAAATGCCATCCGCAGCAGAAAGAACATGGTCTGCATCCCCGGCGGCTTTAATCCGTCGCCTTTGAACTAAACCTAGCAAATAGGACTGAAGCTGTCGTTGGCGCGGATGCGACGTTTTGGAGCAAAATCGATGCTGTTTTTCCTCAAATTTAAAACATCTGAGTTCGACTAAAATTTTAAGCGTCGATCCGTGGCGTCGATGATCACTTTGCAAAAGGCGCGCATGGTTACTGCAATGGTAATTGCGGACGCGATTGCGTGTCTTGGCAATAGAAATTTCACCATGACCGACAAATAGACGCCGCTCTCGCAGGCCAAAGCGCGCCATGACGCCGCTTCCAATATCGTGCGAGTTCTGCCTTAGCGTTCGCTTAAGCCAGCCTTCTTAAGTTCAGTTCCGAAAAAGGGGGCGCGTCGAAGACGCGGGACAGGGACCGTGGGCTTCCTCAAACCGCTGTGGACCTATGCCGACGCTTTGGTGCACCCGTCCGCGCGGCGGGATGCGCTGACGGCGGCGCGCCACCATGCCTTCATTGCGCCGCGGCTGATCGGCAGCTTTCTCGCGTTGGCCGGTATCCCTGCCTATGTGGCGTTTCGCGGCGTGCCAAGCACGTTGGAAGTCGGCGTCTTCGCTTGGCTGGTGACGCCGATCCTGATTGCCAATTTCCTCTCCCGCACCGGCCACTATGAAGGCGCGCAGTTGATTTCCTCGCTGGCGCTTGCCGGGTTGGTGACGGTTGTCGCTGCCTTCACCGGCGGCATCACCTCATTCGCGACGATCTGGCTGGTGGTCGTGCCGCTGGAAGCCGCGTTGTCCGCCTCGCGGCGCGTGGCGGCAACGGCTACGATTGTGGCATTCGGCGCCGCCGGATTGCTGCTGTTGCTGGGCGCCTACGACATGTTGCCGCCGCCCGCGACCGTCGCCAATGGGCATGGCGCGCTGGCCGCACTTGGCATCGTCTCGGCCTCGCTCTATGCGGTCGGCTTGGCGCTTAACGCAAATCAACTCGCCCATACCGGCGTCGGCCTGCTCTCTGCCGAAGAAGATCGTTACCATCTGCTCGCGCGCAATATGACCGACGTCATCACCCGGCATGGGCGCAACGGCGCGGTGCTTTTCGTCTCGCCCGCGGCGGAGCGGCTGTTCGGCGTGCGCGCCGACGAGTTGAACGGCCGTGGCCTGTTCGACCGCGTCCATGTCGGCGACCGGCCCGTTTACCTTACCGCGCTTGCCGATGCAGCGACGTTGCGCGAGGACCGTTCGATCGAATTCCGCATTCGCCGTGACGACGCCAGCCAAAGCGGTCAATTTATCTGGGTGGAAATGCGCTGCCGGCCGCTCGACCGGGATGCCGGGAAAACCGATACTGGCGACCGTGAAGTCGTGGCGGTGCTGCGCGACGTGAGCGAACGCAAGGCGCAGGAGCTGGCGGTCGAACTTGCACGCGCGGAATCCGAGCGCGCCAATGTGGCGAAGAGCCGCTTCCTCGCCACCATGAGCCATGAATTGCGCACCCCGCTCAACGCCATCATCGGCTTTTCCGAAATGCTGACCAATGATTCGCTCACTTTCGACGCGGCGCGCCGGCAGGAATACGCCAAGCTGATCAACGATTCCGGCCGTCATCTGCTCTCGGTGGTCAACGGCATCCTCGACATGTCGAAAATGGAAACGGGAAATTTCGAGATTACGCCGGAGCCATTCGAGCCTGCGTCGCCGATCCTGAGCTGCTGCGATCTTTTGGCGCTCAAGGCGCGCGAGGCCGGCGTCGAGATCAGGACGCGGGTGGCCGCCGATTTGCCGGACATCGTCGCCGACCGGCGCGCGCTCAGCCAGATCGTGATCAATCTCATTTCCAATGCGATCAAGTTCACCCCGCGTGGCGGTAGCGTGACCGTTGGTGCCTTGCGCGACGGAGACAAGCTCGCTCTCAGCGTCGAGGATACCGGCGTTGGCATCAGCGAAGATGATCTGCAGCGGGTCGGCGAGGCGTTTTTCCAGGCGCGCGCCTCCTATGACCGCCGCCATGACGGCTCGGGGCTCGGCCTTTCCATCGTCAAGGGCTTGGTGCGGCTGCACGGCGGCGATATGGAAATTCGCAGCAAGCTCGGCGCCGGCACGCTGGTGAGCGTGCGGCTGCCGATCGACGGCACCGGTGCGGAGGCAGCGGGCGATCTGGTCAGGCTGGTCGTCGAGCGTGCGGACGAGCCCACCACCATCACACAACTTCCGGTGAAGAAAAGTGCGTAACCGAAACCGCCGTCTATCCGCCCGCGATGAAGGTGGCCGCATTGCGGTGGCGATCACGCGTCATCCGCGCGAATTCGTCGGCATCGTGCTGGCGGCGCTGGCGACGCTCGCGATCTTTATCAACGCGCTGTTCTTGCAGCACGGGCCGCATCCGGCGCCGATCTTCGGCACACGGCACATGAGCGTCAAACCGTCGCCCGCCGCGACGAGCGCCCGCGCGCGCAGCGACCCGATCGCCGCACTGCTGGCGCCGAGCCAGCGTGTTCTGGCCGTTCAGCAAGCGCTTGCCGATTTCGGCTATGGCCAGATCAAGCCGACCGGCATCGTTGGGTCGGAGACGCAGGTGGCGATCGAGAAATTCGAGCGCGGCCACCATCTGCCGGTGACCGGGCAGATTTCCGACCGCCTGGTGCGCGATCTTGGCGCCATGACCGGCCGCTCGCTGGAATAGCCTTATTGCCGGCGCATGATCTGATCCGAAAACCGGTTCCCGCTTTTCCGGATCATGCGCTGACCGCGGCGTCGTGGTACTGACGGCGATGCGCCTCAAGTCCGGTATCTGGGTCTCGGCTTATCTGCGCCGCTGCAACGTCGAAGGCGTATTCGCTGCCGTGCGCCGGCGCGGCGCCGAGGAGGCTGGCGCGATCTTCATCAAGATCAGCCGTCTTGATGGCGCTGCGAGCCTTTTTGGCCCTGCGCCACAAACCGCCTTTGACGATGCGCGGCCCGCTGATCGTTTTTTCACCGCCGTGCTGGGCGGTGCAACGCCGGTACCCGACGCCGATGTAGAGGCACGCCTGGTGCGTGAAATCCGTTACGATCCCGATGTGTGGATCATCGAGGTGGAAGACCGCGCCGGCCGAACCTTCCTCGACAATATCATATCTTAGCTCGCGTCACTTTTGGGCCGTGGCGTTTGCGCGTCGCGGCGAGGTGCGGCGGTGTGCTGCGCTGACGTCGCCGAAGCGCGGGTGCCGCGTTGCGGATCGTCCCAATAGACCGGTGCGTGGGCGGGGCGACGAGCGGTGGCCGCCTGGCGCCATATTGTTACCATGTGTTCAGCAGCGGCGAGCTCGACCTCGTCATAAAAACGGGAGAGTTCAAACACGCGTTCGACGGATAGGCCGACAGTCGGGTTAATAAACATCAATATCCGCTGAAAAACCGAAGCGGGCATGCCGAGCGCTTTGGCGGCGACCAGCAGCGGTTCGCCCGAATTGTCGCGTGTCACGCGTTCGGCGATTGCATGACTGAGGCCGAGCGCCCGCTCCAGCATGCGCGCGAATTCGCCGGGATTACGTTGCAGCGCCGCGGTCTCGAGGCGGCGGATCACCTCGCTGACCGCGGGCGCGGCGCGGCGCGGCACGGGCTGGTCGACCACGGCGAGATTGGTCAGGATCAGGTAGCGGTCGCCGGCATTGGCGGCGAAGAACTCCTCCGCCAAATCGCGTTGGCGGACGCTTGCTGTCGTGGGCTTGTTCGCAGGCTCGCTGCCAGCGCCCGGTTCGGTGTTAAGCGCGATCAGCCGCCTTAGCACCGCGACCGGAGCATTGGGATAGGTGGAGAGTTCTGGAGAAGACGGTCTTGCGGGTTGCTGCGTCGACCGCCTCGATCAGCCGCAGCGACAACTCGACGTATTGGGTTTCTTCCTCGGTGCTGTGCGAGGGCTTCTGTACGTAGAGATCGGTGAGAACGCGCAGCAAAGTGGGGCGAATTTCGACGCCATCGCGGCACGCAAGATCGACCAAGCCGTCGAGCGGGGAGCACGCAGAGGACTTCGTCATCGCCGATACGCCTTACAATTCGCGACGGCTCACATTAATCGGCGCGCGTTAGCGGAGCGTTAACCTTGCGGCCCCTTTAATTGCAACAAAGCGCCGGTCCGGCGGGCCAAGCGGCTCCGGAGTGGATCGGAAAAAGGGGACTGTGATGGGCGAAGTAATCCGTTTTCCCGACGAGGCGGGCTATGCGCGCGGCGGCAAATATGTCGACGCCAGTACCGAACCTGCCACCGTCATCATCCTTCCGGTGATCCGTATCGATCGCGATCCGGACGGGTCGAATGGCTTCGAGCCGGAGACCGGTAACGGGACCGGCCGCCGCCGCCGCCGCCGTCTCGCGCGCTGACGCGAACGGCAGCAACCGATGCCGGCATTGCCGCAGCCGCCAATCGGCCGGCATTTCTGCCGTCACGGGCTTCTCGCGCTGGCCATGCTCTCGCTGCTCGGGGGCTGCGGAACGCCCAATTACGATTTCGGCGAAGTGCGGCCCTCGCTGGTCAGCGACAGCATTCACGATTGGATCGGCCCCGCTGCAGCCGCGCCACGTCCCGCATCCACGTTTGAGCTGACCGACGATGAGCGCCAGCTTCGCGATCTCGCTTTTCCGCTGATCGAGCCGCCCTACGACAGGCAAAAATGGGACAGCGTGCTGCGTGAATACGGGCTCATCGGCAATTATCGTCCGGGTGCCTACGATCGCACCACCTATGCCACGCGGCTTCTATCTGCAGATTATCGCTCGCCCGCTTCCCGCTATGCGCAGCTCATCGACGACATCCGCAACGACATCACCCGCTTGCCGCAATTCTTCGAGACTGCAGCGCGCGTCGTCGACATCGATACCAAACGGCGCAAGAGTCTCAGCTACATTTCCGCGTTAAGCCCGGCTGAGCGCGCGAATGCGCTGCGGCGAAACCGTGAAAATAACTGCATCATTGCCTGGGTGCGCGACTCGCTCAGTCAGCGCGCCGCATCGTATCGCTTCGCGCTCGAGCGGCTGGTGATCATGACGCCTTCGCCGGACGCTGCGCAGGTGGAGCTGACGCTCAATCATCTGCGCGCAATCGAAGACAACTACCGCACCGCTTTGCCGTCGCCTTACCCGCCGCGCCTCGTCACCGCCTACTGACCTTTGGAGGTCTTCGGCAGATCCTGGCGGACGCATCGGGCGCCGGCGAGCGCGGCTTGCGCCATCGGCAACTGGCCCGGTTCCGTCGCCAGCGCACGGATCGCGATCAGCCCGGTTGGCGTCGGCGATTCGACGATCAGCCGGTCGGCTGCAGTGACGTCTTCCTCCTCGGGCATTTCGCTGTGCTGTTCGGTTGTCATCAGGTCGAGTTCGATGACGCGGCGCCCGGCCGCGCGATCATTGATGGCGTAGTAGGCGACATCCAGGCGCGTATAGAACGACACCGACGTATAGGCGGGCCCAACCGGAACCCTGAGCTTCAGCGGACCGGCCGTCAGATCATAACGGCAGACGGCGCTGACGAAGGCTGGATCCATGAACGGCATCAGCGCATTGTCAGGCGTCGGCGACGGCAATGCGACAACGGTGTTGACCGGCGCGGTGCCGGCAAGGCGTGAATAAGCGTCCTGCGTGGCGGTGCGCGGCAAAGCCATGACGGTGGCGAGATGCACAATGCCGCCGAGGAGGGCGCCACCAAGCAGAAGAAGCAGCCAGCGCATCATCGGCAGCCCCTGGCTGCGATCGCGGGCATTGGCACCTCGCGGCTGGCGCGGGTAGCAACGCCGATGGCGGTGTCATAGAAGCGCAACACCAATTCGTAGCGCTCAACGCCACCGGTCGGCAGCCAGTTACCCGGATTGGCGCGCGGCGCCACATCGATGACGAAGCTGCCGTCGGCATTGCGAACGATTTCTTCACTGGTGAAGCCGTAGCGGCCGACCGAGTTGGCCACCAGTTCGCCGCTTACGTTGTAAAGCGTGAGCGTCCAAAATCGCGCCGCCGGCGTGACGCCGGAGACCACGACGTTGCAGCGTCCATCGAGGGCACGTCCACTGTCGTCGGTCCGGGCAGAAAATGAAACACCATCGCCGAGCGCCATGGGCAATCGCCCGGTGCGGGCGATGGACGCGCGCGCGTAAGGATCGGCGTCAACGGTGCCGCTCTTCGGCCAGGCGGTCCAGCTGCCAATCGACAATGCGCCGAAGGCGGCGCCGCGGCTGAGGGCGAAATAGGTCGTGCCGAGGCCTACAACGGCGGCGACAAGAAAGGCAAAAAGCGATCCGAGAAGCAGGCGCAAGGTCAGCCCGAGGACAGAATGATTGATTCGACGGCTGCCGAGATTACGCCGGCACCGTTACCGTGGCTAATCAGTTTCGGCCGCCAAGATCGAAAGATTTGCCTTCCAGCGCCGTGGCTATGGCATCGACTTTTCCCGGCGCTTCGGCTTGTTTCTTTGGCGCAAACGAGCGCGCCGACGGCAGCGGTCCGAGCGCCCGGTTGGCATCGTCCATCATATGCTCGACCTGCACGAGAATTTCAGCGCCACGCTTGCTGAGCGTGATTGGGCGCCGTGGTGGCGGTTCTGTGGATTTCGATTTCGAACTCGGCGAAAGCTTCCGCCGGCCGTGCCGGCGGTACCGCAACACCGGGCAGCTGTTTGAGTTCAATGCCCTGGTGCGCGTATTCCATGATGTTGTGCCAGGTCATCGCCGGTAGCGAGCCGCCGGTCATGCGGTTGGTCGACGAGTAGTCGTCATTGCCGAACCACAGGCCGCAGACGAAGTTGCCGGTGTAGCCCATGAACCAGGCATCGCGATAGTCATTGGTGGTGCCGGTCTTGCCGGCGGCGGCGATGCCATCGAGCCGCGCGCGCCGACCGGTGCCGTTCTCGACGACGCTGTTCATCATCTTGATCATGTCGGACGCCACCTGAGACGACAGCACCTGTTTTGGCTTCGGCCCGTCGCGGTCGAAGCGCCAGACAACCTGGCCGTCGCCGGTGCGCACTTCGAGAATGGCATGCGGCTTAACCCGCTTGCCGAGATTGGGAAAGGTTGCATAGGCACTGGTATGCTCGACGAGTGTAACGGCATCAGCACCGATCGGTAACGACGGCGTGTCCGGCAGCGGCGTGGTGATGCCCATATCGCGCGCGGTCTGGATGATGCGGGCGCGGCCAAGTTTGGGATTGCCATCGCCGACGATGACTGAAAGCCGCACCGCGACCGTATTGATTGAATGCGTGAGCGCGGTGATCAGCGTCATCGAGCCGCCAAAGCCACGGCCGTAATTATGCGGACACCAGTTGCCGATGCAGATCGGCGCGTCGACCACGATCGAATTCGGCGTCATGCCGTGTTTAAGCGCAGTCGAATAGACATAAGGCTTGAACGAGGAGCCCGGCTGGCGCATCGCATCGGTGGCGCGGTTGAATTGGCTGGCGCCGTAATCGCGGCCGCCGACCATGGAGCGCACGGCGCCGTCAGTATCCATCAGCACGGCGGCCGCTTGTTTGGCGTGGTATTCCTGCCCGTACTGGCGCAGCGAATTTTCCACGGCGGTTTCGGTTTCGTGCTGCAAATTGTTGTCGAGGGCGGTGCGCACAATGAAAACGCGCTCGGTCATCGATTTGGGGAAGGTATCGACCAGCTTCTTCATCTCGTCGAAGGCGTAGTCGAGATAGTAATTGGGCGCCTGGTCGTCGCGGCGGTCGACCGGGGTTGCCGGATTGCGGCGGGCGCCGAACACTTGGCCCTCGGTCATGAATCCGGCGTCGACCAGATTGTCGAGCACGACGTTGGCGCGGGCGCGGGCGGCCGGCAGATTGACGTTGGGCGAATACTTGGTTGGCGCCTTGAATAGCCCCGCGAGCATCGCCGCTTCGGCGAGGTCGACGTCGCGCGCCGACTTGTTGAAATAATAATGCGCTGCCGCATCGACGCCGAAGGCGCCGCCGCCCATGTAGGCGCGATCGAGATAGAGCTTGAGAATCTCGTTCTTGGTCAGCCGCGATTCCAGCCACATGGCCAGGAACGCTTCCTTGATCTTGCGCTCAAGGGTCCGCTCATTGCTCAAAAACAGATTCTTGGCCAGCTGCTGGGTGAGGGAGGAGCCGCCCTGCACGACGCCGCCGGCGCGCGCGTTGGTGACGAAGGCGCGGATGGTGCCGCCGATATCGATGCCGAAATGGTCGTAGAAGCGCCGATCCTCGGTGGCGAGCACCGCCTTGATCAGCGGATCGGGAAACTCGTCGAGCGGCACCGAATCGTTGTGGCGGATGCCGCGCGAACCCACCTCGTTGCCGTAGCGGTCGAGGAAGGTGACCGCGAGCTCCGACTTCTTCAGCCAGTCGCCGTCGGAGGTCTCCTGGAACGCCGGGATCGCCAGCGCCAGCAGCAGGATGGCGCCGACGGTGCCCAGCGTTGCGCCTTCCGAGGCGAGCTCGGCGATGAAGCGCCGCCAGCCGGCGGCGTGGAAGCGGTCCATGAAGGTCGAGTAGCGCTCATAGGCCTCGCGCAAGCCGGCGCCCGAGCGGAACACCGTCGAGTCGACCCAGGAGTCGAACCCGAGCATCAGCTTCTTGAGGTTCGGCTTCCAGTCCTCGGGAAACAGGTCGCGCAAGGCTTTACGTGCTCGTTTTTGCTCAGGGGCCCGGCGCGTCGCGCCCGGGTGGCGTCGGTTTTAGCCGATGCGGCCGCCAACGGCCAATGCCGCAACGGGCTAATGCACGGCAGAGTGAACGGGAAATGAGGGCAAATTGGGCCGGATTTCGTGTCCTTCGTCCCGCTTGCGGCCTTCTCCCGGCCCCGCTTGCGGGGGCGGGTTGGGGTGGGGGCGTTTGGGAGGCCGACGATGGCCGCTTCCCCCTCCCTGTCCCTCCCCGCAGGCGGGGGAGGGAACCGCGTGACGCGGCCGCGCCCATGACTGAATCGCCGGCGGGGGCTACAAAGGGCGCGAGGAGCCCCCGCATGGCCGACGCGAAAGCCCCGTTCTGGCGCAGCAAAACCTTGGGCGAGATGACCAAGGCGGAATGGGAGAGCCTGTGCGACGGCTGCGGCCGCTGCTGCCTGAACAAGCTCACCGACGTCGACACCAACGAGACGGTGTTCACCAATGTCGGCTGCCGGCTGCTCGACGATGCGACCTGCCGCTGCACCGACTATGCCCACCGGCAGAAGAAGGTGTCCGACTGCGTGCAGCTGACCGCGCGCAATGTGCGCAGGCTCACCTGGCTGCCGCCGACCTGCGCCTATCGCCTGCTGGCGGAGGGCCGGGAGCTTGCCTGGTGGCACCCGCTGGTGTCGGGCTCGGCCGAGACCGTGCACGAGGCCGGCATCTCGGTGCGCGGGCGCGTGGCGGCGAGCGAGGTGGACGTGCCGGACGAGGAGCTGGAGAAGTTTATCGTGAAGTGGCCGGGGCGGTGGCCGCGGGGGGCGAGGTAGCGCGCCACCGTGGAAGGCAAAAGGGCCGGCGCGTCGCCCGTAAGAAAGCGGGCGAGGGCACGGCCAGTTGCTTGCGAGGGCATTTCGCTATACATGTATATCAAATAGGACCTTACCCGATGCTCGCTCTTCGCCTGCCACCCGCGATCGAAAAACGCCTTGGCGCGCTCGCCAAGAAGACCGGCCGCACCAAGAGTTTTTACGCCCGCGAGGCGATCCTGCGGCAGATCGAGGACATCGAGGACTATTATTTGGCGCGTCGCCGCCTTGCCCGTGGTGGCCCGCGCGTCACGCTGGAAAGTATTGAACGCCGGTTGAAAGCAGCCAAGGCGCGCTGATGGCGGCGCCAGTTTGGCGGATCGAATTCGATCGTGCCGCCGCCCGCGAGCTTCGCAAACTTGGTTCGGAAGCGGAACGGGCGATAACGCGATACCTGCGTGAAAGGATAGCGACAGCCGAAGACCCGCGCCGTTTCGGCCATGCGCTCACCGGCGACCGCAAGGGCCTATGGCGCTACCGTGTGGGGGACTATCGTATCGTTGCCTCGATCGAGCACGACCGCTTTGTGGTGCTGGTGGTGACGATCGGGCACCGGCGGGAGGTGTATCGGTGAGGCTAGCCCGCCGAAGCCCGCAGAGCGAAGGCGGGTGCCGGACGAGGAGCTGGAGAAGTTTATCGTCAAGTGGCCGAGGGCGTATTATTTCGAGGCGAAACACCTAAACTGAGCAGAAACGCCAAGGAGCTAATCAAGTGCTCCGCTTGTGGGTTGCGAACACGGACAGCGACTGGTTCGACTTTCTCGCTGCACAGCCAAACATAGACGAAGTCAATTTTTGGCAACCAAGTGGCGGGATGAGCTTTGGCGCTTATCCAGCCCGGCGAACGTTTTCTATTCCGATTGAAAGCCCCGC
>CAVULS010000002.1:210000-250194 GCA_963742385.1 uncultured Alphaproteobacteria bacterium | reverse complement strand
AAGGCGAAAGCTCGACAGGCCGTATCGGGCCCTCCCCGTCCTCGACAAAGGCGTCGGCGGCCGCTGAGCCCATGCGGAACACGCCGCCGGGGATTTCAACCATCGGCCCAGAAACAGCGCCGCTCGCCGGCGTGCTGACGGCGGGAGCCGCCGAATGTCGTTCAGGGCGTGAAGGCGTGCAGCATGGCGAGGTCATCAGCGCGTTACCCGCTCATCCGCGCTTGACCTGCTTCGTCAAGATTTTTTCGTCATAGACCATCGAGGTCGGCGTGTACTCTCCCTCCAGCACGAGGCGAAGGTAGCGGGCGGCAACGATCAAATACTCATCGTCGCTTGCTTCGGCCTTCATGATCGAAGGCAGCGCCGGCCGGGCCAGTTCGCCGAGGAAGGTGAGCGCATTGAGCGCCTGCAGCCGCACCCGCGGATGCGGGTGCGTACCGAGCAGGTCGGCCAAGGCGGCAACGGCCAGGCCGGCCTCCCCCAGATGCGCCAATGCCTCCGCGGCCACGACGCGGACGTGCGGCGATTGGTCCTCGGCAAGGCAGCGCCGCAGCGCCTCGGCGGCGGGCGCGGCGCGCATTTCGAGCATCAGCAGGCCTTGCGCGGCCCAGTAACGCTTCACCTCGTTTGGATCGTCGAGGCCATCCTGGAGTGCGTTTAAGTTTGCCGGGTCGCGGCTGGCCGCTGCGGCGGCAAGCAGCATGATGTCCTTCAGCGGATAGGTGCCGGGTTCCCGGCTGGCCGTATAGCCTTCGAGTGGCGAGCCCTCAGGGATGAAGCCGTTGTCGTTGATGTCCAGCATGTGCCGGTCGAGAGCCTCGCGCATGGTCTGGATGCGGTCATCGTGACCCTGCCCGATGAGGTTGACGGTCTGATCCGGATCATTGCGCAGATCGTAAAACTCCTCGAACGGTTTGCCGTGCCAGAATTGATCCTGAACTTCATTCAGTGACCCGGCGAGATGGGCGCTTTCCCAGGCCTGGTAGCCTTTGGCCTGCCAGGCATAGGCTTGGTGCTGACCCCAGATCCGGTGCGGCATGTAATTCCGGATGTAGCGGAATTGTTCGTCGCAGACGGTGCGGACCATGTCATAGCGCTCGTCCATGCGGTTTCGCATGCCGAAGGCGTAGGTTTGCGGCTCGGCGCGGCGTTGACCCAGAAACGGCCGCCCGTGCATGTGCGCAGGCTGCTCAATGCCCGCGAGCGAGAGAACGGTGGGGGCGAGGTCGACCAGAGTTATGGGGCTCTCGACGATCGAACCGGGCGCCGCGCCCGCCCAATGCAGCCAGCGCGGAGGAAAATAGACAACCAGAGCGCATCGCAGTCCTTCATCATAGCAGTAGCGCTTGCTGCGGGGCAGAACGCCGCCGTTGTCGGAATAGTAGAAGATAATCGTATTGTCGGCCGTCCCTGCCGCCTCGAGCTCGGCCCGCCACGCGGCGATCTGACCGTCCACGATCTCCATGCAATTATAATAGCTCGACGCCTCCTCCCGCATGGCAGGCGTATCGGGAAGATAGGCGGGCAGCCGCACGTCCTGCGGCTTTACGCGTCCCCTCGTCGATTTGAAGATCGCCGATTCATGCGACGCCTCGTCGTTGAAGACGGCGAAAAACGAGCGTCGCGCAGGACGATCGCGCCAGTGGGCGCTCGAACCAGACTTGTCCCAGATCGCCGCCGGATCGAGGTCGCTGTTGTAATCCGTCTTGGCGTTGTTGGTGCAGTAGTAGCCGGCCTGCCGCAAATACTCGGGGAACCCGCGCAAAAAGCTCGGCAGCTTGGCGTTGGCGCGCATATTTTGCGCGGGACCGTAGCTCTCCGGCAAGGCGCCGGTGATGATGGCAAAGCGCGACGGCGCGCAAACGGGCGCGTTGGAGAAGACGTTTCTGTAGAGAATCCCCTCCGCAGCCAGCCGGTCGATAGCGGGCGTGTGGGCGATCTTATCGCCATAGGCGCCGATGAAGGGGTTATTGTCCTCGCTGACCAGCCAAAGAATATTTGGCCGCGAGGGCTCGGCAGAGCTCTTTTGCGTCACCGCGGTCGCCGCCGCGGCCGCAGCCAATCCAAGCACATTGCGCCTGGAAATCTTCGGTCTCATCGGCCCCCTGCTCTTTCGCCTTGCCTGTGTCTCTAACACCGTCGCCTAGCATAAATTTCCTGCGTTTATCTTAGCCTTAACGCTGCGCGGCACGAATTGACGCGCGCCGCGACGCCAACGCTACTTTTATCGCGCCCTGCGCCGGCAATTCCCGTTGCGTTCACAAATAGCTGCACCATCCGCGAGGATGCTGCATCCAGCGAACGCGAGAATCTCGTCGTGATAAATGTTAGATCAGGCGACGGAAGCGACCTGGGCGCCGTAGAGGGCAACGCCACGTTCGGCCAGTCTTTCGCGGACCGGGCGCGGCACTTGCCGGTAGGCCTTGGCGCGCGGATAGGACATCTCGACGGCGGCTTTGCCGTTCGGATAGAGCGCCTGATACTCGCCCCAATTGTCGAAATTGGCCCGATCGGCATTGTCGATGAAGGTTTCCGCGGGCGCATCTTCCGCAAAGATCAAGGAATGGTCCTCGACCTCGACATGGTAGTAGATAAAGATCGCAGGAATGTTCTTCTCGCGCAGGATCGACGTACCGTTGACCAGCGCGCCGGCCTGGATCAGCAGATCGTCAATCAACAGGGCATGATCCGGCGAAACAACAAGGTCGCGGCACGGGACGTTGTCGCCGAAGGCGTCGGCTTTGACGCGGATCGGATGCTGCAGCTCGTCGATAAAGCGACTGGCGACGGTTTGCCGGCCGATCCAGCGCACCGGAACTGAGCGCCCGTCCGCGGTGCGCACCAGGTCGCCTATTTTCAGATCCTGGACCGCCACCTCTCCCGCCGGAGTGCGAATCCGAGTGTGCGGCATGAAGCAGATGTGGTGATGATGGTGATGATGATGCTCATGGCCAAAGCCAAAGCCGCGGCCAAAACTGAACGGATCGTTCCGATCCTGGAACTGATCTAGTCCGCCGTGCTGACCGAGATCGCCGAGATCGCCGCTTTTTCCGTTAGAGCCATCTGACATGCCACACACCTGACGCTGCACAACGCTACCAACCGGCACGCAAGATTATCAGATTGGGTTCCGAGATCAACTGCCTGCAATTTTTTGCATTTGTCGCATTTTTAGCTAAAAAAAAATATGGAACTCGGGGCACGCAACGGCGGCGCCGAGTTCCATCGCCGGCGAAACAAATCAGATCGGATTTCGGCAAAGCAGCCGGCGCAAATCTCGCGCCGCGGTGCGGACATGCGTCATCGCCCCTGTTCTTTGACGGCGCGGGGACGCCGGTATCCCGTTCTTGCCCCCGGCAATAGCCGAGGGGACGGAGCGCCGAGCGGCGCCACCATCAGTCCAACGCCTTGCGGCGCCGGCGCACCTTGCGAGGTGCGCGCGCCGTTCGGCGCTCCATCGCGGCTCTCGCTGCGGCACTTGACGCACCGCAACTCAGCTCCAGGCCCGCGCTTCCTGGGACCTGGCCTTGGCGGCTGTTAGCCGCCTTCGGCCTGTCCCAGCCCAGCGAGCACCTCGCAGCGCGGTCTTAATGCCGCACGGGCGGGGTCCCGGAGCCGCCCGGGAGCAGGGTTACGAACCCCGCCCGCAGGCGCCGCACCTCTCCCGCTCTCGCTTGCGTCTCATGAGAACGCCCTCGGTATGAGGAGAGGATGCCGTGGAATATAATCCTATGGGAGAGGATGTCAAGGGGCGGCGGCGAAATGGTAAGTGAGGGCGAGGAGGAACAATGCCGATCAGGGAACGCCCGGTGGCGACAAACGACAGCGTTTCCCGCGACGACATCGCGCTGGTCGAGGCGCGCATCGAGGAACTGGCCGAGTTGATCGAGCGCTGCGCCAAGATTTCGCTCGCCGCCAAGATTGCCGTCGGCGCCGGCGCGGCCTGGATTGCGCTGACGCTGTTGGGGTTCGTGACATTCGAGCCGGCAGCCGTCATTGCCGCTCTCGCGGCGATGATCGGCGGCGTGGTGCTGCTCGGCTCCAACGCGACCACCTGGACGCAGATGCAAGCCGCGATGCGGGCGAGCGAAGCCTTGCGCGCGGATATGATCGGGCGGCTGCAACTGACCGTGGTCGGCGGCAACGGCCGGGCGGCTCAATCCGGCGAGTGACCGGCAAGATCAGCGGGCGTCGCGGTCGATGTTGACCGGATTGCAATTGCGCCGGCCGGATTCGAAGCACTCTTCGGCCTTGCGCGCGTCGACCAGCGCATTGACCAGCCAGATGCCGCCGCCGACGATAAGGACGGCGGCCACCAGAAGAACGATGTTGAAGGTGCGGCGATCGCGCTTCGCTTTCCTCCTCGTGTGGCGGTTGCTGATCGTTCATGGGCGAATAACGCGTAGCCGAATGTTTCGGCAGCGGCCATAGCCATAAACGCCGATCTCAGCATAAGCCTGCGTCATTGCGTCTCATGAAAAGCACCATATCGCCGGACCCAGGTCAGACGTCGGCCTTTGCGGCAGCGCCATAGCGGATGGCTGCGGCGGATGTTACAAATGCCAAAGTTCGAGGGGGCCGCCGTGCCGCTCTGGCAGAGATTGCTCATCACGCTGGCGGGGATGCTGCTGACAAGCTTCGTCGCCGGCCTGTTATGGCACTGGCTCTTCAACACGGACATTCCGAGCTATCTGAGCGGGGTCGTCGGCGGAGCAACGGCCGTGCCGGTATGGGAGCTGACGAAGAGAATTCAAATCCGTTGACGGCTTTCCCGGCCGCGGCAGTTGCAGCACCGATGCGGGACTGCATTGGTTCTCAGGGCGTTGAGCTGCAGGTTACAGGCGCCGCCGTGAACCGCTACTCCGCCGCTTCCATCCGCGGCCTCACCGCCTCCACCCGCGCGGCGCAGAACTTGAATTCCGGAATCTTGCCGAACGGATCGAGCGCCGGGTTGGTCGAGCATGTTCGCCGCCGCTTCGACGTAGGCGAAGGGGATGAACACCACGCCGTCGGGAATGGCGTCGTCCTGGCGCGACTGCAATTCGACCTCGCCGCGGCGCGTGGTGACGCGCACCATGTCGCCGGGCTTGATGCCGAGCTTGGCGAAGGTGCCGCGCGACAGCGAGGCGACCGCGGACGGCTCCAGCGCGTCGAGCACGGTGGCGCGCCGCGTCATGGCGCCGGTGTGCCAATGCTCGAGCTGGCGGCCGGTGGTGAGGATGAACGGGATATTCGTGGTCCGGCGTCTCGTTCGGCGGCGTGAGCTTCGCCGCCACCAGCTTGGCCATGCCGTCCGGGCGCGGGAAGCCCTTGTCGAACACCACGTCGCGGCCGGGCTTGTCCGGCGCGTCGACCGGATAAGTGACGTGATCCTCGCGCTCGACGCGCTCCCAGGTGATGTTGTCGAGCGCCGGCATCAGCCGCGCCATCTCCTCGAACACTTCGCTGACGTGGCTTGTAGTTCCAGTTCTCGCCCATGCGCTGGGCGAGATCCTGGATGATCCACAAGTCCTGGCGCGCATCGCCCGGCAGCGGCAGCGCCTTGCGGCCCATCTGCACCTGGCGGTTGGTGTTGGTGACGGTGCCGTCCTTCTCCGGCCAGGCGGACGCCGGCAGGATCACGTCGGCATAGGAACAGGTCTCGGTGAGGAAGATGTCCTGCACCACCAAGATGCTCGAGATGGGCGAGCGCGCCGCGGGCGTGGTTGAGATCCGGGTCGGACATCGCCGGGTTCTCGCCCATGATGTACATGCCCTTGATCTCGTCGGCATGCACGGCGTCCATGATCTCGACCACGGTCTTGCCGCGCTTGGGATCGAGCTTCTTGCCCCAGGCCTTTTCGTACTTGGCGATCATCTCCGGGTTCTCGACCGACTTGTAGTCGGGGAAGAACATCGGGATGAGCCCGGCGTCGGAGGCGCCCTGCACGTTGTTCTGCCCGCGCAAGGGATGCAGGCCGGTGCCGGGGCGGCCGACCTGGCCGCAGATCAGCGACAGCGCGATGAGGCAGCGCGCATTGTCGGTGCCGTGGGTGTGCTGCGACACGCCCATGCCCCAGAAGATGATGGCGCTTTCGGCGCGGGCGTAGGAGCGCGCGACCTCGCGCAGCGTGTCGGCGGGGATGCCGCAGATCGGCTCCATCTCCTCCGGCGTGAAATCCTTGACGTGGTCGGCGAGCTGCTGGAAGCCCTCGACGTAGGTCTGCACGTATTGCTGGTCGTAGAGCTTCTCGCCGACGATGACGTTGAGCATGGCGTTGAGCATCGCCACGTCGGTGCCGTTCTTGAACTGCATCATCTGCCAGGCGTGGCGCTTCAAGCGCCTGCCCGCGCGGGTCCATGACCACGAGCTTGGCGCCGCGCTTGGCCGCCTGCTTGAAGAAGGTGGCGGCGACCGGATGGTTCTCGGTCGGGTTGGCGCCGATGACGATGATGAAATCGGAATTCTTGCACTCGTTGAAGGTCGCGGTCACCGCGGCCGAGCCGACGCCTTCGAGCAGCGCCGCCACCGACGAGGCGTGGCACAGCCGCGTGCAGTGGTCGACGTTGTTGGAGCCGAAGCCGGTGCGGATCAGCTTCTGGAACAGATAGGCCTCTTCGTTCGAGCCCTTGGCCGAGCCGAAGCCGGCCAGCGCGCGCGGCCCGTCGCGGTCGCGGATTTTCTTCAGGCCGGAGGCGGCGCGCTCCATCGCCTCTTCCCAGGTCGCTTCGCGGAAATGCGTCCACGGGTTTGCCGGATCGACCAGATCGTCGGCGGCTTTGCCGACGCCGTCCTTGCGCACCATCGGCTTCGTCAGGCGCTGCGGATTGCTGACGTAGTCGAAGCCGAAGCGGCCCTTGACGCAGAGCCGGTTCTGGTTGGCCGGGCCGTTGCGGCCGACCACGTTGATGAGCTTGTCGTTCTTGATCTGGTAGGTGAGCTGGCAGCCGACGCCGCAATAGGGGCAGACGCTGTTGACCTCGCGGTCGGGGAATTCGGTGCGCACGTTGTCCTTGTTCGACCAGCGTCGCCGGCATCAGCGCGCCGGTCGGGCAGGCCTGCACGCATTCGCCGCAGGCGACGCAGGTCGAGGCGCCCATCGGGTCGTCGAAGTCGAACACGATCTTTTCGCCGATGGCCGCGGCCGGCCATGCCGATGACGTCGTTGACCTGCACTTCGCGGCAGGCGCGGACGCAGAGATTGCACTGGATGCAGGCGTCGAGATTGACCGCCATGGCCGGATGGCTGCGGTCGGGCGGCGGCACGACGATCTTGTCGCGCTTGGGGAAGCGGCTCGGCTCGACGCTCTGCCGCTTGCACGGTCTTCCAGAATTCCGACATCCGGATCGTGCGCGACCTCGATCGCCGGCTGGTCGGTGACCAGAAGCTCGGCGACCATCTTGCGCGCGGTCTTGGCGCGCTCGGTCTGCGTCTTCACCTTCATGCCCGGCGACGGCGTGCGGATGCAGCTTGCCGCGAGCACGCGCTCGCCCTCGATCTCGACCATGCAGACGCGGCAATTGCCGTCGGCGCGGTAGCCGGGCTTGGGCGAGTAGCACAGATGCGGCAGCTTGATGTCGAGGCGGCGCGCGGCGCGGAAGATGGTCTCGCCGTCGCGGATGTCGATCTCGCGGTCGTCGATGGTGAAGGTGTTGGGCTTCTGTGCGTTGTCAGCCATCGATTCACCAAGTGCCCAGCGGCTTTTTCAGTTCCTCGGGGAAATATTTCAGCACGCAGAGCAGCGGGTTCGGCGCCGCCTGGCCGAGGCCGCAGATCGAGGCATCGCGCATGGCGGTCGACAGCTCGGTCAGCAGGTTCGCGTCCCACGGGCCGCTGCGCCATCAGCTTGGCCGCCTTCTCGGTGCCGACGCGGCAGGGCGTGCACTGGCCGCAGCTTTCGTCCTCGAAGAACTTCATCAGGTTGAGCGCCACAGCCTTCATATCGTCCTTGTCGGACAGGATGACAACCGCGTGCGAACCGACGAAGCAGCCGTATTTTTCCAGAGTTCCGAAGTCGAGCGGCTCGTCGGCCATCGACGCCGGCAGAATGCCGCCGGAGGCGCCGCCCGGCAGATAGCCCTTGAAGGTCTCGCCATCGGCCATGCCGCCGCAGAATTCCTCGATCAGTTCGCGCACGGTGACGCCGGCCGGCGCCAGCTTGACGCCGGGCTTCTTGACGCGGCCGGACACCGAGAAGCTGCGGAAACCCTTGCGCTCGTGGCGGCCTTGCGACGGTCACCCAGTCCGGGCCTTTCTCGATGATGTCGCGGATCCAGAAGAGCGTCTCGACGTTCTGCTCCAGCGTCGGGCGGCCGAACAGGCCGACCTGGGCGACGTAAGGCGGGCGATGGCGCGGCAGGCCGCGCTTGCCCTCGATCGACTCGATCATCGCCGACTCTTCGCCGCAGATGTAGGCGCCGGCGCCGCGGCGCAGGTGCAGCTTGGTGTGCGGCGACAGCCCCGCCTTCTCCACCTTGTCGATTTCCTCGGCGAGCATCAGCCGCAGTTCGGGATATTCGTCGCGGATGTAGAGATAGGTTTCCGCCGCCTCGACCACCCAGGCGGCGATCAGCATGCCTTCGATGAAGCGGTGCGGGTCGCGCTCGAGATAATAGCGGTCCTTGAAGGTGCCGGGCTCGCCCTCGTCGGCGTTGACCGCGAACAGGCGCGGCGCCGGCTCCGCGCGCACCAGTTGCCATTTGCGCCCGGTCGGAAAGCCGGCGCCGCCGAGGCCGCGCAAGCCGGCGTCGCTGACGAGCTTGATGAGTTCGTCGCGCGTGCGCTTGCCCGCAAGGCAATCCTTCAGCAGCGCGTAGCCGCCGGATTCCCGATAGACCTGAAAGCCGGCATTGGCCTTCCAGGCGTGCGGGTGCGGGCGCGCCTTCACCGCCGCGGCGACTGTGTCGGGCGTCGCGGCGAAAGTCTGCATGTGACCGACGGCGCAGACCGGCGCGCGATCGCAGGCGCCCATGCAAGGCGCGCGCACCACGCGCACATCCTTGCCGAGCTTGCCCGGCAATTCCTTGAGCAGTTTTTCCGCGCCGGCCATGGCGCAGGACAGCGAGTCGCAGACGCGCACGGTGACCGCCGGCGGCGGCGGTCCGTCCTTCACCACGTCGAAATGCGAATAGAAGGTGGCGACCTCATAGACTTCGGTCTGCGCCATCTTCATCTCGGCGGCGAGCGCGGCAAGATGCGCGGCGGAGATGTGGCCGTAGTGATCCTGGATCAGATGCAGATGCTCGATCAGCAGATCGCGCCGGCGCGGCCGGTCGGTGAGCAGCGCGCGCACCTCATCGAGCGCCGCCGGATCGACCTGGCGGCCCTTCGGCGTGCGCGGCGACCGGCGCCGGCCACCTGTGCCGTTGCCCCTGCCGCGCGACGGCGGCGGAGTCTGAATGTTCATTGCGGTCTCCGGCGCAAAATTTGAAGCTATTCCAAAGTTCAAACAATCCCGTCACTGACATCGATTGATAGAATGGCTCTATCAATGTAAGGTGGTTGTTGCCTATTTTTTTAGCGACCGGGGTCGGGCCTCGACCGTAACAGATTGATCCTAAAGGGAATACAGACTTGATCGACAAGCTCGATTTTATCCTCGCCCTTGGCCCGGGAAAAGCATTTCGGCCGTGCCGCCGAAGCCTGCGGCGTGACCCAGCCGACGCTGTCGGCCGGCGTGAAGCAGCTCGAGCAGCAAATGGGCGTGCTGCTGGTCAATCGCGGCTCGCGCTTCCAGGGCTTCACGCCGGAAGGCGAGCGCGTGCTGGAATGGGCGCGGCGCATCGTCGGCGACACCCGCTCGATGCGCGAGGAGATCAATTCGCTGCGCCACGGCCTGTCCGGCCGCCTGCGCATCGCCGCGATCCCGACCGCGCTGGCGATGGTGACGAACCTGACCACGCCCTATCGCGAGCGGCATCCGAACGTGCAATTCACAATCCTTTCGCGCAATTCGCTGGATGTCCTCGAACTCCTGGAAAATCTCGAGATCGACGCCGGCATCACCTATGTCGAGAACGAGCCGCTCGGCCGCGTCAACACCGTACCGCTCTATCGCGAGCGCTACCGGCTGCTCACCTCGGCCGACGCGCCGCTCGGCAACCGCGACAGCGTCACCTGGGCGGAAGTGGCGCAGGTGCCGCTCTGCCTGCTCACCCCCGACATGCAGAACCGGCGCATCATCGACCGGCTGCTCAAGAGCGCCGGCGGCGAGTCGCGGCCGACGCTGGAATTGGATTCGATGATTCTCTTGTTCACGCATGTGCGCACCGGCCGCTGGGCGAGCGTGATGCCGGCGCGGCTTGCCGAGACGCTCGGCCTCACCGATACGCTGCGCGCCATTCCCATCACCAAGCCGGAAGCGGTGCAGACCATCGGCCTCGTCGTGCCGGCGCGCGAACCGATGACGCCATTGACCTCGGCACTCGTGTCCCGAAGCGCGCCGCGTGGCCGAGTCGCTCGACGACTAACAAACGACAACATCAGCCATTAGTCGTAGAGAGCGCCGTGATGATCCTCGCGCGCGCCGCCATAATTTTTTCCCAGCAGCAAACGTGAATTCTCGCATAGCCATTCGCTATTGCGAAATGCATATTTTCTATCGGTCGATAGAAATTGTTTGATTGATTCAGAAAATGCCCACCACCACTGTGGCGTCAGCAGACTCGGAAAAGTCGGGGCACTTCTCCGCAGTCTGTAAGAAAAAACGAACCCAGGGACCCAGGGAGGACAACGCGATGAGTTTTCTCGATCGCAGTCACACGATTGCAAGACCGGGCTTCAGCCGGTGGATGGTGCCGCCGGCGGCGCTCTGTATTCATCTGTGTATCGGCCAGGCGTATGCGTTCAGCGTGTTTAACCTGCCGATGACGAAACTGCTCGGCATCACGCAATCGGCGCCGCCGGACTGGAAGCTCACCGACCTCGGCTGGATTTTTTCCATCGGCATCTTCTTCCTCGGCGCTTCGGCGGCGGTGATGGGCCGCTGGGTCGAGGAAGGCGGCCCGCGCCGCGCGATGTTCACCGCCGGCTGCTGCTTCGGCGGCGGCTTCATCGTTTCCGCAATCGGCGTTTATCTGCACACGCTGTGGATTGTCTATCTCGGCTACGGCGTGATCGGCGGCTGCGGTCTCGGCCTTGGCTACATCTCGCCGGTGTCGACGCTGATCAAGTGGTTCCCCGACCGTCCGGGCATGGCGACCGGCATGGCCATCATGGGCTTCGGCGGCGGCGCCTTCATCGCCTCGCCGTTGTCGGTGTGGCTGATGGCGCGGTTCTCGACGCCGACGCATGTCGGCGTCGCAGAGGCCTTCATCGCAATGGGCGTCATCTATTTCTGCTTCATGATGGTCGGCGCGTGGATCGTGCGCGTCCCCGCGCCGGGCTGGAAGCCGGAAGGCTATACGGCGCCGGTCGTGGCACAGAAGCTGATCACCAAGAACGATGTGTTCGTCTATGACGCGATCAAGACGCCGCAGTTCTGGCTGATCTGGTGGGTGCTCTGCCTCAACGTGACCGCCGGCATCGGCGTGCTCGGGCAGGCCTCCGCCATGACGCAGGAAATGTTCCCCGGCAAGGTGACCCCGCTCGCGGCCGCCGGCTTCGTCGGCCTGCTCAGCCTGTTCAACATGATGGGCCGCTTCTTCTGGGCCTCGACCTCGGACTTCATCGGACGCAAGAACACCTACTTCTGCTTCTTCGCGATCGGAACGGTGCTCTATGCTCTGGTGCCGTGGACCGGCTCGATCGGCAGCGTGGCGCTGTTCGTTCTCTGCTTCCTGGTGATCATCTCCATGTATGGCGGCGGCTTCGCCACCGTGCCGGCTTATCTCAAGGACATGTTCGGCACTCGCTACGTCGGCGCCATCCACGGCTGGCTGATCACTGCCTGGTCTATGGCCGGCATCTTCGGTCCGGTGCTGGTGAACTACATCCGCCAGTACCAGATCGATCACGGCGTGCCCAAGGCGCAGGCCTACAACACCACGATGTACATCATGGCGGGGCTGTTGATGATCGGCTTCATCTGCAACCTCATGATCAAGGCCGTGCACCACCGCTTCCACATGAAACCCGACCACGAGGCCGAACGCGCGCAAGCGGAAGTCGCCGCCGCGGGCGAACCGGCCGGCGCATAAGGGAGGAAACAACAATGGCACAACAAGTCCAAGAAACCTCGATGGGTCTGAAACTCGCACTCGCCTGGGGCTTTGTCGGCATTCCGCTGACCTGGGGCGTGATCGAGACCGTCATCAACGCGATGAAGCTGTTCCAGTAACGGCGCAAACAAATGCGGGCGCCGCTTCGCGAGAGGAAGCGGCGCCCGTTCGTTTAGGGACACCGGAATGGCGCGCAGCTTCGTCTATGCCACCGTGCGCACGACCCAGCGCAGCGCGATCTACGTGATCCGCATCGAGGACGAACGCATCGATCCGATCGAGGCCGGCGACATCGCCGAACGCATGCGCGAGAAGATGCTCTCGCGCGGCGAGGTGGCGACCGAAGTCGTGGTCGTCGAAGGCGCCGCCAAGGAAACGCTGCGGCTGCACGGCGCGCCCTACGCGGTCACCCGCGTGCGCGCCGCGATGTTCAACGCCGCGATCAGCTGGCAGCCGATCGATCTCGATTAATGGCGACGTGACTCGTTCTGAATTGTCATGCCCGGCCTTGTGCCGGGCATCCCGTTTAGGCAGGCACTGCACGTCCCTCAGCGGGATGGCCGGGACAAGCCCGGCCATGACTGCAGAAAATTCGAAGCGCGGCTAAGCCACCTTCACGTCCATGTGCCGGAACATGGCCTTGCGCGCTTCCTCGTCGAACTCGGTCTTGAACTTGTGCTTGTCCTTGATCGCCGCCGCGCGCTGGGCCGCCGGACGAGCGGAAATCTCGTCGACCAGCCGCTTCAGGTTGGGGAACTTCGGCCAGTGCTCTTCGCCCAGCGCCGCCGGGATCAGCCGCGCCCAGCCCCACAGCGCCATGTCAACGATGCCGTAGCTGTCGGCGACCATGTATTTGTGCTTGCCCAGGCGCTCGTTGCAGATCGCATAATGGCGCTGCGCTTCGTACATGTAGCGGTTGATGGCGTAGTGGTGCTTCTCCGGCGCGTAGTTGCGGAAATGCACCGACTGGCCGGAGAACGGCCCGACGCCGGAGGCGACGAACATCAGCCAGGACAGGAGCTCGCCGCGGTTCTTGTCGCTCTTCGGCGGCAGGAACTTGCCGGTCTTTTCGCCGAGATAGAGCAGGATGGCGTTGGAGTCGAAGACGGTGGCGTCGCCGTCGACGATGGCCGGCACCTTGGCGTTGGGATTGATCGCCAGATAGTCCGGCGTGTGCTGATCGCCCTTGCGGGTATCGACCGGGACGGCCTCGTATGGCAGCCCGGTTTCCTCGAGCATCAGCGCCACCTTCATCGGATTCGGCGCGCCGCTGTAGTAGAACTTGATCATCTTTCGCCCTCACATTTGGTTGGTAAAAACTAGAACAGCCCGACGATGCGGCCGTCGGCGCCGACGTCGATTGAATCCGCGGCCGGCACCTTGGGCAGGCCCGGCATGGTCATGATCTCACCGCAGATCGCTACCACGAATTCAGCGCCGGCGGACAGCCGCACTTCGCGCACGTTGATGGTGTGATCGGACGGCGCCCCTTTGGTGTCGGCATTGGTCGAGAACGAATACTGCGTCTTGGCGACGCAGATCGGCAGCTTGCCGTAACCGAGTTCCTCCCAGGCCTTGAGCTGGTCCTTGACCGCCTTGTCGGCGGTGACCGCCTTGGCGCGATAAATCTCCTTCGCGATGGTCTCGATCTTGTTGAAGAGCGGCATCTCGTCGGGATAGAGCAGCTTCAGCTTGCTGGTCCCGCTGTCGCAGATCTTGACCACCGCCTTGGCCACGTCGGCGGCGCCCTCGCCGCCCATGGCCCAATGGTCGGCCATGATCGCCTCGACGCCGAGCTTGGCGCAGGCGTCCTGCACCAGCTTGATCTCGGCCGCGGTGTCGGCCGAGAAGCGGTTGATCGAGATCACCGGCTGGACGCCGAATTTCTTCACGTTCTCGACGTGGCGCTGCAGGTTGGCCATGCCGGCCTCCAGCGCCTTGAGGTCTTCCTTCTTGAGATCGGCCTTCTGCACGCCGCCATGCATCTTGAGCGCGCGGATGGTGGCGACCAGCACCACGCAATCCGGCGCGAGACCCGCCTTGCGGCACTTGATGTCGAGGAATTTCTCGCCGCCGAGATCGGCGCCGAAGCCGGCTTCGGTCACCACATAGTCGGTGAGCTTGAGCGCGGTGGTGGTGGCGAGCACCGAGTTGCAGCCATGCGCGATGTTGGCGAAGGGCCCGCCGTGGATGAAGGCGGGCGTGCCTTCCAGCGTCTGCACCAGATTGGGCGCAATCGCTTCCTTGAGCAGCGCGGCCATGGCGCCGTGCGCCTTCAAGTCGCGCGCGCGCACGGGTTTGCGGTCGCGCGTATAGGCGACGATGATGTTGCCGAGCCGCTCCTTGAGGTCGTCGAGGTCCTTGGCCAGGCAGAAGATTGCCATCACCTCGGAGGCGACGGTGATGTCGAAGCCAGCCTCGCGCGGATAGCCGTTGGCGACGCCGCCGAGCGAACAGACGATCTCGCGCAGCGCGCGGTCGTTCATGTCCATGACGCGGCGCCAGACCACGCGGCGGCTGTCGATGCCGAGCGCATTGCCCCAATAGATGTGGTTGTCGATCAGCGCCGACAGCAGATTGTGCGCCGACGTGATGGCGTGGAAGTCGCCGGTGAAGTGCAGATTGATGTCCTCCATCGGCACCACCTGGGCATAGCCGCCGCCGGCGGCGCCGCCCTTCATGCCGAACGACGGACCGAGCGACGGCTCGCGCAGGCAGAGCATGGCCTTCTTGCCGATGAAATTGAGCGCGTCGGTCAGGCCGACCGTGGTGGTGGTCTTGCCCTCGCCCGCCGGCGTCGGCGTGATCGCGGTCACCAGGATCAGCTTGCCGTTCTTCTTGCCCTGCAGCGATTTGACGTATTCCATCGATACCTTGGCCTTGTAATGACCGTAGGGCTCGAGGTTCTCGGCCGCGATGCCGAGCTTTTCCTTGGCGAGCGCGATGATCGGCCGCTTTACGGCCGCTTGCGAAATTTCAATGTCGGATTTCGGATTCTGATGCTGCGAGGCGGGCATGATGTGGATCCAATGAGTGTATGAAGGTTGAAGAATTTTCCGATGTCATGCCCGCGAAGGCGGGCATCCAGTACACACCGAGAGCTCAGTGATGACCGGGTCCCCGCTTTCGCGGGGACGACGATTGAGAGTCATGAGAACTTTGCTCCCGTCGCGACGTTGACGGACTTCGCCCACTCGCCGGCGTCGATCTTCTTGCCGTCGGCGGGCTGCACGCGCGTGACCTTGAAGCGGCCGTCGGCGCAGACGACGGTGAAGCCGTCGGCTTCGACGGCGACGATCTCGCCAAGCTTGCCGCCGATGCCCTTGGGGTTCTTCGCCGGCAGCGGCTTGGCGTCAAAGATTCTCAACGTCTTGCCGTCGAACGTTGACCAGGCGCCGGGCGCCGGGTTGCAGCCGCGGATCAGCCGGTCGATCTGCTCCCACGGCTTGCCCCAGTCGATCTTGGCGTTGCCAGGACCGCAGCGGCCTTCGTAAGTGGCTTTCGATTCATCCTGCTTGATGCGCGGCGCCTTGCCGGCCTTCACCAGGTCGACCAATTCCATCATCGCCTCAACGCCCATCGGGAACAGGCGATCGAAATAGACGGTGCCGAGCGTGTCGGTACCGGAGATCGGCGTCTTCTTCTGCAGCAGCACGTCGCCGGTATCGAGGCCGTTGTCGGGCCAGAAGATCGACAGGCCGGTTTCCTTCTCGCCCTTGATGATCGGCCAGTTGATGGCGGAGGCGCCGCGATAGGCCGGCAGCAGCGACGGGTGATACTGGATCGAACCCTTGGCCGGGATGTTGAGGAAGTCTTCCGGCACGAACAATGTGACGAAGGCCATGACCTGCAGGTCGGGCTTGAGCGCCTTGAATTCCTCCCAGATCTTCGGGTCCTTGTAGGAGGCCGGCTGATAGACCGGGAGCTTGGCGGCGAGCGCGGCTTCCTTCAGCGGGTCGGCTTTGGCGCCTTCCTTTTCCGGCGCCACATAGACGGCGACGACGTCTTCGCCGCGCTTCAAGAGCGCCTCCAGCACGGCCTTGCCGAACGCCTGCTGGCCGTGGACTACGATACGCATAAGCAACTCCTCCCCGTCTTATTCTTGCTTGTCCCCGGCGCTGCGCAGCGCGAAGCGGTTCGCTGCAGAACCGGGACCGTAACAAGCTCCGCGTACGCGACGGTCCCGGATCAGCGGTGCATCACTACGTGCTGCACCGCGTCCGGGACAAGAAAAATTACGCCGCCTTGTCTTCCTTCTTCGGCGGCGTGATCGCCCCCGACGCCTTGATCGCGTTGAGCTCCGAGGCCTTGTAGCCGAGCACCTTGGTCAGGACCTCATCGGTGTGCTCGCCGAGCAGTGGCGAGCGCCGCACGTCGGCCGGCGAATCCGAAAGCTTGATCGGATTGCCGACGGTCAGGTATTTGCCGCGGGTCGGATGATCGACCTCGACCACCGTACCGGTCGTGCGCAGCGATTGCTCCTCGGCGATCTCCTTCATCGACAGGATCGGCCCGCACGGGATGTCGTGCTTGTTGAACAGATCCATGGCCTCGAACTTGGTCATGGTCATGGTAAATTGCTCGATGCGGGCGAAGATCTGCTTGAGCTTGGGCAGCCGCGCCTTCGGCGTGGCGTATCCGGGGTCGGTCTTCCAGGTCGGCTCGCCGATGACGTCGCAGATCTCATTCCACACCGGCGCCTGGGTGATGAAATAGAGATAGGCATCGGGATCGGCTTCCCAGCCTTTGCACTTGACGATCCAGCCCGGCTGGCCGCCGCCGGAGTCGTTGCCGGCCCGCGGCACCGCCTTGCCGAATGGCACGCCCTCGCCATACTGGCTGTATTCGGTGAGCGGGCCGTGCGCCAGACGCTGCTGATCGCGCAGCTTGACGCGGGCAAGATTGAGCACGCCGTCCTGCATGGCGCAGAGCACCTTCTGCCCGCGGCCGGTGCGGATGCGTTGGTAGAGCGCCGAGACGATGCCGAGCGCGAGATGCAGGCCGGTGCCCGAGTCGCCGATCTGCGCGCCGGTGACCAGCGGCGGGCCTTCACGAAAACCGGTGGTGGAGGCGGAGCCGCCGGCGCATTGGGCGACGTTCTCGTAGACCTTGCAGTCCTCATACGGCCCGGGGCCGAAACCCTTGACCGAGGCGACGATCATGCGCGGGTTGGTCTTGTGGATGTGCTCCCAGGTCAAGCCCATGCGATCGAGCGCGCCGGGGGCGAAATTCTCCACCAGCACATCGCAGGTCTTGATCAGGCGGTTGAGAATTTCCATGCCCTTGGGATGTTTTGAGTCGATGGTGATCGACCGCTTGCTGCCGTTGAGCATGGTGAAATACAGGCTGTCGGCGTTGGCCACGTCGCGCAGTTGCCCGCGCGTGATGTCGCCGGCGCCCGGGCGTTCGACCTTGATCACGTCGGCACCCATATAGGCGAGCAGCTGGGTGCAAGTGGGTCCGGACTGCACATGCGTGAAGTCGAGGATGCGGACGCCTTGCAGGGCCAGGCCGGCCTGACCGTAAGGCTTGGTGCTCGGCCTCGGCAGGCCATTCGATTTGCCGTTGCCGTTCGATGCTTTCTTGCCCGCGGCTTTGCGCGCACTCGCGAGTTTGACGACCTTGCGGGCCGATTTCTTCGCCGCCGCGCGGGTTTTCGTCTTCGCCGGTTTCTTGCGCTTGGCCATTCCTGGTCCTCCCTGTCTCTCGGCCGTCATGCCCGCGAAGGCGGGCATCCAGTATTCGTAGCCGTTTCCATTTCCAAATGGCACCGTTAGATCCGTGGTTGCTGCGTCCCCGCCTTCGCGGGGACGATAATCTCGCCTATTTCTTCTTGAGTGCGCTTTGCGGGTTGAGATTGCCGATGCGGCCGAACTCGCTGCCGGCCGCCGGATCGATCACCGCGTTGATGAGCGTCGGCTCGCCCGAGTCCATCGCGGCATTCACCGCGCGCTTGAGTTCGTCTGGGCTCGTCGCATTGACACCGACGCCGCCGAAGGCCTCGATCATCTTGTCGTAGCGTGAGCCCTTGACGAACACCGTCGTCGCCGGATCGGCGCTCACCGAATTGATATCGGTGCCGCGGTAGATGCCGTCATTGTTGAAGATGACGACGCAGACCGGCAGCTTGTAGCGGCAGATCGTCTCCACTTCCATTCCCGAAAATCCGAAAGCCGAGTCGCCTTCGACGGCGAGCACCGGCTTGCCGGTCTCGATCGCCGCGGCGATGGCGTAACCCATGCCGATGCCCATGACGCCCCAGGTGCCGACGTCGAGGCGCTTGCGCGGCTCGATACATATCGATGATGCCGCGGGCGAGATCGAGCGTATTGGCGCCTTCGTTGACCAGGATGGCGTCGGGCCGCTCCTTGACGATGGTGCGCAGCACGCCGAGCGCGCCGTGATAGTCCATCGGCGAATTGTTGTTCATCAGCCGCGGCGCCATCTTGGCGACGTTCTCTTCGCGCTTGGCCGCGACGGCGTTCACCCAATCGGCCGGCGGGGCCGGCCACTTGGACCCCATGCCTTCAAGCAGCGCCGAGACGCAGGAGCCGATATCGCCGACCATCGGCGCCGCGATCTCGATATTCGAGTCCATTTCCTTCGGCTCGATGTCGATCTGGATGAATTTCTTCGGCGCCTCGCCCCAGGTCTTGCCCTTGCCATGCGACAACAGCCAATTGAGCCGGGCGCCGATCAGCATGACGACGTCGGAATCCTTCAGCACCGTCGAGCGCGCGGCGCCCGCGCATTGCGGATGCGTGTCGGGCAAGAGACCCTTGGCCATGCTCATCGGCAGGAACGGAATGCCGCTCTTTTCGACTAGCGCGCGGATCGCGTCATCGGCCTGCGCGTAGGCCGCGCCCTTGCCGAGGATGATCAGCGGGCGCTTGGCGCTTTTGAGCACGTCGAGCGCGCGCTTGACGGCGTCAGCGCGCCGGAATCTGCGCCGGCGCCGGATCGATGACCTTGACGAGCGATTTCTGTCCGGCCGCCGCATCCATGACCTGGCCGAACAGCTTGGCCGGCAGGTCGAGATAGACGCCGCCGGGACGGCCGGAGACCGCGGCACGGATCGCGCGCGCCACGCCGATGCCGATGTCGGCGGCGTGCAGCACGCGGAACGCCGCCTTGCACAGCGGCTTGGCGATGGCGAGTTGGTCCATCTCCTCGTAGTCGCCCTGCTGCAGGTCGACGACTTCGCGCTCGGAAGAGCCAGAGATCTGGATCATCGGGAAGCAATTGGTGGTGGCGTGAGCGAGCGCGGTGAGGCCGTTGAGGAAGCCGGGCGCCGATACAGTGAGGCAGACGCCGGGCTTTTTCGTGAGAAAGCCGGCGATCGCCGCGGCATAGCCGGCATTCTGCTCGTGGCGGAACGAAAGCACGCGGATGCCGGCGGCCTGCGCCATGCGGCCGAAATCCGTGATCGGGATGCCGGGCACGCCGTAGATCGTCGTGAGGCCGTTGAGCTTGAGCGCGTCGATGATGAGGTGAAAGCCGTCGGTCAGCTCGCGTTCGGCGTCGCCCGCGCTCGTTGCGGCGGGCTTCGGTTTCACTGCGGCGTCAGCCATGGGTCGTCTCCCCTCGTTTCTTTAAGCCGGACGTTCAGTCCAGATAGTCGGCGTATTTCGCCACATGCTCGGCAAGGCCGAGCGCATGGTCGCGCACAAGTTCTCCGGCGCGTTCGGTCTGGCGCCGCTCCAGCGCCTCGATGATGCTCATGTGGTCGCGGATCGAGCGGTCGGCGCGGTCCTTCTCGCCGATGGTCTTGCGGCGGATCATGCGCATATGTGTGAACAGGTTTTCGGCGAGGTCGATGAGCACACGGTTGCGGCTCATGCGGATGATGGTCTGGTGAAACTCGATATTGACCTCGGAATACTCGTCGAGATGCGCGCGCAGGTGCCCGCCCTCGAAGGTGGCGAACATCCGCCGCAAGCCGGCGATCTCGGCGTCGCTCGCCTGCTCCGTAATCAGCCGCGCCGCCATGCTTTCCAGCGCCGCCCAGGCGGTGATCAACTCGATTGCTTCGGCCTTTGACTTGCGCACCACATAGATGCCGCGGCGCGGCACCGAGCGCACGAAGCCTTCGCTTTCGAGCTGCGCCAGCGCCTCGCGCACCGGGGTGCGGCTGACGCCGAAATCCTGCGCCAGCTTGCGCTCGTCGAGGCGGATGTCGTCGCGGCTGCGATAGATGTCCATCGCCACGATGGCGTTCTTCAAGGCCGCGTAGGCCTTGTGCTTGAAGCTCGGCGTGGTGTCGATGGGCGCCAGCGCCGGCTGCATCGTGGCCGCAGCGCCGACCGAAGACGGCCGGGCACGGCGACGCGAAACGCTTCTTTTGCTGGAACGCGCTCGGGTACTCATGGCTGGTATACAATATTCCAGATGTGCAGGAGCGGCGCAACGGCCTTGTTGGCGCGTTGTTGCGTTGCGGCAAAATCAAAACCGAATGGGCAAAAAACCGCCCGCTGGATTTGGGTCCCGCAGGCGGTCTTCGTGTCTTGCGGCGGTTGCCTAGCCTTGCGCCATGGTGCGGATGCGCATCGGCTTGAGCACCAGCAGCGCCATCACCGCGGCAGACGACATTGAGGATCGCCGCGATGATGAACACCGCGTGCCAGTTGCCGGTCGCCGAGGTGAGCACGTTGGCGAGCGGAACCAGCAACGCCGCGGTGCCCTTGGCGGTGTAGAGCAGGCCGTAATTGGTGGTGGCGAATTTCCGTCCGTAGATGTCGGTGCAGGTCGCCGGGAACAGCGAGTAGATCTCGCCCCAGGCAAAGAACACCACGCCCGACAGCAGCACGAACGGAAGCGGGTTACCGGCCAGATAGAACAGCGCGTAGATGCCGATGCCTTCGACGAGGAAGGCGATGAACGTCGTGTTCTCGCGGCCGATCTGGTCCGAAACCCAGCCGAAGAACGGCCGGCAGATGCCGTTGAGCACGCGGTCGATCGACACGGCGCCGAAGCCGGCAGCGGTCAGACCGGCGGCGAGGCCGCGGCGGTCCGGGAACCACTTCAGCGCGTTGCCGACCGAGGCGCCGTAGATCACGCCGGCGCCGATGCCGCCGATGGCGGCGCCGACGTAGAGCAGGAACAGTGCGCTCGGCCATCGAGTTGATGACCCAGGCGATCGCCACCAGCACGCCCGAGCCGCAGACCATCACCTTGGGCCCGAACTTGTCGATCAGGTAGCCCTCGATCGGCACCAGCCAGGTTTCGGTGACCACGAAGATGGTGAAGGCGACCTGGATGGCCGCGCGGCCCCAGTGATATTTCTGATCGATCGGATTGACGAAGAGCGTCCAGCCGTATTGCAGGTTGGCGATCATCACCATGCAGATGATGCCGAAGACGAGCTGGCCCCAGCGCGTGCCTTCAGACGCGCGCGCTGTTGCGGCGGTACCCGCTGCCATTGCCATTGGTATCTCCCCCAGTATTGACCATTCTTGGTCTTGATTAGCGCGCCCGGTGTGGGCCAGGTTGGGCGGAGTCATAGGGCACCCGACTGGGGCACTTGCATAAATTCAACATTAAGGAATGGCGCGCAGCCGCCAAGTTTTTGGCTGCTCGTCAAAATCGATGCACGAATTGTCAGTTGTTGCGCCGCAGCGCCGTCTTATTCCGCCGGCCGCAACCCGCTCTTGCCCCGGCGCAGCCGCGTCCAGGCGCGGAGATCATCGGCCAGAACAGCGCGATCATGCTCGAGCGCCGTGATGGTGCTCACCAGGCCGTTCGACCAGAACACGATGAGATTGCCCTGCGAGCCGATCATCGCCTGGCGAACGAGCTTCTCGGCGCGGTCGCCGAGTACGATCGCCAGCACCATCGGCGCCAGCGGATAATCTAGCATTTCTTGAACAAGTAGCCGATGACGCCGAACATCACCATGAAGATCAGATCGGCGAGGTGCGTTCGTGCACGCGTGTAGGAGCCGATGGCGCAGAACCACGATGATGATTGGCGCGATCATGGCTAAACGGAATGCGCATGATCGACGCCCACAGCGGCACGCGTGGACAGCACGATCGACGAGGCCGACGATGTTGCCGAGATACATGCGAGGCGATCAGGCCCCAGACGAAATCCTTCTGCTCGACGAACAGCAGTGGACCGGGCTGCAGGCCCCAGATCAGCAGGCCGCCTAGCAGCACGGCGGCGGTCGGCGAGCCGGGAATGCCGAGCGCGAGCATCGGCAGCAGCGCCGAGGTGCCGGCGGCATGCGCGGCCGTCTCCGGCGCCACGACGCCTTCGAGCTCGCCGGTGCCGAATTTGTCGCCGTGCTTCGAGATGCGCTTGGCAAGGCCGTAGCTCATGAACGAAGCCGGTGTCGCGCCGCCCGGCGTGACGCCCAGCCAGATGCCGACCAAGGTGCCACGGACAATGCTGACCCAGTAGCGCGGCAGTTCCTTCCAGGTCTGCCACACCACCTATGGATTGATGCCGGCGCTGCGCCCTTCCGAAGTGCAGGCCTTCCTCGACCGTCAACAGGATCTCGCCGATGCCGAACAGGCCGATCACGGCGATCAGGAAGTGGAAGCCAGTGAGCAGCGGCTCGGTGCCGAAAGTTAGCCGCAAGCCGCCGGTCACTTCATCGGTGCCCGCACGGCGAACGAGCCGAAACCGAGCATCATCGCGGTGACGGTCTTGAACGGCGATTGGTGGCCCAGGCCCACGAAACTGCAAAACGTCAGCAGATAAACCGAGAAATTTCCGGTGGCCCGAAATCGAGCGCGAAACTGGCGACCATTGGCGCAAGGAACGTGATCACGATCGTCGCGAACAACGCGCCGACGAAGGACGATCTGAATGCAGCGGTCAGCGCCTCGCCGGCGTGGCCCTGCTTGGCCAGCGGATGGCCGTCGAACGTGGTTGCCACCGACCACGGTTCGCCGGGTATGTTGAACAGAATCGCGGTGATAGCGCCGCCGAACAGCGCCCCCCAATAGATCGCCGCCAGCATGATGATCGCGGTCGATGTTGGGCATCGAAAACGTCAGCGGCAGCAGAATTGCGATGCCGTTGGCGCCGCCGACGCCGGGCAGAACGCCGACGATACGCCGAACAGAATGCCGACCACCATGTAGCCCAGATTGCACGGGTGTCGCAGCACGTCGAAACCGTGCATCAGATTGCCGATGTCTTCCAGCATAAGCCCGTCTCTTGTCCTTATTGCCTAAACCTGTCACTCCGGTGCTTTCAGCGCCGCTATTCTTGGCCGCCCTAGTACCCGAGCCAGTTTTCGAGCGGACCTTTCGGCAGCGGGACCAGGAACCAGATCTCGAAGATGATGAAGATTGCCGACGGCACCGCCACTGAAACCGGAACCGTTTTGACGATCCAACTAGCGGCCGTGCCAGCGTCATGAAGAAGCCGATGAACAGAAGCCGTCGAGGCCACGTAAATCCCGATATAGATCGACCAGCACGACGTAAAACGCCGTCGGCACCAGGACTTGCAGCACCATGATCATTTCGCCGTGGCCGATGAACGAGCCTGCCGCTGTCGGCACCGCGCGCGAACAGCTCTGCGCCAAAGTGGCGCCGCAGGCGATCGAACGTAAACAGCGCGACGTAGAACGGGAAGATAGCCGGCGTCGCGGCCGCACGTCCTTGGCCCAGCCGACGCCCAGCCGTAGCAGGTAATCATCACCACCGCGGCGATTACCGATAGCACGAGCGCCACGACGATATTCATCGTGCGGTTCGAAACGACGCTGCTTTCCAAATCTTCGTTTTCAGACACGCTCATTGCAATTGGACCTCGTCGCCACCGCGAATTCTTTTGCTCGCCGTTTGGACTCGGTCCGAGCGGCAGGCGTGGTTGCGAGGCAAAAACGAATTGCGGGAGCGCCGGTTCAAGGGCGCCCCCGCAACCTCGAGGGAACTCAGCTCCCTTTGTGCATAAAGCCGGCCTTCGTCATCAACCGCTGATGGGTCTCGGCCGCATCGGTCACCCACTTGGTGAACTCGGCCCCGGTCATGAAGCTCTGGTTGAAGGCGCCGTTCGTCCATGTAGCTTTTTCCACTCGGGCGTCTCGCGCACCTTCTTGAGCAGGTCAACGTAGTAGTCGACCGCGTCCGGTCGCACGCCTGGCGCCGTCATGAAGTAGCCGCGCAGCATCGTGATATTCGATGTCGAGGCCCTTGCGACTTGCAGGTCGGAATGTCCTGCCACGCCATGTCCGCCGTCAATTTCGTCGTGATAGTCGAGCATGATCTTGGCGTCGAACACGCAGAGCGGCCGCAACGTGCCGGCCCGCCAGTGCGCCACCGCCTCGATCGGGTTGTTGACCGCTGAAGTCGATGTGGTCGCCGACGAGCTGCACGTGCCACCTGCGCCGCCGCCTTTATAAGGCACGTAGGTGAACTTGGCGCCGGTCTTCTGTTCAATCGCGACGGTGACGATCTGGTCTTCCTGCTTGGAGCCGGTGCCGCCCATCTTGAAAGTGCCGTCGGGCTTGGACTTGATGGCGTCGACGTAGTCGTTCGGCGTCTTGTAGTCGGCTTGTCGGCGTTGACCCAGAGCACGAACTCGTCGAGCGCCATCATGGCGACCGGCGTGTCAGATCCTTCCAGGTGAACGGCGAATGCCCGTGGCCATCGGTGTCGTAAACAGGTTCGATAGCGTAATGATCAGCTTGTGATCGGTCGCCCTTCGCGTTCTTGACGTCGAGGAAGCCTTCGCCGCCGGCGCCGCCCGATTTGCTGATGACGACCACCGACGCTTCGGCATCAGATTGTGCTTGGCTGAATAATGCCCTGCATCGTTGCGCCATCTGGTCGGCGCCGCCGCCGGTACCGGCGGGAACGATGAATCTCGATGGGCTTTGGTCGGCTCCCAGCGCATTGGCGGGCACCGAAGACAACATAAGCGCGCCGCCGAGACTGGCGACGGCGCCTAAGCGCAATACTTTCTTGAAGACCGACATAAATTTTCCTCCCTTTGCGTTTTCCTCCACCCGCCGGTCTCATGGCCAGCTTCAGGCGGTCTTTTCGGCTATTTGCGCACCGAACTCTATCGGTAAATTTTAAGCTATCAAAACATAAACGCAATATAACATATATAGAATTGTCATATCTAGGCTGTACGGCACCCGGCAACCAAGCGCCTTGCGGGTTGCTCAGTGTTTGGCCTGTTCAGAGCCAATACCGGCGAGATGCCGCGCCCGCGCCTTCTTCTCGTCGATCTTCATGCCGCGCGCGATCTGGATGCGCTGCGCCTGCGGCGAGCCGGCGCCGTGCAGGCTTTCGGTCAGATAACCGACGGCGTTGCGGCCGATGGTCATGTTCTCGATCAGGCGCAGAATCCGCATGCGGTCGGTGACCTCGACGCCGTCGCGGCCTTGCAGGAACTTGCGGATCAGCGGACCGATCTCGTTGTTCTGCAGATCCTTCTCCGACGGCATGGTGACGACGAGCCCGCCGGCGATGTCCTGCGCCAGCCGCGCAATCTCGAAGGGAAAGCGCGTGACATTGTGCTTGGCGACGTTGGAGAGCATCTCGTCGTTGAGGTAGGCGCCCGAGGCCATCGGCTTTGCCTGATGCGCGCCGGCCATGCAGCTTGAATAGATGGTCTCGTTGAGGTGGGTCATCTCCACCAGCTTGTCCTTGATGTGGGAGACGCCCTCGACGCCGTTGTGCTCGGCGGCCGAGGCCGCGGCGCCGATGAGCACGTCGCCGAGGCCGGTTTTGCAGACATAAGACGAGCGGTGATAGGTGGTGAAGCGCTCGACCAGCGATGTCGCGTATTCCCATTCGCCGTCCATGAAGACGTGCTCATGCGGCACGAAGACGTCGTCGAAGACGATCAGCGATTCCTGGCCGGCGAACTGCGCGTTGCCGGCGTCCATGGCGCCGCCGTCCATGATGCGGGTGTCGTTGGTCTGGCGGCCGACGATATAGGTCAAGCCCGGTGCATCGACGCGCACCGCGCCGACCACCGACCAGTCGCGGTCTGATTCGCTCATGCGCATGGTCGGCATGAAGATCAGCCAGTGCGAATTGACCGCGCCGGTCTGGTGCATCTTGGCGCCGGAAACAGTGATGCCCTTGTCGTCGCGCTTGACCACATGCAGGAAGAGATCGGGGTCGCGCTGCTGGTGCGGCGCCTTGGAGCGGTCGCCTTTCGGATCGGTCATGGCGCCGCCGATGACCACATTGGCCGTCTGCGCGCGCTTCAAGAAAGCGAGGAAGCGCCGGTGGTAGTCGGTGCCCTTCTTGGCGTCGATGTCGAAGGTCACCGAATGACAGGTGCCGATGGCGTCGAGCCCGACGCAGCGCTGGAAGCAGGTGCCGGTGCGGCGGCCGAGTTCGCGCTGCATCTCGTGCTTGGCGACCAGCTCGGCGGGGCTGACCGGCACGTGCAGAAAGCGGTTGATCTGTTTGTCGCTGATCGTGGAATGCACGGTGCCGAAGGCCGGGCGCTCGCTGGCGACGCGGAAGGTTTCCGCCATGGCGTTGACCGACGGCCGGATCACCGGGTGATCGACGGGCTCCGCCACGCGCTCGCCCATGAAAAAGACATTCATGCCGCGGCCGCGCAGCGAATTGATGTAGTCGTCGGCGGTGACGATCGGCTTGGCGAAGTCGGCCCAAAGCGCCTCAGCATCGGTCATGGCACAGTCTCCTTGGTCCTGCCCGGCCCACCTTACGCCTTCATCATTTCCCGCAGCCTGTAACGTATGATCTTGCCCGTGCCGGCGCGAGGGATATCTCCGATCAATTGCACCCAACGATACCGAAGATTGGGCCTTGTCGACCGCAATCGAGATGGAAAGTCATTGCTACTCCAGGCTGCGGCAAGCGGACGCCGTTGCCGCAAAAGCAATCGGATTGACTTGATCAATCTGGCGGCGGTAGTGTTTTCATCGTACAAAAAAATATATATTCGCATCAAAAACGTCGGCTCTTGGGGATGGAAACATGCAACGAAACAGAAAAACGGGCCTGTCACGCCGCGGTCTGATGCAAGGCGCCGCGGCCATTCCGCTGGCGAGCGCGGGAGTTCTCGCAGCCTTCAACACCGCCTGGTCGCAGAGCGCGAATGCGCTGACCATTTCGATCGGTCACGATGTCGGCAATTTAGACCCCGATCATTACACCAACTGGAACGACTATTGGGCCTACGGCAATTTGTTCGAAGGCCTGTTCCGTCCCGACGACAAGGGCGATCTGGTTCCCGCGCTCGCCGAGAAGCACGAACCGAGCGCCGACGGCCTGTCGCACAAATTTACCCTGCGCGCCGCCAAGTTCCACAACGGTGACCCGGTCACCAGCGACGACTTCATCTTCAGCATTGCGCGCAGCCGCGATCCGGCGACGCAGAACCAGCGCGCCAGCCTGCTCAACAACATCGTCAATATCGAGCGGCACGACGACAAAAGTTTCACGGTTCATCTCAAGGCGATCGATGCCGATACCATCGCGAAATTTTCGCTCTATTGGCAGCTCAAGCCGAAGAAATACATCGAACAGGTCGGAAGCGCGGAGTTCGCAAAAAAACCGGTCGGCACCGGTCCGTTCCAGTTTGTCGACCGTCAACCGAACCAATTCCTCAAGATGAAGGCCTTCGCGGATTATTGGGGGCCCAAGGCGAAGGTCTCCGAGGTGACGCTCAAGGTCGCGCCGGAGGAACAGAGCCGCCTGGCGCAAGTGATGGCGGGCGAAGCCGACGCGGCGACGCCGATTTCGCCGGTGCTGGCGGCGCGGATTGCGGCCATGCCGACGCTTGAGGTGGTGCGCGTTCCCGCCTTCACCAACATCGTCGTCTATTTCAACAAATTCCACGCCGAGACGCAGAAGCTCGAGGTCCGCCAGGCGCTGAGCATGGCGATTGATCGTCCGGCATTGTTGAAGTCGATCATGCTGGGCTACGCCGCGCCGCAGGAACTGTGGTGCACGTCGGCACAGCCGGCCTGCTCGCAGCAAAGCGTTACGCCCTATCACTACGACCCGAACAAGGCGCGCGATCTTCTCAAAAAGGCCAATTTCGATTTCGGCAAGCCGCTGCGTTTCGTCGGCATGGCGCCGGGCCGCGTCGCCGCCAGCAAGGAAACCTGCGAGGCGATTGCCGAATACCTCAAGCGCATCGGCGTCCAGGTTGACCTCCAGATTCTGGAATTCGGCGCCTGGAACCAGATCAAGCAGGCCAAGCAGAAAGATCCGACGGTCGGCATGATCTATGCGACGGGCCCCGACCCGTCGAAGGACGTCGCCTACAAGCTCCTGGTCAATACCCGCTCGACGCTGGCCACCTCATGGGTCTTCGACAAGGAGAACGACGAGATGCTGGCGAAGCTCAATAATTTCACCGACGTGAACGAGCGTAACGCCTTCATCAACAAGATTCTCCGGCGCATGCATGACGAGGCTTATTTCCTGCCGCTGTGGGCGAATGACACGCTGTACGTCACCTCGAAGAAAGTGAATTTCAAGGTGGCGCCGTTCCTCGCCTTCGCTCCGCTGCAGGACGTCAGCAAGACCGCGTAGGGCTTGCGGCCGTATCCGGTCGCGATCGTCGCTCACCTCTCCCCAGCCGGGGAGAGGTCAAGAGCTCAAGCCGATAAGAGCATCGGGCCGGTTTCGGCTTTGCTGCCGTTTTCGATGTCCTCGAAATAGTGGCAGGCGACGCGATGTTGGCGGCCGGTCTCCCGCAGCGGCGGCACCTGCGCGACGCAGGTTTCCGTTGCAAAGGGACAACGCATGCGGAATTGACATCCGCTCGGCGGATCGAGCGGGTTTGGCAATTCGCCGGTGAGCCGATGATGGCCGAGCGGCTGCGTCATCGAGGCGACGGCGACCAGCCGGCGCGTATAAGGATGCAGCGGGCGGCGCAAGAGATCGTCGGCGGGGCCGATCTCAACCATCCGGCCGAAATACATGACGCCGACGATGGCGCTCACATATTTGACGATCGCCAGATCGTGGCCGATGAACAGATAGGTCAGCCCCAGCCGTTCCTGCATGGAGCGCAGCAGGATCAGGATCTGCGCGCGGATCGACACATCGAGCGCCGAAACCGGCTCGTCCAGAACCAGCAACCGCGGATGGACGGACAATGCGCGCGCGATCGCGATGCGCTGGCGTTGCCCGCCGCTGAACTGGTGCGGATAGCGTTCGCCCGCATCCTTGGCGAGCCCGACCGTCTCCAGCAGTTGCGGGATATTTTCGGCAATCTGCCCGCGGCCGACGCCTTGCGCCGCCAGCGGCTCACCGATGATGTCGCGCACCCGCAGCCGCGGACTGAGCGCGCCATAGGGGTCCTGCAGCACCATCTGCACGGTCCGCCGATAGGCTTTTTCCTCCCCGGCGGTCTGCTGAAAAATGTCGCGGCCGCCCACCGAAACCGTGCCGGAGGTTGGCCGCTCCAGTTTGAGCAGCAGCCGGGCAATGGTGCTCTTGCCGCTTCCCGATTCACCGACCAGACCGAAAGTCGACCCCGCCGGAATCGAGAGCGAAACGTCGTCGACGGCGACCACCGTTCCCTTGCCGCCGAGCCCGAGCATGCGGCGCCGGCCGAATTCCTTGCGGACGTTACGGAGATCGACGAGCGGGGCCTCGGCGGCTTGGGCGAGCGCTTCGCGGCTCATGCAGCCTCTCCGGCGCGCCAGCAAAAGACACGATGGCGCTCATCGAGCAGGCTTTCGGGCGGGCTTTCGAGGCGGCAGCGATCGACAACCATCGGACAGCGTGCCGCGAAGGGACAGAAATTGCCGAGATCGGCAAGGTCCGGCACCTGGCCGGGGATCGCCTGAAGGATGACCCGATCATCGTCAAGCACGGGGATCGCGGCAAGAAGCGCGCGCGTATAAGGATGACGCGGCGCGCTGAATATGGCTTCGACCGGTCCTTCCTCGACGATGCGGCCCGCATACATGATGACGACGCGGTCGCAGATGCGCCGGATGACGCCGAGATCGTGGGTGATGATCGCGATCGCGGTGCCCTGCTTGTCGCGGATCTCGCGAAACAGAACCAGGATTTCTTCCTGGATGGTGGCATCGAGCGCGGTGGTCGGCTCGTCGGCGAGCAGCAGCTTCGGCGCGGTCGCGCTCGCCATGGCGATCAGAATGCGCTGGCGCATGCCGCCCGACAGCTCGTGCGGATATTGCCTGAGCCTGGCCTCGGGCGCGGTCAAATGCACAGAGCGCAACAGCTCGACTTCACGTCCCTGCAACGTCTTTGCCGCCGGGCGCTCGCGTGTCGTCAGCACCTCGGTCAATTGATTGCCGATGGTGAACAGCGGATCGAGCGACGTCATCGGGTTTTGCAGGATCATCGCGATTTCCTGCCCGCGCAATTTGCGCAATTCGCGCGACGACATCGCAAAGATCGAGCGGTTGTCGAACGTCACCTCGCCGCTGACCCTTGCGGCGCGCGGCAGCGCGCGGATCAGCGCCGCGCACAGCGTTGTCTTGCCGCTGCCGGATTCGCCGGCAATGCCGACAATCTCGCCCGCTTCAATGGCCAGATCGACATGCGACACAGCTTGCACCGGCCGCGCCGCCGGGCCGAACTCGACGCTGAGGTCGCGGACCTGAACGAGCGCCATGGTCACAACTGCCCGCGCGGGTCGAGCCTCACCCGCAGCCAGCGCCCGAGCGCGTTGAATGAGAGCACCGCGCAAACGATTATGAGGCCGGGCAAAGTGGTCAGCCACCAGGCGAAGCCCAGGAAGGTGCGGCCGTCCGCCAGCATCAGGCCCCAGGAGACGTCGGGCGGCTGGATGCCGACGCCAAGAAACGACAACGACGACTCCAGAATAATGGCGCGGCCAACGTCGAGGATCGCCAGCACGACGACGGAGTTGAGCGCATTCGGCAAGACGTGCCGCAGCATGATGCGCACCGGACCGACGCCGGCGATGCGGGCAAGCGTGACAAAATCACGCTGCTTGATGCTGATCACTTCGCTGCGCACGAGCCGCGCATAACGCGCCCAGTTGGCGATCACCATGACCATGATGATATTGCCGAAACCGGAGCCAAGCGTCGCCACCAGCGCCAGCGCCAAAGAATGAACGGCAGCGCCAGAAACGCATCGACGATGCGCATTGCGACGGCTTCGAGGATGCCGCCGACATAGCCGGCGACAAGCCCGGCGATCACGCCGAATACGCCGGATATGGCGACGGCGGCGGTCGCCGTGGCAAGCGAGATGCGCGCGCCCGCGATCAAGCGGCTGAGAATATCGCGGCCCAGTTGATCGGTGCCCAACAGATGCTGGGCCGAACCGCCGGGCTGCCAGAACGGCGGCAGCAGGCTGGCGCCGAGATGAACCGCATCCTTTGCATAAGGTGCAAGCCACGGCCCGATCAGCGCCGCGATCACAAGGAGAACGCAGCAGATCGAGGCGATCAGCGGAAAGCGGTTCGCGTCGGCCGCGCGCAAGGCGCGGAACCGTTCCCACAGGCCGGCCGGTTTGGCGACGACCTTGCCGTTCATGTGCGCAGCCTCGGATCAAGCACCATGTAGAGGATATCGACCAGAAGATTGACCAGCATGAACAGCAGCGCCGTCACCAGCACGACCGCCTGCACGACGGGATAATCGCGGTCGAGGATCGCTTCGACGATGCGTTGGCCGATGCCGGGCCAGGCAAAGACGCGTTCGGTGACGATCGCGCCGCCAAGGATCAGGCCGAATTGCAGGCCGATATAGGTCACGATCGGCAATGCGGCGTTGCGCAAGGCGTGCTTGAGCAGAATTCGCATCTCCGACAGGCCGAGCACGCGCTCGAGCTGAATGAAGTCGCTTTTGAGCGCTTCGGCCATATTGGCGGCCGTGAGGCCGGCGACCGCCGCGGAGGTGGAGATTGCGAGCGTCAGCGCCGGCAACGCATAGTAGCGCGGCGCGCCGTAACCCGACGTCGGGAAGATGGGAAACCACAGGGCAAACAGCATGACCAGCGTCAGCCCGCTCCAAAACGGCGGCAGCGCCTGCCCGAGGCTCGCATACCAGTTGACGGCCCGCTTCACGAACGAGAACCGTGATGCGGCGGCCCAAATGCCGAGCGGCATGCCGATCAGGATCGACAACAGCATGCCGAGGCCGGCGAGCTTGAGCGTGGGCCCGAGCGCTTCAAACACGACCTTGATCGCCGGCTCGTTGAGTCGGAACGAGGTGCCGAAATCGCCGGCGACGGCATGTTCGAGGTAGGTGACGTATTGCACCAGCAAAGAACGATCGAGATTGTTGTAGTGGCGGAAATAGGCGCGCGCCTCGTCGCTCGCCTCAGGCCCGAGCAGCAATGTCGTCGGATCGCCGGTCAGCCGGGTGAGGCAAAATACCAGCAGCGTGACGAGCAGAAGCGTGATCAGGGTTTCGCCGAGGCGGCGAAGGAGATAGACGGCCATGACGTGTTACGCCGCGGCCGTGGCGGGCTTCGGAGCCATTCGATCTTCCTCCCAACGCATCCGTTCCGGGGCCCGCAAGACGGCGGCGTAGACGCTGCATTTCGAGATCGTTATGTTGGTTCGAAGAATAAGAGCATCGAAAGCAAGAACTGCAAAGCGTAGATTTGGCCCTGTGCCCTCCCGCCCCTAGCGATCCCACCTTTTTCGCATTCGTGGATAGGTTGCAATCGCGGGGCGCGGCACCGGTCCTGAGGGAGGACGAATGGATTTGCGATTAAAGGGGCGCAAGGCGATCGTCTGCGCCTCCTCACGCGGCCTGGGCAAGGCTTGCGCGACGGCGCTCGCCCGCGAAGGTTGCGAGGTCGCGATCAACGGCCTCGACGAAAAGCGGCTGCAGACGACCGCCGAGGAAATCCGCGAGACGACCGGCGCCAAGGTGACGGCGGTTCGCGCCGACATCAATACCGAGGACGGCCGCAAAGATCTGGTCGCCGCGTCACCCGAGGCCGACATTCTGATCAACAACAATGCCGGTCCGCCGCCGGGGAAATTCGAGGACTGGGGCCGCGCCGAGTGGATGGGCGCGATCGAGGCCAACATGCTGGCGCCGATCTTCATGATCAAGGCCGTGCTGCCCGGCATGCGGGCGCGCAAATTCGGCCGCATCGTCAACATCACCTCGGCCATGGTGAAAGGGCCGCGTTTCCCCGACATGGGACTGTCGACGTCGGCGCGAACCGGGCTGACCGGCTTGTCGAAATCGCTCTCGCGCGCGGTTGCCGTCGACAATGTGACGATCAACAACCTGCTGCCCGAACGCATCGACACCGACCGCCAACGCTTCATGGCCGAGCGCATCATGAAGCAGCACAACATCACCATGGAGGAAGCGCGCCGGCGCATCGCCGATTCGCTTCCCGCCAAGCGCTTCGGCCTGCCGGAGGAGTTCGGCGACACCTGCGCGTTCTTGTGCAGCGCGCAGGCGGGCTTCATGACCGGCCAGAACATCCAGCTCGACGGCGGCTCTTACGAAGGCCTGGTGTGAGATCGCGCCGCGAAAGGTTCCAACAAGGTTACAGCCATGATCATCGACTGCCACGGACACTACACGACGGCGCCCAAGCAGCTGGCCGCTTTCCGCGACCAGCAGATCGCCAGCATCAAGGACAAGTCGCTGCGGCCGAAATCGCTCGACCTCGGCATTAGCGACGACGAAATCCGCGCCAGCCTCGAAGGCGCCCAGCTCAAGTTCCAGCGCGAACGCGGCACCGACATCACGATCTTCTCGCCGCGCGCCGCCGGCATGGCGCATCATATCGGCGACGCGGACATCGGCGCGCAATGGGCGCGCGTCTGCAATGACCTCATCTACCGGGTGTGCGCGCTTTATCCGCAGAATTTCATCGGCGTGTGCCAATTGCCGCAAGTGCCCGGCGTGCCGCCGGCGAACTGCGTCGCCGAACTGGAACGCTGCGTGAAGGAATTGGGCTTTATCGGCTGCAATCTCAATCCGGATCCGTCGGGCGGCTACTGGAAAGACCCGCCGCTCACCGACAGATACTGGTACCCGATCTACGAAAAGATGGTCGAGCTCGATGTGCCTGCCATGGTGCATGTCTCCTCGTCCTGCAATCCGGCCTTTCACGCGACCGGCGCGCACTACATCAACGGCGACACCACCGCCTTCATGCAATTCATCACCGCCGATCTGTTCAAGGATTTCCCGACGCTGAAATTCATCATTCCGCATGGCGGCGGCGCCGTGCCCTATCATTGGGGCCGCTATCGCGGACTGGCCCAGGACATGAAACGTCCGCCGCTTGCCGAGCACCTGATGAAGAACGTGTTCTTCGACACCTGCGTCTACCACTATCCCGGCATCGAACTGCTCGCCAAGGTCATCTCGATCGACAACATCCTGTTCGCCTCCGAGATGGTCGGCGCCGTCAAGGGCATCGATCCCGAGACCGGCCAATATTTCGACGACACCAAGCGCTATATCGACCAGCTCGCCGCAGTCAGCGCCGAGAACCGCAAGAAAATCTTCGAAGGCAATGCGCGCAAGGTCTATGGCCGGCTCAACGCCGCGCTGAAGCAGCGCGGAATCAACTGAACCCGACGGAGTGAACAATGGCCGAATTGCCGCGTCTCAATGGCGTCATCCGTGCCCTCGAACAGGGCCGGCCTGCCTTCACCTGCTTTACGCCGCCGGATGTCGAATCCGCGATCGCGCTGGCGACCAGCAAATATGACGGCGTCGTCTTCGAGATGGAGCACAATGCCTACGACATTCGCGCCCTGCGCGATTGCCTTCAGTACCTGCTCAATCGCGGACAGATCGCGCGGTCGGGTTCGGTCGCGCCGGCGGTGACGCCGATGGTGCGCATTCCGCCCAACGGCATCGAGAAGGCGCAGTGGCACGCCAAGCAGGCTTTCGATCTCGGCGCTTACGGCATCATCTGGCCGCATATTTCAAGCGTCGAAGAAGCCTACAACGCGGTGTCCGCTTGCCGTTTCCCGCGCCTCAAGAGCGCGCCGCGTTACGAGCCGGCCGGCGTGCGCGGCGACGGCCCGACGCAGGCTATCCGTTATTGGGGCATCGCGCAGCAGGACTATTACGAGCGCGCCGACGTCTGGCCCTATGATCCCAAGGGCGAGATCTTCGTCATCCTGATGATGGAGGATACCAAGGGCATCGAGGCTTTGCCCGACATCCTCAAGAAAGTGCCGGGCATCAGCGCCATCCTGATCGGCGAAGGCGACCTCAGCCAGGAGCTCGGCTACCCGCGGCAATACGAGCACCCGGAGGTGCTCAAGTGGATGGCGCGCGTCGTCGACGCCTGCAAGGCGCACAATGTCGTCGTCGGCCATCCGCATGTCGAGGCCGGCAATTGCGAGCGCATCCTCAAGGAAGGCTACCGCTTCCTGATGTGCGCGCCGGTGCGCTCCTACGGCCATCTCGACAAGGCGCGTCTGGCCGCCGGAGTGAAATGAGGACGCGCGCCCTCAGCCGGCGCTTTTCTGGCCCTTCATGACGCTGTCCCACCACGGGCAGACGCCGTCCATCCGATTGTAATTGCCGTCGATGACCTGCACCGGCCGCCGCAAGCCGTTCTCGGCGTTCTTCAGCCGCATGGCGCGGGCCTCGGCGCGCTTTTCCTGCGGCAGCCAGGAGCGCTCATGGCCCCACAGGCTCGGGCCTTCGGTCCGCTCCTTGGCAACCCAGGTCTTCGGATCGATCGATTGGCCGCCCCAGCCGTATTCGACCATGAAGGCCGAGGGGGTCCATGTGTAGAACGACGTCATGTAGTCGCCGCAGTGCCGGCCGAGCGTCACGGCAAGCCGCCCCTCCTCGTTGAGCGCAAGATCGAGCCCCTGCCCGACGTCGTCGAACGAATAGAGCTCGACCATCATGTGGTGGATCACGGTCTTGCCCGTCTGCACGAAGGCAAGACTGTGGTGGCGCTCGTTGACGTGCAGAAATCTCGCCGGGAACGGCTTCGAGTAATAGTCGCTCAAGCCGAAGCCGAGCACGTTCTCATAAAAATCGGCGACTTCGTCGAGACGCTCGACGTTCATGACGACGTGGCCGAGCCCGAGCGGCCCGGTGCGGAACCCTGAAATCGAGCGTCCGGGACGGAACGGATCGCTTGAAATCTCGCCGCCGTGAAAAATTTCGACCCGCGTGCCGAGCGGATCGTTGAACACGATCAAGTCGCGGACATGCCGTTCGTCGGCCAGCGCGCGCGAGCCGCGGGCAAACGACACGCCGGCTTGTTCGAGCCGGGCGCCGAGGGCATCGAGCGCCGCCGCGTCGGCGACTTCCCAGCCGAAAAATTTGACGCCTTCACCGCCGTCATTGTCGACGATCACGCGCTGTTTGCGGTCGTCCATGCGAAAGGCAAGGCTCGACCGGCCCTTGTCGACGAGCTGGAAGCCGAGCATCTTCGCGCCATAACCGCGCCAATCGTCGAGGTCCTTGGCGCGAAAGCCGACATAACCCAAAGCCTGCGGAAACATTCTCGCGCTCATTTTCGTTCGCCAGCAAATTTATCATGCCGCCAAAGGCACGGCTATAGCCGGCGTCCATCGAGTCTGCCGGCAAAATTCAGCGCTCTGCAAAAAAGGCCTTGGTCTTGGTCAAACCCTCCCTGGCCCACGCCGTCGGGGAAATTTCCGGGTTGCGTTCCATGACGATTTCTACGCTGATGTCGATCGCCGCCGGCAGCGCGTCAAAAATCTCGCGCAGCGGCAGCACGCCCTCGCCCGGCATCCGGCGCTGGGCAACTCCGAGCTTCTTGGCCAGAGCAAGATTGGGCTCGCCAGGAGCCAGCGCCCCATCCGACATTTGCGCATAAGGAAAATGCCTCGGATCGACAAGTTTGACGTCGGCCGGTTGCGATTCTGAGCGGATTAAATGCGGCGGATCGATCAGGATCGGAAGCTTGGGCTGGCCGATAGCAGCGGCGAGCTTCAAAGCGGCCGGCAGGCTATCGAGCAGCCGGCGGTTCGCCGCGAATTCAATGATCGGCGTGGCGCCGTAGCGCGCCGCCAAATCATGGAATTTGCCCATATTGTCGCAGATCCGGTTCCAGTCGCCGTCGTCGCTCTGCGTCACCAGGTAACGCGCGCCGAATTCGGCGGCGGTTGCGCAGGCCGGCTCGAAATCCTCGACGCGGCTCGGCGGCTGCACGTAAAAAGTGAAAATATCGAGCACGCTCATGCCGGCATCGCCGAGCACTTTTTTGATGTCGCGGATGAGCGGCGCATCGCCGACGATCGGATCGATGGGAAATTGCGGCGACTTCTGCAGCCGCAAGCCGACGCCGTCGTAGCCTGCATCCCGCGCCGCTTTCACATAATCGAGGGGCTTGGCATCCGCGATCATGACCGGCGATAGATAATACTTCCTCATGCGCTCTTCGCCCGCGCGGCGTAATAGCCTGCCATGAAATCGCGCGCATTCTTCAGGGCCACCGCCGCCCACTCGCGCGACGAATAGGGTTTCGCCGCGACGTCGCGCAGCCCGGAACCGAGCTCGACGGGAATCTCGATGCTGAGCGGCAAATTAGCCGGCAAGGCATCGAGGAATTCGTAGAGCGGCACGTCGCCCTCACCCAGCATCTTGCGCTCGCCGCGAGGCATCTTTCCGTAGAGCGCCGGATTGGGCTCTCCCGGAAACAGCACGCCGTCGTTGAGCTGCGTATAGGGAAAATATTTTGCGCCGTAGGATCTGATTTCCGCGCCGCTGCCGCCGGTGCGGGCGAAATGGAGCGGGTCAAGACAGACGGTGCCGGCGCCGCGGCCCGCCTCGTCGATGATGCGCACGGCCATCGCCATGGTGCACAGCGGCCGCGTCGGCACGAACTCGATGGTCGGGACGAGATTGAAACGCGCCGCTTCGTCGCAGAACAGCCCGAAATTGTCGCGCATGCGCGAATAGTCCGGGTCGTTGCCCATGACCATGATGTATTTGCCGCCGAGATCGGCGCCGAGCGCGAGCGATGCCGTGAAACTCGATATTTTTGTTTCGGGCTCGAGATAGCAGCTGAAAATGTCGAAGACCGGCATCTTCGCGTCGCGGAGCATGGCCTTGATCTCCGCGATAAGCCGCGCATTGCCGACCACGGGATGAAACGGCAGGCCGGGCGACTCATGCAGCCGCAGACCCACCGCGTCGTAGCCGGCGCTAATGGCGGCATCGATGTATTCAAGCGGCGGCGCCGTCTGCAGCGTCGTCGGCGCAAGGACAAACTTGTTCACGGCTATCCCGGGCTTTGAGGGAAATAAGGGAATGACAGGCGCCGGGATTATCGGGCTCTGCCGAAGAAAAGTCGAGATGTCGGGCGCCGCGCGCTATACTGCAAGCAATCGCGGGGCGGGTATTTTATGAATTACCGGAATGTCGGACGTTCCGATCTGGTTGTATCAGCGGTCGGGGTTGGTTGTAACAATTTCGTCCATCGCTGCGATCTCGAGCAAAGCCGCGCGCTCGTCCACAAGGCGCTCGATCTCGGCATCACGCTGATCGATACCGCCGATGTCTATGGCCGCCGCGGCGGCTCCGAGGAATTCCTCGGACACATCCTGGGGCCGCGGCGCAAGGACGTCGTGCTGGCGACCAAGTTCGGCCAGCCGATGGACGATGGCGGCAAGCTCAAAGGCGCGTCGCGCGCTTACATCATGACCGCCGTCGAGGCGAGCCTGCACCGGCTGCGCACCGACTGGATCGATCTTTATCAGCTGCATTGGCCCTACCCGGAGACCCCGATTGAAGAGACGCTTCGGGCGCTCGATGATCTCGTTCAGCAAGGCAAGGTTCGCTATATCGGCGGCTCCAATTTCGACGGTACACAGGTGGCGGAAGCCGACCAGGTCGCTTCGCGCTTTGGCCTCCATCATTTCATTGCATTTCAAAGCGAATACAGCCTGTTGGCGCGCGGCGCGGAACGCGAACTGATCCCGGCAATGCAGGCGTGCGGGGTCGGCCTCATCCCCTATTATCCGCTGGCGAGCGGACTTCTCACCGGAAAATACAGGCCGGATGCGATCCCGGAAGGCTCGCGGCTCGCGAGCCCGCGCGCGCCGGAAAAAAGATTCGTCGCTGACGCCAATTGGCCGGCCATCGAGCGCCTGCAACAATTTTGCCATGCGCGGGGCAGAACGCTTCTCGAACTCGCGTTCAGCTGGCTTCTGGCGCAGCCCGTTGTTGCGAGCGTCATCGCCGGCGCCACGCGGCCGGAGCAGCTGGAGCAAAATGTTGCCGCCGCCAAATGGCATTTAAGCGCCGAGGACTTGAGCGAGATCGACCGCGTGACCAGGCCCTCCGCATAACCCTCACGTAGCCGGAGCCCGAAGCGGGCATTGGACAATTTTGTTAAAATTTTCGTCTTTTTGCGTTGTGCCGATAGACCCAATTCTTTGCACCTTGCCGCTAAGTTGGGCACACGGCCCGCTACCGACGCAAATGCCGAGGCGGAAGCGGAAGCCAGAACATTGTTTGCGTTCATAGGTGATATGGCCCCATGCCCGAAGGCCACCCTGTCTGTACAGAATCCCGAGCACGTAGAAGACCTGTCACTGATCGACGAACTAAACACAGCGGTCGCAAGCGGCGGCGAAAAGCAACGGCTAAGAATTCTTGAGCGTGTCACCGATCTGTTTGCGGCCGGCGCGCGCGGCTATTCCAGCGATCAGATCGCCCTGTTCGATGACGTGCTGCACGGGCTTTGCGCCGACATCGAAGTGAAGGCACGGGCCCGGCTCGCCCACCGGCTGGCGCACATAAACAATTGCCCTCCCAAGCTCGTCCGCTCGCTCGCCTTTGACGACGCAATCGAGGTGGCAGAGCCCGTCCTGATGCATTCGCAACAGCTGAGCGATGCCGACCTGGTCGAGAACGCCGCCACCAAGAGCCAGATGCACCTTTTCGCCATCGCCCACCGCCTGACGCTGAGCGAGCCCGTCACCGACGTTCTCGTCGAGCGAGGCGATCACCGCGTGGTCAATCGGGTGGCGATCAACACGGGTGCGCGCTTTTCTTCGGCCGGCTATGACAGGCTCACGATACGCGCGCGCGACGACCGGCGATTGTCGCTGGCCCTTGCGCAACGCCCCGATCTTCCCCGCCAATACTTCCTGAAATTGCTCGAAACAGCCTCGGCTTCGGTGCGCGGCGCGCTTGAAGCCGCCAATCC
>CAVULS010000002.1:0-200000 GCA_963742385.1 uncultured Alphaproteobacteria bacterium | reverse complement strand
TTTCCAGCGCAAGGTGCAGCCCGGCGACTCCTTCGAAGTGCTTTATCCCAGCGAAGATGAGGCCGCCTCGCCTGACAGCCGCAATGAAGTGCGTTTCGCCTCGCTCACCGTCGGCGGCGAGATCAAGAAACTCTACCGCTTCCAGTCACCCGATGACGGCCTCGTCGATTATTACGACGAGAACGGCAAGAGCGCGAAAAAATTCCTTGTGCGCAAGCCGGTGGCCGAAGGCATCATGCGCTCGGCCTTCGGCCTGCGCCGCCACCCGATCCTCGGCTACACCAAGATGCACACCGGCGTTGACTGGGCGGCGCCGACCGGCACGCCGATCTACGCCTCCGGCAACGGCACGGTCGAGAAGGCCGGCTGGGAAAGCGGCTACGGCAAATTCGTGCTGATCCAGCACACCAATGGCTACGAAACCGCCTATGGCCACATGAGCGCCTTCGCCCGCGGCATCGAGGACGGCAAGCGCGTGCGCCAGGGCCAGGTGATCGGCTTCGTCGGCTCCACCGGCCTGTCCACCGGCTCGCATGTCCACTACGAAATCCGCGTCAACGGCCGCTTCGTCGATCCGATGCGCATCAAGCTGCCGCGCGGGCGCGAACTGCAAGGCCCGATGCTGGCGAGCTTCGAGCAGGCGCGCGACCAGATCGACAGCATCATGGCGACCAAGCCGGCGCGCGTCGCGACGCGGTAAGTTTCCAGAAGCCTAAGCCTGTTCGTCACCCTGAGGAGCGAGCGTCAGCGAGCCTCGAAGGGGGACAGCCCGTGCCCGTCATCCTTCGAGGCGTGCCTTTGGCGCGCACCCCAAGATGACGGATTACGCCGCCTGCGCCATCTTGCCGTTGAAGGTCAGCCCGTTCTTGCCGGCGGAAATGCTCACCTTCTCGCCGTCCTTGACCTGGCCGGCGAGGATCATCTCGGCGAGCGGATCCTGCACCGCGTTCTGGATGGCGCGCTTGAGCGGCCGCGCGCCATAGGCGGGATCCCAGCCTTTCTCGGCGAGCCAGTCGCGCGCCTTCGGGTCGAGCGCGATAACGATCTTGCGGTCGTCGAGCAGCTTCTGCAGACGCGCCATCTGGATATCGACGATGCGGCCCATCTCCGACTTCTTCAGCCGGTGGAACAGGATGATCTCGTCGACGCGGTTCAAGAATTCCGGCCGGAAGGCGGAGCGCACCACCGCCATGACCTGATCCTTGACCACATCGGTGTCCTGGTCCTCCGGCTGGTTGACCAGGAAGTCGGCGCCGAGATTGGAGGTCATGACGATCAGCGTATTGCGGAAATCGACGGTGTGGCCCTGCCCGTCGGTCAGGCGGCCGTCATCGAGCACCTGCAGCAGGACGTTGAACACGTCCGGATGCGCCTTCTCGATTTCGTCGAACAGAATGACCTGATAAGGCCGGCGCCGCACCGCTTCGGTGAGTGCGCCGCCCTCCTCATAGCCGACATAGCCTGGAGGCGCGCCGATCAACCGCGCCACCGCATGCTTCTCCATGTATTCCGACATGTCGATGCGGATGAGCGCATTTTCGTCGTCGAATAGATAGGCCGCCAAGGCCTTCGTCAGTTCCGTCTTACCAACGCCGGTGGGCCCGAGGAACATGAACGAGCCGATCGGCCGGTGCGGATCCTGCAGGCCGGCGCGGGCGCGGCGCACGGCGGTGGCCACCGCGTGCACGGCTTCCTTCTGCCCGACGACGCGCTTGGCCAGCTCGTCTTCCATGCGCAGCAGCTTTTCCTTTTCGCCTTCCAGCATCCTGTCGACCGGCACGCCGGTCCAGCGCGAGACCACGCCGGCGACGTGATCGGCGGTCACGGTCTCTTCGACCATGGCGCCCTTGGCGTTCTCGGAGGCTTCGACCGTCTTCAGCTTCTTTTCCAGTTCGGGGATGCGGCCATAGGCCAATTCGCCGGCGCGCTGGTATTCGCCGCGCCGCTGCGCATTGGCGAGTTCGGCGCGCAACTGGTCGAGCTCGGTCTTGAGCTTCTGCGCGTCGGAGAGTTTTTCCTTTTCCGCCTTCCAGCGGCTGGTGATGTCGGCGGATTGCTTTTCCAGCGACTTCAATTCGGTTTCCAGCCGTTTCAGGCGGTCCTTGGAGCCGGGGTCGCTTTCCTTCTTCAGCGCCTCCTGCTCGATCTTCAACCGCACGATTTCGCGGTCGATGGAATCGAGCTCTTCCGGCTTGGAATCGACCTGCATTTTCAGCCGCGCCGCCGCCTCATCGACCAGGTCGATGGCCTTGTCGGGGAGGAAACGATCGGTGATGTAGCGGTTGGACAGCGTCGCCGCGGCAACGATGGCAGAATCGCTGATGCGCACGCCGTGGTGTTGTTCGTATTTATCCTTGAGGCCGCGCAGGATCGAGATCGTATCCTCGACCGAAGGCTCGGAGACGAAGACCGGCTGGAAGCGCCGGGCGAGCGCTGCGTCCTTTTCGACGTGCTTTTTGTATTCGTCGAGCGTGGTGGCGCCGATGCAGTGCAGCTCACCGCGCGCCAGCGCGGGCTTGAGCAGGTTCGACGCATCCATGGCGCCGTCGGCCTTGCCGGCGCCGATCAGCGTGTGCATCTCGTCGATGAACAGGATGATGCCGCCCTCGGCGGACGTCACTTCCTGCAGCACGGCCTTGAGCCGTTCCTCGAATTCGCCGCGGTATTTGGCGCCGGCGATCATGGCGCCGAGGTCGAGCGCCAGGAGCTTCTTGTCCTGCAGGCTTTCCGGCACGTCGCCGTTGACGATGCGCAGCGCCAGCCCCTCGACAATCGCGGTCTTGCCGACGCCGGGCTCGCCGATCAGCACCGGGTTGTTCTTGGTGCGGCGGGAGAGCACCTGGATGGTGCGGCGGATCTCCTCGTCGCGGCCGATGACCGGATCGAGCTTGCCGTCGCGGGCGGCTTGCGTCAGATCGCGGGCATATTTCTTCAGGGCATCGTAGGCGTTCTCCGCGGACGCGGAATCGGCTGTTCGGCCCTTTCGCAGGGCTTCGATGGCCGCATTCAGGTTTTGCGGGGTGGCGCCGGCAGCTTTCAAAATCTTGCCGGCATCGCTGTCTTTTTCGAGCGCCAGCGCCAGCAACAAGCGCTCGACAGTGACGAAGCTGTCGCCGGCCTTTTCGCCAGCCTTTTCAGCGGTATCGAAAACGCGAGCAAGCGCAGGGTCCAGATAGACCTGTCCGGCGCCGCCGCCCGACACTTTGGGGCGCTTGGCGAGCAAGGCCTCGACCGCCTGCAGAGCCTGGCGCGAATTGCCGCCGGAACGGTCGATCAAGCCCGCCGCCAATCCTTCCGGATCGTCGAGCAGAACCTTCAGCAGATGTTCGGTGGCGAATTGCTGGTGGCCCTCGCGCAGGGCCAAAGATTGCGCGGATTGCACGAAACCGCGGGCGCGGTCGGTGTATTTGTCGAAATTCATCGTCTACTCCCTCGGCCCATAAAGGCACCGGTGATGCGGGTCCCCGGAGGCGGCCCGTTCCCGGATTATGTGGGGGCGCTTATCCCAGTTTGAAGAGGCGAACGGCTTGATATAGCTCAGTACGGCCTCTCTTAGGGCTTCCGAAAAGTTAAAGAAAAACCAATGACAAGCGAGCCCGCCCGGATCGACGCCATTTACCGTTATCCGGTGAAAGGGCTCTCGCCGCAGCCGCTCCCGCGTACTCGCCTTGCGCCCGGAGCCACCCTGCCCGCCGACCGGCTCTATGCCATCGAAAACGGCCCCTCCGGCTTCGACCCGGCGGCGCCGGCCTATTTTCCCAAAATCATGTTTCTGATGCTGATGCGCAACGAGCGGCTCGCAGCGCTGCGCACCGACTATGACGAAGCAAACCACACGCTGGTCATTCATTCGGAGGGCCGCGAGGCGGCCCGCGGCGACCTGCGGACCAAGGAGGGGCGGCTGGCGGTCGAGGCCTTCTTCCGCCGCTATATGCCGAGGGAATTGCGCGGGCCCCCGAAAGTGCTGCACGGCGAGGGCCACAGCTTCTCGGATGTGGCCAGGAAGGTGGTCTCGATCATCAATCTCGCCTCAGTTGCGGCCGTGGAAAATGCCGCTGGCGCGCCGGTCAACCCCTTGCGCTTCCGCGGCAACGTTTATGTTGCCGGCTGGCCGGCCTGGCGGGAATTCGATCTGCTGGGTGCGGAAATCGCCATGGGCGGCGCGCGGCTCAGGGTGGTCAAACGCATTGTGCGCTGTGCCGCGACCGAGGTCGATCCGGCAACCGGCATCCGCGACTTGAATATTCCCAGCACGCTGATGCACGGCTTCGGTCACGCCGATTGCGGCGTCTACGCTGAGGTGATTGCCGGCGGCGAAATCGCCGTCGGCGATCCGGTCAGCGCGAGCTGACGGAAGCGCTATCGGCCTCGGCCAGGCACCGCGCAAAAAAACGCGCTCTGCCGGTGGCAAGGCGCGGTGTTTTCTGAGGCCCGATCGGGTCAACTGCCGGGCACGACGTAGGCAGCAATGCGCGAGCGCGGATAGACCGCCTCGGCCACCGTATTGTTGTGATTGCCCGAAACGATGATCGGGTTTCCCGAGGGGTCGACGCCGCTGACGACACCGACATGGCCGCCGCCGTGGCGGCCCATAACGGCAATGGCGCCAACCTGCGGACCGGACACCCGTGTGCCGTAGTGCTCATAACCCAGCGCCAGATTGCCGCCGCCCCGATGGCCGGTGTGCCTGAGCACCAAGTCCATGAAGGCCCCGCACCATAGGCTCCTGCGCCCGGTAGGATTGGTGCCGATATATTTGCGCGCTTCCGCAACCAATGAATTGCCGGTGAAATCGCCAGCGGCCGAAGCAACCTCGGCCGGCGCGGTAGCATGACGATGCCGATGGTGATGGGCGCCCCCGGCGAGAGCGGAACCGCTCGTCGCCGTCAAAGCGGTGAAACAAAACAACATCGCCCATGTCTGACTAATTTTCATCAGCGTAGTCCCCCTTGTCATTGAGGCCAGTGTAACCCACACACCCCTGAAGCAAAAAGCTCGAGACCGATAGAATCAGTCTCGAGCTAGCAAGGCTAAACGCCGTCTTGATGCGGCAAGATCGTGGTCGCTACAAGGTCATTTGATGAAATGCATAGCTGCTATTACTCATTAAGACCTTTGGCAAAGAAATTGGCTAACTCTTATATTAACGCAGATTCTAATCTACTTCACTAAACAGAAAAACTAACGACGAATACTTTCACGTTAAGTTTTCGTAAGTCATGGCCAAGGTAAAAGGCGCATGGCGCCCGTTGGCGACGGCTTCAGCCTTTGCGGCTGAGCAGAAAAACCGCCTGTTCGCCGAACAGGTTCCAGAACCACCAGGGCGCATTGAGCCGCAACGGGCTACCCCAGGCATTAAGCGCCACCGCGCGCTCCAATTTCACCCCGATTGCCGTGCAAAGCTGGCGGAAGTCCTTGATAGTACAGTGATGAATGTTCGGCGTGTCGTACCAGCTATAGGGCAGGATGTCAGTTTGCGGCATATGGCCGGCGAATAGGAGCTGCAAACGCACCTGCCAATGGCCGAAATTAGGGAACGAGACGACGGCGTGGCGGCCGATCCGCAGCATGTGCTCAAGCACCACGCGCGGGTGCCGGGTGGCCTGCAGGGTCTGCGACAGGATCACGTAATCGAAGGCGTCGTCCGGGTAGTCGGCAAGGTCGGTATCGGCGTCGCCCTGGATCACGGCGAGGCCTTTGGCCACACATTCGTTAACGCCCTCGCGGGAGATCTCGATGCCGCGGCCGTCAACGCCCCGGCTCTCCACCAAGAGCCGCAGCAATTCGCCGTCGCCGCAGCCGACGTCGAGCACCTTGGCACCGCGCTCCACCATCTCCGCGACCAGAACCAAGTCGACGCGGGCCCCGCCCGGCGTGCGCGCGATATTGGCAGCGTTGAGAGCAGGGTCGGCGCGGGTGAGCATGTTCATCCTCAGCTCTTGCCGAGCCCGCGGGCGCGGCCCGCGCCGTCGAGGAACCCCCGCACGATGGCGAGCAGTTCCGGCTCATCGAGCAGGAAGGCATCGTGGCCCTTGTCGGTGACAATTTCGGCAAAGGAGACCCGCGCGCTGGCGGCATTAAGCGCGTGAACAATGGCGCGGGAATCCGAGGTCGGGAACAGCCAGTCGGACGTGAACGAAATCACGCAAAATCGCGTCTCGGCGCCTTTGAAGCTGTTCGCCAGCACACCGCCGTTGTCCGCCGCAAGATCGAAATAGTCCATCGCCCGCGTCAAATAGAGGTACGAATTGGCGTCAAAACGCTCGACGAAGGAAATACCCTGATGCCGGAGGTAGGACTCGACCTCGAAATCGGCATCGAAGGAAAACGTCGGATTGGCGCGGTCCTGGAATTTGCGCCCGAATTTGCGGTGCAGGGCCGCATCGGAAAGATAAGTGATATGCGCTCCCATGCGGGCGACGGCGAGGCCCCGGCGTGGGTTGGTGCCCTCCAGCAGATAACGCCCACCGCGCCATTCCGGGTCGGCCATCACCGCCTGGCGGCCGACCTCATGGAAGGCGATGTTCTGCGCCGAATGGCGAGTGGCGCAGGCGATCGGCAGCGCTGAGAACACGCGATCTGGATAGCTTGCCGCCCATTGCAGCACCTGCATGCCGCCCATGGAGCCGCCGGCAACCGAAAACAGGCTGTCGATGCCGAGATGATCGAGCAGCATGGCCTGCGCCCGCACCATGTCGCGGACGGTCACAACCGGGAATTCGAGGCCCCAGGGCTTGCCCGTCGCCGGATTGATCGATGACGGCCCGCTTGAGCCCATGCAGCCGCCAATCACGTTCGGACAGATGACGAAATAGCGTTCGGTGTCGATCGGCCGGCCCGGCCCAACCATGGTTTCCCACCAGCCCGGCTTCTTGGTGATCGGATGCTCGCTGGCGACGTGCTGATCGCCGGTCAGCGCATGACAAACCAGCACCGTGTTGGAACGGGCGGCATTGAGCGTGCCATAGGTCTTGTAGGCGATCTGGAACGGGCTGAGCTCGACGCCGGCGTCGAGCTTCAGCGGCCTGTCGGAACCGAAACGCACAAGCAGGGACTCGTGCGGCGCATCCGCTTCGCGCGACGCCGTCGCCGCTTCACGCGCGCTGCTCAGATTAACATCGGCCATATCGGTCTTTGCGCTCCCGGCGCATCGCAATGTCCGGAAGCTTATGCCGGATCGCGCGCGTTTTTGGTAGATAGGGCCAAACTGTCAATGTTTTCCGTAATTTCAAGGCTTGTTTGATTTCGAGGCTTGGCCCACCTATCAATGGCGCATGGCCAAAGAACCCAACAAGAAACCCAAGGCGCCCACGCTCGCCGATCTGCGCCAGGAGATCGACCGCATCGACGAGGCGATGCACCAGTTGCTGATGGAGCGCGCCGAGATCATCGATCGGCTGATCGCGGTCAAGGGCAGCCAGGAGACCGGCTCGGCGTTCCGCCCGGCACGCGAGGCGGAGATGATGCGCCGCCTGGTCAAGCGGCACAAAGGCATTTTGCCGCTCGATACCGCCGAGAGCATCTGGCGCGTCATCATCTCGACTTTCACCTACGTGCAGGCGCCATTTTCGCTGCATGCGGACTTGTCGGCCGGCGATGCGCTGATGCGCGATTCCGCCCGCTTTCATTTCGGTTTCACCGTGCCCTTCGTGCCGCACATGGGCGCTTCCGGCGTGGTCGCGGCGGTATCGGCGTCCAAGGGCGACCTCGGCCTGGTGCCCGCCTTCGCTGTCCCTTCGGCGGGCGCCTGGTGGAGCGCGCTTGAATTCGACGCGGCGCCGAAGATCATCGCCCGGTTGCCGTTTGTCGAACGGCCGGATCACCCGGCGGCGCTGCCGGTTTTCGTGATTTCGCGGGTCGCCGCCGATGCCATGGCGACGGAGGCCGGCGTCTGGAGCGTGCGCGTTGCCGGCTGGGGCGCCAAGCCGGCACAGGCGCTGTCCACGATTGCGGACTTCGTCGCCGTGCCCGACCGCGCCTTCGACGGCGCCGCGCTTCTGGTGACGCTGCCGCAGGGGGTGAGCCTCGACAAAGTGTCCGATGCTCTGGTCAAGGCCGGCGCAACGGTGCGCTCCACCGCTCTCGTCGGCAGCCACGCAACCCGCTATACGGTTGCCGCCTCCTGATCTTTACCTCCTCCGCTTGCGGGGGAGGTCGGATCGCGAAGCGATCCGGGCGGGGGCACTTCTTCGAATACCCCCTGCCCCACCCCCCCGCAGGCGGGGGCGGGAGAAGAAAAAGATACGCCTCTGGAGTTTTGAGTTGATGACCGCGAACCGTCCGCAACCGCGCCCCGGCGTGCTCGATATTGCCCCGTATGTTCCGGGCAAGAGCAGCGCACCGGGCGTCGCCAAGGCGTTCAAGCTCTCCTCCAACGAGACGCCGTTGGGAGCGAGCGCCAGCACAATCGCCGCCTATCGCGCGGTCGGCGAACATCTGGAGGATTATCCGGACGGTTCGGCCGGCGCGTTGCGCGAGGCGATCGGCGAAGTCTACGGCCTCGATCCGGCACGCATCGTCTGCGGCGCCGGTTCCGACGATCTGCTCAATCTGCTGGCGCGCGCCTATCTCCGCGACGGCGACGAGGCGATCCACACCACGCACGGCTTTCTGGTCTATCCGATCGCCACGCTCGGCACCGGCGCCAAGCCGATTGTGGCGCCGGAAAAGGATTACACCGCCGACGTCGACGCAATTCTGGCGCGCGTGACCGACAAAACCAAGATTGTGTTCCTGGCCAATCCGAACAATCCGACCGGGACCTATCTGCCGTTCGACGAGGTCAAGCGCCTGCACCGCTCGCTGCCGGGCAATGTGCTGCTCATTCTCGACGCGGCCTATGCCGAATATGTCCGCCGCAACGATTACGAGTCCGGCATCGAGCTCGTCGCCACATCCGACAACGTGGTGATGACGCGCACCTTTTCGAAGATTTACGGGCTCGCGGCGGTGCGGCTCGGCTGGATGTACGGGCCGGCGCACGTCGTCGACGCGGTCAACCGCGTGCGCGGGCCGTTCAACGTCAACGCGCCGGCGATCGCCGCCGGCGTGGCGGCGATCCGCGACGCCGCGCATGTCGAGCGCGCGCGCGAGCACAATGCGCGCTGGCTCGCCTGGCTCACCGAGGAGATCGGCAAGCTCGGCCTCGAAGGTGACGCCGAGTGTCGCCAATTTCGTGCTCATCCATTTTCCCGAGACGAAGGGCAAAACGGCCAAGGACGCCGATGCCTTCCTCACCCAGCGCGGGTTGATCCTGCGTCAGCTTGCCGCCTACAAGCTGCCCAATGCCTTGCGCATGACCATCGGCACCGAGGAGGCCAACCGCCTGATGGTCGAAGCGCTGGCGGAGTTTCTGGGGAAGGCGGCGTGAGCAAGCCGGCCGCACTCTACAACCGCCTGGCGCTGATCGGCGTCGGGCTGATCGGCTCGTCCATCGCGCGCGCCGCGCGCGAACAGGGCGCCGCGCCTCGATCGTCGCCACTGCGCGTTCCGCCGCCACGCGCAAGCGCGTCGCCGAGCTCGGCCTCGCCGACCAGGTGGTGGAGACCAACGCCGCGGCGGTCGCAGGCGCCGATCTCGTCATCGTCTGCATTCCGGTGGGCGCCTGCGGCGACGTCGCCAAGGAAATCGGCCCGCATCTGGCGCCCGGCGCGACCGTCTCCGACGTCGGCTCGGTCAAGGGCGCGGTCATCCGCGACATGGCGCCGCATCTGCCGAAAAACGTGCATTTCGTGCCGGCGCATCCGGTTGCCGGCACCGAATATTCCGGCCCCGATGCCGGCTTTGCCGAACTGTTCGTCAACCGCTGGTGCATCCTGACGCCGCCGCCCGGCGCCGATGCCGAAAGCGGTCGAGAAGCTCGCCGCCTTCTGGCGGCTGCTCGGCGCCAATGTCGAGACCATGGCGGCGGACCACCACGACCTGGTGCTCGCCGTCACCAGCCATCTGCCGCATCTGATCGCCTACACCATCGTCGGCACCGCCGACGAATTGCAGACGGTGACGCGCTCCGAGGTGCTGAAATTTTCCGCCGGCGGCTTCCGCGATTTCACCCGCATCGCCGCTTCCGACCCGACCATGTGGCGCGACGTCTTCCTCGCCAACAAGGACGCGGTGCTGGAAATGCTCGGCCGCTTCAACGAGGACGTTTCGGCGCTGACCAAGGCGATCCGCAACGGCGACGGCAAGACGCTGTACGAGCACTTCGTGCGTACCCGCGCCATCCGCAAGGGCATCGTCGATATCGGCCAGGATTCGCCGGCGCCGGACTTCGGCCGCACCGCATGCCGGCCTGCCGCACGCGCCGCTGCCGAAGCCCTACGCCTCGGCCGACGACTAGAACGGCTTGTCGCCGATAATGGTGCAGCGGCGCATCACGCGGATGTATTGCGACTCGTCGAAGCCGGTGGCGCGGTGCAGCGTGCAGCGATTGTCCCAAACCATGCATTCGCGCGGCTGCCAGATGTGCGAATAGATATTCGACGGCGGCGTGGTCAGCACGTTGATCTCCTCGATCAGCGCGCGACCCTCGTCGTAAGGCATGCCCTCGATAGATTCGGCGTGGTCGCCGAGGAAGATCGCCTTGCGGCCCGTTTGCGGATGCGTGCGCACGATCGGATGCGCGACCGGCGGCACCTCGGCCGACTGCTTGGCGGTGAGCGGGTCCTCGCCGTGGCGGCGCTGCCGCGAGAAGGTGAAATTGTGGATCGCGCGCTTGCCCTCGATCTTCTTCTTGATGTCGGCGGGCAGCATCTCGTAGCCGGCATACATGTCGGCGAATTGCGTCTCGCCGCCCTTGCCCGGCGGCGGCAGTTCCTCCGAATACATCATCGTGGCCTGCCCGGTGCGTTCCTTCCACGAGCCGTCGGTGTGCCAGTAGAGCGTGCCGCGGTCGGGATGCTTGCCGCTCGGCCTGCCGTCCTTGTCCTTGTTGGACAGCATGTAGATCTCGGGATGGCCGTAGCCGTGATACTGGCTGAGCACGTGCACGTTCACCTCGCCGAAATTCCTGGCGAAGGCGACCTGGAGGGCCGGCGGCAGATCGACATCGCGGAACAGGATCAACTCGTAATCGAGGAAGGCCTCGTAGACCTTGGCGAACATCGCCGGCGACACCGCCTGTTCGAGCGTGATGCCGGTGATCTCGCAGCCGAGCGCCGGATGCAGCGGCTTGACCGCAAACGGCCAATCGCGGGCCGCGCTTTTTGTTCGAAGCTGAGCCTGAGCCATGACACTCTCCCGGAAAGGTTCGGCGGCGCGAGTATGCCAGCGTCCCGCAGGGGCTTCCTAGTCAGCCAAAAAGCCTCGGCCTAGAACAGCGCCGGCGCGTTGCCGATCGGGATCGGCCCGAGGAAGATCGTGCCGTCGTTGAAGCGCAGCGGCAGCGTCACTGCGCGGTGGCCTTCGAGCGTCGTCTGCTCGCCGATGAGATTGAGGCCGAAGCTGAGATTGGCGCCCGCCTGCGAACGCGCCACATCGCCGAGGCCGGGCGCCAGCCGGTCGAGCGCGCCGGCGAGCTTGTCCATCGGCTGCGACTGCTGCACCGCCTTCTGCGCGCCGATCTCGGCCAGGAACGGCTCGACGCCGGCGACGGTGACGGTCAGCTGACCTTCCAGGCGGCCGTTGCTGTTGAGCTGGCAGGGTGCCGCCGCCGATGGCGATGGTCTCGCCCTGGGCTACGCGCGCTTTGGCAATGTCGATGCGGCCGCCCGCCGCCTGCATTTGCCGGAAACGCACCGGCCAGGGCTTCGGCGAAAAATCATCGAGGCCATGCAGCACCGCGGTGATATCGGCATCGATCGGCTGCACCGCGGCGCGATCGAGGCCCGGCGCTGAGGCCGCGTTCAGGCGCAGCACCGTCTCGATCACCGGGTGGCTGGCGGCGGAGCCCTCGATGATGCGGCCGTGCAATTCGATGCGCTTTGCCGTCAGCAGATTCTGCCGGACGCCGCCCGCCACGCGGTCGAGATTTGGATGATCGAAGATGATCGACACCCGTTGCGGCGAAGCCGGCGTGCCGCGCACGCTCGATTGCATCAGTTTCCAGTTGGCGGTCAAGGTCGGCGCGTGGCCGGACTCGGCCATGGTGAGCGGGCCGGTGAATTCGCTGATCATCAGCGTCGGGTCATAGACCTGAACCGCCGCGAGGATATGCTTCGTCTTCAGCTCCACCGGCGGCTGATTGCTGCGGAACAACGCCGAGGCCTGGTCGCATTCGACCTCGATGCGGAACGGGTAGCCGCCGATGGTCTGCGTGCCGCACTTGTAGATGCGCCCGGCCTTGGCTTCACGCGCGCGCCAGGCATCCACGGTCACTTCCGCCTTGCCCGCGGCGAAATACCAGAACCAGCTCCAGCCGCCGACAAGCACGACGAACAGCACCAGCGTGCCGATATAGCGATAGCGGCGGCCGCGGCGGCGGGCTTTCGGATTTCTTGCGTTGCGGGCAGCCATCCACGTTCCCTAAGACCTGCCGAATGCGGCGTTTATGCGCCGAAGACAACGGCCGCCGCGCCGGTTGAGTTGCGCCGCCGCGGCAGTCCTGATACGCGAGCGCAGTCGCCGGGTCCTGTCAATTCCGCGGTTTCCTTCCAAACCGGATGAGCACCAATCCCGACAAAAACGGCGAAGACCTTTGGGTCTTCGCCTACGGATCGCTGATGTGGCGGCCCGGCTTCCCATTCCTCGAACGGCGCCGCGCGCGACTGATCGGCGCCCACCGCGCGCTCTGCGTCTATTCCTTCGTGCATCGCGGCACGCCGGAGCGGCCGGGGCTGGTGCTCGGCCTCGACCGCGGCGGCAATTGCCGTGGCATCGCCTATCGTGTCGCCGCCGCCAAGCGCGACGAAACGATCGACTATCTGCGCGGACGCGAGCAGGTGACGCTGGTCTATCGCGAAACGATGCGCGCGGTCTGGCTCGACGACGATCCGCAGCAGACGGTGCGGGCGCTGTGCTACATGGTCGACCGTGGTCACCGCCAATATGCCGGCCGGCTCGACGCTCGACCGAGCAACTGCATTTCGTGCGCCAGGGCCATGGCCGCTCCGGCACCTGACCGCGACTATGTGCTGGCGGCGGTGAAAGAGCTGGAGGCGCAGGGCATCCGCGACGACGGAACTGCGAGCTGCTGGCCGAGCGGCTCAAGGGCGCGCACGACACGCGTCGCCGGTGTCAGCCTGAACGGCGCGGCCTTCCGCGATCAGGCGCGCGGTCGCCGCCTCAAGCTCGCGCTGCAGCCGCTTGAAGAATTCGTCCTTGCCAAGCCCGGGCAGGATCGGATCGAGAATTTCGACGATGACCGTTCCCGGCAGCCGGCGGATCGAGCGGCGCGGCCAGAACAGTCCGGAATTGAGCGCGATCGGCACGCAGGGCACGCCCTCGGCGGCGTAAAGATGCGTGACGCCGTATTTGTAGCGCGGCTCGGCGCCGGGCGGCCGCCGCGTGCCTTCCGGGAAAATGATGAGCTGGCGACTGTCGGCGAGCTCGATGCGCGCGCGCTCGGTCATGGCGGCAAGCGCCTGCGAGCCGGCGCCGCGATCGACCGGCACCATGCGGCCCTTGATGGTGAGCCAGCCGAAGATCGGGATCCATTGCAGTTCGCGTTTGAGGATGAAGACCGGATTGTCGAACAGCGGCAGCAGCGCGAAGGTTTCCCAGGCCGACTGATGCTTGGCGGCGACGATGATCGGGCCCTTGGGCAGCTTCTCCAGCCCGCGGATTTCGTAATCGATGCCGGCGACGACGCGCAGCAGCCTGAGATTGGTGCGGCTCCACGATTTCGCCACCGCGATGATGGCGCGATACGGCATGAAGAACGTCGGCAGCGCCGCGATCAGATAGACGGCGGTGTTCAGGTAGAACAGCACGTTGAAGACGATGGAGCGAAGCATGATACGCACAGGGTTGCGCTCCGTCACGTGCCGCTGTCGGGATCAAGCCGCATGCGCGTCAGCGCGAAGAGATATTTCAGATATTCCGAAACATAAACCCGCGCCGTGTCGGCGCTCGACCACCACGGATCGGCTTTCACCCTCTCCGAGAGCACGGGATAGGCAATCAGCGTGACATCGGGAAGCTGATGCGTCACCTCGGCCATGGCGCGCGGCATGTGCCAGTTCGAGGTGACGACGATCAGCGAATTGAAATTATGATCGCGCGCCCAGCGCTTGATCTCCAGCGCATTGCCGAAGGTGTTGAGCGCGGAGCGGTCGAGATCGATGCAGCAGGCGAAGTAGCGCGAATAAAGCGGGGTGAGCCGCGCGATCTCGCGCTTGCTGGTGTCGCGATGCACGCCGGTGATCAGCAGCCGCTTGCCGCGGTCGGCGGCCAGAAGCTCGATGGCGTCGGGGATGCGCGTGGCGGCGCCGGTGAGCACGACGATGCCGTCGGCGCCATGGTCAAGGCTGGCCTCCTCGGCCGGCACCTGGGTCGCGAACCAGAAAAAGCCGGCGCCCAGCAGCACGGCGCCGACGACGGCCGCCGCCATGGTGAAAAAGCCGGTCCAGCGCACAAGGCCTGCCAGCATGTCAGTCGATCATCTCCAGCGTGCGGTTCACCGTATGCCGCGAAGTCAGCGCCGTCACCAGCGCGATCAAGACGACCTGGGCAAGTACTGCAATATAGCCGGGGAGACCGATGGAGAACGATCCAAACAGCGCCGCGGTCTGTTCGGCGCCGGCGGAGCCGGCGAACCAGCGGCTGATCACGCCGGCAAAGGCAAACAGCACGATCGCGGCGCCGCCGCCGATGGCGCCACCCTCGAGCCCAAGCAGCAGGAAGTGCCGCTGAAAATTTCTGGCGATGAATCCGTTCTTGGCGCCGACGAAATGCAGGACCTCGATCACCGGCTTGTTGGTGGCCATGGCGCCGCGCGTCGCAAAGGTCACCGACAGCATCGTGGCAGCGATCACCAGCAGCAGCACGCCAATGCCGGCGGCAACCGCGCTGCCAGCCATGGTGCGCATGCGGTCGATCCAGCCGCGGTGATCGTCGAGCGTCGCCCCCGGCACCTGTTCGGTAAGCATGCGGCGCAATTGCGGAATGTCGGGCGCGGCGCCGGCGCCGATCTTGACCACGATCAGCCGCGGCACCGGCAATTCGTCGAGCGATAGGCCCTGCCCGAGCCATGGCTCGAGCAGCTTAGAGGACTCTTCCTTGGAATAGGCCTGCACCTCACCGATACCGGGGAAGGCACGAGCGACCGCCGCCGCTTTGGCGACGGTTGCATCGACGTCGCGGCCCGGCGCCGGGATCACTTGAATAGTGACCTCGCGCGCGACATCGGCCTCCCATTCGCTCGCAGACGCTCCTATCAGCACCACTGCGCCGATGGTGAGCGAGGCGAGGAAGGTCATGATCGCGACCACAGCGATGAGAGCGCGGCCGGAGATCGAATTGCGCGGCACCAGCGGCGTTTCGAAGCGCGGCAACATGCCGCCGAGGATGCGCGGCGGCGCCGTCAGATCGTTCCGCGGAGTTTCCGTTGCCGTATCAGTCATAGATGTGCAGGCGACCGTCATGCAGGACCAGGCGACGGGCATCGTACTGATCCATCAGAGCGATGTCGTGGGTGGCGATGACCACCGAGGTGCCGGATTTGTTGAGCTCGACGAATAGCCGCAAGAGCCGCTGCGCCAGGCTCGGATCGACGTTTCCCGTCGGCTCATCGGCGAGCAGCAATTGCGGCCGCGCGATCACCGCGCGGGCGATCGCCGCGCGCTGCTTCTCGCCGCCGGAGAGCACGGGCGGCAACGCCCACATTCGCTCGCCAAGGCCGACCCAGTTGAGCAGCTCGATGACCTCGTCGCGATAACTGTCTTCGAGCCGCCCAATCACCCGCAGCGGCAGCGCCACGTTCTCATAAGTGGTCATGTGGTCGAGCAGGCGAAAATCCTGGAAAACGATGCCGACGCGCCGGCGCAAGGTCGCCATAGCGTCCTTCGACAGTGTTGCGACATCATGGCCGAACTGGGTGATCAGCCCGCGGGAGGGTTTCAGCGACAGGAACAACAGCCGCAGCAGCGAGGTCTTGCCGGCGCCGGAGGGGCCGGTCAGGAACTGGAAGGAATGCGGCTCGATGCGGAACGTGAGGTCGCGCAGGACCTCCGGGCCGAGCCCGTAGCGCAAGCCGACATTCTCGAATCGGACCACACCCCTCTCCGCTCAATATCTCGCAAAGCCCCGGCGGCGGCCGGCAGCGGGCCCCCCATGAGGGCTTCGAGGCACCCATTGTCCCCGCGATTCGTGCGCTTTTACAGGATTATCACGGCGCTGCCACGGCGGACCGCCGGCCAATTGCACCGCCAGAGGCCATTTCAGGGCATCGTCATGGTTTCCAGTCCATTAACGGTCGGCTGCTAGTTTGCCGGGCGCAACTGGCCGCAATTAACCATGCTGATCATCTGTCCGAACTGCGCCACGTCCTACATGATCGACCCGGCCTCGATGCCCGCGGCCGGGCGCACCGTGCGTTGCGCGCGCTGCAAAACCACATGGTTCGCCGGCGGCCCCGCATCGGCGGCAAACGTGAGCACTTTAGCTGGTGGCGTCATCCTCGAAGCCGAATCACAGCCTGCCGCCTCATCGCCCCCTCAACCCGCCGCACCTCCGGCGCCGGCCGCGAAGGCAGCGGAGCCTGATCCACCTGTGGCCGCCGACGATTTCGGCAGCAAGCCGACTGAAACGATTGGTGAGACGCCGAAGTACGAACAGGTTGCGGCTGCTATCGAGGCTGCGCCCGCGCCCGCGGAGGTCAATGAGATTCCAATCGCTGATGCGCCTTCGCTGGTGCCGCCGATCACCCAGGAACGGGTCGGCGAGACGGCAGCCGCCGGTCTCGACGCCGACGAGGTTGAAAGTTTTGCCGTACGCCGCGAGCGGCTGCGCGCCCGGCGCAACAACAAGCGCCGGTCCTCGCGCTGGACCGCGATCATTCTGGTGCTGGTCGCTTTCAACGTCGCGCTGGTCGGCGCCCGCTATGAGGTCGTGCGCTACTTGCCGCAGACCGCCTCGCTGTTTGCGGCCATCGGCCTGCCGGTCAATTTGCGCAATCTCAAATTTGAGAACGTCAACATCTCCAAGGCCAGCGAAAACGGCGTCACCACCTTGATCGTCGATGGCAACATCGTCAGCACCGGGAATTCATCGACCGAGGTCCCGCGCCTGCGTTTCTCCCTGCGCAACGCCTCGGGGCAGGAAATCTACACCTGGACCGCGCTGCCCTCGCGCAGCGTTCTCAAGCCCGGCGAGCGGTTCGACTTCCATAGCCGCCTCGCGGCACCACCGGCCGACGCCGTCGACGTCCTGGTGCGCTTCTTCAATGCCCAGGATGCCGCAGCGGTCGGCGGGAAATAGCGCATGGCGCGCATCCTCATCGCCGAAGACGACGACACCGTGCGGGGTCTGGTGCTACGGGCGCTCGCCGAGGATGGCCACGAGCTGACAGTGACCGTCGACGGTGCACAGGCGTTCGAAGCCTTGCACCGGCACGGCGGCGAATTCGACCTATTGCTTGCCGACGTGAAGATGCCGGTCATGGACGGCATCGCGCTGGCGCTCGCCGCCGGCCGCGACCGCCCCGACATGCCGATCATGCTGATGACCGGTTACGCCGACCAGCGCGAGCGCGCGCACGGCCTCGACGCACTTGTGCACGACGTGATCGCCAAGCCATTTTCGACCGATCAGATCAAAAGCGCGGTACGCGAAGCGCTCATCGCGCGGCACTAAAGCCCTATCATGCCACGCGAAAGCGGGCATCCCCTGTTCACTGTCGCTTATGCTGCAGAGCTCTGGGTCATCCGCTTTCGCGGATGATGACCGTTTGTCGATCAGAAATCCTTGAGCAGCCGCTCGATATAGTCGAGTTCGAGCTGCGGGCGGAAGCCCTCGCCGAAGCGCTTGCGCAATTCTTCCAAAATCCGCCGCGCACGCTGGGCATCGATCTCGCCCGGCACCTTTACGGTAACGTCGTCGCCATATTCGCGGCCGTGCAGCGGTCGGCCGAGCGGATCGGTGTCCTGCTGCGCGCGCTGGCGGCCATTGCGCCCGGGCTGGCCCGGTCCCGGACCCATGCCGACGCCGTTCTGCTGCATCTGCTGCGCCAAGCCCTGTGCGCCCTTGCGCAGAGCGTCAAGCGCGCGGCCTTGGCTGTCCACCGCGCTATCGGCGTCGCCTTCGCCAAGTTCGCCCTCGGCTTCGCCCATGGCCTCGCCGGCGCTGCCGAGCTGGTCCTGGCCGTCGCCTTGGCCGTTCTGGCCCTGCTGCGGATCACCAAGACCGTGCTGGCGCAGTTGCTCCAGCAGCTTGTTGAGACGGTCGCGCAGACCCTGCTGATCCTGCTGCAAACCGCCGAGCTGGTTCTGGCCCTTGCCGCGCTGCTGCTCGCGGCGCTGGTCCTGGCCCTGCTTGAACGTCTTGTCGCGCAATTGCTGTTGCTTGCGGATCATGTCGCCAAGCTCGTCGAGCGCCGACATCATGTCGTCGTCGCCCTGGTCACCCATCTGGCCCTGCTGCGCGGTCTGCAGGTTTTCCAGCATCGACTGCAGTTGATCGAGCAACTGGCGGGCTGCGTCTTTGTTACCCAGCTTCGCCATGGCCTCCAGCCGGTCGATCATGCTTTTGAGATCCTGCTGGCTGAGCGTGCGGGTATTCTGGTCGAGCGGGCGCGACATCTGCGGGTTCTTGCGCATCTGCTCGGCCAGCGCCTGCAGGAATTTGTCGAGAGCTGCGCGCAGTTGATCGGTCAGCTTCTTGATTTCCTCGTCGCTGGCGTTGCGATCGAGCGCGTCGCGCAGCGCATTCTGCGCGTCGCGCAGGGCCTTCTCGGCCTCGGAGACATTGCCGTCCTCGATTTCGACCGCCGTCGCCCACATCCGCGCCACGACTTCGCGCAGCTGGTCGTCGGTCTTGGCGCGGGCAAGGTCGTAATAGATCGAGCGCAGACCGAGAAAGACACCGGCCTTCGGGGTAAACAGTTCAGGCGCGATGGTGAGCGCATCGAGCGCAGTGAGCACCAATGGTTTCTTCTCGGCATCGAACGCCAGGATACGCCGCTGTTCGATCAAGGCGCGCGCCACCGGCTTGGCGAAGCTGCGCTGCGGCAACTCGACGTCGGTCGGCTCGCTGCGGCCTTCATTACCGGCTTCGTCGCGCGCCACCAATGTCATCGTCACTTCGGTGCCGGCCCACGGATGCTCGGTGAGATCATGCGTGGTCTGTGCTTCGCCGGCGCGCGTGCGCGCCTGCGGCAGCGTCAGCGGGAAATTGGGCGGTTCGTACAGCGGATGCGCCGGCTTTTCGGCGCCCGGCTCAGGCTTGCGGGCGAAGGTCGCCTGCGCGCCGGTGACGCCGTAATCGTCTTCCACTTTGTAGTCGAGGCGCAGCGCGCCGCGCGCCTGTCGCTGCGGCTCCTTGATCAGCGCAATCGTCGGCGGCCGGTCGGCAACCGCGGTGAAGCTCCAGGTGAGATCGGTGCCGACGACGCCGCGCATCGCTGCCGAGCCGTCGCCTTTGATAATGTAGCGGTGCTCTTCGCTTCCCGCGGGCAAGGTCGCATGCGGATCGGCCGTGGCGTCTTCGAGCCCGCCCTTATGCGCGATATCAAAATGCACATTGCCGGTCGCCCGCACCACGAGCTGGCTGCCGACCGGGACCGCCACCGGGCCTGCGGCCTGTGCGGTTTCGCCCGGACGCAGGCCGGGCAACATCACCGGCGGCCGGCCGGTATAGACCGGCGGCGTGACCCAGGCGTCGACGCGGAAATTGGCCGGCGCGACCACGCCCTGCCAGTCGAAGGCGGCGGTGACCCGTTTGACCCGTTCGCCGCCCGCGGCAAAGAAGCTCACCACCACCAGGATCAAAACAAGTGCGCGCAGCGCCATCGGGTCGCGCAAACCCAGCTTCGGCTGCGGCCAGCCGGCCTTGAGCTTGCGCGCCGACATCAGCGCGCGCTCGACATGCGCGCGCCAGAGCGCCTGCGCGACGGGATCGGATTGGTTGGCGGCAATCTCGTCGGCGATCGCGCTCGCCGGCCGGTGCGGCTCGCCGCTGCCGCGGTCGAGACGGCGCAGGCCGTCATGGACGCTCGGCCAGCGCAGCCGGATCAGCGGCAGCGCGGCGATGGCGGTGACGGCGAAGAATACGAACAGGGCGATAGCGCGGGCGAGAGGCGGCAATGCCAGCCAAAGCCCTGCCCAGGAAAACGCCAAAAACAGGCCGAGGGCCGTCGCTAACCCCGCCAAGGCCGGCCATAGGCGCTCCCAAAGCAAACTGCCGCGCGCACGCTTAAGGGCGCGCACCAGCAGCATCCGGATCGGCTGTTCCGGTTCGGGGGTAGGCTCGCCCAAATTGTCCAAATACCGCTCCGTGGCCAAGGCCCGGCAGAATTGCAGGCTAACACGCAGGCAATTCCCGGGCCATGCGGGTCATAATGCGTCTAAAGCCAAGCCGGCATGCGATCGAGCGCAATTATTTGGTCGGTTTCAAGGCGAGGCCGGACCAGCGCCCATTCGCCGCCGTTTACCAACACTTCCGGCGACAATGGACGGGTATTGTAAGTCCCCGCCTGCACCGCCCCGTAGGCGCCCGCGGACATGACGGCAAGCAGTTCGCCGGGCTTGGGCTCGGGCATGTCGCGGTCCAGCGCCAGGAAATCCCCGCTCTCGCAGACCGGCCCGACCACATCGGCACGGATGCGGCGTGAGGCGTCCGCCTCTTTGACCGGCCAGATCTCGTGATAGGCGTCGTAAAGCGTCGGGCGGATCAAATCATTCATTGCCGCATCGACGACGACGAAGTTTTTGGCCTCGCCGTGCTTCACGAACAAGACGCGCGTGACCAGGATTCCGGCGTTGCCGACGATCAGACGGCCCGGCTCGAAGATGAGCCGGCAGTTGAGGTCGTTCGTCGCGCGCTTGACCAGCTTGGCATATTCCCCGGGATGCGGCGGCGGTTCATTGTTGTCGCGATAGGGAATGCCCAGGCCGCCGCCGAGATCGATATGGCCGATCGTGTGCCCATCGGCGCGCAAAATGCGCACGAAGTCCGCCAGCAGCGCGAAGGCATTGCCGAAGGGATCGAGATCAATGATCTGGCTGCCGATATGCATGTCGACGCCGGTCACCTCGACGCCGGGCAGCTTCGCTGCCTGCGCGTAAACTTCGCGGGCGCGGCTGATGGGGATGCCGAACTTGTTTTCCGCCTTGCCGGTGGCGATCTTGTGATGCGTCTTGGCGTCGATGTCGGGATTGACGCGCACGGAAATATGCGCGGCGCGTCCCTTGCTTGCCGCGATCGCCGACAGCATCTCCAGTTCCGGTTCGGATTCGACATTGATGCAGAGAATGTTTTCGTCGACGGCGAGCGCGAGCTCGGCCGCGGTCTTGCCGATACCGGAAAACATGATCTTGTCGGCGGGCACGCCGGCGAGGCGCGCGCGTCTGAGCTCGCCGCCTGAGACGACGTCGGCGCCAGCGCCGAGCTTGGCCAGCGTGGCGATGACGGCCTGATTGGAATTCGCTTTCATGGCGTAGCAGACCAGCACGTCGACGTCGGCAAAGGCGCCGGAGAAGACCTGGTAGTGCCGCGTCAGCGTCGCAGTCGAGTAGCAATAGAACGGCGTGCCGACGCTCTGCGCGAGCGTGTCAAGGCTGACCGCCTCGGCGTGCAGCACACCGTTGCGATAGGCAAAGTGGTGCATGAGTTTTGAGTCCAGTTGCGCGTGATCTTATCCGAAAACCGGCTTCCACCTTTCGGGATCGCGCGCGTCTCAATTCAGCAGAACATCAAGGGGAATGTGTTTTTTCGGCGCCTGCGCCGCGTTGCTGTTTGCCGCCGGGGGTGTTTGGCCCTTCGAACTCATCAAATCGGGCATGTTCGCCTGCGGCTCGCCCACAAGCGAGGCGCCGGGCGGCGGATCGAGCGGTCCTTTGCGGCCGCACGCGGCCAAGCCGAGCGCCGCGGCCAGTGCGCCGATCAAAGCGAGACGAAAAAGCGGGCGATAACGGCTCAAGCAACCTGCTCCTTGTTGAGCGGACATTAACACGGCAATCAAGGCGAAGTCAGGATTTCTCTTTTTCCAGCTTGCGTAACCATTTCTTCGCCTGCGCACGGACATTTTTCGGCGCGGTGCCGCCGAAACTGGTGCGGCTTTTGACCGACTGCGTCACCGAGAGGACGGAAAAGACATCTTCGCCGATTCGCGGCTCGACCTCGCGCATGGCCGCGAGCGGCAGCCGGTGCAGCGGCACATTCTGCTCTGCCGCCTTGGCGACGATGCGGCCGGCTGCGTGATGCGCTTCGCGGAACGGCATCTTCAGCTCGCGCACCAGCCAGTCGGCAAGATCGGTCGCGGTGGCGTAGCCCTCGCCCGCAGCCTTTTTCATGCGCGTGATGTCCGGCTCGATATCGGCGGCCATGCCGGTCATCGCCGCGATCGATAAGGACAGCGCGGACAGCGCGTCCATGGCGCCTTCCTTGTCTTCCTGCATGTCTTTGGCATAGGCGAGCGGCAGGCCCTTCATGACAATGAGCAGTGCGGTGAGCGAGCCAATGACGCGGCCGGTTTTGGCGCGCACCAGCTCGGCGGCGTCCGGATTGCGCTTCTGCGGCATCATCGAGGAGCCGGTGGTGAATTTATCGGAGAGCCGCACCAGGCCGGTGAGCGGCGAGGTCCAGATCACGATCTCCTCGGCGAGCCGCGACAGATGCACCGCCGCGATCGAGGCTGCGGCCAGCGTTTCCATGGCGAAGTCGCGGTCGGAAACGGCGTCGAGCGAATTCGCCGCCGGCCGGTCGAAACCGAGCGCTTTCGCCGTCATGTCGCGGTCGAGCGTAAACGAGGTGCCGGCAAGCGCGCCGGCGCCGAGCGGCGACTCATTGAGTCGTTTGCGCGCGTCGGCGAAGCGGCCGCGGTCGCGCGCCGCCATCTCCACGTAAGCCAGCAGATGATGACCGAAGGTCACCGGCTGCGCCGTTTGCAGATGCGTCAGGCCTGGCATCACCGTGCCGGCATGCTCCAGCGCCTTGGTCGCGAGGGCGTGCTGATAGACGCGGAGCGATGCATCGAGCGCGTCGATGCAGTCGCGCATCCATAATCGGAAATCCGTCGCCACCTGGTCGTTGCGCGAGCGCGCGGTATGCAGCCGGCCGGCGGCTTCGCCGATCAACTCGCCGAGCCGGCTCTCCACGTTCATGTGGATGTCTTCCAGCGCCCGCTTGAAGGAGAACTTGCCCGTCTCGATCTCTGACAGGATCGTGTCTAGACCGTGAGCGATCTTTTTCGCATCGTCTGCCGCAATGATGCCTTGCTTGGCCAGCATGTCGGCATGGGCCTTGGACGCCGCGATGTCCTGGCGGTAAAGAGCCTTGTCGAAATCGATGGAGGCGTTGATCTCCTCCATGATGGCGCCGGGGCCGGAGGCAAACCGCCCGCCCCACATCTTGTTGCTCATGACCTCACCGAGGAATCGCCGCTCGAAATGACCGAAACCCAGCATGCAACCGCCGGCGCGTCGGGGAAGCGGCTTGCCTTGATCGTGGCGGGCTGCGTCGCCGGGGCGGTCGTCGGTTTTGCCGGGGTATACGGGTTTTCGACCATGTCAGGCAAATCGGGAGGCGACCCGGCCTGCCGCCCGGCCGTGGACCTGGCGAAGAAGCTGGCGCCGCTCGCGCGTGGCGAGGTCGCCGCCGTCAACGTCGCCAGGGCGCCGCTGAAGCTGCCGAACCTTGCCTTCAACGACGCCAGTGGAAAGCTGCTGACACTTGCCGATTTCCACGGTCGCACCGTGCTCTTGAACCTCTGGGCCACCTGGTGCGTGCCCTGCCGCAAAGAGATGCCAACGCTTGATGCGCTCGAAGGCAAGCTGGGCGGCCCCGGTTTCGAGGTGGTGGCAGTCAACATCGACACGCGCGACCCCAGCAAACCCAGGCAATTCCTCGGCGAGATCGGCGTGCAAAAGCTCGCCTATTATTCCGACTCCAGCGCCAAGGTCTTTCAGGACCTCAAGGAGATCGGCCGCGCCTTCGGCATGCCGACCACCGTGCTGGTTGACCGCGAAGGTTGCGAAATCGGCACCATCGCCGGCCCCGCCGAATGGGGAAGCGACGATGCGGTTAAGCTGATCCAGGCCGCCCTCGCCTCCTAACCCGACAGTTCGATTCGGCCCTTGACGTATCGGCTTACGCGCCTATACTTAACCACATGGTTTACTATAAGCCCGAAGCCCTCGACCGCACCTTTGCCGCGCTCGCCGATCCGACGCGGCGGGCGCTGCTCGCACGCCTAGGCGAAAATGACAGCCTGTCGGTGACCGAACTCGCGGCGCCGCTGCCGATGTCGCTGCCGGCGGTGATGAAGCACCTCGACGTGCTCTCGGATGCCGGACTGGTCACGCGCAACAAAGAGGGCCGTGTCGTGTCTTGCCGGCTGCGCGCCGAACCGATGCACGAAGCCAATGAATGGCTCAACCGCTACCAGCGCTTCTGGACCGAACGCCTCGATCAACTCGCCGCATTTCTGGAGGAAGACAAATGGCCACAGCCGCAGCCGTCAAACCCAGCCTCACCATCAAGCGCCGCTTCAACGCGCCGCCGGAGAAAGTCTTCGCCGCCTGGACCGACCCGGAAAAAATAAAGCGCTGGATGGGGCCGGGCGAGGTTACCACCTCGCGCGCCGAGGCCGATGCGCGTGTCGGTGGCCGCTATCGCATCGTCATGCGCAAGCCGGGCAGCGACGAGGAGTTCGACGTCGGCGGCGTCTATCGCGAAATCGTTCCCAACCAGAGACTGGTGTTCACCTGGGCGTGGACGTCGACGCCGGAGCGTGAGTCATTGGTGACGGTCGAGATCAAGCCCGATGGCAAAGGCTCTTTGATGACGCTGACGCACGAGCAGTTCTACGATGAAGACGCCCGCGACCGTCACCAGCAAGGCTGGGAAGGCGCGCTCGCCAAATTGGAAAAATATCTCGCCACGTGAACAGAGGAGGCATCCATGGCCCAGCCATCGAGCGAGCACGGCAATTTCCACTGGAACGAACTGATGACGCGCGACGTGGAAAAAGCGAAGAAATTCTACGGCAACGTCATCGGCTGGACCTTCGACGGCATGCCGATGCCCGACGGCACTTATTGGGTGGCCAAAATGGGTGACAAGCCGGTCGGCGGCCTGTTCCCGCTGACAAGTCCGCAACTCGATGGTGTGCCGGAATCCTGGATGGCTTATCTCGCGGTCGACGACGTCGATGCGCGGGTGAAGAAGGCGCAAGCCGCGGGCGCCAAACTGATGCGGCCGATCTTCGACATCCCCGGCGTCGGCCGCATCGCCATCCTCACCGAGCCCGGCGGCGCTGGCATTGGCTGGATCACGCCGGTGAGCCGATAAATCAATTCGCTATGGAGAATGACATGAATCACGCTGTTGTTTCGCAAACCGAATGGCTGGCGGCGCGCAAGGCGCTGCTCGCCAAGGAGAAAGAATTCAGCAAGGCGCGGGACCAGTTGAGCGCGGCGCGGCGCGAACTGCCGTGGATGAAGGTCGAGAAGAACTATATTTTCGACGGCCCGAACGGCAAGGAAACGCTGTCAGACCTGTTCGGCGGACGCAGCCAGCTCATCGTCTACCACTTCATGCTCGGCCCGGGCTGGAAGGACGGCTGCCCGAGTTGCTCGCTGCTCGCCGACCATTTCGACGGCGCTACCATCCATCTTGCCCAGCGCGACGTGACGCTGGTCGTCGTCTCGCGGGCGCCGCTGGCAGAAATCGAGGCCTACAAGAAGCGCATGGGCTGGAAGTTCAAATGGGTGTCGTCCTACGGCACCGACTTCAACGACGATTTCCATGTGTCGTTTACGCCGGAAGAAAAGGCGCGTGGCAAGGTCGAATACAACTACACGATGACGGAATTTCCCAGCGAGGAAGCCCCTGGCCTGAGCGCTTTCATCAAGGACCGCGGCAGCGTGTTCCACACCTATTCGTCCTACGCGCGCGGGCTCGACATCCTGATCGGCGCCTACAATTTCCTCGACTTCGCGCCGAAGGGCCGCGACGAGGCGGGCCTGCCCTACACCATGGCCTGGGTGCGCCGGCACGACGAATACGAAGGCGCCAAAGCAAGCTGCTGTCACGGATGACGGACGCCTGCTCACGCATTCCGGTTTTGCGAGAGGTCACACGATGCCGCTGCCGATAACTGCAACCTACGCCGCGATTCTGGCAATTCTTGTTCTTGCGCTCGGCATCAATGTCACGGTGCATCGCGTGAAACTCGGCGTGCCGCTGGGCGACGGCGGCAATCCGGAAATGTTGCGCATGATCCGGCTGCACGGCAACGCGGTAGAATATCTGCCGCTCGCGCTGGTGCTGATGCTCATCTTCGAGGTCGATGGCGGCTCGCACATCGCGCTGCATATCGCCGGCATCGCATTGCTCATCGCGCGCATGCTGCAAACCTGGGGCATGTGGGCGACAGAGAAACCGGTTTTCGGCCGTCAAGCTGGCCAGAGTTTGACCTGGCTGACAATCGCGGCCTTGGCCGTCCTCAATATCTGGACAATCGTCTGACGCGTTACCGCGTCGGCACCGGCTTGTCGCCGCGGTAGTCGTAGAAGCCGCGCTGCGTCTTGCGGCCGAGCCAGCCCGCCTCGACATATTTCACCAGCAGCGGGCACGGCCGGTATTTCGAATCGGCCAAGCCTTCGTGCAGCACCTGCATCACCGAGAGACAGGTATCGAGGCCGATGAAATCGGCAAGCTCGAGCGGCCCCATCGGATGATGCGCGCCAAGCCGCATCGCCGTGTCGATCGCCTCGACATTACCGACGCCTTCATAGAGCGTGTAGATCGCCTCGTTGATCATCGGCAGCAGCAGGCGGTTGACGATGAAGGCGGGGAAATCCTCCGACACCGCGATGGTCTTGCCGAGCTTGGCGATGAAGGCTTTGCTGGTCTCGAAGGTGGCGTCATCAGTGGCGATGCCGCGTATGAGTTCAACCAGCTCCATCAGCGGCACCGGATTCATGAAGTGAATGCCGATGAAGTGTTCGGGGCGGTCGGTGACGGCGGCAAGCCGCGTGATCGACAGTGATGAAGTGTTGGTGGCGATGATGGCGTCCGGCTTCAGCGACGCGCACAAGTCGGCGAAAATCTTGCGCTTGACGTCTTCTTTCTCGGTCGCTGTCTCGATCACCAGATCGCAGGCGCCGAGTGCATCGTATTTCTCCGCCGGCTTGATGCGCGAAAGCGCGTCCTTGCGGTCCGCGTCGCTGATCGCCTTCTTACCAACCTGCTTGGCCATGTTGCCGTTGATCGTGGCCATCGCCGACTTGATGCGGTCCGGCGACACGTCATTGAGCATCACCGAATAGCCGGCAAGCGCGCAGACATGGGCGATGCCGTTGCCCATCTGTCCGGCGCCGATGACGCCGACATTCTTTATATCTACCGCGACATTCTTTACGTTGATCGTCATGATTTTTGTCCGACCGATGCTAAGTCCCGGGCCTTGGCTTCGACCTCGACTTCTCGCTTTTACGCCGAACCGCGCGGCGATGCCACAGCGGCGGAACGTATAGTCAACGTCCGAGCTTGCCGAGTTCGGCGGCGAGTTCGGGCAACGCTTGATAAAGGTCGGCGACCAAGCCGTAATCGGCGACCTGGAAGATCGGCGCTTCTTCATCCTTGTTGATGGCGACGATGACCTTGGAATCCTTCATGCCGGCGAGATGCTGGATGGCGCCGGAAATTCCCACCGCAATGTAGAGTTCCGGCGCCACAACCTTGCCGGTCTGCCCGACCTGCCAGTCGTTCGGCGCATAACCGGCATCGACCGCGGCGCGCGAGGCACCAACCGCGGCGCCAAGCTTGTCGGCCACCGGCTCGATATATTTAGTGAAGTTCTCGCGGCTTTGCATGGCGCGGCCGCCGGAGATGATGATCTTCGCCGAGGTCAATTCCGGTCGGTCCGATTTCGACAGCTCCTCGCCGACAAAAGATGACAGCGCCGGGTCAGCCGCCGCCGTCACATTTTCCTCGCTGGCCGAGCCGCCCTCACCTGTTGCCTGGAACGTCGACGTGCGCACCGTGATGATCTTCTTGGCGTCGGTCGACTTCACGGTCTGGATCGCATTGCCGGCATAGATCGGGCGCTCGAAAGTATCGGGCGCGATCACCTTGGTGATGTCTGAAATTTGCATCACATCGAGCAGCGCGGCGACGCGCGGCATGATGTTCTTCCATGTGGTCGTCGCCGGAGTGACGATGGCATCATAATTTCCCGCGAGCGAAACGATGAGCGCTGCCGTCGGCTCGGCGAGCAGATGTTCATAAGCGGGCGCGTCGGCGACCAGAACCTTCTTCACGCCGTCGAGCTTGGCGGCGGCGGCGGCGGCCGCCTTGCAATCCTTGCCGGCGACAAGCACGTGCACGTCGCCGCCGATCGCTTTCGCCGCGGTCAGCGCCTTGTTGGTCGCGTCCTTGATTGTCTTGTTGTCGTGCTCGGCGACGAGAAGCGTGGCCATTTTACAGAATCCCCGCTTCATCTTTGAGCTTGGCGACCAGATCGGCGACCGAGGCAACCTTGACGCCCGATTTGCGGCCGGGCGGCTCCGAGGTCTTCACGACTTGCAGCCGCGGCTTGATATCGACGCCATAGGCGTCCGGGCTCTTTTCCTCGATCGGCTTCTTCTTCGCCTTCATGATATTGGGAAGGCTCGCATAGCGCGGCTCGTTGAGGCGCAGATCGGTGGTGACAATCACCGGCGCCTTGAGCTTGACGGTCTGCAGGCCACCATCCACTTCGCGCGTGACCGTGACGCTGTCGCCGTCGATGCCGATCTTGGAGGCGAAAGTGCCCTGCGCCCAGCCCAGCAGCGCCGCGAGCATTTGTCCGGTCTGATTGCAGTCGTCGTCGATTGCCTGCTTGCCGAGGATGACGAGGCCGGGCTTCTCGGCCTCGACAATGGCTTTGAGTATTTTTGCCACCGCCAGCGGCTCGACCGTCTGGTCGGTCTTCACCAGAATGCCGCGGTCGGCGCCCATGGCGAGCGCGGTGCGGATGGTTTCGGACGCCTGCGCCGGGCCGATCGACACGGCGACAATTTCGGTCGCCTTGCCGGCTTCCTTCAGGCGGATCGCCTCTTCGACGGCGATCTCGTCGAACGGATTCATCGACATCTTGATGTTGGCAAGCTCTACGCCGGAGCCGTCCGGTTTGACGCGGATCTTGACGTTAAAATCGACCACCCGTTTCACGGGCACCAGAATTTTCATCGACCGTAATCCCCGCCACCGGCCCTTTAAGGAAGGCGGGAAGCTAAAGGCCGCAGCATCGGCCTGTCAACGCTCGCGCTGCGCCGCACTCTGAGGCAGGCCTAGCTATTTTGGACGGGGACGGCCGGGGTTTGATCGGCGCGAATGCATTCAAACAATCGGACCGTCCGATAACGCAGCAGTGGGAAGAGCACGGCGCCAGCCAAAAGACCGCCGACATGAGCCATATAGGCAACCCCATCCTGCGACTGCACCGATATCGCCCATAGCTGGGTCAAAATCCAAAAGCCAAGCACCCAAACCGCATCGATACGCACGACCGGGCGCACGAAAATCCAAAGCACAAACCAGGGGAGAAAGACCGCCACCTTCTGGCAGGGGCGAAACATGAGGTAAGCGGCGAGCACGCCGGCAACGGCGCCCGACGCCCCGACCAGCGGGGCCGAGGCTTGCGGCGCGCCGGCGACAAATGCCAGACCGGCGACGACGCCGCAGACGAAATAGAAAATGACGAAGCGCACCGGGCCCATCGCCTCTTCGACGTCATCGCCGAAGATCCAGAGGAAAAGCATGTTGCCGAAAATGTGCATGAACCCGGCGTGCAGGAACATGTAGGTGACGAGCGTCGCATAAGGCGAAACGCCGCCGCCAGCCGCAACGTTGCCGGTCAAGGCTGCCGGCACGAGGGCGTAAGCGTCGAGCGTGCCGGGCGGCGCCGTTAATTCAAAGATGAACACCGCGACATTAGCGACGATGAGCCCCCAGGTCGCGATCGGCCGCTTCGGCAGCTTGAGGGGATTGTCGTCCCACAGCGGGATTACCATGACGGCGAGGGCCCGCTAACGGTTCTGCCCCGGCGCCCACAGCACATCGCCGCGGCCTTTGTCGTTCGCATGGCGTCCGGCGACGAACAGGTAGTCCGACAGCCGATTGACATATTTGAGCGACGGCGCCGAAACGCCCTCGCCCGGCGCATCCTTCAATTCGACCATGATACGCTCGGCGCGGCGGCAAACGGTGCGGGCAAGGTGCAGGTAGGCCGAAGCCGCGCTGCCACCAGGCAAGATGAAAGATTTCAGCGGCTCGAGCTCGGCGTTGAGCCGGTCGATCTCAGCTTCGAGCCAGGCCACCTGCGCGTCAGTGACAGTCAGCCGCGCGCCGCCGGGGCCCTTCTCGGCGAGGCACAGATCGGCCTCGACGTCGAACAGGTCGTTCTGAATGCGCGCCAGCGCCGCATCGAGCGCGGCGTCCGCAGTGGTGTGCAGCCGCACCAGCCCGATCACCGCGTTGACTTCGTCCACGGTGCCGTAGGCCTCCACGCGCAGATCATATTTCTTGCGCCGCGCGCCGGTGCCGAGCGAGGTGGTGCCGTCGTCGCCGGTGCGCGTATAGATGCGGTTGAGCACAACCATGGTGTTCTCAAGCCTTTTGCCTGCGCCCCTAATCGGGCTAGGCTTATCTTATCGGGTTTTGACCGAAAACAATGGGGGGAACCAATGCGCCTTGCGACGATTGCCGCCACCGCCACCGTATTGATGCTAACCGCTGCCGCGCCGGCGGGCGCCGTGAGCATTTCCGCGATGCCTTCAGTCAAGGCGTTTTCCGCAGTCCTGCCTGCCGCGGCGAAGAAGCCGGCGAAAAAGAAGAAGGAAAAAGTCGAATATATGCGCTCGGCTTCATAGCGGACTATCGTCCCATCGCCCAGATCGTCACCATGATGACGATGATGGCGACGAACTGCAGCAGCACGCGCAGGCGCATGAGTTTTTGCGAGCGGTTGGGCGAGCCGCCGCGCATCATGTTGATGAGGCCGAGCACAAGCACGATGGCGACCGCGATAATCGCGGCCGGGACGGCGAAATGCGACATCAAGTCAGACATGGGCGCGTTCTATCACCCCACCCCCGGCACGACCACCGCTTGCGGCGGACACAACCCCCTCGTGTATCCCCCAAAATCTAGCTAAGCTCTCGCCATTGATGGGGCTGCAATGGCGTGGGGCGTGCGTGAGGAGCCGGCAATTGCCGGCGCGCGGGAGGCGTCGCGTGAACGCGCGGCCAACCTTTCGATCCAGCCGTCGCTAGACCCTTTTCCCGACACTTCCACCGAACCTGCAGGCCGCGAGCCTTCCCGTCCATTCCCTGAAATCGATTGCCTGCGCGGGCGATTTCATGCGGACCTGATCGATTACGCGGAGCAGCGCGCCGCTTCAGTCGGTGTTGGCGCTGACCGGGTCCTTGTTGCGGCGGGGGTGATCGACGAGGAAACCTATCTGCGGACGCTTGCAGACGCGTTGGGCCTCACTTTCGAGTCCCTCGACGGCATTTCCCGCGCACGATGCCCGATCGATGACAAGCAGCTAATCAAATCCGTGGCAGCGGGCATGTTGCCTCTGTCAATCAATGGCGCGCTTTATCTGGTGGTCGCTCCACGCGGCAAGGCGGTGCGGCGGATCATCGAGCTTATCGATGACAGGCCTGAACTTGCGCGGCGCATTCGTTTCACAACTGCCGAACGCTTGACCGGCTTCGTGTTCCGCCACGGCTCGCGCGCCATCGTGGCGCGCGCGACCGAAGAACTTAAGAGACTGCGGCCGGATTTGTCTGCGGCGCCACCGCGCTGGCGCGCCAATATCGCGTCGCTTGCCATTGTCGGCGTCATCGCGCTCGCGGCTCTAATGATTGCCCCCGCACAAATCATGCTCGCCGCGGAAATCATGCTGTCAGGCGTGTTTCTCGCCTGGCTCGGCCTTCGGCTTGCCGGCGCTTTCATTGCCTGGCCGGCGGCGGGGCCGCAGCTTGCGCTGCGCGACAATGAGCTTCCAATATACACCATAATTTCTGCACTTTACCGAGAGGCCTCGTCGGTCGGCGGCCTCCTGGCCGCGATCGAACGCCTCGACTATCCAGTAGAAAAACTTGACGTGAAGCTGGTGGTCGAAGCCGACGATGTGGAGACTCGAGCGGCCATCGCCGCCCGCAAGAGCCGTATCCCGCTCGAGGTCATCACCGTGCCGGCTGGCGGGCCACGCACCAAGCCAAAGGCACTCAATGTCGCCCTGCCCTATGCGCGTGGCAGCTTTACTGTAATTTACGACGCCGAAGATCGCCCCGAGCCGGGCCAATTGCGGCGCGCCCTGCAGGCATTCTCCGCCGCCGGCGATGATCTTGCCTGTGTGCAAGCCTGCCTCAGCATCGACAACACGACCGATAGCTGGCTCGCCCGCTTCTTCACCGCCGAATACGCCGGACAGTTCGACGTGTTCCTGCCCGGCATTGCCGCCTTTGGCCTGCCGCTGCCGCTCGGCGGCTCATCGAATCATTTCCGCACCGCGACGTTGCGCAAGATCGGCGCCTGGGATCCCTTCAATGTCACCGAGGATGCGGACCTCGGCATGCGGCTCGCGCGCTTCGGCTATCGCACGTGCATGATCAATTCCACCACCTATGAGGAAGCGCCAGCGCGTTTCGGGCCGTGGCTGCGCCAGCGCACGCGCTGGTTCAAAGGCTGGATGCAGACATGGCTGGTGCATATGCGAGATCCTCGCCGCCTCGCGCATGATCTCGGCCTGCGCGGCTTTCTTGCGTTTCAGCTCGTGGTCGGCGGCAATGCCCTGGCGGCGCTGGTTCATCCGCTGTTCTTGTGCGGGCTGATCTATGAGGTCCTTGGCGAAGCGCCGATGTGGAAGAGCGGCGGTGCAACGGTCGCAATCCTCTATGGCATGACGCTGACGATCGGCTATGTCACCTCGGCCTTGCTCGGCTGGCTTGGGCTTGCTCGCCGCGGCTTGTTGTCGACCGCCTGGGTGTTAGTTTTCACACCGCTGCACTGGCTGCTGTTGTCGCTTGCCGCGTGGCGCGCGCTTTGCCAGCTTGTGATCTCACCCTATCGCTGGGAGAAAACCGAGCATGGTCTCGCAAAAAGCTCGCGGCGCGCGCGGCGGCTTACGCATGCGCTCCTGCAACTGGAACGATTGCTTCGCAGCCTGAAGGAAACCGGCAATCTAGCCGCGCTGCCGGCAGAGCCTACATATACTTCCGCAACTCGGCGGCCGATTCCTCGGGCCGCCGCTTGAGATTGAACGGCGCGACAAAGCGGCCGGCCTTGTCCATCAAATAGACGAGCGCGGTATGGTCCATGCTGTATTCGCCGTCCTTCCCGGTCGGCACTTTCTGGGCATAGACGCGGTATTCCTTTTCCATCGCTGCGATCGCCGCGTCGTTGCCGGTGACGCCGCGCAAATGCGGATCGAAACTCGACAGATAGTCCTTCATCACCGGCGCTGTGTCGCGGTCGGGATCGATGGTGATGAAAAGCGCGGTGGTGCGGCCGGCATCGGGGCCGAGCGCGCGCAGCACTTCCGACAGATCAAACAGCGTGGTCGGGCACACGTCGGGGCAATGCGTGTAGCCGAAAAACACCAGGGACGGATGGCCCTTGAGCGCCGCATCGGTGATCGGCTTGCCGTCCTGGTCGGTGAGCGTAAACGGCCCGCCGATGGCCGAAGGCCCAGGGCCGCCGCTGGAGAAATTGCCGGTGGCAAACAGAATGACCCCGATAAACAGCACAAGCCCGGCAAGAAACGACGAGATCACCAGCAAGATTTGAGAGGTTCGCGCGTTCATACGGCCTCGCTCAGCGCCTTGTCGAAATCAGAAACACGCCGCCCAGCCCGCCCGCAGCATCTCGAAGAACACAGCGGTACCGTAATAGGCCCACAGCGCCAGGGTGCCCGCGAGCAGCGCCGCTACAGCGCCGCCGAGCAGCAAAACAGTGCGCGAATGGACATGGTCCGAAACCAGATCCGACATAATCTTTCTCCGCGGTCCTTAACCATCACATAGGACCGATCGCCGACCGCGGCAACAGCACATGATCGGCGCCGCCGGCGACTTATCATGGCCTGCGGCATTTACGTTAAGACACGGCAATACCGCCGAAATTGATAACTTTTCCCCGCCATCGTTGACTTCGACGAGTTAAAGCCGCGATGTATAGGCACGTTCCACAGACCGCAGATAAACGCCTGGAGAAGGTGATGCGTCAGACTTTAGCTCTTGCTCTTGCCATTTCGGTTTCGGCGGCAGCAACCGCCTGGGCGCAGAATGCGCAAACTTCGGCGTCCGCTGCGGCACCGGCGCCGGCCCCCGCTGCAGCGGCGGTGACGATGCCGAAATGCGAAAACGCGAACGCCCTCGGCATCGCGCGCGTGGTGCAGATCGATACCACCGGAGGCCCCGGCTTTGGCTTCGAACATTTCAAGGCCTACGACTTTCTGCGCGACCACGAGGTCGTGCTGACCTTCGACGACGGCCCATGGCCGTGGAACACCGAACACGTGCTCAAGGCGCTGGCCGATCAATGCACCCGGGCGCTGTTCTTCCCGATCGGCGAGCATGCCGGCTGGCATCCCGAAATCCTCAAGGCAGTCGCCGCGGCCGGCCACACCATTGGCTCGCACACTTGGTCGCACAAGGACTTGACCCGGCTGACCGCCGACGAAGCAAAAACCGAAATTGAAAAGGGCATTGCCGCGGTAAGCGTCGCGCTCGGCAACAAGCCGATCAGCCCGTTCTTCCGCTTCCCGGCGCTGCGCAACCCGCCGGAAATGGTCAAATATCTCGGCGAGCGCAACGTCGGCATCTTCTCCACCGACATGGACTCGTTCGACTTCAAGATTCACAAGCCGGACCAGGTCATCAAGTCGGTGATGACCAAGCTGGAAAAGCGCGGCAAGGGCATCATCCTGATGCACGATTTCCAGCACGCGACGGCGGAAGCGTTGCCTGAGCTACTCAAGAAACTGAAGGACGGCGGCTACAAGGTCGTCTGGGTCACCGGCAAGACGCCGATCGAGCCGATCAAGGAATATACCGACGCGGTGCTCAAGGAGATGGGCGGCGGACTTGATGAAGCGCGCCCGATGTCGAGCGTCGTGCAGACGATCCAGGGCAACTAAGCAGAATTATCCGAATGAAAACCGGCCGCGCCTCATGCGCGGCCGGTTTTTTTATTTCGCAGCGGTCAGTTGCCGGCGCGGCGCGTAAACGCGGTGAATACCGAAGACACCGTAGTGATGTGGTCGTAGGCGATCTTGCTTGCCACCACAAACAAGGTCGCCGCCAGGATCAGTTGCAAGGCGCGCTCGGGAATGCGGACTGCAAAATAGCTGCCGATGAAGATGCCGGGCAGCGAGCCGGCCAGAAGCGAGATGATGATGTGCCAGTCGACCGAGCCGATCGCCCAATGCCCAAGCCCGGCCACCAGCGTCAGCGGCACGGCGTGGGCGATGTCGGAACCGACGATCTTAGCCATCGGCAAATTCGGATAGAGCAGCGCCAGCGCAACCACGCCGATGGCGCCGGCACCAACCGAGGAAATCGACACCAATATTCCGAGCGCGGCCCCGACCATCACCGTGCGTGCGGCGGTGCGTCGCGGGTCGACCTCGGCAACGCGCGCGCGATACAAGGCGGCGATCGAGCGGCCAAATACCAATACGAAAGCCGTAAGGAACAAAGCAAAGCTCAGCACCAAGGTGATGAGGCCGCGCGAGGCTTCGCCGCTGATCTTGAAGTACGACCATAGCGCCAGCGTCACGACGGTTGCCGGAATGCTTCCGGCCGCCAGACGTTTGACCACGCGCCAGTCGACGGTGCGGGCGAAGCCATGCACCAGCGTGCCGCCGGTTTTGGTGGCCGCGGCATAGAGCAGATCGGTGCCCACGGCCGTCGCCGGGTGCACGCCGAACAGCAGGATCAGCAGTGGCGTCATCAGCGAGCCGCCGCCGATTCCGGTCATGCCGACCAGCAGGCCGACGGCGAAGCCGGACAGTGAAAAAAGCGGATCAATCATGGGCATAAGGCGGCCTCAGCGCTCATGGCGTTTGCGGTCGTCAGCCTATGTAAACACAAAAGGGTGTCGCGGTCATCACGGCAAGCCAGCGGTTTTCAAAGTTCTATTTCGTTGTCGTTTCCTTTTACGCAATTTTTCCCTGCAAGTTCTCCCGCGCGCGAGAAAATATTAACTATTCCGGCGATTTGGCCGTTCCGGCGCAAAGCCGATGATCGGCCCCGCGGGCTCAGAAAAATTTCACGGCCGCGGGAGAATTGACGATGTGCGCAGGTTGGGCTGTTCGCGGCAAAAGCTCGCCGCATATTTCTCCGCCAGCTTTTGCAGCTCCGCGCCGTAGCGGTTCTTGTCGGTGCCGGTCCACTCACGCGCGAGATCGGCGAAGGTCACCGGCCGGCCTATCTTGCGCATGGCCTCCTGCACGTCGTCCTGCACCTGCCGCGTGCGCCTGGCGATCGGATCGGAGACGCGCGTCGTCGAATACATCAGCACGTGTTGCAGATGCGCGAGCACGCCGGTCGCGGCATCCTTGAAGCGCTCGCCCGGTCGTCCCGACACGGTGGCGCCGACGCCGGCAAAATTATTGTCGCTCGCCGAGACGGCGGCGGGCACGCCATCCGGCCGCAGGAAGGTGAGATAATTGGTCTCGATCAGCATCTGGAAGAAGGCGTAGTCCCAGCGCACGGCGACGCATGTCTCCGGCGGTCGCGCCACGCATTGGCCGAAGTGCTGATAGAGATCAGCGACATGGGCAAGGCGCGGCTCGATGGCGCGCGGCGGCTGGTGCTTGGCATTGCGCTCGGCGACGAAGTCCATCAGCGAGGCCGGCGTCACGCAAGGTGGGACCGCGTTCTCGGCGCTGGCAATAATGCGCGGCAGTGAAGCGGCCTCGCTCGCGCCAACGCAAAGCAGCAGCACGAACGCGACAATCCCAAATTTCATGGACTCCCCGGCCCCGCGCGCAATGCGATGCAGTAAAGCCGGAGAGCGGTTAATTTTCTCTGGCCTTGGCCAGGCCTTCGCGGCGGCACGACCTCACTAAAGCGTGCCGGGCAACCTTCGCGATCTTGGTCGGCGTGCCAACCAAAGCGCCGCAGGCGCGAAGGTTGGAGCGGGCGAAGGGAATCGAACCCTCGTATGCAGCTTGGGAAGCTGCCGTTCTACCATTGAACTACGCCCGCAAAACCACATTTTTCAATGACTTAATATACTGATGACAGGCTTCAACTCACTTTTGCCCGGCAATTTGCCCGGCACTTCATGTCGGGAAAAATCACCACTCAATCTCCTGTTGCAAGAGCTCGCGGCGCATAGACTAGCACAGGCAGGAGTCCGGACTACCCATGTAAATCTTTTCGTACAAGCCGCTGAGGTCGCGCCTCGCACAATCCGAAGTGCGGCGAGGAGGTGGAGGGCCCGCTATTGCGGTTTTCATTTGATTTTCCGGTTCAGAAACGGTGATCGGTACTGGCTAAGGGACAAGGGGCGCTGTCATCGGCTATCCTCTGCATCAACCGTAAGCGCGCGGGGCGTACCGTTCGATTTGCGGCGTAGAATGAAGTGAGCAAATGACCACACCCTTAATCGTAGGCATCAGCGGTGCTTCGGGCGCAATTTATGGTGTCCGCTTGCTCGAAGTGTTGCGCGCGAGCGGCATCCCCACGCATCTCATCGTTTCAAAGTCGGCGATGATCACCTTGAAAGAGGAAGCCGAATTGAACGCCGACCAGGTCCGGTCGCTCGCTTCGGCAAACTATTCCAACACCGATATCGGCGCCGCCGTATCGAGCGGCTCGTTCAAGACGCGTGGAATGATCATCATTCCATGCTCGATCCGCACGCTTTCCGAAATCGCCTACGGCACAACCGACAATCTGCTCAGTCGGGCCGCCGACGTTGTTCTCAAGGAACGCCGCAAGCTTGTGCTGGTCGTGCGTGAGACCCCCCTGCATGCCGGGCATTTGCGCGCGATGTTGGCGGCAACAGAGAATGGAGCCATCGTCATGCCGCCGGTGCCGGCGTTCTATCACAAGCCCAAAAGCATAGACGACATTGTCAACCAGACGGTCGGCCGCTGCCTCGATTTGTTCGACATCGATGTCGGGCTGGTGAAACGCTGGCGATCCGACGAACCCCCCAAGTAATTTTCGGGCATGACAACCGCCTTCTGGGATTTTTCACTCGCGGTCTACGCAGCCCCCGGCGTAGAGGACGAGTGCCTCTCGCTTCAGGACAGTTTCGGCATCGACGTCAATCTGCTGCTGTTTGCGGCCTATATGGGCCGGCGGGGACTCCTCTTGTCACGCGACGGAATTGCGGAGGTATCGGCACTGGTTCAGAACTGGCACGACGATGTGGTCGTGCCGTTGCGCAGCGCGCGTCGCGCGACGAAGCCGCTACTCAATTCCCTGTCCGATTCAGTTCGTCAGCCGGCTGAAGCTTTTCGCCAAAGAGTCAAAGCCGTCGAACTCGCGTCGGAAAAGATCGAACAGGACTTGCTCGACGAATGGACGCGTGCCCGCACGCGGTTGCCGGCGTCCCCGGATGTTGAAGGTGCAGTCAACGGCAATATCGGGTTGCTGCTCGAGTTTTCCGGTGCCGCGAGGCAAGGAGCGCGCAGCCCTGCAGTGCTAATCCATGCGTGCTTGGCGACGGCACAACCGGCCGGCACCTGATCCCGTTGTGATTTTTGGAGAGTGAGCTGGAACTTAGCCCTTTGCCGGTCCAAAGGCCGCGTGCGGGCTCCACCAAAGCGGCGCCGAATTTTCTCTATTGGCCTCTTCTACCGCTTTATCGTACACAGCCTTCGATTGCCCGATCGGACCATGGTCGATGTCGGTAGTGGAAGATCAAATAGTGGCGCAGCCGGCCGCGACCGATGTCGCCTGGCAGGTTGCACCGAACCTGCCGCGGGCCCTTCGCGGCATCCTTTCCCTGCATGATTTCGAGCAGGCCGCGCGCCGCGTGTTACCGCGCAGTGTTTTCGGCTACGTCGCGGGCGGGGTCGAGGACGAAGTCTCATTGCGCGCCAACCGCGCTGCATTCAATGAATGGTCCCTTCGTCCACGCGTGCTTGCTGACGTGTCGGGCCGGAACGCCGCGACACAGTTGTTTGGACGCACTTATGCTGTTCCCTTCGGCATTGCCCCGATGGGCGGAGCGGGTTTGACCGGCTTTCAGGCCGACCTCGCCTTGGCCGCCGCAGCCGCCGAGAAGAACATTCCGTATATTCTCAGCGGGGCGTCGCTCGTCGCCATGGAGCGCGTCATCGCCGTGAATCGCGCGGCCTGGTTCCAGACCTATCTGCCACCCAATCGTCGCGACGTTCCTCCTCTTCTCGATCGCATCGCAAATGCCGGTTACGGAACGCTGGTCGTCACCGTTGACGTCCCGGTTCCGGGAAACCGCGAGAACAACATGCGCACTGGCTTTACCTCTCCGGTGCGGCCGAGCCTTCGCCTCGCACGCGATGGGCTCACCCACCCGCGCTGGCTCATTGGAACGGCGCTGCGCACGTTGATGCGTGAGGGCATGCCGCATTTCGAGAATTACGGCCCGACGCGCGGTGCGCCGGTTTTTTCAACCACGGCGACAATCGACACCGTGCGCGACGCGCTTTGCTGGAAGGATATCGAGGAAATCCGCAGCATCTGGAAGGGACAACTCGTCATCAAAGGAGTTCTCGCCAGGGAAGATGTTCGCATCGCCCGGGGAAGCGGCGCCGATGCCATCGTCGTCTCCAACCACGGCGGCCGTCAGCTCGACGGCGTGGTTGCGTCGCTGCAGGTGCTTCCTGAACTCGCTGCGGAAGCTGGGACCATGACCGTGCTTTTCGACAGCGGGGTCCGGCGCGGTTCCGATGTCATAAAGGCGCTCGGGCTTGGCGCACATTTCGTTTTCGTCGGACGACCGTTCCTTTATGCGGCGGCGGTCGCCGGCCAAGCGGGCGTCGGCCATGCCATTGATCTCCTGCGCAAGGAAATCGTGCGCAATCTCGCCATGCTCGGGTGCGTGGATTGCGGCTCGCTCAAGTCTTGTGTCGTCAAGTCGACCGCCGGCGGCAGAGGCACGGCGGGACTATAGCGGCCGGATCGTTGCCTTTCGCCGGCGCTCGGCAATTCGCGCGGCCTAGCCTTCGCCGACATGGTTGTATAGACATGTTGAGCTGGCCGTTTGACGAGCTGGATCAGGCAAAAAAGCAAAGCTTTCCGGAAATAAAATGACGGAAAAAATTGAACTCGAGCCGGGGGCGGTCTCATTTGCGGCGTGGCGATCGATCGCCCAAGGCGCGGCCTTTCGACTTCACGAAAATGCGTTGCCCGCAGTGATCGCCGGCGCCGAGGCGGTGGAGCGGATCGTTGTCCGGGGGACGCCGGTTTACGGCATCAACACCGGCTTCGGTAAGCTGGCGAGTGTCCGCATCCAGGCGGACGACATAGGCGTGCTTCAGCGCAACATCGTTATCTCGCATTCGGCCGGCGTGGGCGCTCCGACGCCTGCAGATGTCGTGCGGCTGATGCTGGCGCTCAAGCTGACCAGTCTCGCGCGCGGCGCCTCGGGCGTTCGTCCGGAAACGCTGTTGCTGCTCGAGCAGATGTGCGAGCGCGAGGTGATCCCGCTCGTGCCGGCGCAAGGATCGGTGGGCGCGTCCGGCGATCTGGCACCGCTCGCGCACATGGCGGCGACCATGATCGGTGTCGGCGACGCTTACTATCGGGGCGAAAAAATGCCGGCAGCGCGCGCCTTGGAACGCGCTCAGCTCAAGCCCATCATCCTTGCTCCGAAAGAAGGCCTTGCGCTTCTCAATGGCACACAATTTTCGACCGCCCATGCGCTTTCGGCTCTGTTCGCAGCCGAACGCGTGTTTCGCACGGCGCTTGTCTCCGGTGCACTCACAACCGAGGCAGCGAAAGGCTCGGACACGCCTTTTGATCCGCGCATTCACGCACTGCGCGGGCACCGGGGTCAGATCGACGTTGCGCAAGCTCTGCGCGACATGATGGCGGGGAGCGCCATTCGCGCCTCGCACCTTGCCAACGATGACCGCGTTCAGGACCCTTATTGTCTGCGGTGCCAGCCACAGGTGATGGGTGCCGCGCTCGGCGTACTGCGGCAGGCGGGCGACACATTGCTGACGGAAGCGAACGGAGTATCGGACAATCCGCTAATCTTTCCCGAGACGAACGAGGCGCTGTCCGGCGGCAACTTCCATGCCGAAGCGGTCGCTTTCGCCGCCGACATGATCGCTCTCGCGATCTGCGAGATTGGCTCGCTCGCGGAACGACGCGTGGCGATGCTGGTCGATCCATCGCTGTCGCGGCTTCCCGCTTTTCTCACCCCTTTGCCCGGTTTGAACTCCGGGCTGATGATGACACAGATCGTCGCTGCGGCCCTCGTGTCGGAGAACAAGCAGCAAGCCTATCCGGCGAGCGTGGATTCAATCCCGACCTCGGCAAACCAGGAAGATCACGTGTCGATGTCCGCGCACGGTGCCCGTCGCCTGGCGCCTATGGCCGACAATGCCGCCAACATCGTCGCCATCGAGCTCCTTGCCGCCGCGCAAGGCTGTGATTTTCATGCTCCGCTCACCTCGAGCAAAGCCCTCGAACGCGTGCGCGCGCTGTTGCGCTCGCAGGTGCCGCCTCTCAAGGAAGACCGCTTGCTCGCGCCCGACATTGCCGCGGTAAAGGGTCTGGTCGACAAGGACGCGATTGTTGAGGCATGCGGGCAGGCTTTGCCCGCGTTGGATGCCCCATAGTTGATCAAGACGCCAGCGCCGCCTCGCACTTGCTCAAGTCGCGCGCATCGCCTGGCCGCGTCCTATGTCTTTTCCGCCAGGACGTGGCGAGCGATGATGTTGCGCTGAATTTCAGATGATCCCTCGAACAGACGCAGGATACGTGCGTCGCGCACATAGCGCTCAAGCGGCAGCGCTTGCGTGTAACCGAAACCGCCGTGAATCTGCAGCGCAAGGTCGGTGATTTTAGCCGCGGCCTCCGACGCAAACAGCTTGGCCATCGAGGCTTCTGCAGTGAAGCGGCCGCCTTGCGCACGTGTCCAAGCCGCTTTGTATGTCAGCAGGGTCGCCGCCTCGAGCGATGTCGCCATGTCCGCGAGCATCCATTGTATTCCCTGATATTCGGCGATTTTGTGCGAAAACGCGACACGCTCTTTCGCCCAGGCGACTGCAGCCTCTAGCGCGACGCGCCCAAGCCCGATCCCCATGGCTGCGACGTCGACGCGGCCGCGATCCAGAACCGCCATCGCGATTTTGAATCCCCTGCCCAATTCACCCAACAGATTTGTCGAAGGGACGTGGCAGTCGAAAGCGACCTCGTAGATCCTGCTGCCGCGGATTCCCATGATCGGCTCGGCCTTCGCGGTGGCAATGCCGCCGTGGGCGGCGTCGACATAGAAGGCGCTGACACCGCCGCTTCCCGGTTCATCGCTCGATCGGGCGAAGACGACAAAAAAGCCCGCCTCGGCCGCGTTGGTGATGAAGTGCTTGGTGCCGGTGATTCGGTAGCCATTTCCGTCCTTGCGGGCGCGCGTCACCATGCCGGCGGGGTCGGAGCCGGACCGCGGTTCCGTCAGGGCGTAAGCGCCGAGCTTTTTTCCGGAGGCCGCGTCGGGCAGAAATTGCGCCTTTTGCTCGTCGCTGCCGCCGATCAGGATGGCATCGGTTGCAAGGTAATGCGCCCCCACCGCGGACGCCGTCGCCGCACAACCCGCCGCCATGTATTCCATGACCAGCGCGATCCCCAGCGGGGATGCACCGACTCCCCCGTAAGCCGGCGGAATATTCACGCCAAGCACGCCAAGCTTGGAAAGTTCAACTATGTTTTGGGCGGGAAAATCTCCGGATCGATCAATGTCCGCCGCACGTGCGCTCAGCACATTGCGTGCATAGCGGGCAACCTCGTCGCCTAGTGCCCTGTCGTCTTCGGGTATTGTGAAGTCCATCTCGCGCGCGACCATCCATAAAAAGAGAGAGGGCCTAGATCACCTTTTCAGCACGCAACCCGGCAATCGCCGTTCTGCCGAGACCGAGAAGTTCGCGAAGGAGCATTTCCGTGTGCTCGCCGAGAAGCGGCGGCGCCGTAACGACGCTTGCACTTTCAGAAAAATGCACTGGCTGCCCTACGAGTTTTACCTCCCCCGCCGTCGGATGATTGACTTGGTGCACAAAGCCGCGGAAACGCACATGATCGGATTCTGCGGCTTGGGCGACCGTCCAGATCGGCGACACCGGCACGCCGGCCCGCCCGATGTGTTCGATGATTTCGCCGACGGTGCGCGTCGTCGTCCATTGTTCGATCAGTGCCCGAAGGGCCGGCTCATTGGCGGTGCGGCGATCGTCGCTGGAAAAGCGCTCGTCGGTCGGCAATTCCGGACGACCGATGGCTTCGGCCAATCTGGCAAACAGCGGGTTATTGGCGACGGCAATCACTACAAGGCCGTCGCTTGCACGATAGGTATCAAAAGGCGTGCTCACCGGATGTCGGTTGCCGACCCGGTGCGGCACAATGCCGGTGAACAAGTACTGCGACAGCGGCGTCACCAGCAGCGAGAGCAGAGAATCGAGCATCGCGACATCGAGATGTTGGCCGCGACCGGTGCGCGTGCGGGCCTGCAGCGCCGCGAGAATTGCCCACGATGCATAGAGTCCCGCGATGATATCGCCGATCAATTCGCCCACGCGCGTCGGCGGTCCATCGGGAGAGCCGGTGATCGACATCAAGCCGCTCATGGCCTGCGCAATGATGTCGTAGGACGGCTGATGCGACAACGGACCAGTCTGTCCGAAACCGGAGATGCTGGCATACACCAGCCGCGGATTGATGCTGCTCAGCCGTTCGTAGTCGATGCCGAGGCGCTTGGCCGTACCGGGCCGGAAGTTCTCCACCAGCACGTCGGATTTCTCAATTAGCGCCTCGATCAACTCCAGGCCTTTTTTCGACTTGAGATCGACCGTCAGAACTCTTTTTCCCCCGATTGAGCAGCATAAAATAAGTGCTCTCGTCGCCCTTGCGCGGGAAGAACTGGCGCGCGTCGTCGCCACCGTCGGGATTTTCAATCTTGATGACGTCGGCGCCGGTGTCGGCGAGAAGCGCCGTGCAAAGCGGTCCTGCAAGCATGCGCGTGAAATCAAGCACCCGAATGCCTTTCAAGGCGCCGGCTGCTTCTTCTTTCACGGACATTTGGGGCTTGTTCATCAGCCCAACCCTTGTCGCCGGAAGACCACGGTTAACTTGCGCGATTAAGAGTTGGCACGGCAGCCGAACGCCGTGCCGCGGGCGCGTCGCCGAGATTGAAAAATCCGGCACGATCGCGCGTCACTCGGCCGTTTTTGATGACGGCGAGGCATGGGTTGGTTCCTATCGCGTAGATGAGTTCGATGCCTTGTTTGCAATCCCACACTGCGATATCCGCATCGAAGCCGCTCGCGAGTTGTCCCTTGCGGTCATGCAGACCGAGCGCCCTCGCTGCGATGCGTGTTACGCCGGCGAGCGCCTCGTCAGGAGTTAGGCCGAACAGCACGCAGGCCATATTCGCGATGAGCAGCAACGACTGGACCGGCGATGATCCGGGGTTGCTGTCGGTCGATACCGCGATCGGCACCTGGTGCTTGCGCAGCAGATCGACCGCCGGCTTTTTCGTCTCGCGCAGATAGTAGAAAGCGCCGGGCAACAACACCGCTACCGTGCCGGCCCTTGCCATCGCAATGCAATCGTCCTCGGATAAATGCTCGAGATGGTCGCACGACAGCGCGTTGAATTCGGCCGCCATCTTCGGCCCGCCGACCGCGCCGAATTGGCCGGTATGAAGCTTGACCTTCAATCCATGCGAACGCGCGGCGACGAAGACCCTTCGGATCTGCTCGGCCGTGAAACCGCCGGGATCGACCCAGCCGTCGACCGCATCGGCCAGTCCGGCGGCCGCGACCGCGGGGAGCGCTTCGTTGCAAACAAAGTCGATATACCGGTCCGGTTCCGAAAATTCCTCCGGCACGCCATGAGCGCCCAGAAAACTCGTCACCACGTCCACCGGGCAGATGTCCTGGAGACTGCGGGCGGCTCGCAACATGCGCATCTCCGTCTCGCGATCGAGGCCGTATCCCGATTTTATCTCGATCGTGGTGACGCCTTCCGCAAGGAGGTTCTCGAGCCGAGGCTCGGCGCTTTGGCGAAGCTCGGCTTCGCTGGCCGCGCGCGTCGCTCGAACGGTTGAGCGTATTCCGCCGCCGGCCTGCGCGATCTCCAGATATGACGCACCGGCAAGGCGCATTGCAAATTCGTTCGCTCGATTGCCGCCATAGACGAGATGCGTGTGGCAATCGATCAGGCCGGGCGTCACGCAGCAACCTCGCAAGTCGGCTACTTGCCGCGCCGAGCTAACCTGCGCGTCGCTCAGTGCATTTGCGCGCCCAATCCATTCAATGCGGCCGTTCGTGATGGCGAGTGCGCCGTCGCGCGCAGGTGTCGTGCAACCCTCCGTTGCCGACATAGGCAAGAGGCCCGCATTCAGGAGGAGCAGGTCGAACGCCAAAGCTAGCCCTCAGATAGCTGACGCGGCCCGACGCCGCGCTCGACCAGTTATTCACGCGCATCTGCGGCAACGACGCAATGTTCGCAGAGTTGACTCCGGTTGTCTATACATCTTAATCATGGCGATCCGCGATGGAATGGGAGCCGGCACCGCGGGAGAGCAACTTGCGGCGTGGTGACAGAAGATGCCCGCGAACGAAGTTGAAAAACGCATCGGGAGCTATGTCGACCAGCGTGCCGACGAGATGGTTGGCTTCCTGAAGACCGTCGTGTCCACTCGATCGCTGTGGGCCGACGTGAAAGAGCTGGCCGCGATGGCGAAGGTCCTTGGCGAGTTCATGTCGAGCGCAGGTGTCGATGTTTCCTATCCAGATTCGGGAACGCCGGGCGCGCCCAATGTCCTGGCCGTTGTCGGCAACACGGCAAGCGCGCGCAGCCTGCTGCTCAACGGACATTTCGACGTTTATCCGCCGTCCGAATCGTGGAGCTTCGATCCTTTCAGCGCACCGATCCGCGACGGCAAACTCTATGGTCCGGGCTCGACCGACATGAAAGGCGGCACGACGGCGATGGTCGTGGCGACGACCGTGCTGGCCGCGCTCGACCTGCCGAAGAACGGCAAACTCGTGGCGCTCGCCGTACCCAACCACTTCGAGGGAGGCGAAGGCACGCGCCGCGCGCTCGACGCCGGACTCAGCGCGGAGGCCGCCATCATCTGCGAGCCAACGGATCTCGACATCTGCGCCGCGCAACGCGGCATCCTTTACATGATGGTCCACGTCAAGGGCGTCTCGGCTCACACGACGCACACGGAAGTCGGCGTCAATGCAATCGAAAAGGCGATGCAATTCATCGCCGCGCTGCGCACCGACAGTTTTTTGCGGCCAAACAACGACAATTACGGCCCGGAAAAGATTCTCAACATCGCAATGATCGAGGGCGGCTTGCGCCGCTGCCTCATTCCGGAGCACTGCACCATCACCGTTGACGTGCGTTTCTCGCCGTCGACCACCGCGAAAAAAGTGCTGGCCGACGTTCAGCGCGTGATCGACGAATGCGCGCGTCGCGATCCCAAATTCCATGCGACGGTTGAGCCACAAGACACATGTGTGCGCAACCCGCGCAGCCCCATGGATTGGATTAGACATCCAATCAACGATGCAATCGCCGTGTCGCATAATGCGTTTAGCGCGGCGCCGGTGAAGCTCGCCTGCCATCCGGCTTGGCCGGATACGCCGGTCTTCAACGAGCGAGGCATCGCCGCCGTCACCTATGGCCCCGGTTCGAAGCATTGCTATTGGGACGACGAATACGTGCCGATCGCCGAATATCTGCAGGCCATCAAGGTCTACGCGGCCACTGCCGCAAATTGGTTCGACAGAAACTGAGCGCTGCCGAGAAACGAGCAACAGATGCAGGAAATGGATGTCCCGGCCCGCGCATCTGGCGTCGTTGCAGGACCGCGCGAGAACGTTCCGAAATTTGAAATCGGCCGCGGTCCCGAACTCCGGTGCAAAGGGTGGCGGCAGGAAGGCCTGTTGCGCATGCTCGAGAACACGCTCGCCAACGGCGAGCGGCCCGAGGATCTCATCGTCTATGCGGGGACGGGAAAGGTCGCGCGCAACTGGGACTGTTTTCACGCCATCGTTCGCGCGCTGAAGAATCTTGCAAATGACGAAACGCTGATCATCCAGTCCGGGAAGCCGGTCGCGATTTTCAAGACCAGCGAAAGCAGCCCGCGCGTGCTTGCCGCCAACACAAACCTGGTCGGCAAGTGGGCGACGTGGGAGCATTTCCGCGAGCTCGAAGCGCGTGGCCTCATGATGTATGGCCAGTATACAGCGGGCACCTGGGCTTATATCGGCACGCAAGGCATTCTCCAGGGCACTTACGAGACCTTTGCCGCCTGCGGCGAACGCACGCCCGGCGGCACGCTCAAGGGCCATATCGTTCTCACCGGCGGCCTGGGCGGCATGGGCGGCGCGCAGCCGCTGGCGGTAAAGATGGCGGGCGGCGTCTGCGTCGCCGTCGAAATTTCTCGCGCGCGCGCGGAACGGCGGGTGCAATCCGGTTATTGCGAAGTCATCGTCGATGACCCCAAGCAAGCGGTCAAACTTGCCAAGGAAGCAGCCGCCAAGAAGGAGCCTCTCGGGATCGCACTGATCGGCAACGCGGGCGAATTATTCGCCACGTTGCGCGACCTCGGCCTTGCTCCGACGGCGGTGACGGATCAGACCTCCGCACACGACCCGCTCAACGGATACATCCCTATTGGGCTCACGCTCGGGGAAGCGGAGTCGATGAGACAGCGTGACCCTGCGGGTTATATCGAACGCAGCATGGCGAGCATGGCGCGCCAGGTCGAAGCAATGTTGGCCTATCAGGCGGACGGCGCCATTGTGTTCGAATACGGCAACAACATTCGCGGACAAGCCAAGGAAGCGGGCGTCACCAACGCTTACGATATCAAAGGCTTTGTGCCGCTGTTTGTGCGGTCGAGCTTCTGTCGCGGCCGCGGACCGTTCCGGTGGGTTTGTCTGTCAGGCGAGGCCGCCGACCTGAAGGCCACCGACGAAGCCGTTCTGAAACTATTTCCCGATGACGCGCTGCTGCGCACCTGGATGGACATGGCAACGCACCATGTGCCGATTCAGGGTCTTCCAGCCCGCACGTGCTGGCTCGCACTGGGCGAACGGGACAAAGTCGGGCTGATGTTTAATCAGATGGTGCGGAACGGTGATCTCAAAGGCCCGATTGCCGTGTCGCGCGATCATCTCGATACCGGATCGGTCGCGCAGCCAACCCGCGAGACGGAGGGCATGCTTGACGGTAGCGACGCCGTCGCCGATTGGCCGCTGCTGAACGCATTGCTGAACTGCACAAATGGCGCCGATCTTGTGTCGATCCATCAGGGCGCCGGCAGCGGGATGGGCGGATCAATCTCCGCCGGCATGACGGTCGTCGCAGACGGCACCGAACTTGCCGCCGAACGCCTGGCTCGTTCGCTCTTTGCCGATCCGGCGATTGGCGTCATTCGCCATGCCGACGCCGGCTACGAAATCGCCGAACAGACCAGGCGGTTGGCCGGCCTCGTCGATCCCATGAATCCGCGATAGCCCACCGATGCCGGCGCCTCGCCTCACGTCTCAAGACTTGCTTTCACGGCTTGTTGCCTATGACACAACAAGCCGCCGCTCCAACATGCCGCTGATCGATTTTGTTCGTGATTATTTCAGCCACTTCGGCATCGAATGCCGATTGATTCCCGACGCCAGCGGGACGAAGGCAAACCTGTACGCCGTCGTGGGCGGCGATCGCGCCAGACCCGCGGTTATTTTGTCCGGGCACACCGACGTTGTTCCGGCGAAAGCCGATGACTGGACCTCCGATCCGTTCCGTTTGACTGAGCGGGACGGCAAGCTCTATGGCCGCGGCACGGCCGACATGAAGGGTTTCCTCGCTTCAAGTCTCGCCGCCGTGCCTGACATCATCGAGGCAAAGCTTGCGCGCCCGGTCAGCTTTGCATTCTCCTACGATGAGGAAGTCGGATGTCTGGGCGTCCCTGGCCTGATCGAGGAGGTGCTGGAATCCTCGCCCTTGCCATTTCTGTGCCTTGTCGGGGAGCCAACCAATCTCGTTCCGGTCCTCGGGCACAAGGGCAAAACCGCGATGCGATGTCACGTCACCGGCGTCGAAGCGCATTCGGCGATGACGCATATGGGAGCCAATGCCATCGAAGCCGCGGCCAGAATCATCGCCAAAATCAATGATGTCGCACACGCGTTTGTCCAGCATGGCCCCTATGACGCGGCCTTTAATCCCCCCTTTACGACCTTGCAGACAAGCCGGATTACAGGAGGATCGGCAACGAATATCATTCCGAGCGATTGCTCCTTCGACTTCGAGGTGCGGAATTTGCCAAAAGAAGCCGCCGAGCCGATCCTCGCCTCAATTCGAGACTTTGCCGAGCGCGACATCGTGCCGAATTTGCGTGCCCGGGGAAAACAAGGGCGGGTAGAATGGCAGACCACATTCTCCTATCCGGGGCTGGATATTGAACCTTCGGCGGCCGCTGCCCGGCTTGTTTGCCGGATAACCGGCCGAGAGCCTGCTGAAAAGGTGAGTTACGGCACCGAAGCTGGCTTGTTTCATAAGGCAGGAATTCCAACCGTCATCTGCGGGCCCGGCTCGATCGAACAAGCCCATCGGCCCGACGAATACCTTGCCGTCGATGAACTTCTGGCTTGCGATCGATTCCTCCGTGACCTCATTGTCGATCTTGCGGACCGAAATAAGTGATAGATAAAGCAGCGGAATCGCCAATCGCGGTTCACTCATGACCGGCTGGGCTCGAGATGGCTGACCTTGCGCGAAATGTGAAACCGATCGCAGGCGATGATCCGTCATTGCCGCTCTACGAACGCATCAGGCGGTACATTCTCAAGGGCATAGGAGCCGGGGCGTGGCCGGACGGCGTGCGTATCCCATCCGAACACGAACTGGTCGAACTCTTTGGCGTCTCGCGGATGACCGTGAATCGTGCGCTGCGCGAGTTGACGGCGGAGGGAGTTCTGGTTCGCGCGCAAGGCGTCGGGACCTTTGCCGCAAGACTCACCAAGGCCCAGTCTACGCTGCTGAAGACGCAGGACATCTCCGAGGAGATCAAACTACGCGGCCATCGGCACTCCTGCCAAATTCTCGCGCTGCAAAAGCAAAAACCGTCTGCGAAGGTCCTCGAGCAATTGGACCTGTCGGCCAACAGCGCCGTTTTTCATTCGGTCATCGTGCATTGCGAGAACGATATTCCCGTTCAACTGGAAGAACGGTTTATCAATCCGATCATCGCTCCGAATTACCTCAAACAGGACTTCACCAAGACCACGACCCACCGGTATTTGATCGACTGTGCCACGATCACGGAAATCGAGCACATCGTTCACGCGGTCATGCCGGACGAGCGCGAAAGCACGCTCCTCAAGACCGCACCCAATGAACCTTGCCTGCTGCTGCTGCGGCGGACGTGGTCGGGTCGCATGACCGCAACCTTCAGCCGGTTCATGTATCCCGGTGACCGTTACGCACTCGGTGGCCGGTTCAAGGCGATCGACGGCGAAAATGCGGCCGTCGGACGTTTCGCACTGACCGCGAAGCAACCTTGACGGCCGCGAACGGCCTCGCCTGGCTTATTCATAGTACTGATAGATCGTTTCGGCGACGAGAGCGGGCCGCTGCTGGCCCTCGACTTCGACCGAGTTGTCGAATGTCATGCGAACAGCATTGTTCACGAGGCGCACGTCTTTCACCTGCAAGTGAAGGCGGATGCGTGAACCGCTTGGCACTTCGCCGGTAAAGCGTATCCTGTTGGCTCCGTAATTGAGGCCCCTCGAGAATTCGGCGATTTCGAAAATTGTTCGTGTCAGGCGCGGAAGCAGGGACAGCGTCAAAAAGCCGTGAGCAATGGTCGCGCCGCCTGGCAAATCGCGCTTGGCCCGCTCGACGTCAACGTGGATCCAGTTGTGGTCGTCAGTCACGCGGGCGAAAAGGTCAATGAGCGGCTGATCGATCGCGAGCCACTCGCTTGGACCAAGTCGGCGACCGATATTCGCCAACATGTCAGAAGGGTGTACCAGCAGCATGCAATAATTTTCGACCGCGATTGTATAGACAACCATACGCGACGGCTCTAGTCTCAGCAACTCGGCAAGATATTATTGGGCCAAAGGAGAGAGGACGATGCGCAGATTGACTTTAGTAGTAATCGCTCTGCTGCTCGGGATGCCGACCTTCACACCCGCGCGCGCGCAAAACTCGCCGGCCAAGGACATCACGGTTCTCGCCAACTACACTTTCCACGGCAGGCACTCGCCGTTCTTCGTGGCGCTGGACAAGGGCTACCTGAAGGAGGCTGGATTCAACGCCAACATCCAACCGGCAACCGGCAGCGGCTTCGTAATTTCGGCGATTGAAAGCGGCAAAGCGGATTACGGCTTGGCCGATGCGAGCACGACAGTCCAGGCCATTGCCAAGGGAGCCAAGGTCAAGGGCTTTCAAGTCTTTATGGACGTCGTCACCAACGGCATAGTGGCGCTTAAATCTTACCCAACTCCTGACTCGATGATCGGCAAGAGCATCGCGGCGGCGCCGACCGATTCCTCCCGAACGATCGTGCCTATCATCTTCAAGTCGAAAGGCCTCGATGCGTCGAAGGTGAATTGGGTTGCGGCATCGCCGGCCACCTACTTTACGCTCCTCTTGAGCGGTCAGGTCGACATCATCAGCGCGACCATCGACGGCGATATGCCGCCATTGATAGAAACCGCAAAGAAGCAAGGCAAAGACGTGTACTTCTCCAGCTTCGGCGCGTGGGGATACGACGTACTCGGGTTCATTTTCATCGCGCGGGCGGATGCCTTGGAAAAGGATCCCGAAGGCGCCAAGCGATTTGCGGCGGCCATGAAGAAAGCGGTCGACTTTTCCATCAAAAACCCGGAAGAGGCGGCGCGCATTATGGTGAAGTACAACCCGACCCTGAAATACGACATCACGCTCGCGCAATGGAACCAATCGATCAAAGCGATCACCACGCCTTACATGGAAGCCCATGGTTACGGAGTTGCGACTCCTGACCGCGTTGAACGAACGATCGATCTGGTCAAGGACGCGTTCAAACTTGACATCAATCTCAAGCCCAAGGACGTCTGGATGTTTGGCGCTGCCACGAAGTAATGTCGCCGCGGCAGCGGCTGTCGCAACTCTTGGACAGAATCATTTCTGAGCGGGCGGACGGCAAAGCGTCTTGCCTCGGTGTTGCGCAGGCAGGGCTGATGGGAGTGGATTGTGTTCATGACGTCAGCTCCGCCGCCAGTTTTGGTCACGACCCTAAGCAAGCGGTTCAAGAATGTGGAGGCGATCGCCGACGTCTCGTTACAAGTCGATGATCGCCAATTCGTTTCCATCGTAGGGCCAAGCGGATGCGGCAAGTCCACGCTGCTGCGTCTAATTTCCGGTTTGATTCAGCCGACCAGCGGCAACATCTTTGTTCGCGGCTTGCCGGTCAGCAAGCCGGTCCTCAACATCGGCATGGTGTTTCAGTCGCCGGTCCTCCTTCCATGGCGCACCAGCCTCAATAACGTCCTTTTCGTTGCGGAAATGGGAGGACAGGCACCGGCCAAATACCGCGATCGGGCGCTCGAGCTGATCAAGCTCGCCGGCCTTTCGGGATTCGAGCAGCGCCGGCCGCACGAGCTTTCTGGCGGCATGCAACAGCGGGTCGCAATCTGCCGTGCGCTGCTCCTCAATCCGCCCCTCGTGCTGATGGACGAACCGTTTGGCGCGCTCGACATCATCACGCGAGAGCGGATGGGCTTTGAACTGGAAAAGATGTGGAACGTCAGTAAGAACACCGTGATATTCGTGACGCACAGCATTTCCGAAGCTGTGCTGCTGTCTGACAGCATCATTGTCATGAGCGCTCGGCCGGGCCGCATCATGCAGACGTTTCCGGTCGATCTTCCGCGTCCGCGCGGGCGCGAATTACTGTCGCACCCGGATTTCGTTCGTCTCTCGGCGGAGGTTCGCTCCTGTATCGAGGCCGCGTCGGCGGCCGAAGAAGTATAGGCGGCAGGTCATGAACCGTTTGACAAGTCCAGCGGTCGTCGCCGTGACGAAATCCGTTATCGGCTTCGCCGTTTTGATCGCACTGTGGCAGTTCTTCGGTCAACTCGCGGGTATCCCCGAATATATCCTTCCGTTGCCGACGCAGATTGGCAAAGTGTTCGTGGATACGTTTCCCAGCCAAATCTACCATCTCACCACGACCGGACTGGCGACTGTTGCCGGGCTCGGGATCGCTTTGGTTGTCGGTGTATTTCTTGCCCTGGCCGTCGTGTACTTCACCTCGATCAAGGGCGTGACGCTGACGGTGCTCGCCGCCTTCAACAGCATTCCCAAGATTGCCATCGCCCCGCTCTTCGTCATTTGGTTCGGCCTTGGCATCGAGTTCGAAGATCTTGCTTGCCTTTCTTCTCGCCCTGTTTCCCGTGTTCGTGAACTCGCTCACCGGATTGGGCGAAATCGAGAAGGATTTGCTGGATCTTTCGCGACTCGCGGGCGGCAACGAATGGCGCATTTTCTTCCGGGTGAGACTAATGAACGCCCTGCCCTATATTGCCGACGCGCTGAAAGTCTCTTTCCCGCTCGCGCTCGTGGGAGCGATCGTCGGCGAATTCATCGGAGGCAATCGTGGGATCGGCTATCTAATCCTGTCAGCGCAATTCAATCTCGATACGCCTCTCGTTTTCGCCGCGCTGCTGTCAATTACTGTGTTCACGACGCTGGGCGTGGGGATCGTGGTGCTGTTCGAGCATCTGTTCCTGAGCTGGCGTCCGTCGCAGCGAGCGGGTTGATCCCCTGCCGCGGCGGGCGCAACAAAAATGTTTCACAACAATCGTGAATTCGGAGGTTTGAATGCGTGATTACCTGGCACGCCTCGAGGCGCGCGGCGAGATTCTTCACGTCCACCGCGAGGTCGACCCCCATCATGAACTTGCGGCGGTGACACAGGCGGCGGTGTCACGCCGCATCGGCAAGCCGATCCTGTTCCACAAAGTAAAGGGGACGTCCTTTCCCGTATTGACCAGCATCTATGGGACACGCGAGCTCATTGCCGGAGTGATCGGCATCGACCCGAAGGATTTCTGCCGCAAGTGGAGCAGTCTCACCAGCACGGCCCCTGCCCAGGCTTCGCAGGCGCCTGCCGAAACCAAGCCGCCCAAATTCGAATATTTCGACTGCAAGCTGAGCGATCTTCCGCTCATCACATATTCGGCGCGCGATGCCGGTCCCTATTTCACTTCGGCCATGTTCATCGCCAAGGAGCCGGAAACGGGTGTCGGCAATCTCTCCTTTCACCGGTCGATGTATGTGAGCGACCAGGAGCTGCGGTGCCGGCTGGCGCCGCGCCATCACTTGACTCTCTATCACGAGAAGGCAGAGCGCATGGGCAAGCCGCTTGAGGCGGCGATGCTCATCGGCCCGCCCTCCACTGCTTTCCTCACCGCTGCCGCGCCAATTCCCTATGATGAGGACGAGCTTGAGGTTGCCGCACGGCTTGCAGGCAAACCGATTCCGCTGCGGAAATGCAAACACGTCGATCTCATGGTTCCGGCCAGCACCGAGATCGTGATCGAAGGCCGCTTCCTGCCGAACGAGCGCCGGCCCGAAGGCCCGTTCGGAGAATTCATGGGATATTACGTGCCCGTCGGCAACAATGCCGTCTTCGAGGTCCTCGGCGTCACCTGCCGAAAAGACGCTATCTTCCACAGCATCCTGTGCGGTTCGCCGGAAGAGGTGTTGACGCTCGAACTCTCAGTGTCGGCGAAAATCTACGAGCGCATCAGCGCCGTGTTGCCGGGCATCGTCGACGTCACTTGCCTGCCTTTCGTCTTGCATTCGGTCGTCAAGATCAAGCAGCAATATGAGGGCCACGCCCGCCAGGTCCTGATTGCCGTGATGGGCGCCGAACCGACCTGGGCGAAAATGTGCACAGTGGTGGACGAGGACGTCAACATCTACGACATGAACGACGTGATGTGGGCGATCCTCACGCGCTCCCGCCCCGACAAGGACTTTATTACGATACCCGAGACGCCGACGTTTTACCGCGACCCGAACAAGGATCATTGGGGGCGCATGGGAATCGACGCCACCGCGCCATTCGCCCGTCGCGATGAATTCGTGCGCAAGACCATCCCCGGCGCCGACACGGTAAACCTCGCGGACTTCATCGACAGCCCGAAAGGCTAGTGGCAGAGAGCCGACGTCACACCCCGATACTCGGCAGCTTGAGGCGAAACTCACGCGCGCAGTCCAGCGCGATCTCATAGCCTGCATCGGCGTGACGGATCACGCCGGTCGCGGGATCGTTCCACAACACGCGCTCGACCCGGCGCGCGGCTTCCGGCGTGCCGTCGCAGACGACGACCATCCCGGCATGCTGCGAAAAGCCGATGCCGACACCGCCGCCGTGATGGATCGACACCCAGGTCGCGCCCGACGCGCAATTCACCAATGCGTTGAGCAGCGGCCAGTCCGCGACCGCGTCGGAACCATCCCGCATCGATTCGGTTTCGCGATTGGGGCTCGCAACCGAGCCCGAATCCAGATGATCGCGCCCGATGACGATCGGCGCCTTGAGTTCGCCACTCGCGACCATCGCGTTGAAGGCAAGACCGAGACGATGCCGGTCGCCAAGACCGACCCAGCAGATCCGCGCGGGCAGGCCCTGAAACTTGATGCGCTGCCTGGCCATGTCGAGCCAATGATGCAGATGCCGGTTGTGCGGAAGGAGCTCTTTGACCTTGGCATCCGTCCGATAGATGTCTTCCGCGTCGCCTGACAAGGCGGCCCAGCGGAACGGCCCGATGCCGCGGCAAAACAGCGGACGAATGTAGGCCGGCACAAAGCCGGGAAAATCGAAGGCATCGGCGACACCTTCTTCCAGCGCCATTTGCCGGATGTTGTTGCCGTAATCGACAGTCGGTATCCCCATCTTGTGAAATTGCAGCATGGCGCGCACATGCTCGGCCATGGATTGGCGCGCGGCGCGCTCGACCGCTTTCGGATCGCTCTCCCGTTTCGCTTGCCATTCCGCGAGTGTCCAGCCTTTCGGCAGATATCCGTTGACGGGATCGTGCGCCGACGTCTGGTCGGTCACCGCATCGGGCTTCACGCCACGGCGCAGCAATTCCGGAAATATCTCGGCAGCGTTGCCGAGGACGGCGACCGAGACCGGTTTTTTCTCGCGGGTCGAGCGTTCGATGATGGTCAGCGCCTCATCGAGATCCTTTGCCTGCAGGTCCAGATATTTCGACGCAAGCCGCATCTCGATGCGGGAGGCCTGGCACTCGACGGCGAGGCAGGATGCTCCCGCCATGATCGCGGCCAGCGGCTGCGCGCCGCCCATGCCGCCGAGCCCGGCGGTGAGAATCCATCGGCCCGAGAGATCGCCGCCGTAATGCCGGCGGCCGAGTTCCACGAAGGTCTCATACGTGCCTTGCACGATGCCCTGCGTGCCAATGTAGATCCAGGAGCCGGCCGTCATTTGGCCGTACATCATGAGGCCCTTGCGATCAAGTTCGTGGAATTTGTCCCAGGTCGCCCAATGCCCAACCAGATTTGAGTTGGCGATGAGCACCCGTGGCGCGTCGGAATGCGTGCGCACAACGCCCACTGGCTTGCCTGACTGGATAAGCAGCGTCTCGTCCGCTTCAAGCTCCTTCAGCGCCGCCACGATGCGATCGAAACTCTCCCAGTCGCGCGCGGCGCGGCCGATGCCGCCGTAGACCACGAGTTCGCCTGGCCGTTCGGCAACCTCGGCATCGAGGTTGTTCATCAGCATCCGTAACGGCGCTTCCGTGAGCCAGCTCTTGGCATTGAGCTGCGGGCCGCGCGGAGCGCGAATACGGCGGGCATTGTCAAGCCGTGCCATCGATCGACCTCAATGCAATTGAACTTGAAGCAGATAGCGCACGCTGCAAGACCCTGCCTGCCACTGGCGTTCGCGTTCGTCTTGCGGTTTAGTTGTCTATACAAATGAGCGTGGGTCAAGATGGCCGCCTTGTACTTCGACCATGCCTTTCTGCCGCAAGGCTGGAGCACAGGCGTGCGGATCGACCTCGAGGGCGGCCGTATCGCCGCGGCAACGGCACGCGCGAGCGGCGGCGACGCACAATATTGCCGCGGCATTGCCGTGCCCGGTTTGCCCAATCTCCATTCGCATACGTTCCAGCGCGGAATGGCCGGCCTCGCCGAGCGCCGCGGCGACCAGGAGGATAATTTTTGGACTTGGCGTCAGGTCATGTATCACTTCCTCGGCGTTCTGACGCCCGACGACATCGAAACCATCGCCGCATTCGCCTTTATCGAGATGCTGGAATGCGGATTCACCAGCGTCGCCGAGTTCCACTATCTGCACAATGCACCGGACGGACGGCCGTATGACAATCCGGCGGAATTGGCGGAGCGCATCATCGCCGCGGCGAGCGCGACCGGCATCGGCCTTACATTGCTGCCCGTACTCTATAGTGCGTCCGGCTTTGGCGGCGCCCCGACAACCGAGGGACAGCGCCGGTTCTCGAACTCGCTCGATCGTTTTCTCGATCTTGCGCGGCGCGCTGAAGCAGCCGCCGACAGGCATGGCTTGCAGTTCGGCATTGCGCCGCATTCCTTGCGCGCCGTGCCGCCCGAACCACTGAAGGCACTGCTCACAACGCGCCGGTCTGGCCCGGTGCATATTCATGTGGCCGAGCAAATGCGCGAAGTCGAGGACTGCATCGCCTGGAGCGGACGGCGCCCGGTCGAATGGCTGTTCGATCATGCCGCCGTCGACAGTCGCTGGTGCCTCATCCACGCGACGCACGCGAAAGCTGCCGAAATCCGACTGATGGCGAAAAGTGGCGCGGTCGCCGGCCTCTGCCCGATCACCGAGGCCAATCTCGGCGACGGGATTTTCCCCGCCAAGGCCTATCTCGAGGCCGGTGGATTATTCGGTGTCGGCAGCGACTCGCAGATCGAAATCAACGCCCCCGGCGAATTGCGTCAGCTCGAATATTCTCAGCGCTTGAGCCGTCAGGCACGCAATGTGCTGTGTACCCGTCCCGGCAGTTCGACCGGCCGCGAACTCTATGAGCGCGCTTTAGCCGGTGGAGCGCAAGCCCTTGCTCGCGCGGCAGGCGCACTGGCACCGGGCAAGCTCGCGGACATCGTCGTGCTCGATAGCGAGCATCCAAACCTCGCGAGCGGATCGGCCGATCGATGGCTCGACGCCTACCTGTTTACGTCACCGGCAAATATCGTGCGCGACGTGTTCGTTGCCGGCCGGCATGTCGTGAGCGACGGCAGGCACCGCGACCGAGAGCGCATCGAGACGGCCTACAAGACTGTGCTCGCCCGTGTCGCCGATTTCTGATTTGGCGACGCTCGATTCATCCTTGGGACCACTCGACCGGTTAATGGAATATCACGCTGTGGACTCAAAAAAATCCGGGGATGGATAAGGTTCTCGACGCCACTCGCCGGATCGCGGCGGGGCCGTAAACGTTGACGCCCGTTAACCCTGCGAAATTTACCTCTTTAACCCCCTATTCAATTACCTCTTTACGTTTAGTCCTTACGTTTTTGGCCGTACGTGCCGTAAGGACCTACCGTTCATGACCGATGCCCCGCAGCCGGGAGCGGCTGAAGCGACCTTGCCCGTCGGTATCGACCGGTTCGCCAATTCATCCATCCCACGCTCGTTTTCCGCCCTCAAATTTCTGCGATCGCCGAACGCGACGCTGCTCGCCGGCGGACTACTGCTGCCCAATCTGCTGTCGCTGGCGACGCTGAGCTCCCTGGTCGATATCGGACTGCCGCCGCGCACCGGCGCCATCTTCCTTTACGCCACGCTCGCGATCTGCGCGCGCCGGATTCCGTTCGCCGCGACCGCGACGCTGTTTCTCGCGGTGCTCGCCTTCGACATGGTCCGCACGCTGTCGCTGATGTTCGGACTGGCGCCGTCGGAGCTCATGGCGGCTCTCGATCACGCGCGCCGCATCAACTTCTTCAGTTCGCCGCTATACGTCACTTTGATCGGCGCGGTCGCGACGACGACCATCGCTGCATTCTATTTCCTCAGCCAGCGGACGAAACTGATGCAGGGCAATATCTATGTCCTGTTCGGCACCGCGCTCGCTTTCGCCCCGCTCGATTATGCCACAAACGTCTCCGCCCATTATCAATTCGGATCGATGTTCGGCCGCGACAAGCCGGTCGCCTCGGCCGCCGATGTCTCCGGCTTCAACGCCGTCGCCGGTGCCAATGGGCGCAATGTCGTCATCGTCATTGTCGAAAGCCTCGGCTATATGCTCGACCCGACGGCGCGCGCGCGCATCGCCGGGCCGCTTTACGACCAGCAAATTGCCCAGAAATATGTCGTGACATCCGGCAGCACGACCTACTACGGCTCGACGACCGCGGGCGAAATGCGCGAACTGTGCGACACGCGCACGTTCTACGCCGATTACGCAGGCAAATACGGCTATTCCTGCCTGCCCAAACTGCTGCACCGACGCGGCTACGTCTCGCTCGCGGTGCACGGATTTTCCGGCGGCATGTTTGGGCGGCAGTTCTGGTATCCGGGTCTCGGCTTCGACAAGGCGATATTCGGCGACAAGCTGTTGAAAGAGTCCCCCCGCTTGTGCGGCAGCGCCTTCCGCGGCGTGTGCGACGCCGATCTCGCGCCGGTGATTGCCAATGAGGCAAAGCAGCTTGGCCCGCCGGACAAGCCGCGCCTCATCTATTGGTTGACACTCAACACCCATATCCCGGTCGCGCCCGATGACGCGCTGACCAATTTCAATTGCCTTGGCGTGGACAGCCAATTTGCGCAGCCGACCGTCTGCCGCATGGCCGAGCTTTGGCACGATTTCTTCGCAGCCGTCTCCAAACTTGCTCTCGATCCCAGCATCGCGCCGGCCGAAATTCTTATCGTCGGCGATCACGCGCCGCCGCTGTGGTCGAAACGAGGGCGTGCGGAGTTCGCCGCCGGCAAGGTCGCGTGGTATCGGCTGACGCCGCGCTAGCGCCTTGCCGGCGCCGAGTGCCGCGCCGGCGCGCGACTGCCGCCGCAGCGGCGGTCATCCCTTGAAATGCTTCGACAGCTTCAGGCTCTGCGCCTGATAATTGGAGCCGATCCCGGAGCCGTAGAGCTTGTCCGGCTTCGCCAGCATCGTCTCGTAGACGAGGCGGCCGACGATCTGCCCGTGTTCGAGGATAAAGGGCACCTCGCGCGAGCGCACTTCGAGCACCGCGCGCGATCCGGTGCCGCCGGCGCCGGCATAGCCGAAGCCGGGATCGAAGAAGCCGGCATAGTGCACGCGGAATTCGCCGACCAGCGGATCGAACGGCACCATCTCGGCGGCATGGTCGGGCGGCACCTGCACCGCTTCCTTGGAAGCCAGGATATAAAACTCGTCCGGATCGAGGATCAGGTTTTTGTCAGACCGCGCCGGAATCGGCTCCCAGAAGTCATCGACCGAATAGGCGTCGCGCCGCTCGACATCGATCAAGCCGGTGTGGCGCTTGGCGCGGTAGCCGACAAGCTTGTCGGGCCCGAGGCCGGCAAGGTCGACACCGACGGCAACGCCCTCGCGCACATCGGCGTCGGACGTGTCGACCAGCCGCTCTTTGGCGTGTAGCGCGGTCAGCGCCGCGGCATCGAGCAACGCATCGCCACGGCGGAAACGGATCTGCGACAGGCGCGAGCCTTCGCGCACCAGGATGGGGAAGGTGCGTGGGCTGATCTCGGCATAGAGCGGGCCGCGGTAGCCGGCATGGATGCGATCGAAGCCGCGCATCGAGTCGGCGATCACGCGGGTGAACACATCAAGCCGGCCGGTCGAGCTTTTCGGATTGGCCGACGCCGAAACGTCGGCGGGCAAGGCCAGGCTCTCCGCCAGCGGCACGATATAGACGCAGCCGGTTTCCAGCACGGCGCCGTTCGACAGCGCAATTTCATGCAGCTTCAGATCGGCGATGCGCCGGCCGACGGTGCCGTGCGGGCCGGGCAGAAAGCTTGCCCGCACCCGGTAGGCGACATTGCCGAGGCGCAGATCGAGACTGGCGGGCTGGATCTGATCGGGGGCGAAATCGCGCGCGGCAATGATGGCGCCGCTTGCATGCAGCGCCGCGATCATGCGGTCGGGCAGGATGCCCTTGTCATCTGGGGCAAAGGAAAGCGCCACGTGCGGGCCCTGGGTAAAAAGTGCGCCGATCTAACCCGATGCCCGTCTTGACGTGAAGCGGTAGAGCCCGCTACAAATGTCTTATCCCGTGGTCATTTGAGCCGGCCGGCTTGCAGCCACGTTAAAAAAATCGCTAAAAGGCCGGGGACGCGTGTGCCCGGCCGAGAGATTTCTCCGGCCGGTTTTTTGTTGGCCGGCGCATGGTCCCGAAAAGCGGATATCGAATTTCGGACGAGACCATGCGCGGGACCTAGTGGAGGCCGCCATGCCCGCGTCGAAGACTAAAACCTATCGCCCGGAAACCCGGCTGGTGCATGCCGGCACCTTGCGCTCGCAATTCGGCGAGACATCCGAGGCACTGTTCCTCACCCAAGGCTATATCTATCCGAGCGCCGAGGAATGCGAGGCGCGTTTCTCCGGCAAAGTCCCCGGCTACGTCTATTCGCGATACTCCAACCCGACCATGAGCATGTTCGAGCAGCGCATGGCCGCGCTCGAAGGCGCCGAAGCGGCACGCTCGACGGCGACCGGCATGGCCGCGGTGACCGCCGCGCTCATGGGGCTGGTCAAATCCGGCGACCACGTCGTTGCCGCCAAGGCGCTGTTCGGCTCCTGCCGCTGGGTGATCGATGAGTGGCTGCCGCGGTTTGGCGTCGCCTCGACGCTGGTCGACGGCACCGATCTCGCGCAGTGGAAGCAAGCGGTGCGCAAGGAAACCAGGGTATTTTTCCTGGAAACGCCGACCAACCCGACGCTGGAGGTCATTGACATCGCCGCGGTCGCCGAGATCGCGCACAACGCCGGCGCCAAGCTGGTGGTCGACAACGTCTTCGCCACGCCGCTCTACCAAAGCCCGCTTACGCTCGGCGCCGATTGCGTCGTCTACTCGGCGACCAAACATATCGACGGCCAAGGCCGCGTGCTCGGCGGCATCATCCTCGGTTCGGAGAAATTGATCCTCGACAATTATCATCAGTTGCTGCGGCAGACCGGACCATCGCTGTCGCCGTTCAACGCCTGGGTCCTGCTCAAGGCGCTGGAGACCCTGCCGGTACGCGTGCAGCGGCAAACCGAAAATGCCGGTGCCGTTGCCGACGCGCTGTTTGGCCACAAGAAAATCAATCGGCTGATCTATCCCGGTCGCGCCGATCATCCGCAGGCCGACGTGGTGCGCAAACAGATGCGCGCCGGATCGACGCTTGTCGCCTTCGAGATCAAAGGCGGTAAGGAAGGCGCCTTCCGCTTCCTCAATGCGCTGAAATTGATCGGCATTACCAACAACCTCGGCGACGCCAAGAGCCTGGTGACGCATCCGACGACGACGACGCACCAGCGGCTGACGCCGGCGCAGCGCGCCGAGCTCGGCATCGGCGATGGATTGGTGCGGTTCTCAGCCGGGCTCGAGCACCGCGACGACCTGACCGAGGATCTGCTGACGGCGCTGGATGCCGTGTGAAACGCGCGGCTATTCCGAATACATCAGATGCGGCGAGATGGTTGCCGACATCACCGGCCGTTGCGCGGCTTCGGCGATCGCCTCGCCCAGCGCCTTGGCGAGACAGGCATAGCTCCAGTCGTTCATGTGCAGCCCGTCGGGCGCGAGGAAACCCTCAAATCCCATGTGATCGACATCGTGCCAGCGCTTCATCACGTCGAAGCGGGGAAACAGGTCGATGTCCTCCTGCTTCGCGGTGGTGGCGATGAGCTCGACCATGCGCGAGGCATTCGGCTTGACGATCACCTTGGGGGCGAACTGCGGATCGATCAACACGATATCGGCGCCGGTCGAGCGGATCTTGGCGAGGCCTTGGTGAATCATCGATGCGTTGTTGTCGATCTTTTGCCCGTGGATCACCGAATTGGTGCCGAGCTGCCAGAGCACGAGATCGGGCTTGGCGGCGACGATCGCCGTGTCGAAGCGCTTGAGCATGTCGCCGACTTCCTCGCCGCCGACGCCGCGATTGAGCACGGTGATGTCGTGGCCGGGGAATTGCTGCTTGAGTTCGACGGCGAGACGGCTCGGGTAAGTCGCCAGCGGCGAACTCGCGCCGGCGCCTTGCGTCGACGACGAGCCCATGGCGACGATGGTGAGCGGCTCGCCGCTGATCAGCTTCTCGGTGACATGCTGAAGCGGGTTGGCGAAGCGGATCATGCTGAGCGGCGCATCGCAACGCAGCGTTTGCGCGCTCACGGCCAACGGCAGCGCGACGACGAGAACGGCGGCGGCAATGGATTTCGCCACCCAGTATCTAGCTTCAATGTGCGGCAAGTGCGCTTCCCCCGACCTCAATTTCGACCGCCCGATTGCGGCGGCGGCTCTGCCGGCTTGGTCGCCTCGATCACGAAGTCGGCGAGCAATCGGCCAATACAATCATGTACCCGTTCGGCCATATCCAGTTTCTTTGTTGCAGTATAGAGGTCAAAAACGCCCTGGTCGCTCCAAAACTTCATAATGCTGAATCGGTCAAAAAGCGGAATTTCTTGCTGCACCGCAACCCAATGCATGTATTCCGCATAGGTCCCCAAGGCGATCATCGATTCCGTGCGCGGACTATACTGTGAGTTGACCAAAACGACATCAACACCTGCAGAGTGTGCAATCTTTATACCGTGATCGAGCGCCGCATTGAATTGATCCGGGTCAACCGCCTGCATCGCGTCGACGGTCTCGGTTTGCCACACCATCAATGACGGCTTTGCCGCGGCAATCGCGGCCGGCATCGACGCGACCATCGCGACGGCCGTGCGCCCGGACTGTACGTCTGCCGTTACCTTGATTGCCACGCCCGGCAGCTTCTCCGCCAGCGCATGCTGCAGGCGCGAAGGGTATGCGTTTTTGGCGCCACTGGGTCCGGGCAGTGTCGAGGAGCCGGCGCCAACGACCAGGATATCGAGGTGCTTGGCGGCAAGCGCTCGCGCGACCCTGGTCAGCTCGAAGTCGCTGGTTGTGAGATTCGAGGGCACCTTGCACTCGGCCGGATGCTCGGCATAGGCCGGCCAAATCTCAAACCCTGCCAGCAGCAACAGCGCCAGCAGCAGTGGAAAACGCCCCGTCATGCGTCGCCCCCCGCGAGTCCCGGCTTGGCGGCGGGTGGGCGCGGCCCCGGTCCCCGCCGCTCCACTTTCCTATACCACGATATCAGAGTTGCGAAGGCAACCATGACGGCGATGCCCGCCATGCTGACGATGATCTGCGTCGGCACGCGGTTGGACACTTCGGTGAACACGAAATGCCCGGCAAACGACAGGAATACGCCGAGGCAGAATATTTCCAGCGAATGCTGGCCGCACACGATCACCGGCCACAGCAGTTTCGACTTCAATGGCGGCCAGTCGAGCGGCACAAACCAGATCGTCACGATGGCCAGCGACAGGAAATGCAGAATGCGCAAGACGTCGAGATTGGTCTTGTCGATCGGATAGATCACCTCGCTGACGACATTCGGCACGAACACGCCGAGCCGCGGGAAGTACCAGGTCATGGCGATGGAAAAGGCAAACAGCAGATAGGCGACCGCCAGCCCGAACGTCACGGGAGAATAAATCCAGCGCGACAGGCGCTGCGCCCCGCCCAGCGCGCACCAGGCGCCGAACACGAACAGCAATTGCCAGGCGAAAGGATTGAACACCCAGGTGCCGTGCGGATAGGCCGGGATATTCCAGTCGTACCACCACATCAGCGTATAGAGCGTGGCCGAGACGATCAGCGCGCTGGACGGCGCGCGCAGCAGCAGCCACAGCATCGGCGAGAAGCACAGCAGCAGCGCGATATAGAGCGGCAGCACGTCCATGTTGACCGGCTTGAACTTGAGCAGCAGCGCCTGAATGATGGTGACGTCGGGCTGCTTGAGAAAATCGAGCACGCCCATTTCCTCGCTATAGAGCGGGTTGTCGAAGGTGTGCGCGATATAGGAAATCTCGGCGAGGTAGATGGCGAACAGGAAGACATGCGCCACATAGATCTGCCAGGTGCGCTTGAGCATGCGCGCGCTGGCGACGATGAAGCCGTGCTCCTGCATGGCGCGGCCGTAAACGAAGGCGGCGGTATAGCCGGAAATGAAGACGAAGATTTCGGTGGCGTCGGAAAAGCCGTAATTGCGGATCGTGATCCAGCTCACCGCATTGGAGGGAATGTGGTCGAGGAAGATGAGCCACAACGCCAGGCCACGGAACAGGTCAAGCCGCAGATCGCGTTCGGTCGAAACCGGGGCCATCATCGGCTTTTCTTTCGCGCGGAGTTTCGGTCATAATCCGCCGCCACGGACAAATGACAAGGTTCTGCAACCATATAATTACACGGCATATAGATGTACCGCGCCGTAACCCGCAAGATCGAGGTGACGGTGACGCCGCGCTTCGTTTCCGAGCGCTCGTCGCCGAGCAACAGCTATTATTTCTGGGCCTACACCATCAACATTGCCAATCTCGGGCCGGAGACGGTGCAGCTGAAGACGCGGCATTGGCGCATTACCGACGCTCACGGGCACCTGCAGGAAGTCAAGGGTCCGGGCGTCGTCGGCGAGGAACCGACGCTCAAGGGCGGGGAATCGTTCGAATATACCAGCGGTGTGCCGCTGCCGACGCCGTCGGGCTTCATGACCGGCAGTTATGGCATGGTGACGGCGGCGGGCGAGCATTTCGATGTCGAGATTCCCGCGTTCTCGCTGGACTCGCCCGACGCCGAGCGGACGATCAACTGACACTGGCCCGGCCGGCAGCCTTTGACGCGATCGATGCCATGGCGCGGCAGCCCGCCGGCACGGCGCCACCCTGCGCAAGAAGCGCCGTGTCCCGTCGTATCGGCTAACGAGAGGGCGCCCGCGCCTTCTGATATTCAAACTCAAGCTCTGCAAACCGCTTATACGTCTCTTCACAGAGCCGCTTAAATTCCAAATCGTTTTGCAATTGAAACTGCATCAGCGCCTCCGATTTGTACGCGAGCGCAAATGTCATATCTTTTCCAGATACGATTGCATTGAACAAGGTTGCCGCGTCTTCCCGGCTTCGTCCGATCTTGGCAATCAGTGCCGTGTCGCTGTTGCCGACGGGGCTCGCGCGAACGTCAAACTTCCCCCCCAATGAGTGGTCCGCGGTAAACAGTTCGACGACAAAGGGCGTCTCGTGCGACAGGCGTAAAGGTCGCAAATAGAAGCTCAGACGGCGATTGACGCCCAGACGGCTCGGCTCGGAATTGGAACCAGCGACAAGGCCCGTGCTCTCAAGGGTACAGACTATTCCGAGCATGGCGGTCGAATCTGCCGTCGGCACCCCCGAGAATTCGTAGCTGCGGCTGAGCTCGTCCCTCGGCGGGGGCCCGCCAATCCCACCGTTTTCCCGCCTAATTTGCCACTGACTAACGACTGATGGCATTGCGTCGCCTAGCCCCGTTCCGCCGCATAGGATGCGATAAGGCTGCGAGGCGAGGCAAGCCGGGCGAATTAACCTTACTTAGTCACGCTCTTTAGCGGGCCAAATCGCTTCGGAAAAAAAGCGCCTCTAGAATTCCGGCGTCGCCGGGATTTTGTGGCCACAAAAATCCCGGATGACCGGCGGGGTCGCCGGGCTGTTTTAGGCTCGGCGGCTCCGTTTGATTTCAACGGCATGAAGCGCGCCCGGTCAAAGGCCGCCTCGACCACCCTAAATCCACAAATGTTAGGTCTTGGGAGGCGTCTGAAATCGAACGGCTGCCGACGGCCGTCCATTTACCCCCGATTGCGGACATTGCCTGCTATCGGACCCGGCACCGTAAGACCATGCCTAAACCGCCTTGGCCCCGACCTCGCCGGGTGCGAATTCATAATTGGCGCTGCAGAATTCGCAGGTCACCGAAATCTTGCCGTTCTCCACCATGTGGTCGCGGTCGTCCTGCGAGAAGCTCTTGAGCATGGCCTCGACATTCTCGCGCGAGCACGAGCATTCGCCGCGCAGCGCGTTGGCGCGGAACACGCGCACGCCGCGTTCGTGGAACAGCCGATAGACCAGCCGCTCGCTCGACAGCGCCGGATCGACGAGCTCGACATCCTCGACGGTCTCGATCAGCGCGCGGCCTTCGACCCAGGCGTCGTCTTCCGGCACGGCGTGCACGGCGGTGCCTTCCGGCGCATCGCCGGGATGCAGATCGGCGACCCGGGCGCGCTCCGGCGATTTGGGCAGGAACTGCAGCAGGATGCCGCCGGCGCGCCAGCGATGCTTGGCGCCGCCGTTGCCGGCGCTGATTTCTTCGGCCACCGCGAGCCGCACCCGTGTCGGGATCTGCTCGGAGCGGAGAAAATATTCGTGGGCGGCGTCTTCCAGCGAGCCGCCTTCGAGCGCCACCAGGCCCTGGTAACGACTCGTGTCGGGGCCCTGGTCGATGGTCATGGCCAGATGGCCCTTGCCGAGCAGCGCGCCAGCGTCCGCCTTGCCGCCGGCAATCGCTGCGGCAACGCGGTCCTTGTCGAAGCGGGCACAGGCGCGAATCTTGTCCGGCGCGGTGAAGTCCACCACCAGCATGCGCACGGGCCCATCGCATTGCGTCTGCAGGATAAAGCGGCCGTCGATCTTGAGCGCCGTGCCCAGCATCACCGTGAGCACCACCGCCTCGCCCAGAAGCTTGGCGACCGGATCGGGATAGGCGTGGCGCGCGAGAATCTGGTCGATGAGCGGCCCCAGCCGCACCACGCGGCCGCGCAAATCGAGCGGCGCCACTTCGAACGGCATGACGGTGTCGTCGGCGGCGGTCGCCGAAGGCGCGCGCGAGGGGATTTCGATACGGGGATTGGCAGCGGGATCGGTCATGCGCGTTATGTAGCGTTCGTTGCTGCGATTTCGAGCCCCCAATCCGCCTCATCCCGGGGAGGCGCGGAACGCGCCGTCTCGAAGGATGGGACGGCCGCATGCTTCGAGACGCCACCGGAGTTTATCATCGGGCCCCGCTTCGCGCGGACCCGGTGGGCGGCTCCTCAGCATGAGGCCGAGAGAGGCCTACGCGTCGGCGTGCAGGCACCAGGCGAGCAGGCCCTTTTGCGCGTGCAGCCGGTTTTCCGCCTCGTCAAACACCACCGACTGCGGCCCGTCGATCACCTCGTCGGTGACTTCCTCGCCGCGATGGGCCGGCAGGCAGTGCATGAACAGCGCATCCGGCTTGGCGTTCGCCATCAGCCGCGAATTGACCTGATAGCGCTTGAGCACGTTGTGGCGCAGCTTGCCGTCCTTGTCGCCCATCGACACCCAGGTGTCGGTGACCACGCAATCGGCGTCCTTGACCGCGGCTTCCGGGTCCTCGCCGATCTTGACCGCGGCGCCCGAGGATTTCACCCAGTCCATCAGCCATTTCTTCGGCTTGAGCTCGGCCGGCGTCGCCACCCGCAGGTTGAAATCGAAGCGCTCGGCGGCATGCATCCACGACGCCAGCACATTGTTGGCGTCGCCGGTCCAGGCCACCGTGCGGCCGCGGATCGGCCCGCGTTTTTCTTCAAATGTCATCACGTCGGCCAGCACCTGGCAGGGATGCGAGCGGCGGGTGAGCCCGTTGATCACCGGCACCGTGGCGTAGCGTGCAAGCTCGGCCATCGCGCCCTCGTCGAGGATGCGGATCATGATGGCGTCGACGTAGCGGGAGAGCACGCGCGCAGTGTCGGCCAGCGTCTCGCCGCGGCCGAGCTGCATTTCCTGCGCGGTCAGCATGATCGCTTCGCCGCCGAGCTGGCGCATGGCGACGTCGAAGGACACGCGCGTGCGCGTCGACGGCTTCTCGAAGATCATCGCCAGCGTCCTGCCTTCGAGCGGCGCGATGCGGGCGCCGCGCGCGCGCTCGGCTTTCATGACGCGGCTGTTGTCGATCATCCCCGCCAGCACCGGCTTGGGAATATCGGTGAGATCGAGGAAATGCCGCACGCCGTTGCCGCTCATCACGCCGCTCCCTGCTTGACCGGCCGCGGATGCGCGCGGGCAAGCCGCGTGCAGGCGCGATCGATGCGGGTGACGGCCTCGGCAACTTCCTTTTCGCCGATGATCAGCGGCGGCAACAGCCGCACCACGTTGTCGCCGGCGGCGACCGTGAGCATCTTTTCGGCGCGCAATTCATCGACCAACTCGGAGGCTGGCGGCACCAGGCGCAGGCCGATCAGCAAGCCTTCGCCGCGCACTTCGGCGATGACCGCGGCGTGGCGATCCTTGATTTCGGCCAGCCGCTGCTTGAGCAGCAGCGCCATGTCGCGCACGTGCTCGATGAAGCCCGGCGAAAGCATTTCGTCCATTACCGCGTTGCCGACCGCCATGGCGAGCGGATTGCCGCCGAAGGTCGAGCCGTGGGTGCCGGCCGTCATGCCCTTTGCCGCTTCGGCCGTGCCCAGACAGGCGCCGATCGGGAAGCCGCCGCCGAGCGCCTTCGCAATCGCCATGACGTCGGGCGTGACGCCTGAGTGCTCGTAGGCGAACAGATCGCCGGTGCGGGCAAAGCCGGTCTGGATTTCGTCGAAAATGAGCAGGAGCCCTTTGTCGTCGCACAGCTTGCGCAAGGCGCGCAGGAAATTGGGCGGCGCCACGCGCACGCCACCCTCGCCCTGGACCGGCTCGATCAGGATCGCCGCGGTCTCCGGGCCGATCGCCTTCTTGACCGCTTCGAGGTCGCCGAACGGCACCTGGTCGAAACCCTCGACCGGGGGGCCGAAGCCGTCGAGATATTTCTTGTTGCCGGTGGCCGCGAGCGCGGCGAGCGTGCGGCCGTGGAAGGCACCTTCAAAGGTGATGATGCGGAAGCGCTCCGGCCTGCCGTTCACCGATTGATATTTGCGCGCCATCTTGATCGCGCATTCGATCGCCTCGGTGCCGGAATTCTGGAAGAACACGAAGTCGGCGAAGGTCGCCTCGCACAAGCGATCGGCCAGCTTCTCGCCTTCCGGGATGCGGAACAGGTTGGAGACGTGCCAGACCTTCTGCGCCTGCTGCTCGAGCGCCTTCACCAGCCGAGGATGCGCATGTCCAAGAGCATTAACGGCAACGCCGGAGGTGAAATCGAGATAGCGCTCGCCGTCAGCCGTGAACAGCCATACGCCCTCGCCCCGCTCGAAAGCGAGATCGACGCGCGCGTAGGTCGGCAAAAGATGCGAGCTCACGGGCCTGCTCATCCATAACAACATAATGCTTGCGCATGACCATTTTCGAACACGGCCACTGACACTCGGAAGCCAAGTCCGAAGGCAGGCTTTTCGGATCCATGCGCGGAAGCCGAAAAGAAATGTGCCGCCTCGCCGGGCGGCACTGTTTTCATTCTATTGGCGATGTTCGCACTGTCAACTTGCGCCTCGCAGGACATTTGCTGCGGCTCGCAGGGCGCCGGCCCCGACTAAATTCGCCGCAAGTGCCGATTCTAACGGAAACCTGTTGGTAGCTGGGACGAAAGCCTTGCCGAGGCTTGCGCACAAACCACTCCATATTGTAGCGTTTTGGCTGGGTAGCACGACATATCGTGCTGTGGGCGTCTCCTTAGTGCATCGCTGACGCGTAGGCGTCGGACCTGGAAAACCGGGTCCGGCAACGAGAGTGGATTCTACCTAAGGGCTTGATCGCCGATGGAAAAAAGCCTGATGAGCTGGACCGATGAGCGCGTCGAGCTGCTGAAAAAGCTCTGGGCCGATGGGCTGTCGGCAAGCCAGATCGCCGCCGAGCTCGGCGGCATCACCCGCAACGCGGTGATCGGCAAGGTACATCGCCTGGGCCTGTCGGGACGGGCCAAAAGCCCCTCGTCCAGCGTGCCAAGAGCGCGCAAGCCCCGTTCATCCGGCATGCTGCGGGTTTCGCGGCCCTCGATGCGGGGAAACACCGCGCTCGCCTACGACTACGATGTCGAACCGGAGCCCGAACTGATCGAAATCCCGGTCGAGCAGCGCAAGACATTGCTGGAATTGACCGAGAAGACCTGCCGCTGGCCGATCGGCGACCCCAGCGGCGGCGAATTCTACTTCTGTGGCGGCGAGACGGCCACCGACCTGCCCTATTGCATCCATCACTCGCGCATCGCCTATCAGCCGGCCAATGAGCGCCGGCGCGACAAGCGGCCGTTCCGCAGCTGAGGGCAATTTATTTGGCTGTCGTGCCCGCGAAAACGCGCCATCAGTCATCACCAGCGCCGCTTGCGTTTACCCGGATCGTCCGCTTTCGCGGACGCGCACCTTACGGTGCGCTCCTCAGCATGAGGCCGATTGAGCGCGCCTTGCAAACTCCGGTACACCCTCCCCGCCGGGCGGCGCAGATGGACTGCGCCGCGGCGACGCGCCGCGTTCAATTCAGCGGGCGATAGAACTGCTCATCGAAGGGGCTGCCGCCGATCGGCAGCAGTTCGGCGCGGAATTTACGCATGTGCTCGGCCTGTTCATGCGCTTCGAGCGCGGCCTTGCCGCGCCAGATTTCGACCAGCGTCACGTGATTTGGTTTGACGGTCTGCTCCAGCACGTCGTAGCGCAGCACCCCGTCATCGTTCACGCTGGCGACACTCAGTTGCTTGATGGCGGCAAGGCCCTGGTCTTTCTTGGCACCCGCGAAGTCAACGTGCGTGATGACGTAGACCACGCGCTTGCCGTGCGGTTTCGACGGACCGAGTGCAAAACCGGTATGCAATCGCTCGTCATAAGGCGCAATCAGCGCCGGCGCCAGTTGACTGCGGAATTGCTTGGTGGTTTCCGCCGCCGCGTGATTTTCCTGCGCCTTGGCATCCTGCCAGGTCTCAAACAGAACAAAGTGGCGGCGCTGGGCGGTGTTCTGGAACACCACAAAATCGACGTTTCCCGATTCCTTGCGGGCGGTGTCACGCAGGTTGCGCAACAGCGACCGCGCCGCATCGTAAGCGGACGGCGCTACTTCGATGTAGGTGATAACGTAGGTTGCGCCCGCGGTTTGCGTGCGACTCGGTGAAACTCCAGCCAATAAAATCAGGACCACCGCCGCGGCAGCGAGCCGACGCACGAACGCCATTGGATTCCTCCCCAAACCTTCGGGTTCTCACGACCCGTTTGCAGATCATGCAACAAATTCCGCAGGCCGTCACCGGCCGCGCCGCTATTGCGCGGGCGGGGCAACTTCCGCCGACTGGCCGCTGCGCTTGAGCGCCGCGGCGACAAAGCCGGACGCCTTCATGTCCTCGACGAACGTCTTTAGATAACCAACGCCGGCCAAGCGGCCCTTTGGCGTGGCCATGGCCTGGCGGATGTCCATGAAGCGGTCGTCCATGATCCGCATGCCGGCATGCGTATCGGCGTAGGCCGCAAGCGCCTGGCGCACGCCGGCGACGGCATCGAGCTTGTCCTTGGTGAAGATGTCGAAGGCGTCGGGACCCTTGGCGCCATCGCCGCGCACCAGCGTCGCGCTCTTCAGGTTGCGCGTCAGATAGAGATCGTAGGCTGAACCGACATTCACCGCGACGCGCTTGCCCGAATGATCGACGTCGGCGACGGTCTTCAGCGGCGAGGCCGCCGTGACCATGTAGGTGCCGTCGATAATCACGTATGGCGCGGTGAACTCGATCTCGGCCGCGCGCACCGGCTCGATGGCGATGAAGGCGATGTCCCAGGCGCCTTTCTTGCCGGCGGCGAACACGGCGCCGGCGCTATCGAAGATCACGAGTTCGACAGGAACACCGAGGCGCCGCGCGAGTTCTCGCGCGAGATCCGGCGTGATCCCTTTCGGCTCGCCGGTCTTTGCGTCCTTCTGGGCGAGCACGTGGTTGCCGAGATTGATCGCCGCGCGCACCTTTCCGGTCGGCGCGAGGTCTTTCAGCACCTCCGGAGAAACGCCCGCGGCGGCGGCGGGAAAGACGCCCACGCAGAGAAAAAGCGTAGCAAGGACAAGCGGTTGCATGGGCCCAACTCCATTACGCGCCGGACGGCGCGGCGGCAGTTAAGCCGTTCGCTGTTTTGCCGACAAGACGGGGGGCGCCGGGAAAGATCAGTTCGCGCGACCGAAGCGGTCGTCGAGGGCGTAGCCGGCGCCGCGCACGGTGCGGATCGGATCGGTCATCTGCCCGCGATTGATCGCCTTGCGCAGGCGGCCGACATGGACGTCGACGGTGCGCTCGTCGATATAGATTTCGCTGCCCCAGACGCCGTCGAGCAATTGCTCGCGCGAAAATACCCGGCCCGGACGCTCCATCAGGAACTCGAGCAGTCGGTATTCAGTCGGTCCGAGATCGACGGCACGGCCATTGCGGGAGACGCGCTTCTTTTCCCGGTCGAGCTCAATATCGCCGATATTGAGCACCGAGGCGACCCGTTCCGGATTGGCGCGGCGCAGCAGCGCGCGCACGCGGGCGAGCAATTCCGGCACTGAAAACGGCTTGACGATGTAGTCGTCGGCGCCGGTGGCGAGCCCGCGCACCTTTTCGCTCTCCTCGCCGCGGGCGGTGAGCATGATGATGGGCAGTTGCCGCGTCTCTGGCCGCGCCCGCAAGCGCCGGCACAGTTCGATACCGGACAGGCCGGGCAGCATCCAGTCGAGCACGATGAGATCGGGCGTGCCCTCCTTGAGGCGGGTATCGGCCTCGTCGCCGCGCGCGGCCGTTTCGACCTCGTAGCCTTCCGCTTCGAGGTTGTAGCGGAGCAGCATGGTCAGCGGCTCCTCGTCCTCAACGATCAGGATACGCGCGCTCATAAACCTCTTCCCCGGCGCCTGATCGCATCCGAAAACCGCTGCGCTATTTTCGCGATCATGCGCTACCTGTCGGCCGCGGCCTTTAGCGTCGCCAGCGTGGTGGTGTCGCCTTTCGGCCGCATTTCGGCAATCGGCCGGCCGTCGATCACATAATGCACGGTTTCGGCGATATTGGTGGCGTGGTCGCCCATGCGCTCGACGTTCTTGGCGCAGAACATCAGGTGGATGCAGAAAGTGATATTGCGCGGGTCTTCCAGCATGTAGGTGAGCAATTCGCGGAACACCGAGGTGCAGACCGCGTCGATTTCCTCATCGCCGCGCCACACCGCCATGGCCTTGCTGAGATCGCGGCGCGCATAAGCGTCGAGCACGGCCTTCAACTGGCCGAGCACGAGATCGGTCATGTGCTCGACGCCGCGAATGAGCTTGGGCGGCGGAAACTCGCCGTTGAGCGCGATCACGCGCTTGGCGATGTTCTTGGCAAGATCGCCGATGCGCTCCAGATCGTTGGCAATGCGCAGGGCGCCAACGATATCGCGCAGGTCAACGGCCATCGGCTGACGGCGGGCGATGGTGTTGACCGCCTTTTCCTCAATCTCGCGCTGCAGCGCGTCGATATTGCTGTCGGCGACCGTGATGCGCTGGGCCAGCGCGCTGTCGCGCTTGACCAGCGCGTCGACGGAATCGGCGACCAGCTTCTCGGCGAGGCCGCCCATCTCGGCGAGCATGCGCGAGAGGTCCTGCAGGTCGCTGTCGAAGGCCTTGGTCGTATGTTCAGTCATTGTCATTGTCCTTTATCCTCGAAACTCCTGCGGATGCATGCTGGCGCTAACCGAAGCGTCCGGTGATGTAATCCTGGGTGCGGCGGTCGTTCGGCGTGGTGAAGATCTTGGTGGTTTCGCCGAATTCGACCAACTCGCCCAGATACATGAACGCGGTGAAGTCGGAGACGCGCGCCGCCTGCTGCATATTATGGGTGACGATGGCGATGGTGTAGTCGTCCTTGAGCTCATCGATCAGTTCCTCGATCTTGGCGGTCGAGATCGGGTCGAGTGCCGAACAAGGTTCGTCGAACAGGATCACCTCCGGCCGCACCGCCACCGTGCGCGCGATGCACAGCCGCTGCTGCTGGCCGCCGGACAACGACAGACCGTTGGCGCCGAGCTTGTCCTTGACCTCGTCCCACAACGCCGCGCGCGACAGCGCACGCTCGACGCGGCCATCGAGCTCGGATTTCGGCAGTTTTTCATAGAGCCGAATGCCAAAGGCGATATTCTCGTAGATGGTCATCGGAAACGGCGTCGGCTTCTGAAACACCATGCCGACCTTGGCGCGCAGCAGGTTGAGATCCTGCGACGGCGACAGGATATTCTCCTTGTCGAGCAACACGTCCCCGGTCGCGCGCTGATTGGGGTAGAGATCGTACATGCGGTTGAGGACGCGCAGCAGCGTCGACTTGCCGCAGCCGGATGGGCCGATAAAGGCCGTCACTCTGCCCTGGTAGAGCGAGACATTGATGTTCTTCAGCGCGCGATTGTCGCCGTAAAAGAAATCGAGATTGCGAACCGAGACCTTGTCCGCCAGTCCATCGATGTCGACCGGCGCGTTGGAAACGGTGGGGACGGTGAATGTTGCGACGCTCATGAGGATTTTCTCTGTGAAGCGAGGGCACGGGCGACGATGCTCAGGGTAAGCACCGAGAGAGTGATGATCAGGGCTCCGGTCCAGGCCAGCTTCTGCCAATCGTCATAGGGGCTGAGCGCGAACTGGAAGATGACAACCGGCAGGCTCGACACTGGCTGGTTGAAATTCAGACTCCAGAATTGGTTATTGAGCGCGGTAAATAACAGGGGGGCGGTTTCGCCGGAGATGCGGGCGACCGCAAGCAGCACGCCGGTGATCATGCCGGCGCGCGCCGCGCGATAGGCGATGCGCCGGATCATCAGCGCCCGCGGCAGGCCGATCGAGGCCGCCGCCTCGCGTAAGCGTGTCGGGCACCAGCGTGAGCATATCCTCGGTGGTGCGCACCACCACCGGGATGACGATGACAGCGAGCGCGACGGCGCCGGCCCAGCCGGAGAAATGACCCATCTGCGCCACCATGATTTCATAGACGAACAGGCCAACCACGATCGACGGCGCGCTGAGCAGGATGTCGTTGATGAAGCGCACGACGAAGGTGAGTTTGTCGTAGCGGCCATATTCGGCCATGTAGGTGCCGGCGAGAATGCCGATCGGCGTACCGATCAGCACCCCGAGGAAGGTCAGGATCAGGCTGCCGACGATCGGATTGAGCAGGCCGCCAGCTGAGCCGGGCGGCGGCGTCATCTCGGTGAAGACGGCGACCGACAGCCCGCTGAAACCCTTCCAAAATAGCACCGTCAAGATCAGCGCTAGCCAGGTCAGGCCGAATGCCGTCGCGGCAAAGGAAAGCCCCATGGTGACGGCGTTGCGGCGGCGGCGCTTGGCGTAGATCGGGGTCGAGAATGATGAAGTTGCCACGGTCATGCTCCGACCCGCGCGTTAAGCCGCATCAGCATGATGCGGGCGATGGCCAGCACGATGAAAGTGATGACGAACAGGATGAGGCCGAGGGCGATCAGCGAGGAGGTGTAGAGGTCGCCGACCGCTTCGGTGAATTCATTGGCGATGGTCGCCGAAATCGTGGTGCCGGGCGCGAGAATGGAGGCGGAAATACGGTGGGCGTTGCCGATAACGAAGGTGACAGCCATGGTTTCGCCGAGCGCGCGACCCAAGCCCAGCATGACGCCGCCGATGACGCCGACGCGGGTAAACGGCAGCACCACGTAGCGCGCGACCTCCCAGGTGGTGCAGCCCAGCCCATAAGCGGCCTCCTTGAGAACCGGCGGCACCGCCTCGAACACGTCGCGCGAAATCGAGGTGATGAACGGCAGCACCATGATGGCGAGGATCAAGCCGGCGGTGAATATGCCGATGCCGTAAGGCGGGCCGGCGAACAGGTTGCCGATGCCGGGCACGTTGCCGAGCGTGTTGATGATCGCCGGCTGCACATACTGCTGCAGGAACGGCGCGAAAACGAACAGACCCCAGATGCCGTAGATGATGCTGGGGATGCCGGCGAGCAATTCGATGGCGATGCCGATCGGCCGTCGCAGCCACATCGGGCACAATTCGGTGAGGAACATCGCAATGAAAAGGCCGACCGGCACCGCGATCAACATGGCGAGGAACGAGGTGACGATGGTGCCGTAAATCGGCGCGATGGCGCCGAATTTTTCCGTGACCGGGTTCCAGCTTTCGGTGAACAGGAACCCGAAGCCGAACGTGCGCAGCGCTGGCAACGATCCGTAGACCAACGAAATAATGATGCCGCCGAGGATGACGAGAACGGCGATGGCGGCGACGCGCGTGAGATGGCGAAAGCCGATGTCGCCGATGCGCAGACGGCGGAGAACTTTGCTGCGGTCCGCCTGCTGCGAGACCATATTCGGCACAGCTTGCAACGCAACATCAACCACGGGTCTGCTCCCGGCGGGCTGCATTCGGCTCTCCCACGTGACTGGCACGCTTGCTGGGGAGCCACTCAAGCGGCCTAGTGGCCGCGTGACAAGCCGCCCATTGAGGGCGGTGGACAAGGAAAAGGCGCCGGGTGGCGCCTTTTCCCATTGGCGTATCGATCAGAAGACCGGCTTGCCGCTCGGATCCTTGATCTCACTCGACCATTTGGCCTCGATCATTTTCACGACGCCGTCGGGCATCGGGATGTAATCGAGGCTTTCGGCCATCTTGTCACCGTTCTTGTACGCCCATGAGAAGAAGCTGAGCGCTTCCTTGGTGGCGGCAATGTCAGCTGGCTGCTTCGGCACAAGAATGAACGTGGCGCCGGCAATCGGCCAAGACGTCGCACCGGCCGAGTCGGTGATAATCATGTAGAAACCGGGAGCATGGGCCCAGTCGGCTCCGGCAGCAGCAGCCATGATGGCTTCAGGCGTGGCAACAACCGTCTTGCCGTCCTTATTGATCATCTTGGTCGTGGTCAGATGGTTCTGCTTGGCATAGGCGGTCTCGACGTAGCCGATCGAGCCTTTGGTCTGACCGACGTTGTTGGCGACGCCTTCATTGCCCTTGGCGCCGATGCCGACCGGCCATTCGACCGAGGTATTGCTGCCGACCTTCGTTTTCCAATCCGAGCTCACCTTCGACAAGTAGTTGGTGAACACGAAAGTGGTGCCGGAGCCGTCCGAGCGGTGCACGAGCGCGATCGCCTGTGACGGCAGCTTCACACTCGGATTGAGCTTCTTGATCGCGGCGTCATCCCAGGTCTTGATCTCGCCGAGATAAATTTTGGCAAGGGTCGGACCGTCGATCGTCAGGTCGCCACTCTTGATGCCGTCGAGGTTCACAACCGGAACGATGCCGCCCATCACGGTTGGAAACTGAATGACGCCGATCTTGTCGAGTTCGGCCGGCTGCAGCGGCATATCGGACGCGCCGAAGGTCACCGTGCGGGCGCTGATCTGCTTGATGCCGCCGCCGGAACCGATGGACTGATAGTTCAGACCGTTGCCGGTTTGCTTCTTATAGGCGTCGGCCCATTTGGCGTAGATCGGATAGGGAAAGGTAGCTCCGGCGCCGGAAATATCGGCGGCCTGTGCCGGAACAAGTGTAGCGGCGGCGATAAAACCGGCAGCCGCCAATGTGGTCCAGTGTTTCACGGGTTCTCTCCATGTTTGCGGACGGGGTTGGCCATGGCTGCAACACCACGAAACCCTGAGCCCTCGCCCCTGATCGGGCATCCGCGTTGAGTGTGTTGCTACGCACGACAAGTTTTCAGCTTCGGACGCAGTTTTTTGTTGGTGGGTACGCAGAACTGCCGAAGCTTTGGCCAGCCTTAGGCGCCGCATGTAACCGTTCTATAAAGCTTTGGTGACAATCACATGACAAGCTAAGTCAATGAACTTTAAGATAAATTTCAGTTTTGCGCGATTTCGGCGGTGGGCAAGGGCAAATGCATGGTGAAGATGGCGCCCTCGCCTCGCGTGCTCTCAATGCTCACCCTGCCGCCATGCCGGTTGAGCACATGCTTGACCAGCGCCAGGCCCAATCCGGTGCCGCCCTGGGCGCGGCTGTCGGCGACATCGACCCGATAGAAGCGCTCGGTCAGCCGCGGCAGATGGTCGGGGGCAATGCCCGGACCGTAATCGCGTACCGCCACCTGCGCTTCGGGGGCCCCGGCGCGGGTCAGCCCGCGGCTCAAAGTGACATCCACCCGCTTGCCGGCGGCGCCGTATTTCAGCGCGTTCTCGACCAGGTTTTCCAGAGCGCGGATCAGTTCGTCGCGGTCGCCGAGCACCACCAGCGGCTCCGAGGGAGTAGCGACCTTGATCTCGACGCCGCGGTCGCGCGCCAAAGTCTGCAACCCGTCGGCGACCTGGCGCACGATCGGCGCCAGATCGACAAGCGTGTTCGGCTTGAGATGCGCGTTGAGCTCGATGCGCGACAGCGACAACAGGTCGTCGATCAGCCGCGCCATGCGCGTGGCCTGCCCCTGCATGATGGCAAGGAATTTGGCGCGCGCCGCGGCGTCGTCCTTGGCGGTACCTTGCAGTGTCTCGATGAAGCCGAGCAGCGCCGCGAGCGGGGTGCGCAATTCGTGGCTGGCATTGGCGATGAAGTCGGCGCGCATTTCCTCGACCCGGCGCAGCGGGCTGAGGTCGTTGAACGTCATCAGCAGAATGTCAGAACTGCCGTCGCCGCTCGCAAGCTTTACCGGCACGATAAAGGCCTCGAACCAGCGGTCGACCGGCACGCGCTCGAAGAACTCAACCCGTTGCGGCGCGCCGCTGGCGGCCGCGCGGCGGATTGCTTCGACCAGTTCGGGCATGCGCAAGGTGATCAGAGCCGGTTCACCGCGGCGCAGCGCCGGCGCGATGGCCGATGCCGCAGCGTTGAAGGCAATGACGCGGCCGTCGCGATCGAGCACGATCGCCGGTCCCGGCAAGCCGCCGATCAGTTGCTCGATCAGCAGCGCCTGCGGATGTGCGGCCAGGCGGCCCGTCGCCAAACCAGCACGGCCTGCGACCACCACCGCATTGGCTCGTCCGAACAGCGCCGCCCAAGCGGTTCGCAGCCGGCTCGGCCAATCGGCACCGGCCGGAAAATTCGCACTGTCCTCGTCAAGGGCCATTGTTCAGCCAGCGTCGGTCTTTTCGATCTCGATCTCGCTGCGGATCGGCGCGGTGGCTGCCGGCGCTTTCAATGCCGGCAGCGGCTTTGCCCGCCGTACACTCAGCCAGATCTCGCGCGTGCCCAGGATAGCCAGCGCGATGACGAAAGGCGAAAGATAATAAAGCAGCCGGAACAGCAGCAATCCGGCCACCACGTCCTCTTTGTCATATTGCCACAGTGCCACCAGCATGGCGGCGTCGAACACGCCGAGCCCGCCCGGCGCGTGGCTGGCGAATCCGAGCAAGGTCGCCGAAACGAACACCACCACCAGCTCGACGAAGCCAATGTCCTGGCTAGCCGGCAGCAGCATATACATCGCCATCGCGCAGCAACCGAGGTCGAAAATGCCGATCGCGATCTGCACCAGTGTTGACGGCCCGTTCGGCAGCCGCACCTGCCATTCGCGTTGACCAATCACGCGCGGCGCGCTCCACACCCAGCCGACATAGCTTGCGAGCACAAGCAACATGACGATCGCGATATCGCGATTGGCCCAAGCCGGCAGCCGGTCGATCGGCCCAGCCGCGTGCGGCGAATGCAGCACGCCGAGACCCAGCACGGTGGCGTTGCCGAGCCAGAATGTCAGCCCAGCGATGAAGCAGATCTTGGCCACCTCGACGGCATCAAGCCCGTAGGCCGAGTAGATGCGGTAACGCACGGCGCCGCCGGTGAACACCGTGGCGCCGATATTGTGGCCGATCGAATAGCTGGTGAAGCCGGCGAGCGCGGCGATGCGATAGGGAATTTCGCTGCGGCCGATGGTGCGCAAGGCGAACCAGTCGTAGAACGTCAGCGTAATGTAACCGCCGGCGACAAACAGCGCTGCCGCGCAGATCTGATACGGCTTGGTGGCCTTGATCGCGGCGATCACCTGATTGATGTCGGTATCGCGCAGCGTGTGGAACAGCACCACCGCGGCGACGCTGATGATGGCGAGGCTGAGCAGCACGCCGATGCGATTCCAGCCGATCTTGTCCTGAAAGAACCGCGCCAGTGCGCGCAGCGAATTGAGCATTCGTCCTCCGCATCGGCGGCCCGACGTCGGTTTACCCGACATCGGTTTCTAAATGCGCAAACCGGCAATTGCCGCCTCGCGAAGGGTCACCCGGCCACCAGCGACCCTTTGCCGCCTACGCGCCATGCCGGCGCGCTTGATGCAATCCAACTAGCAGAACTCAAACAGCCGCGCGAGTGGCGACGAAGAACTCCCGCAACGCCGCAATGGTCTCTGCCGGCGCTTCCTCGGACAGATAGTGCCCACAAGGCAGCGCCGCCGCCCCGGCGATATTGGCGGCATAATGTCGCCAAATTTCCGCCGGTTTGTGGTTGCGGCCGACGCCCCCGGTTGCACCCCACAACAGCAGGACCGGGCATTCGATCCTGCGCCCGGCATCGAAGTCCTTGGTATCCATATCGAGATCGACGCCGAACGTGGCGCGATAATCCTCGCAGATGGCGTGGATGGTCTCCGGATTGCGGAAGCAGCGCTTGTATTCGGCGAGCGCCCCATTGTCGAAGAAGGCGAGCCCCTGTTTGGTCTTTGCCAGTTTCTTCTCGATGAACCAGTCGGGGTCGGCGCTCATCATCCGCTCGGGCAGATCGTAGGGCTGGATATTGAAGAACCAGTGCCAGGAAAACGTGGCCCAGGCCCGCGTCACGTGATTGAGCAGATGATGCTGCGGAATAATGTCGAGGATCGCTGCGCGCTCCACCTTATCGGGGTGATCGAGACACATGCGATGCAGCACGCGGGCGCCGCGGTCGTGGCCGGCGGCGGCGAAACGCGAGAAGTCGAGCGCCGCCATCACCTCGACCTGGTCCTGCGCCATGGCACGAAACGAGTAGCCGGAATGGTCGTCGCCGCCCGGCACTTTTTCCGAATCGCCATAGCCGCGCAGATCGGTGCAGACGACGGTGAATTCGCGCGCGAGCTGCGGCGCCACCTTGTGCCAAGACAGATGCGTGAACGGATTGCCGTGCATCAGCAGCAGCGGTGGGCCGCGGCCGCCGGTCACGGTGACGATCCGCGCGCCGCTGGTCTTGATCTCGGTACGGGTGAAGCCTTCGAACATCGCAACGAGCCTATCGGCCCGCCCACCCAAAGGAAAAGCCCCTGCTTCGCGGCGGCGAAGCCGGGGCTAATCGCATCGGACCAGGATCAATCGCAGACCTCGACCCGGCGCCAGCGCAGGCCGTAGGGCGTCTCGACCAGGCGCTTGGTGAAGTAGCAGTCGGAGCCGCCGACATAGACCGGGGCGTAGATGCCGAAGCCGTGGCCGAACCAATGGCCGTGGCCGCCATGCCAATGGGCGGAGGCGGCAGTCGGGGCGAGCGCAGCGGCGCCGAGAGCGGCACTGGCGGCGACAGCGAGAATAATCTTGTGGAACATGGCGGTTTCTCCTGTTTGGCGGATGTGCCGATCACATCCTGGCCATTGGTCGCCCGACCGCCCGAACAGGTTCAAAGCCCCTTTGACTTGCCCGCGGCACCGTTAAGGGGGAACCTAGGCGCGCCGGCTCCCTCCCGGACCCCGGTGAGCGAATTTCTCTGATTTTGCTTGAACCTAGTGGCCCCCGCCCGCGACCCATTCACGAGCCGATTGCCGTAGCCGATGCAAACGACTTCGGACGAGGTTCTGATCGGACGGATCGCCACAGGCGACCGGCTGGCCATGCAGGTGCTGTTCGCGCGGCACCATGTGCGGGTCTACCGGTTCTTGCTGCGCCTGGTGCGCAGCGAAGCGACAGCGGAGGATTTGGTGAGCGACGTGTTCCTCGACGTGTGGCGGCAGGCAGGCAAGTTCGAGGGCCGTTCGGCGGTCTCGACCTGGATGCTGAGCATCGCCCGCTTCAAGGCGCTGTCGGGGCTGCGGCGCAAGCCGGAGGAAGAACTGGACGAGGAGACCGCAGGCGCAATCGAGGATCAGTCCGACGATCCGGAAACCGCGCTGGTGAAGAAAGATAAAGGTGCGCTGTTGCGGGAATGTCTGACCAAGCTCTCCGCCGAGCACCGCGAGATCATCGACCTCGTCTACTACCACGAGAAGTCGGTGGAGGAAGTTGCGGGAATCGTCGGCATTCCCGAAGCGACGGTAAAGACGCGCATGTTCTACGCGCGCAAGAAACTGTCGGAGCTTTTGAAGGAACGTGGCATCGATCGAGGCTGGCCATGAACACGGTGAACGAGAGCGAGCGCAAGGAGATCGAGGAGCTGTTGCCCTGGCACGCCGCCGGCACGCTGAACCGCCGCGACGCGCAGCGGGTCGAAGCGGCGCTGGCGGGCGATGCGGAGCTTGCGCGCCGCTACGAGCTGGTGCGCGAGGAGCTCGGGCAGACCATTCAGCTCAACGAGACGCTGGGTGCGCCGTCGGCGCGTGCCATGGAAAAGCTGTTCGCCAAGATCGACGCCGAGCCGGCGCGCAGGCCCGCCATTTCATCGAGCTTCGGCGCCCGCATCGGCGAATTCTTCGCCGGCCTGACACCGCGCACACTGGCGTGGTCGGCGGCCGTGGCAATCGTCGCGATATTGCTGCAGGCGGGTTTCATCGCCGACATGGTCGTCAAGGACAAGGGCCCCGGCGGTTATCAGACCGCCTCCGTGCCCGGCGCCGTCCCGGGCGAAGGCTCCTATGCGTTGATCCGCTTCCAGCCGCAGACGAGCGCCGCTGATGTCACCAAGTTTTTGGAAACCAACAAATTAAGTCTGGCAGGCGGGCCCACCGCCGGCGGGCTATATAAAGTGCAGCTGGCGCCGGCGCCTTTGGCGAAAGACCAGCGCGCCGCCCTAATCAAGAAGCTGCAAGGCGACAAGGTCGTCGGCTTCATCGCCGCGAGCGAATAGGCCGGATTTGCGATGCAGAGAACCCTACTGATCCTCACGGCTGCTGTTGCCCTGAGCGTCGCGTCGAGCGGCCGCGTTTTCGCGCAAAAGCTCTATAGCCGCATGGCGGCGCCAAACGAATCGCACGGCAACGCTTCATCGTCTGCTTCGCGCGGCGGCTATGGCGATGGCGGCGGCTATAGAGGCGGTTACGGTGGCGGGCTGCACACCTATGGACCGGGTTTCGCAGTCACCGTTCCATACGGCCCACAATATATCGACGACGGCAATTTCGGCGGCGGCCCGCCGACGCGCCGCGCGGCGCGGCGCAATTCCAACGGCGTGCCGCCCGCAAACGAGCGCCGCCTGGTACCCGACGAGGTCCTCATCGAGGTTGCCAGTTCGACAAGCCCGCAGACCATCAATGCGCTGCAGCGGCGCTACCGGCTGACGAGCGTCGAGCGGCAGACCTTCCAGCTCGCCGGCACCACGCTCTTTCGCTGGCGGATCCCCGACCGCCGCTCGGTGGCAAGCGTCGTGCGCGCGTTGCAGGCCGACGCCGTGGTCGCCTCGGCGCAGCCGAATTATCTATTCACGCTGCAGCAGACGGAGAGCAAGCTCGCAAGCGAAGGCGATCCGGCGCAATACGAACTGGCCAAGCTGCAGTTGCCGCAGGCACACGGCATCGCCAAAGGCGACCATGTTCTGGTGGCAGTCATCGATTCGGCAGTCGATCTTTCGCATCCGGAGCTCGCCGGCTCCGTGGCACAGTCCTTCAACGCCACCGGCACGCCGCCGACGCCGCATAACCATGGCACCGCCATCGCCGGCTTGATCGCGGCGCATGGGCGGCTGATGGGCGCGGCGCCGGACGCGCACATCCTCGCCGTATGCGCCTTCGATCCGCAGGGCGCGCACGCGCAAGGCACCACGTTCAATATCCTCAAAGGTCTCGACTGGGCGGCAGCCAACGGCGCGCGCATCATCAATATGAGCTTCGCCGGCCCCGCCGACCCCGACATCCACCGCAGCCTCGAGGCCGCGCATAAGAAGGGCATCGTGCTGGTCGCTGCCGCCGGAAATGCCGGGCCCAAGTCGCCGCCGCTTTATCCGGCCGCCGATGCCAATGTCATCGCGGTCAGCGCCACCGACGCCGAGGACAGGCTGCTGGCGCAATCCAATCGCGGTCCATACATCGCGATTGCCGCGCCAGGCGCGCAAATTCTGGTGGCCGCCCCCGACGGCGCTTATGAGGTTTCGTCAGGCACCTCCTATTCAGCCGCTGAAGTGAGCGGCATTGCCGCGCTGCTGCTGCAGCACACACCGGACCTCAAACCGAACGAGCTGCGCGCCATTCTCATGGCAAGCGCCAAGGACCTCGGACCCAAGGGGCGCGACAATTTGTTCGGCGCCGGGCTCGCCAATGCCTATGGCGCGCTGATCGTCGAAGACGGCGCCATGGCCGCGGCGCGGCCGCTCGGGCGCGCGGGCACACGCTGAGCGCGGCGGGCATTCACGCAAAAGTTCCGGTGGCGGCCGAACACTTGGCCGCTATCATGCGTTTGAACCCATGAGTTCTTCGCGGGGGCGACAGCAACAACAGATTAGTGTCATGGCCCGCGCTGTTTCACCGACCGTCAAACATCCGCAAGCAACGCGCCGCGATTTTCTCTATATCGCGACCGCCGCGGTCGGCGCCGTAGGCGCCGCGGCCGCTGTCGTTCCCCTCATCGACCAGATGAATCCGGATGCGGCCACGCTTGCCGCCGGCGGCCCGGTCGAGCTCGACCTCGGCAAGGTTGCGCCCGGCCAGCAGGTGGTGGTGCGCTGGCGCAACCGGCCGATTTTCGTCACCCGGCGCACCGATCAACTGCTCAAGGAACTTCAGTCGGCTGCTCTGCTCGCCTTGTTGTCCGACCCGCAATCGCTAGAGCACCAGCAGCCGCCCTACGCGCAGAATTGGCACCGTTCAATAAAGCCGGATTACGGCGTGGTGGTCGGCATCTGCACGCATCTCGGCTGCATTCCGCTATTCTATCCGCAGCCGAGCGCGACGCAGCCGACCGCCGACTGGCCGGGCGGATATTTTTGCCCGTGTCATGGCTCGAAATACGACCTCGCCGGCCGCGTCTTCAGCGGCGTGCCAGCGCCCTACAATCTGCCGGTGCCGCCCTATCGCTTTACAAACGATCACACCATCCGCATCGGCGAAAATCCGCCCAATGTGAATTTCGACTTTGCCTCGATCCGCCAGATTTGAGCGCAGTCGTGGTTGCGCCTACTGCTGGATCGAACGCAAATAAGCCTGCACGGCAATGGCGTCGTCCTCGCTGAACTTGAATTCCGGCATGTCGGGATGGCCTGAGGATATTCCGCGCTCCAGCAACCGCGGAAATTCGTCGAGATCATAGCTGCGGCCGAGCGTATTAAACGGCGGCGCGCCGGCATGTGGGCTGCGCCCGCTCTTGCCGATGGCGTGGCAGCGCGCACAGAATTCCTTGAGCAGCGCGCGGCCGTGCCGCATCGGCTCCTGCGCCGATGCAACGGCGCTCAACGCCAGAAGCATCACAGCGGACAACAATGAAGCAATGCGCATGGTCGGCCGTTGGTTACAAGCGGTGGCGCGCCGGAAGGGATTCGAACCCCTGACCCCCAGATTCGAAGTCTGGTGCTCTATCCAGCTGAGCTACCGGCGCCCGCAAACGGGGCAGGCTCCGTGCTTAGAGATTTCGGCACAGCGATGCAAGGCGCGCTGCAAAAGCAAATAGATGCGCAAAAACGCGCCTTCCACCCGCAGGCGGCCGCGCGCCTCACGTCCTTGTCCTGAAGGCCCGGCAGCTCGGCAATGATTTCTATATCCTTGTCGGTTTCCGACACATCCATGGTCGGTACCAAGTTGGTCACGCCGCCATTGCCGAACGGCGCCGCGCTGGATCTACTGCGCCGTTTCCTGCGCCTCGAGCGTCATGCCGGTCGTCGGCTCGATCCACACCATGTGATCCTTCACGGCTCTTACGCCGGGGATGTTCTCGGCCGCCACTTTCATTGCCGCGCGTTGGCGTTCATCGATAATCACGCCCCATAGCTCGACCACGCCGTCATGCACCACGACATTGGTAGTGGCCGCGGGCGCCCATTGCTCCTTCTTGATCTCGTCCAGCAGCCGCTCGCGGATGCCGGCATCATCCTCGGCCGGGCCCTGCGCCGCGCGCGCCAAACTCACCATCGCGTGCATGAGATTGGAGCGGGTGACGATGCCGACGACCTCGCTGCCGCACATCACCGGAACGCGCTTGATGCGCCGCCGCTCCATCAGTTCGACGATGTCTTCAAGCGGCGTAACGTCGTTGACGGTCTCCACTTCGGTGGTCATCACCTCGGAGACCTTGCTGCCGTGCGAATGACTATATTCGACGGCGACCCGCCCAGGCCCCATCAGGAATTCGAGCCAGCGCGAGCGCCGGTGCTCGGTCTTGGTTTCCCGGCGGCGCAGAAAGTCGCCTTCCGATATGATGCCAACCAGTTTGCCATCTTTGCTGACCACCGGCAGTCCGCTGATGCGATGCTGGAGCATAATCCGCGCCGCCTGCAACACCGTCGCATCGGGATCGATCGAGATCACGTTTCTCGTCATTACGTCTTCGGCTTTCATGGCAAGCTCTCCCTCAATTTCCCCAACAATCAATCATGGAAGCGCGGCCACAATCTTGACGCAGGTCAATCGCCGCAAGCTTCAGGCATAACCATGAGGTCGGCAAAAATAATGCCCCGGCACGAAGGTGCCGGGGCAGTTGGCCAAACGAAATTCTGGGAGGACTACGTTTGGCTTAGCATATGCGCGATCCGGTCGGACGCAGCTTTAGGCGTTCAGGCGATTCAGCGCCCCACGGTTGCGCAGGACAATGCGCCGGGAACTCGGCACCGCGATTGCCGCCGAATGCTCAAGCTGGGTGAGCGTGCGCGACACGGTTTCGATGGTCAGGCCGAGATAATCGGCGATATCCTGGCGCGACATCGGCAGATTGACTTCGTCGCGCGCAGTCGAACGGCCGGCCATTTCCAGAAGGAAGCCGGCGACGCGTTCCTGCGCGGTCTTGATCAGCAGCAAGATATGATCCTGCACGCGCTGCAGCTCACTTGCCGTCATTGTCCACAATTCGCGGGCGACGCCGGTGTCGCGGGCGGCGAGACCGATCACGCTTGAACGCCTGATCACCAGCACCTTGGAGTCGACGATTGCCTCGGCGGAAAAGGTGTGCTCGTCGCCAACCTCGAGGCCGAACACATCGCCGGGCAGATAGAAGGCGCCGATCTGGCGGCGGCCATCGTTGAGCACCTTATAAGTGCGCACGGTGCCGCTGATCACTTTGTAAAGATATTCCGCCGGCTCGTTTTCACCGTAGATTTCGGCATCGCGGACAAACGGCATCGCCGCGCCCATCAGTTCGATCGTGTCTGCACTGCTGCGTGGGCTTACCGGGGGGACCGTGCGCGTGGCACGCGCCGCTGGTTGACCGGAAATTTGGCGGTTCATCGTCTGGCTGAGCATGGCGCTAATCCTTGATTGACCTGGTGCGCAATGGTTATCGCTGCAGCCGACGCGCCGAAATTCAGATAATCTCCATACGGGATATACCGTAGGTATCATGGGGCGACGCCCTTGGTCTCATGTTTCGCCGGGCCGGCGACACGATATGTCGGAAGCTATTGGTAAAATTGACGTTTCTGCCGCCTCCGAAAGAGGCGCAATCCTGCGGTACGGCAGTGCTCCGGTCGCGGTCGCGCTGGCGCTTGCCGTGCGCGCATTGCTCGCCCCCTTCGTCCCCTACGATGCGATTTTTCTTTATTTCGTGCCGCCAATTCTGGTCGCGGCTGCCATCGGCGGACTCGGTCCCGGCCTGCTGGCGACCGTGTTGAGCATCGTCGCCACGTATTTTGTGCTCGCCGAGCGAGCCTTGTTCCATACTTTCGTTGTCAACAGCGTCGCCTTCGCCATCATCGGCACGGGCGTCTCCTGGGGCGGCGAGCTGTTGCGTCGCGGCCACCGGCGCGCCAACCTGATGGCCAGCGACGCCCGCGCGCGCGAAGCGCATCTGCAATCGATCCTCGACACCGTGCCGGAGGCGATGATCGTCATCGACGAACGCGGCACCATGCAATCGTTCAGCATCGCCGCCGAGCGGCTGTTCGGCCTTAAGGCCAACGAGGCGGTCGGCTGCAACGTCAAGATCCTGATGCCGGCACCCTACCGCGATAACCACGACGGCTATATCAACCGCTATAAGACCACCGGAGAGCGGCGCATCATCGGGGTCGGCCGCGTCGTCGTCGGCCAGCGCAAGGACGGTTCGACCTTTCCCATGGAGCTTGCCGTCGGCGAGATGCGATCCGGCGACCGCCGCTATTTCACCGGATTCATCCGCGACCTGACCGAACGGCAAATGACCGAAGCGCGCTTGCAGGAATTGCAGTCCGAGCTCGTGCACATTTCCCGGCTCACCGCCATGGGCGAGATGGCCTCGACGCTGGCGCATGAACTCAATCAACCGCTGTCGGCGATCTCCAACTATCTCAGGGGCTCGGTGCGATTGCTGGAAGGAAGCAGCGACGAGCGCTCAGCAACGATGCGCGACGCGCTCGACAAAGCCGCCGACCAGACGATGCGCGCGGGGCAGATCATCCGGCGACTGCGCGATTTCGTCTCCCGCGGCGAAAGCGAGCGCCGGGTGGAAAGCGTGACCAAGCTGGTCGAGGAAGCAGGCGCGCTGTCGCTGGTCGGCGTCAAGGACAGGGGCATTCGCGTGCAATTCAAGTTCGATGCAGCCGTCGATTTAGTGCTCGCCGACCGCGTGCAGATCCAGCAGGTGCTGCTCAACCTCATCCGCAACGCCATGGACGCGATGGAGTCATCGCCGACGCGCGACCTCGTGGTTGCGGTGGCGCCGGCCGATGAGGGTTATGTCGGAATCAGCGTTGCCGACTTCAGGCTCCGGCATCGCCCCGGAAATCGCCGGGCAATTGTTTCAGCCCTTCATCACAACAAAACGTCAAGGCATGGGCGTCGGCCTGTCGATCTCGCGCACTATCATTGAGGCGCACGGCGGACGAATCTGGGTCGAGCCCAACCCCAGAGGCGGCACGATCTTCAATTTCACGCTCGCCACCGTCAATGAAAGGGGTGTCGACGATGCCGCATGAGGCGATCATCTATGTGATCGACGACGACGACGCGGTCCGCGAATCGCTCGAGTTCCTGCTCAAGACCGCGGGGATCACGGTGCGCGGTTTTGAATCGGCCCAAGCCTTCCTGGAGATCCTGCCGCAGATCCGCTCCGGCTGCATCATCTCCGATGTGCGCATGCCGCAGGTGACCGGCATCGACCTTTTGCGCCACGTCAAGGAGCTCAAGCTCGACATTCCGGTCATCATCATCACCGGCCACGGCGATATCGCGCTGGCGGTGGAGGCGATGAAGATCGGCGCCGTCGATTTTCTGGAAAAACCGTTCGCTGACGATCTTTTACTCGCCGCGGTGCGCTCGGCGTTGAACTCGGAAGCGGACGCCGCCAAACGCAAGGCCGAGCACGCGGACATTCACAGCAAGCTCGCCGCGCTGTCGAACCGCGAGCGGCAGGTGCTCGAAGGACTGGTCGCCGGCAAAGCCAACAAGATGATCGCCTTCGATCTCGGCATCAGCCCGCGCACGGTCGAGATCTATCGCGCCAATGTGATGACCAAGATGGCGGCCAACAGCCTGTCCGGTCTGGTGCGCATGGCGATGACGGGCGGGATTCTCGAAGAGTTCCGGCAAGCCCGCGCCGTGACCATGGCGGCGAAGCGGGCGGAGGCTTCTTCGCGTCCTGTGTTTGCGGTCTCAACGGCCGAGCCAAATTGACCCATAATTCGGGGCAACGGAACTGCGCCATTCAACATCCGATTTGCGGCCTTTCATGCAGAACCATGTTCAACAAAGAACGATGGACCTCAATTCGCCCGTTGTAGTCAATCAGGCCCAATCGCCGGAACTTGTTCATAAAAAAGTTTATGCGTGCTCGCGTCGTGCCGATCATCTCTGCCAGTGTCTCTTGGCTGATATTCGCCAGCAGCGGTTCGGGCTTACCTTCTTCGCCGAAATTCGCCAGAATCAGCAGCGCCCGAGCCAGGCGTTTCTCGCTCGAGTTAAATAACTGATCGACCAAATCCGCCTGAATATGAGCATTGCGAACTAAAAGGTGTGAGATAAAAAACTCGGCGAACGCCGGCACCGTGTGAATTATCCTGGCGACCTCCGCCTTGGTTATTCGCGTGACCGTACATTTCGCCAGAGCGGTCGCTGTTGACAAACGCAGGGACTCTCCGTCCGCGCAAGCCTCTCCGAAAAATTCGTCGGCTTTCAGAACAGCAACAACCGCGTCCTTGCCATTTTCAGAGGTCACGGTGAGCTTCACCGTGCCATCCAAAATGTAAAAAACCGAATCCCCAGGATCGCCCTGCTGATAGATGGTTTGATTTGTCGTGTATGTGGATACGGTTCGTCCGCCGTCCGCTTTCGAGAGAAATGCTCTAGGGTCGAACGGAAGTTCTTCTTTTTGATCCATGTGAATACCTCCGGGGCGCCATATCCAAATCACAAGGAATGGTTGTGTATATTATATTTGTCGTATGTCCGCTACCGTTCACTCGCTTTTCGACAGATCAATGCACCAATCATTACGATAAAGGCGGCGTCGAAGCCGTTCGGATCGCCAGCAGGCCCGGCCGTACGGGTAAAAGGATACCGGGATGCCCAATGCCAAACCCCGCGCCAATCAGTTTCTCGCGTCGCTATCAAGGGCGGATTACGCGCGCCTTGCGCCATGGCTAAAGCCGGTTGTGCTGGAGCCAGGAACGCTGCTTCACGAAGCCGGCGATGAAATCAAACAGGTTTATTTTCCGCAAACCGGAATGATTTCGCTCCTCTTGGTCATGCAGAACGGCAAAGCTATTGAAACGGCGATTGTCGGGCGCGAGGGCGCCATCGGGATCATGTCAGGGCTTGGCGTGTACACCACGCTCTCACGGGCGGCGGTTCAATTGCGTTCGACCGGAATGCAGATTTCCGCCGATCCTTTTCGAAAAGCGGTACATGAGAGCACCGCGTTGCAAAGCCTGATTGCGAAATTCCGCGAACTCCTTCTCTTTCAGACACAGACCGCAGCGGCGTGCAATGCTTTGCATAAGGTTGAAGCCCGTTTTTGCCGCTGGATCCTGCAAGCAAGCGACCGGTCAGAAAGCGGCGTGCTTCCGTTAACGCAGGCACTTCTCTCGCAGATGCTCGGAGTGCGGCGCGCTTCCGTGAATGAAGTTGCCAATAATCTTCAAGCCGCAAAGGTCATCGAATATACGCGCGGTACGGTGAAGATCGTTGATCGCAAACGCCTTAAGGCTCTGTCGTGCGAATGTTACGGGACGCTGCTGGCCAACACAGCGAAGATATTAGAACAGAATTGAGTAACGCGCCGATCTCACAATTGATTTGATAGTCGAGAAGATTGTCGAAATAGCGCAGACGAAGGCGCGTCATTCCGCGCCGATGGCTTTGCCGGCGTTACGCGAATTGCCGGGGCCAAATCGCGGGGCTGCAGGCGTGATTCATAATCGGTCGATCCGATGATCCCGGCCGGCGCCATGCGGGAGTATTTTCGTACCACCACGCTTCGCAACGGCACGCCGCTGCGCGTACCGAATTGGTACCTGCACCACGACCTCGCGTCCCATCATTAGCCTGGCGCCGGCGAATACCTAAGTCTCTCCGTACCAATCTACCTTTGTCATCGCTTGCTAACCAACAAAACGATCGTGGCATAAACTACGTACAGCACCGTAATGAATCGGCCATTGAAATGGTGCGTAGTAATCACGACTGAAAAAAGCGGAGGTCAGACGCGGACAAGTTTCGCGGCGTTGAAGGCATAGGGAGCTTCCACTGAGCAGCGTTATGCCGGCAGAAAACGTTCATCCCGAACAGTACAGGTTTCCGCTACGGCAATTCGTGGCAGCGTTTGCTGTCAGCTTGCTGACCGCCGCCGTAGCCGCCGGGCTGTCATGGCAACTGCACCATCGTTATGATGCGGCTCGCGCGAGCGAAAACCAACTCGACGACTACATCGGCCAAGTGAAACTGTTCGACGAGGCGCTGACCATGTCAGCGCGCGTGGCGGCTGCGACCGGCGATTTAAGCTACAAGGAAAGGTACGACAAATTCGACGGCGAACTCGACGCGCTGATCACGAAAACGGCAAGCGCGCTGGGCCTACCCGGGGTACGGCGATTCGTCGAACAAACCGACGAGGCAAACCGGAAGCTTGTGGAAATGGAGCGGCGCGCGTTCGTGCTGGCCGCCGAGGGCCGGCGAGCAGAAGCGACCGCGCTATTGGTCGGCGACGAATATTCGAAGTGGAAGCGCATTTACGCCGAAGGCGTGGAAAAGACCGTGGCCTGGCAACGCGGCGCAATCGAGCGCGACCAGCGATATCTTCACTGGTTGACATTAGGCTTTGAGATTTCAAGCGGCGCGGCTGTTCTCGCCTTGCTCTCGGCCTGGTATTTCGCGTTGCGCGCCGGACGCCGCTGGACCGAAGAGCAATCGAGATCGGAAGCAGCCCTTCGCAAGTCCAAAGACGAGCTGGAACTGCAGGTTCAGGAGCGCACCGCAGAACTGCAGATCGCCAACGACGCGCTTCAGCACGGCACGGAAGGACTAACACACGAGGTCAAAGAGGCCAGGCGAAGTGAGGCCGCGCTGCGAGAATCGCAGCAGATCATCGAAGCGATGCTCAATGCGGTACCCGCAAGGATATTCTGGAAGGACAAGAATCTCGTTTACCTCGGCTGCAACGCGCCGTTTGCGCGCGATGCAGGATTTACCCGTCCGGAAGAGGTCGTCGGAAAAAGCGATTTCCAGATGGGCTGGCGCGAGCAGGCGGAAAAGTATCGAACCGATGACCAGCTGGTCATCGAGAGTGGCCGCAGCAAGCTTCTCATCGACGAGCCTCAGACGACGCCCGACGGGAAAGTCATCACGCTACTTACGAGCAAGGTGCCTCTGCGCAGTTCGAACGGTGAGGTTTTCGCCGTACTCGGAACCTATATGGACGTTACCGAGCGGGCGCGGCTGGAGGAGCAACTATCTTTTTCAAATATCCTGCAAACGACGGCGATGGAGAATTCTCCCGATGCAATAGCCGTCGTCGACGAGAACGCGAGGATCATCTCATTCAACACGCAGTTCATCACGATGTGGCATATTCCGCGAAGCCTCATGGAGAAAGGGGCCATCCAGCCGGTTTCGCAGGCGATGGGTGAGCAATTCACGGACGAGGACGCCTACATCACGCGCGTCAGATATCTTTATCGGCATCCCGACGAAACGGCCCACGACGAGCTCAGGCGCAAGGATGGGCGTGTCATCGACCGCCACACGGCGCCGCTACGCGACGCCAACCGAAAATATCTCGGCCGCGTCTGGTATTACCGCGACATTACCGAACGCAAATTCGCAAATGATACGATAGAAAAGCAGAATTTGCAGTTCAACGCGGCGTTGAACAACATGGTGCAAGGTCTTTTAATGTTCGACAGCGCCGGCGCGCTCATCATCTGCAATCGGCGCTTTACAGAAATGTTTGGGCTGCCACCGGAGCAATGGCAAGCTTTAGCGACAGGCCTGACGATTCTTCAAATCATCAATCTTGCCGAGCGCTTGACCAATGTGACCATGAACAATCAGTCACAGGTCCTTGCAGAGCTTCAAAATATCTTAGGCAGCCGACAAGCAGGCGCGATCGTGTTCGAGCGTACCGACGGGCACACATTCTGTGCATCGTGCTCGTCAATGGCCGATGGCGGTTTCGTAATAACGTTCGAAGACACCACAGAACAGCGACGTACCCAAGATCAGATTACACACATGGCGCATTACGACGCACTTACGGAATTGCCAAATCGGATACATTTTTATGAAAAGATTGAGGAGCTTCTCACACACGGGGCGAAGAGCAGAGCCTTCGCGGTGTTCAGCCTGGACCTCGACCATTTCAAGAACGTCAATGATACGCTCGGCCATCCCATCGGAGACAAGCTGTTGCAGGCGGCGGCCGATCGCATGCGTCGCTGTGTCCGCGAAAAGGACGTCGTCGCCCGGCTGGGCGGCGACGAGTTTGCCATCCTCCAGCTCACGTTCGAGCGGCCGCAGGACGCAACCTCGCTTGCGACGCGTCTGATTGATGCCGTGGGCGCACCGTATCAACTCGACGGCCACCAAGTCATCGTGGGGATGAGCGTCGGCATCGCCATCGCGCCGGCCGACGGAACGGTTCCGGATCAGCTTATGAAGAATGCGGATCTAGCGCTCTACCGCTGCAAGGAAGACGGCGGAAACAGGTATCGATTCTTCGAAGCGCAAATGGACGCCCGCATGCAAGCACGCCGCACGCTCGAGATCGACCTTCGCAAGGCGTTGGTGAACAGAGAGTTCACGCTTGACTATCAGCCTATCATCAATCTCAAAACCGGGAAGATCACCGCTTGCGAGGCGCTTATTCGCTGGCATCAACCCGAACGCGGCCTGGTGCCACCTCTCGAATTCATTTCAATCGCCGAGGAAACCGGTCTTATCGTCCGGATCGGCGAATGGGTGCTGGAACGAGCCTGTAGCGACGCGGTCGAATGGCCAGGCGAAACGGCAGTAGCGGTCAATGTGTCGCCGATCCAATTCAGAACCAACGATTTTGTCCGGATCGTCAAAGCCGCGCTCGAAAGGTCCCGCTTGCCTGCACGCAGGCTGGAGCTTGAGATCACCGAGTTGGTGCTGATGCACGACAGCGATGCGGCATTAGCCATGCTCCATCAGCTCAAGAGTTCTTGGCGTCAGCATCGCGATGGATGATTTCGGAACCGGGTATTCATCGCTTGGCTATCTGCGAAGCTTTCCATTCGACAGGATCAAGATCGATCAGTCCTTCATTCGCGATTTGACGAAAAAGGAAAGCATGGCCATTCTTCGCGCGGTCGTCGGCCTTGGTAGCAGCCTCAACATTGTCACGACCGCTGAAGGCGTGGAAACGCAGCATCAGCTCGAACTCCTGAGAGCCGAAGGATGCACCGACGTTCAGGGTTACTTCTTCAGCCCGCCTAGACCGGCGGCGGAGGTGAGAGAATTTCTTACTTCGCTACGCGGCGACGTATCGGCGGTCGCGTGATGACCTCGATCGCAAATCATGACGTCAAAAATCGCAGGGAAATTTCGAATCAAAATCAAAGAATTGTTGGCGCGCCCGGAGAGATTCGAACTCCCGACCCCCAGATTCGTAGTCTGGTGCTCTATCCAGCTGAGCTACGGGCGCTGATACCGGGGCCCACGAATTCGGGCGACCGAACAGGCGCATAGCTATCGCCTCGACCGCCCATTGGCAAGGTCGCGCCGGACCGCGATTTCCGCTCAGTAAACAGAAAGCGGCAACCGCGTGCGCCGCACGACATTGCGAACAAAGCCGGGCACGAATGCCGCCGCGGCCATCAGCGCGGCGCGCCCGGCGTTGGTCGCGGCAAGGGCAGACACGGCGCCGGCAAGCCTAAGCGAGGGACGGGTCAGGGTCCTTGCGGCAGCGAGGTATTGCGCCGGCGCGCGGCTTTTGACGATGTGATCGGCAGCGAGCGCCGCAGACGAGAGGGCTATCGCCAAGCCGTCGCCGGTGAACGGCGGGATATGCGCGAGGCGGTCGCCGACGCGATAGAACGCGGGCTCTGTTTCGTCATGCAGGTGGCTGCCGCTTGGGCACACAACGGCGAGCGGCTTGTCGAACAGCGGCTCGGCGCCTTCGATGCGCTCGGCCAAGCACGGTGACGCGGCGGACAGATAGTCGCGCAGCGCCGGCCAACCGGGGCCGAGCCGCGCCACCACGGCGCGCGGCAGCAAGAGGCAGAGGTTGGCGATGCCATCTTCGACAAGCTCGAGGCCTGCGTATGTGCGTTCGAGGAGCACAAGCTCGACCCGGCCCTGCAACGCGTGCGTGGTGGGCGGCGAAGGCCGCAGATGCATCTTGAGCCCGACCAGCGAATTGTCGCGTTCGTCCTCGATGCCACGCAAGCTCCGCTTGCCGGTCGCCAGCACCAGATTGCGGCACTTAACTTCCTCGCCGTCATCGCAGCGCAAGGCCCAGCCTGCCCCGTCATTGCGGACGGAGCGCACGGACGTATTCATTTTAACCTGGGCGCCGAATTCGAGGGCACGCCGCAGGATCGCCTGGTCGAGCCTGAGGCGCGACAGTGACAAGGCGCGAAATGGCAGCGCACTTGTGACGTCGCGTTGCATCGAATGCACCGAGATTCGATCGATGGTCACGGCGCCGAGACCGAGCGGATCGATATCGAGGCGGCGCAATTGCGCCTGCGTTTCGATGCTCAAGAACTCGCCGCATACTTTATGGTGCGGGCCATCGGCACGCTCGATCAGCAGCACATCACGGCCAGCGACGGCAAGTGCGCAGGCAGTGGCCGCGCCCGCGGGGCCGCCGCCGACGATTACGGTTTCAGCGTGCGTCATTTGAGCCGCCCGATGGCAAAGCGGAACATGAACCAGCGCAGATCAACCGCCGCGCGGCGAATGCCTGCCTGCGCGATCAGTTCGCGCCATTCAGCGCGCGTGAGCGAGCGCGCCACCGAAATACGGCCGTCATGGACGACGACCGGGTGAAGGCGCAGCACAAGGCCCGCGACGGCGATGAAATAAAACGGCACGACGCTGCGTTGCAGATCATAGATGAGCCAGCCGCGGCGCGCGGACGCTTCCATCCAGCGCAAGAAGCGAACGATCATCTCATTGGTCAGATGATGCGTGACCAGGCTAGTGGCGACGAAGTCGATCGGGTAGCTCGGCCGAAAATCAAAGACATCCGTGACCTGATAATCGATATCATCCGCCGCATCGGTCGCGCCGCGCGCGACTTCGATCACCTGCGGACTGAGATCAATGCCGACGAGCTTGACGCGCCGGCCGCGCTTGCGCGCCCAGCGCCGCACCGCGCGCAGCAGGTCGCCATAACCGCAGCCGATATCGACAAAGGTCAGCACTTGCTCGGCGGGAAAATCCCTGGCTGCGGCATCAAGCCATCGCAGCACCGGCCAATGGCCCAACATCAGGCCATTGAAACGGGCGAGATCGCGCAGGACTTTCGCCAGCTCGGCTGTGTCAAGCGGGCCGTCGAGGACTTCCGTCTGCGTGCTGCGCCGCGCAGCGTCGAAAACCGGCTTTGGCTGATCGATGGCGGGCCATGAAATGCTTCGCATCGGGCGGTCACGCCGCCGTGTGAAAGAGCATGGTCTCGGCGATCAGGCCGGGCCCGAACGACATGGCGCAGCCGGTCTGACCGCGCGTGTCGAGGCGCAGCAGTTTCTCGATAACGAACATCACGGTTGCCGACGACATGTTGCCGTAGCGGCGCAATATGTCGCGCGAGGCGGCGAGCGCCGCAGGCCCTAGACCAAAGGCGCGTTCCACGGCATCGAGCACGGTGCGTCCGCCCGGATGCACGGCCCACAGATCGATCGAATCGACCGGCGCCCCCTCCAGGATTTCGTCGGTATGAGTGTGCAGCGCGTCGTGAATGGCAGCCGGTACCTGCCCCGACAGCATCATGTCGAAGCCGAAGTCGCGAATGCTCCAGGTGATCAATTCACGCGTATCGGGCACCAATACGGCGCGGAAGCTGTCGAGCGCCACGCCGACCGGATCGGCAGTTACCAGACACGCAGCACAGCCGTCACCGAACAGAAGGAACGACAGCATCTGCTCCATGTCGGTCGTTTCCTTCAGGTGCAGCGTGCAGAGCTCCAGATTGACGATCAGCACGCGCGCATGCGGCTCGGAGCGGACGATATGGCGCGCAAGCTTGAGCGCATTGATCGCAGCATAGCAGCCCATGAAGCCGATCACGGTGCGCTCGACGCTGGTTGGCAGCTTGCAGCGCTCGATCATTTCGACATCGACGCCGGGCGCGGAAAAGCCGGTGCAGCAGGTGATCAGCAGATGCGTGATGCGCTCGCGATCCGCTTCCGGCATCAGCCGTTCGACTGCAGCCTGCGCAAGTTCCGGCGCGTACTGTTCGAAACGCCGCATGCGCGCCGCGGTATCGGGAAATGCGCCGCGCTTGTAAAAGGCGTCCGAGTTGACGCGTTCCTTTAGCGACAGCTCGTGAGGCGCCAGGCACGAATAGCGATGCTCGATGCCCGACTTGTCCATCATCCGTTTGAGCAGCAATGAACTGCGCCGATCGCCCTCAAAAAGACTTTGGGCAAAGCGCGTGAATACGTCATGAACGTCGTGCGCCGGTACTGCGCTGGCGACGCGATTTATATAAGCTGTGACCAAGTCAAAGCTCCTGCTGTTCCCATTCGCGGCTCGTCGCACCCACAAGTAGGAACACCGCAGGACGGCAATTATTGATGCATCCGGTCAGCCGGCTTCAACAAGCCGTGACCGTCCTGCCGTTAGGCGCTGGCGCGCTCGCCACGGTGCAAACTGAGCTCGACCGCGCGGTCGGGAATGCTGATGCGGAAGGTCGCGCCGATGGTTCCATCGACCAGGCGCATCTCCCCGCCATGCGCGCGCACCAGCTCTGCGGCGATTGCAAGTCCGAGGCCGGTGCCGCCGGTGCGGGTGGAGCCCTGGAAGGCCTCGAACAGATGGGCGCGGGCGCGGTCGGAGACGCCCGGCCCGGTGTCGGACACTTCGATGACGGCGACGCCGCCCTCGCGCCGACCGGTGATGCGGATCTGGTCACGGGCCGGATCGCGGGCGCCGCGCGCCTCCAGCGCCTGCACCGCGTTGCGCGCCATGTTGACCAGCACCCTGAACAACTGATCGTGGTCGGCATCGACGGTGAGGCCGCGCTCCACGGCGACGATCCAGCGGATCGGCACGTCGAGGCCGAGGCCGAGCGTCTCGTGCACCTCCTCGATCAGCGGCTCGACCTCGATGGTCTTGCGGTCGGGCGGCGGCTCCTGCGCGGCGCCGTAGGACAGCGTCGATTGGCAGAAGGCGATGGCACGCTCCAGCGCGCGCATCAGCTTGGGCGCGAAGCGCTGCACCTTGGGATCGGGCAGGTTCGAGAGTTGGTCGGAAAACAGTTGCGCCGAGGCGAGCAGGTTGCGCAGGTCGTGGTTGATCTTCGACACCGCAAGCCCAAGTGCGGCAAGACGGTTCTTCTGATGCAGCATGGATGCGATATCGCGCTGCATCGCCGCCAGTTCGCGCTCGGTGGTGCCGACTTCGTCGTTGCGGCCGGAGTCGGCGATGACGCGCACCGGGTTTTCCGGATCGGCGCGGAAGGCAATCATGTTTTCGGTGATGCGCCGCATCGGCCGCACCAGCAGATGATGCAGAGAGAAATACACCAGCACCGCGGTAACGCCGGTGATCAACAGCGACAGCAGCAGGATGCTGACGGAGAAGCTCAGCATAGCGTGCTGCAGCGGCGCCTCGTCGAGAATGATCTCGAGAAAATCGCCGCCCATCGGCGCCGGACCCACCAGCCGGATGACGTCGCCCGGCTTGCAGTACAGCAGCGTATCGAAGGCGTCCATGATGCCGTGCCACCATGTCACCGAGCGCATATCGACCTCCTGGTCGATGTGCGAGGGGATATCGGAAGCGGCAAGCAGGCGGCGCTGCGTTCCCATCTTCAACGCCACGGCATGGGCGCCGATGCTGCTCAGGATTTGCTTGGCGAGACTCTCCGGCACCATGCCGCTCGGTGCGGCATCGAGCACCAGCGCGGCGGTGTGCGCCGCGGCCAGTCGGTCGTTGAGCCAGTTGAGGCGGAAGTCGGCAATCCAGGGAACGTAGATCAAGATTTCCGCCAGCGTCACAAACACAACGATGAGCCCCAGCAGCTTGCCGGACAGTCCGACGCGGGGACCGCGCACGAGCAGCGGATCTGCTGCGGAGTTGTCTGAATCGGGTGTCGAACTCAATTTCGCCTCAACCAAAGATTCGCAACCAGGCGATGATGCGCCGCACCCAAGGGCTCGTCAAACGCGGCACAAAAAAGTCGAACGCCGCAGATTTGCCTATTTCCGACAGCGTTGGCGAGGGCAATACGACATCCGTGATGGCACGGATATGCATGCCCTGTGCGATGGCAAGCATCCAGCTGGCGATGAGTTCGCCAGCCTGCGCGCCGACGATGGCCGCGCCTAATATTTTACCTTTCGTTGACGTTATGACTTTGATGTGGCCCCGCGTTTCGCGCTCGGCCTGCGCGCGATCATTGTCGTTATAGGGCCAGCGCGTGATGGTGATCTTGATGCCGCGGTCGCGCGCTTCGATTTCGGTCATGCCGGCCTGCGCCAACTCCGGACCGGTCAATGTCAGGCGCGGGATCAAGCCGTCCTGCACTTTCGCGCGCGAACGGAACAGCGCGTTTTGCATCACCACGCTGGCGTGATAGCTGGCGGCGTGCGGCTGCCCAATGGCGCCGCCAATCGCGTAGATGCGCTTGTTGGAGGTCTTCAGCAGCTTGTTCACATGGATGCCCGCGTCGCGATAGGCAATCCCTGCCGCTTCGAGATTGAGCCCGTCGAGCGCTGGCTTGCTCCCGGTAGCGGCCAGCAGGTGCGTGCCCTCGACACTGTCGCCGCCTTCCAGGATCGCCTGCACTCTGCCGCCCGCATATTCGATGCGGGCAATCTTCACGCCGCCGCGGACGACGACGCCTTCGCGCTCGAGCTGGTTGACGACAACGGCGGCACATTCCGGATCATCGCCGGCCAGCGGCCGCGCCGCTTCAAGCACGGTCACCGCGCTGCCGAGCCGGCGGAAGGCCTGCGCCAATTCGAGGCCCGTGGAGCCAGCGCCGATAACGATCAGATGCTCCGGCAATTCGGTGAGATCGAATACGGTCTCGCCGGTAAGGCAGCGCCCTTGGTCGAGCCCCTGAATTTGCGGCAGCGCCGGCGTCGATCCGGTCGCAATGACAAAACGGCGCGCGCGAATTTCGACGTCGCCGGCGACGATGAGCGTGCGTCGATCCTTGAACCTGGCGTCGCCCTCGATCACGCGGATGCCGAGGCCGGTGAGCCGCGCCGACGCCTTGTTCGGTGCCAGGGCATCGGCCACGCGCTGCACGTGATCGCGCAGTTTGGCGAAATCGACGTTGACCGCGGCCGCCATTACGCCGAACGGTCTCCCCTCGCGCATCGCCGCGGCGCACTTGGCCGCCGCCAGCAGCGATGCCATACGGCCGCGATGCCCGCCGCCGGCGTGGCACTTGACCAGCGCCACCGGCACGCCGAAAGCAGCAGCCGCCATGGCAATCGAGGCGGCGCCGGAACCGCTGCCGATGACGCAGATATCAGGTGTGAATGTCTCGGCCATGCCGTCACGCGCGCGTCACATCATGCCCTTCCCATCGGACGCGCGCAAAGCCGCCGGGGCTGCATTGACGCGACATTGACGCGCCTTCGCCCCTCCCTTATAAGCCGCGCAAATCGCGTGCCGATCCGGCGTTTTTGCGGGTTTTCATGGCGGATTAAGGGGCGGCTTTCCCGCTCCTTATCGCCACGGCGCGGCCAGCGGAGAATTGAAACGTGAAGCGGACCTATCAACCGAGCAAGCTGGTGCGCAAGCGCCGCCACGGTTTTCGCACGCGCATGGCGACCAAAGGCGGACGCAAGGTTCTGTCGGCGCGGCGCGGGCGCGGACGCAAGCGTCTCAGCGCTTAAACCACGGCGATAAGGGCCGCTAGCGTTTGCTTCCATGGAACGATTGAGGCAGCGAGCGGACTTCCTGGCCGCGGCGACCGCGAGCAAGGTTCCGGCAACGGGTTTTGTGCTACAGGCGCGCAAACGCGGTGACGAAGGCCCGGTGCGCGTCGGCTTCACCGTATCGAAGAAAGTCGGCAAAGCGGTCGAACGTAACCGTGTGCGACGGCGGCTGCGGGAAATCGTGCGGCTGTCGAACGCGGCTTGGATGCGGGCCGGACATGATTATGTGTTGGTCGGCCGGCGCGCGGCGCTCGATCTGCCGTTTGCCCGCATGACGCAAGATTTCGAGGGGGCGTTGCGGCGAATGCACGAGGGGCGCAAAGCGGCAAAACGGACCCGGGATGACCGATAGTAAAAATACCATCATCGCCATTGTGCTCTCGGCCATTGTGCTGATCGGCTGGCAATATTTCGTCGGCATGCCGCAGCTGGAGAAACAGCGGCAGGAGCAGGCGCAGCAGCAGGCGGCGCAAAAGGCGCCCGGCCAGCCCGGGCCAGCGGCGCAGCCGCCGGCGGCGATCGCGCCAGCCGCGCAGCCGGGTCCGGCGCAGGTCCCCGGTCAGGTGCCGGGACAAGCCGCGGCCCCTACCGCCGCCGCAGCGACCACGCGCGCGGCAGCCCTCGCCGCAACCCCGCGCGTCCCGATCGAGACCGGCAGCATCGAGGGTTCGATCGACCTCAAGGGCGGCCGCATCGACGACATCTCGCTGGTCAAGTTCCGCGAAACCGTCGATCCGAAGTCGCCGCCGATCGTGCTGTTCTCGCCGTCGGGCAGCCCGGAGCCGTTCTATGCCGAGTTCGGCTGGACTGGAACCGCCGGCGCCAAGGTCAAAGTGCCGACGTCCGATACGGTCTGGAAACAGGTCGGCTCCGGCGCGCTCAGCGCCGGCCATCCGGCGACGCTGAGCTATGACAATGGCGAGGGCCTCGAATTCCGCCGCACCGTCACGGTCGACGACAAGTACCTGTTCACCATCAAGGACGAGGTGGTGAACAAGTCGGCAAACCCCGTTACGCTGTTTCCCTACGCGCTGATCTCGCGCCACGGCACGCCGACGACACTCGGCTACTATATCCTGCATGAAGGGCTGATCGGCGACTTCGGCAATGAGGGCTTGCAGGAATACACCTACAAGAAGATCGAAGAGAAGAAGAACGTCGATTTCGACGCCACCAATGGCTGGCTCGGCATCACCGACAAGTATTTTGCCGCGGCGCTGGTCCCCAACACCGACGCGCACCTGAAGGCGCAATTCCGCGCCGGCTCAATCGGCACCGAGAAAACCTACCAGACCGATTATCTGCTCGACGCGGTTACCGTCGCGCCGGGGGCGACCGGCGCAGCCGACGCGCGGCTATTCGCCGGCGCCAAGGAAGTCTCCGTTGTCGGCATCAATTTCCCGCTCGGCCATGTCGGCGGCTACAATGAAGCGCTGCACTTGAACCATTTCGATCTGCTGATCGACTGGGGCTGGTTCTACTTCATCACCAAGCCGATGTTCCTCGGGCTTGATTTCTTCTTCCACCTGGTTGGCAATTTCGGCATCGCCATCCTGATCGTCACCGTGCTGATCAAGACCGCGTTCTTCCCGCTCGCCAACAAATCCTATGCCTCGATGGCGAAGATGAAGGCGGTGCAGCCGCAAATGGCCGCGCTGCGCGAGCGCTATCCCGACGACAAGGCCAAGCAGCAGCAGGAGCTGATGGCGCTGTACAAGAAGGAGAAGATCAATCCGATCGCCGGCTGTCTGCCCGTGGTGATCCAGATTCCGGTGTTCTTCTCGCTGTACAAGGTGCTGTTCATCACCATCGAGATGCGGCACGCGCCGTTCTTCGGCTGGATCCACGACCTGTCGGCGCCCGATCCGACCAATATCTTCAATCTGTTCGGGCTAGTCCCGCTCGACCCCACCATCTTGCCGGTATTCGGCCATTTCCTGCATCTCGGCGCCTGGGTGGTGATCATGGGCATCACCATGTGGCTGCAGATGAAGCTCAACCCGACGCCGCCCGACCCGACGCAGGCGATGATCTTCAACTGGATGCCGCTCATCTTCACCTTCATGCTGGCGAGCTTCCCGGCGGGCCTCGTGATCTACTGGGCCTGGAACAACTCGCTGTCGGTGGCGCAGCAGATCGATCATCATGCGCAAGCACGGCGCCAAGATCGAACTGTTCGACAACATCAAGGCGCTGTTTGTAAAAAAGAAGACGCAGCAATAATTCTTTAAGTCATTCCGGGACGCGCGCGAAGCGCGTGAAACCGGAATCCATAACCCCGGTCTGCGAGTATGGATTCCGGGCTCGCCGCTTCGCGGCGCCCCGGAATGACGGCGGAATAGATGACCACCTCTCCATTCACCCGCAGCGAGATCGAGGCCGGCAGGCTCCTGTTTGCCGGCGACTGGCAATTCGTCGCCGCCGCCGGCTCGGAAAATTCGCTGCCGCCGGCGCGCGGCACCGAGATCGCCTTCGCCGGCCGCTCCAATGTCGGCAAGTCGAGCCTGATCAACGCCCTCACCGGCCGCAAGGCGCTGGCGCGCACCTCGCGCACGCCGGGGCGCACCCAGGAGCTGATCTTCTTCAAAGGCGGCGAAGGCCTCACTTTGGTGGACATGCCCGGCTACGGCTATGCCGCCGCGGCCAAATCCAAGATCGAGGCCTGGACGGCGCTGATCCACGCCTATCTGCGCGGCCGTGCCAACCTCGCCCGCGTCTATGTGCTGGTCGATGCCCGCCACGGCCTCAAGACCACCGATGATCCGGTGTTCGCGGCGCTCGGCCAAGTGGCGGTGAGCCATCAGGTCGTGCTCACCAAGTCGGACGAAGTAACCGAAGCTGAGCTCGCCCGCCGCATTGGCGAGGTCGAGGCGGCGTTGGCGAAGCGCCCGGCCGCCTTCCCCGCCGTGCTGGCGACCTCGGCCCGCGAAAGCTCAGGCATCGAGGAACTGCGCGCGGCGGTCGCGCGGCTGCTCGAGGAGCGTGGCTAGCATGGTTCGGCGCGACGCCGATGTGCTGTAGGGTCGCAGCATGGACCAGATCCTGATCGCGCTGGCCGGCCTCATGGGTGCCGCCGGCATCGTGCTGACGGCGGCCGGCGCTCACGGCAAGCCGGGCGCGGGCCTCGACAGCGCCGGCTACCTGCTGCTGATCCACGCCGCCGCCGTCATCGCCGGCACCGTTGCCGCCCGCTTCGGCCTCATCCTGCGCCCGCTTGGCCTGGTCGTGCTGTGGGGCTTTGTGCTCGGGGCCGGCCTGTTTGCCGCCGACGTTTCGGCGCGCGCCTATCTTGGGCACCGGCTGTTTCCCTTTGCCGCGCCCGCGGGCGGGACCCTCCTGATCGCCAGCTGGCTCGTGCTGGTCGCGGCGGCGCTCGCCGCCATGCGCAGCGGATAACGCTCTTTCGCCAGACGGCGGCTGCCGGTAAAAGGGCGCACCCACCAGTGAAGGCCGGCGTGATGAGCAAAGCCCCCAAATCTGACCTGCAAAAGATCGATCCGCAGACGATCGCGCGCATCCTCGTCGAGGCGCTGCCGCACATGCAGCGCTACGACGAAGAAATCGTCGTGGTGAAATATGGCGGCCACGCCATGGGCCAGGAACAGATGGCGCGCGATTTTGCCCGCGACATCGTGCTCCTGGAGCAGACCGCCATCAACCCCGTGGTCGTGCACGGCGGCGGGCCGCAGATCGCGGCGATGCTGAAGAAGCTCGGCATCAAGTCGGAGTTCGTCGACGGGCTGCGCATCACCGACGAAAAGACGGTCGAGATCGTCGAGATGGTGCTCGCCGGCTCGATCAACAAGCAGATCGTCGGCTACATCAACGCCGCCGGCGGCAAGGCCATCGGGCTGTGCGGCAAGGACGGCAACATGGTGCAGGCGCGCAAGGTGACGCGCACCGTGGTCGACCCGGATTCGCGCATCGAGCAGATCGTCGATCTCGGCTTCGTCGGCGAGCCCGACAAGGTGGACGACACCATCCTCAATCAGGTGATCGGCCGCGAGATGATTCCGGTGCTGGCGCCGCTGGCCACCTCGGCGAATGGCGGCACCTTCAACGTCAATGCCGACACCTTCGCCGGCGCCATTGCCGGCGCGCTGAAGGCCAAGCGCCTGCTGCTGCTCACCGACGTACCCGGCGTGCTCGACGCGGGGAAGAACCTGATCGCGGAACTTTCCGTCGCCGACGCCAGGCGGCTGATCGCCGACGGCACCATTTCCGGGGGCATGATCCCCAAGGTCGAGACCTGCATCTACGCCCTCGATCAGGGCGTCGAGGGCGTGGTCATCATGGACGGCAAGGTGCCGCACGCGGTGCTGCTGGAACTGCTCACCGACCACGGCGTCGGCACGCTGATCCATCGCTAGTTTTTGTCCTCGCCTTCGGACGCAACGACCGACTCATTGATGGCGCAGCGATGCATTGATATTGAATAATATTGATGCTTAGGTCCGATAGTCCTGTGAACGACCGGGTTCCGGTCGCCGGAGCGCCGCCACGTGTCGCTGATGAACTACGACGGAACGGCATTTTCACTGGTGTTCACCGACGCCAGCGGCAACAGGCGCTGGCCGCCGCTGATTGTGACCCGCCTGCCGTTCAGCCGCAAGCGCGTCGCTATCGATGCGTTGCGTATCGGCGCGATTTTGACCCTGACTGCGATCGTGCTGGGAACGATCGCCGGCGTGTGGTGGTTCTGGACGGTCGGCGTCACCGTATTCGACGTCGTACTGACGATTGCCGGCATGTATGTCGCTGGCCTCGGGATTACGCTTGGCTATCACCGGCTGTTCTCGCACCGCGCATTTGTGGCAAAGCCTTGGCTCAAAGCGGTCCTCGGCATTCTCGGCGCATCAGCGATGCAGGGCCAGATATTGACCTGGTGCTCGATCCATCGCCGCCACCATCATCATTCGGACACCGCGGACGACCCACATTCGCCCACTTCCGGTGGCCATGGCGTTCGTGGCGCAATCGCCGCATTCATCAACAGCCACGTCGGCTGGTATGTAAACGGCCGGTTCTTCACCTATGTCGATTATGTCCGCGACATTAAACGCGATCCCGTCATCGTCTGGGTCGATCACTGGTACTCGCTGTGGGTCGTACTGGGCTGGATTGTGCCCGGCCTGATCGGGCTGGCATGGTACGGCACGATGGACGGCTACTGGTCCGGGTTGTTCGCCGGCGGCCCGATCCGCGCCTTTCTCCATCTCAATACAACGTCGTTCGTCAACAGCATCTGCCACGTAACCGGCACGCGGCATTTCAATACCGGCGACGACAGCCACAACAACGCATTCGTCAATTTCCTGGCGATGAACGGCGAAGGTTTGCACCATAACCATCACGCCGTTCCGTGGTCGGCCAAATTCGCATTGGCGCGCGGCGAGATCGATACCGGATATTGGGTACTCAAGGGCCTGCAGTGGATAGGCGCCGCGCATTCGGTCAAGGTTCCAAAACCTCACCAGGTCGAGGCGAAGCGCCGGGCATTTTCGGTGAACGCCTAGGACGCCCGCACCGGCCAATCGCGGCTGGCGGGATTAAGTCGCAAGCGCCGATAGTTCCGCCGATGATTCGCCAATTCACCCTCGCCATTCTGCTTCTGACACTTGCCACGCCGGCCAATGCCAAACTCAATTTGTGCAACCGGACGAGTTATGTCACCGACATCGCCGCCGGCATCAAACGGGGCGCTGCGGTGTCGACGCGCGGCTGGTTCCGCATCGACCCCGGCCAGTCCCGCTGCGTCATCGACGAAGAACCGCACAATGAAGGCCTCGTCTACGTTCATGCCCGGACGCTGCCGTTTTACGGCAAGCCGCCGGAGCCGGGCTGCGCGCACGGCAAATTTTGCACCGGCGACCAAACTTTCGCGATCGCCAATCCCCACGGCTGTTCGAGCCCGGTGCCTTTTACCACGATCAAGCCGACCGATGCCGACAAGGGACCGTCCACCGTTCTGGCCGAGAAGGCCGAGTACGACTATACCCAGGCGCGCCTTGCCGGTATCTAGCGCCTGTTGCCGGCTACGATGCGAGCCCCATCGACGGCGTCCAGGGCGCAAATTGCTCGCCGACGCGCAATCTGCACCCGATTTTTTCGATGTCCTCATCAAGGCCGCACAACATCTCGAAGAATTCGGCTTCGCCGGGTGCAGTGAGACGGCGAATGCCGTGATGGTGGCCATCGGCGCGCCGAAGTCCGGATCGATCGCCACCCGCGGCTGGTTCCGCATCGAACCCGCCGCTTGCCTGCAGCCGGACATCCGCGGCAATCCGGCCAAGGTCTACTGCTATGCCGAAGCGGTGGATCGCGGCGGCCGCGCCATCGAACGCAATGGCAAGACATTCGCCTGGGGCGGCGACACCGAACTTTGTACCCGCGACGGACTGTTCGAACTGAGCAGCCACAACGATTGCGCCGCGCGGGGCTTCAACCAGACCGGATTTGCCGCCATCGATCTTGCAGGCAAGGCCGTCGCCACCGTCCGCTTCACGGAGCGATAGGGCCATGCCGTCGTCGTCTGTCCAGCCCCCGCGCAGCTTCGATCACGTCGAAACCTGGGTTTTCGATCTCGACAACACGCTCTATCCGCATCACCTCAATCTCTGGCAGCAGGTGGACGAGCGCATCCGCGCCTACGTCGCCGATTTTCTGAAAGTTTCGAAGGACGAAGCCTTCCGCGTGCAAAAGGACTATTACAAGCGCTACGGCACCACCATGCGCGGGATGATGACCGAGCACGGCATGGCGCCCGACGACTATCTCGATTTCGTGCACAAAATCGATCACTCGCCGCTGACGCCGAACCCGACGCTCGGCGCCGCGCTGGAGAAGCTACAGGGCCGCAAGCTCATCCTCACCAACGGCACGCGCAAGCATGCCGACGCCGTAATGAAACGACTCGAGATCGATCATCACTTCGAGGACGTGTTCGACATCGCCGCCGCCGATCTCGATCCCAAGCCGTTGCCGCGGGTCTACGAGCGCTTTCTCGCGCGGCACAGTGTCGACGCGAAGAAGGCTGCGATGTTCGAGGATCTGGCGCGCAATCTGGAAACGCCGCACGCGCTCGGCATGACCACCGTTCTGGTGGTGCCGGACGGCCAGCGCGAGGTGTTTCGCGAGGATTGGGAAATGGCCGGCCGCGACGCGGCACACGTCGACCACGTCACTGACAATCTCGTTGGATTTCATAAATAGTTTGACGGCATCCTTGCGACTTTAGAATTAGTCATTCTTCACATAAACACCGCGTAAATGTTCCCGCCGCAAGTGGGCCATTCGCTTGACCGCGCGTTACCGCCGCAGACAAATGAGCGCATAAGCGGGGCGCGCTTATGGAAGCGGTTCTTCAATGCGGTCGAGCATTGCTCGGCGCCGGGACATTCCGCTGATTGCCGACGTGGCAATAGCGATCGCGCTCGTCGGCACCGTCACGTTCTTCATCGTCGTCATCGAATATTGCGCCGGCCAGGGTGAACTCACCTCGGGCCGAATTGCGTTTGCTCGACGAAAAAATGCGCGTGGCGCACACGCCCATCGTAACCGGCGACCGCGACAATCAAAACAGGGAAACCAAGGAGAGCAAAAATGGCAAATGGTGGAGCAGTCACCCAACCTATTAATCGCGAAAGATGGACTCAGCTTATCGCCGGGATCATCTGCATGATCATGATCGCCAACCTGCAATACGGCTGGACGCTGTTCGTTCATCCGATCGCGGAGGCGCACAAATGGTCGGTCGCATCGATCCAAGTCGCGTTCGCCATATTTGTCGCGCTGGAAACGTGGCTGACGCCGGTCGAAGGTTGGATCGTCGATAAGCTCGGCACCCAGCGCGGGCCGAAACTGATGGTCGCCTTCGGCGGCGTGCTCATCGCCGCCGGCTGGATCGTCAATTCCAAGGCTGACACGCTATCGATGCTCTATCTCGGCGCGGTGCTGTCCGGCATCGGCGGCGGTGCAATCTACGCGACCGCCGTCGGGCAGGCGGTGAAGTGGTTCCCGGATCGTCGTGGCCTTGCTGTCGGCCTGACCGCCGCCGGTTTCGGCGCCGGCGCGGCACTCACGGTTGTCCCGATCCGTGAGGTCATCGCCTCGAGCGGCTACCAGACTGCGTTCTTCTGGTTTGGCCTGGTGCAAGGCGCGATCGTCTTCCTGCTGGCATGGCTATTGCGAGCGCCCGAACCGAGCGAACTCGCGGGTCTTGCGCAGCCCAAGGTGATGCAGTCGGCGCGCAGCTACTCGCCCGGCGAAGTGCTGATGTCGCCGATTTTCTGGGTTCTCTACGTTATGTTCGTTCTGGTGTCCGCCAGCGGACTGATGGCGACAGCCCAGATCGCGCTGATTGCGCGCGACTACAACGTTGCCAATGTCGCGATCCTCGGCGGCGCGACCGCGCTGTCGGTCGCGTTGATCATCGACAACCTCGCCAATGGCGCGGCGCGCCCACTGTTCGGCTGGGTGTCCGACCATATCGGCCGCGAATACACCATGGCGATCGCCTTCGGCCTCGGCGCCGTGGCCTACTGGCTGTTGGGCTCGGCAGGCACCGCGCCCTGGGCCTTCGTGGTCTTCGCCGCGCTGATCTTCCTCACCTGGGGCGAGATCTTCAGCCTGTTCCCGTCGACCTGCACCGACAGCTTTGGGCCTAAGTTCGCAACCGTGAACTTGAGCCTGCTCTACACGGCCAAAGGCGCATCCGCGTTCCTCGTCCCGGTCGCCAATATGATCAAGGCGTCAACCGGAAGCTGGCACATGGTGTTTGTGGCAACCTCCATCATGAACATCATCGTGGTCGCCATGGCGCTGTTCGTGCTCAAACCGATGCGCTCGAGGGTCGTCGCCGGCGAAGCGGGCAAACTGGCGCACGCGGTGTAATCGCGCCGCAGTGCAAAGAAAACGGCGAGGCCCCCTCATCGGGGCCTTGCTTTTAAGAACGTCGGTTTAGCCCGGTGGCGCCGGGATCAACTGCTGCATGAATACCGCAAGGCCGATCCCGGCGATGCCGGCGCCAATCAACCGGACCGTCACTCGATCGCGTGTCCGCCCCGCTACCGCGCGCGCAATTAGCATGGCGATCAAAGCCACGGCGCTCTGAATGACGGCAAGGCCGGTGAGATAAGCGGCGAGCGGGGTGCGCTCAGCGCCGTAGATCGATTCACCGAGCGCGTAGCCGTGGATCAGCCCGACCAGAACGAACAGGCCGAGTGCCGCCGAAGCCGGCAATTGCGGTTCGCGCAGCAGAATCGCGCCGAGCGCGATCACCGACAGCGCCACGAGCAATTCCGCCGCCGGCACGGTGACGGCGTGCAGATGCACCGCGACACCGGCCATCATTGCCAGCACAAAGGCAATTGCCAGCGCCGCTCCCGCGCGATGCGCGGCGGCAAGACAGCCAACCGCGACCACTGCAGCGAAATGATCGATGCCGATGACGGGATGACCGAGGCCGGAGAGCAGGCCTTCCATAAAGGTCGCCGGCATGCGCCCGCCCATCAGGTGGTGGGCAAATGCCGGGTCAGCCGCCGCAACGACGGCGGCAAGCAGCATAATTTTGACGAATGATCTCACGTCCGCCCCCTGCCCTTTCGCGAAGCCTAGCGCAGGCCGCCGCGGCAGCGGAAGGGCGTCAGCCGATCGAGCCGACAAACTGCTGCAATTCCGGGGTCTTTGGCGCGGCGAAAACCTGCTTCGGCGGGCCCTGCTCGTGCACCTTGCCGTGATGCATGAACACCAGATGCGTGCCGACGTCGCGGGCAAAGCGCATCTCATGGGTGACCAGCATCAGCGTCATGCCTTCGCGCGCGAGCTGCTCGACCACCTTCAGCACCTCGTTGACCAGTTCGGGGTCGAGCGCCGAGGTGATTTCGTCGCAGAGCAGCACCTTCGGCCGCATCGCCAGCGAGCGGGCAATGGCCACGCGCTGCTGCTGGCCGCCGGAGAGCTGGCTTGGGTATGCGTCCATCTTCTCCGACAGGCCGACCTTGGCCAGCATTTCGGCGGCAAGCTCGCGCGCTTCTTTCTTGGCGACCTTGTTCACCACCATCGGCGCCAGCATCACGTTTTCCGCGGCGGTGAGATGCGGGAACAAATTGAACTGCTGGAACACCATGCCGACATGGCGGCGCAATTCGCGCAGGTTCGTTTTCAAGCCGCCGACCTCGATGCCGTCGGCCAGGATGTTGCCGGCCTGAAACGTCTCCAGCCCGTTGATGCAGCGCAGCAGCGTGCTCTTGCCGGAGCCGGAGCGGCCGATGATGGCGACCACGTCGCCCTTCGCCACTTCGAGCGAGACGCCCTTGAGCACCTCGAGCGGCCCGAAGCTTTTTCTCACGTCACGGATGCTAACGAGCGACATTGAGCCGGCCCTCGAGTTTCTTGGCGCACCAGGACAGCGGGAAGCATAGGCAGAAATAGATCAAGGCCACCAGCGAGTAGACCAGGAACGGACGGAAGGTGGCGTTGTTGAGCACGGTGCCGGCCTTGGTCAATTCGACGAAGCCGATGATGGAGGCAAGCGCCGTTCCCTTGATCACCTGCACCGAGAAGCCGACGGTCGGCGCCACCGCGATGCGCATGGCCTGCGGCAGGATCACGTAGCGCATCTGCTCGATATAAGTGAGCGCGAGGCTGGAGGAGGCTTCCCATTGGCCGCGCGGGATCGCCTCGACGCAGCCGCGCCAGATCTCGGCGAGAAAGGCGCTGGTCCAGAGCGTGAGCGCGAGCCACGCCGCGAACCACGGGGAGACTTCCACGCCGAACAAAGCGATGCCGAAAAAGAACAGGAACAGCTGCATCAGCAGCGGCGTGCCCTGAAAGAACTCGATGTAGGACTTGGTGAACCATTCCAGCGGCGCGATGCGCGAGGTGCGCATGAACAGCAGGGTCAGGCCGACGATGCCGCCGGAGACGAAGGCGATCAGCGACAGGATGATCGTCCACTGCGTGGCGATCAGCAGGTTCGAGAGGATGTCCCAGAAGCTGAACTGCAGCATTTTTAGACTACCGCCTTGAACAGGTACCGGCCGAGCCCGCGCAGCAATGCCCGCATAGCGATCGCCAGCAGCAGGTAGATCACGGCCACCAGGATATAGACCTCGAAGTTGCGGAAGTTGCGCGAGGCGACGAAATTGGCGGCGTAGGTCAGATCCTGCGCCGAAATCTGCGACACCACCGCCGAGCCGAGCATGACGATGATGATCTGCGACGACAGCGCCGGATAGATTTTGCGGAACGCCTGCTTGAGCACGATGTAACGCAGCACCTCCCATTTGCTCATGGCGAGACTGACGCCGGCTTCGAGATGGCCCTTCGGCACCGCCTCGATGCCGGCGCGGATGATCTCGGTCGAATAGGCGCCGAGATTGATGGTCATGGCGAGGAACGCCGCGGTGGTCTCCGAGAGCTTCAGCCCCAATGCCGGCAGGCCGAAGAAAATGAAGAACAACTGTACGAGGAACGGCGTGTTGCGGATGAGCTCGACGTAGACGATGACGACGCGGCCTAGCCATTTCGGGCCGAAGGTGCGCGCCGACGCGCCCGCGGTGCCGACGGCGATGCCGGCCGCCGTCGACACAATCGTCAGCACGATGGTGAAAATCAGCCCGTCCAGCAGCACGTGCCAGTAAGGCAGCAGCGCCTCGAAATGCAGGTGATAGACCATGGCTAACGGGTAGCCGGGCGTCGCGAGTCTTTTTTATCGAGCATGATCTTATCCGAAAACCGGTTCCCACTTTTCGGGATCATGCTCTAGAAACCCGGCGGCAGCGGATTCTTCAGCCACTTTTCCGAGAGCTTCTCCAGATCGCCGTCGGCCTTGGCCTTGGCGATGATCTCGTTGACCTTGGCGAGCAGCTTCGGCTCGTCCTTGTTGAGGCCGACGTAACAGGGGCTGTTCTTGATGACGAATTTCAGCACCGGCGCGCGCTGCGGATTTTTCTCGGCGATGGCCGCCGCCACGGTGTTGCCGGTGGCAATGAGATCGACCTGGCCGGAGACGAAGGCGGCGATCGTCGCGTTATTGTCTTCGAAGCGCTTGATCGTGGCGTCAGACGGCGCCGTCTTGGACAGCTCCTGCTCCTCGATGGCGCCGCGCGTGGCACCGACGGTCTTGCCCTTGAGATCGGCCGCGCTCTTCACCGCGATGTCCTTGGTGCCGAACACGCCGGAAAAGAACGGCGCATAGGCGTCGGAGAAATCGATCACCTTCTCGCGCTCGGCGTTCTTGCCCAGGCTGGAAATGACGAGGTCGGCCTTGTGCGTCTGCAGGTAGGGAATGCGGTTGGCGCTGGTGACCGGGATGATCTCGACCTTCACGCCCATCGCCTTGCCGATGATGTTGCCCATGTCGATATCGAGGCCCTGCGGCTTGAGGTCGAGCCCGGCGGAGCCGAACGGCGCGAAATCCTGCGGCACCGCGACCTTGATGACCTTGGCGGCCATGATGGAGTCGAGGCCATCGGCCTGAGCCGGCGCGGCAAGACCGATCGCGGCGAGCGCAAGCAGGGCCGGAAGCAGATTTTTGTTGAGAAGCATTACGGATCTCCGAGGTTAGATCATCGCCAGCGCCGGCAGCGGCGCCAGCACGCACATCCAAGCGACTGTGGCCTCGGCTCCACGTCGCTGTCACAAACCCTGCCTTATGCATACCGCATAGGCAATGCCTGCTTGTGCCTTTTTGCGTGGCAATCCAGCTCGGCTTGACATCCCCCGCCCTGAACCCCGACAAACCGCAGCCGAAGCGCGCCGGGACCTGAGAATGTCTGCTGATAGACTTGCCAAGACCATCGACGACGCCTTCGAGGGGCGCGACCGCATCACGCCGAAGACCAGGGGCGCGGTGCGCAAGGCGGTCGATTCCGCGCTCGAGCTGCTCGACAGTGGCAAGGCGCGCGTCGCCGAGCGGCGGGCTGACGGCACCTGGCAGGTGAACCAGTGGCTGAAAAAGGCGGTGCTGCTGTCGTTCCGGCTCAACGACATGAGCGTCATCGCCGGCGGACCGGGCAAAGCCGTGTGGTGGGACAAGGTCGACAGCAAGTTCAAGGGCTGGAGCGCGGCGCGCTTCCGCAAGGCCGGCTTCCGCGCCGTTCCCGGGAGCGTCGTGCGCCATTCGGCCTTTATCGCGCCGGGCGTGGTGCTGATGCCGTCCTTCGTCAATCTTGGCGCCTATGTCGATTCCGGCACCATGGTCGACACCTGGGCAACGGTCGGCAGTTGCGCGCAGATCGGCAAGAACTGCCATCTGTCGGGCGGTGTCGGCATCGGCGGCGTGCTCGAGCCGCTGCAGGCCGGTCCGGTGGTGATCGAGGACGATTGCTTCATCGGCGCCCGCTCCGAAGTCGTCGAAGGCGTCGTCGTGCGCCAGGGCGCGGTGCTCGGCATGGGCGTCTATATCGGCGCCTCCACCAAGATCGTCGATCGCGCGACCGGCAAAATCTATTACGGCGAAGTGCCGCCCTACTCGGTTGTCGTTTCGGGTACGTTGCCCGGCAATGCCATGCCCGGCAGCAATGTCGGCCCGAGCCTTTATTGCGCGGTCATCGTCAAGCGCGTCGACGAGAGGACGCGCTCGAAGACCAGCATCAACGAGTTGCTGAGGGATTGACCTCGCTGCCGAACCGTCGGATTCTGCGACTATGAGCCGTGACATAACCATTCAGGCACGTTGGGACAGCAACTCCAGCGTTTGGGTCGCCACCAGTGGCGATGTTCCAGGACTAGTGGTCGAAGCTGACACATGGCCGGGAATGATTGAGGAAGTTCGGCTTGTGCTACCTGAATTGATGGAGGTATCGGGTCAGGGAAGCGAGACGTTGTCGCTAACCTTCAAAGCCGAAGAGCATCTTGATCTCGCCGACGTCTGATGGCCGATCTCTATCGCGAGCTTGTTGCGCTACCGCGTGAGAATGGCTGTCAATTACTTAGGCCGAGCAAAGGCAGTCATGAAATCTGGTTTAGTCCGATTACCAAGCGGCCTGTAACAGTGCCGCGCACCACCAAATCCCGTCACACCGCCAACGAAGTGCTCAAGCAGGCTGGACTCCCGAAGAAATTCTAATGCCGGCCGATCCCGTCGCCCTTGCCCGCGAGTTGCTGCGCTGTCCGTCGGTGACGCCGGCGGAAGGCGGCGCGCTGAAATTCCTCGAAGCCACGCTGACGGCGGCGGGATTCAGCGTGCACCGCATGACCTTCAGCGAGCCGGGCACCGAGGATGTGGAAAACCTGTACGCGCGCATCGGCAGCGCGGCGCCCAACCTCGTGTTCGCCGGCCACACCGACGTGGTGCCGCCGGGCGAGGAAGCGGCATGGACGCATCCGCCGTTTGCCGGCGACATTGCCGGGCCTGAGCTTTACGGCCGCGGCGCCGTCGACATGAAAGGCGGCATCGCCTGCGCCGTTGCCGCGGCGCTCGACCATCTGGCCGCCAATGGCGGCAAGCCGAAAGGCTCGTTCTCGTTCCTGATCACCGGCGACGAAGAAAGCATCGCCGTGAACGGCACGCCAAAGCTGCTGAAATGGGCGGCGGAACGCGGCGAGAAATTCGATCACTGCCTGCTCGGCGAGCCGAGCAATGTCGAGGAGCTCGGCGACACCATCAAGGTCGGGCGCCGCGGCTCGCTCAACGGCCACCTGATCGTGACCGGCAAGCAGGGCCACGTCGCCTATCCCGACCGCGCCGACAATCCGATCCGCGGGCTGGTGAAACTGGTCGCGGCGCTGCAGGCCGAGCCGCTCGACAAGGGCACCAAGCAGTTTTCACCCTCGCATCTGGAATTCGTCTCCGTCGATGTCGGCAACAAGACCGTCAACCTGATCCCCAGCGAGGCGCGCGCGCGCTTCAACATCCGCTTCAACGACAAGCACACGCTCGCTTCGCTGAAAGCGCTGATCGAAAAGCGGGCGAAGAAGGCCGCCGGCAAAAAAATCAAGTTCGCCTTCAAATGGGAGCCGTCGAACGCCGCCGTTTTCGTCACCAAGCCGGGCCCGTTCACCGCGCTGGTGACCGACGCGATCAAAAAGGTCACCGGCCGCAAGCCGAAACTGTCGACCAGCGGCGGCACCTCCGACGCGCGCTTCATCTCGCAGTATTGCCCGGTGGTCGAATTCGGCCTGGTCGGGCAGACCATGCATCAGGTGGACGAGCGCGTGCCGATCGCCGACCTGCGCGCGCTCACCACGATCTACCGCACCATTCTCGACCGCTATTTCGGCTAGGCGACCGCGACCTACGGCAGCTCCGCCACCAGTTTCATGAAATCTTCCATCGGCCAGGCGCGCGCCGTCTTGGTGTGCAGGTTGCCCTGCATGCCGAGCGCCATGGCGAATTTGAGCATGTTGTCGCCGTTCGCCGTTTCGACGAGGAAGACAAGATCGGATTCGCCGGTGGTCATATAGACCTGCTTGATCTCGACGCCCATTTTCTTGGCGAGCTCGCGCGAGGCCTGCGCGCGCTTGGGCGCGTCCTTGAGATTACGCACGCCCTGATCGGTCAAATTCGCTGACAACATGAAAAGCATGACATCCTCCCTGGCAGTCGTCGCCTCCCAGTGGCGCGATCATCCGGCAAGGGTGCCAGGCCGGCAAGATGAGGAATTGCGAATATCGCCGGAGCCAACGCTCCGCCGCCCGTATTCTTGAAGGCGCCGGATACGCCTCTCGTCCCTTTTTCCTCTCCCCGAAGGGGAATGGAGCGCCGGGAGGGCGCCAGGGGTTTGCGAGACCCCTTTGGCTAAGCCCTTGCGATCGGGCCGCCGCGCGCCTTGCGAGGGCGCGCGCCCGCTCTGCGAAAGCGGGCTGCGCCCCCCTGGCGCTCCATCCTGCGAGACGCGTTGTCGGCGCCCCGCGGCCTTCTCCGGCGCCCCGTCACCACTCGAGATGGAGCAATGACGCTGGAAGAAAGCTTCGTGGAATATAATCCTATTGCAGATGAATGTCAATTCCTCTCCGCAGTCATGCGCGGGCTTGACCCGCGCATCGATGATGAGAGCCCACACCGCAAGGCTTACCGGCTGAACCACCTCATCATGGATTGCCGGGTCAAGCCTGGCGACGACGGCTCAAAGGAACGCAACAGCGCATCGCGCTGAATCAATAATCCACCCGCATCAGATAAAGCCCGTCCGGCGGCGCCACCTGGCCGCAGGCGGCGCGGTCGCGCGCGGCAAGCGCGGCGGCAAGATCGTCGGCGCTCCATTTGCCCTCGCCGGCCATGACCAGAGAGCCGACCATGGAGCGCACCTGCGTGTGCAGGAACGAGCGCGCCGAGGTGATCACGCTGATCTCGTCGCGGTGGCGCGTCACGTCGAGCGTATCAAGCGTCTTCACCGGAGAATTGGCCTGGCATTCGGTGGAGCGGAAGGTGGTGAAATCGTGCTTGCCGACGAGACGCTGCGCGGCGGCGTGCATTGCTTCAGCGTCGAGCGGGCGCGGCACGCCGCCAGGCATGGCCGGCATCGAGGGTGAGATCGGCGCGGCGGTTGATGATGCGGTAGAGATAATGCCGCTTCACCGCCGAGGTGCGGGCGTTGAAGTCGTCGGCGACGCGCTCCGCCGCCAGCACCGCGACCGGATGCGGCCGCAAGTGCGCGTTGAGCGCATCGCGCACGGTGTCGGTCTCCCAGTCCTTCGCCAGATCGACATGCGCCACCTGCCCGCGCGCGTGCACGCCGGCATCGGTGCGGCCGGCGCCCTGCACCAGCGTGGTCTCGCCGGACATGGCCGCGACCGCGGCGGTGAGCACGCCCTGCACGGTCAGGCCCGCGGCCTGGATCTGCCAGCCGGCAAAGGGGGCGCCGTCATATTCGATGGTGAGCTTGTAGCGGGGCACCTTTGATTCACCTCAAAACGGGCGGGCCGGCCTGTTCTAGCATCCGCTTGGCAAGCAGAAGGTCACATCATGAAGCATCAGTTTAAGGCGCAAATCGTCGAATTGCTCGACGCCCACCGCATCATGACCATCGCCACCAACCGGCCCGATGGCTGGCCGCAGGCGACCGTGGTCGGCTATGCCAATGACGGCCTGATCATCTATTGCGTGGTCGCCCGTGACGGCCAGAAATACGCCAATATCATGCGCGATCCGCGGGTGTCGCTGACGATCGCCAATGACGTTCCGCAGCCGCTGCAGATCAAGGGCCTGTCGATCGCCGCGCGCGTGGCGGTAACAACCGACCCCGGCGAGCGCGAGCATGTGACCGAGATCTTCTACAAGCGGTATCCCGAATACAAGATCATGCCGCCGCCCGATCCGGCCGCGATGCCGCTGCTGCGGCTGACGCCGGAGATCGTCTCCATCCTCGATTACTCCAAAGGCTTCGGCCACACCGATCTGGTCAAGGTGACCGACGCCGACCTTGCCGAATTCGTCGAAGCGCGCCGCCACCATTGGGCGAGCTTTCACGCGGCGTAACCCGATCCGTCACCCGAGGTCGCCGCGCGGCTCGTTGCACTCGCATCTCAGGATGACGGATCAATTTACACACAAGCCGCGCTTGACCGGCGTGCCGCGCAAGAATTCCTCGGCGCTCATCGGCTGCTTGCCGGCACGCTGCACCTGCGTGAGGTGCACGCGCGCCGTCACCGCAGGCGATCGTCAGCGCATCATCGAGCACCGTGCCGGGCGGGCCTGAGCCCTCGCCTTTGGTCGAGCGCAGCGCCTTGACGCGCACGCCGTCGAGCTCGAACCAGGCGCCGGGAAACGGCGACAGGCCGCGGACATGGTTGTGCACCTCGCGCCAGGGCTTGCCCCAATCGATGCGCGTCTCCTCCTTGGCAATCTTGGCGGCATAGGTGACGCCGGCCTCGGGCTGCGGCCTGAATTCAAGCGTGCCGCGTTCGAGCGCGGCCAATGCGCGCAGCATCAGATCGGCGCCAAGACGGGCCAGCGCGTCGTGCAAATCGCCGGCGGTCATGTCCGGTGCAATCACCATGCGCTCGGCCGTCGCAATGGCGCCGGTGTCGAGGCCCTCGTCCATCTTCATGATGGTGACGCCGCTTTCCGCATCGCCGGCCATGACGGCGCGGTTGATGGGCGCGGCGCCGCGCCAGCGCGGCAGCAGCGAAGCATGCACGTTGAAGCAGCCGAGTCGTGGCGCTTCTAAAACCTGTTTAGGCAGGATCAGTCCGTAAGCGACCACGACCGCCGCATCGGCATTGTGCGCGCGGAATGCGGATTGCACCGCTTCGTCTTTCAGCGTTTTCGGTGTCAGCACCGGAAGGCCAAGCTCGCGCGCTTTTCGTTCGACCGGGCTGGGCTGAATCTCCAGGCCACGTTTTGCCGGCTTGGCCGCGCGGGTATAGACCGCAACGATCTCGTGGCCGCGCGCGGCAAGCTCGACGAGCGTCGGCACCGCGAAATCGGGCGTGCCCATGAAGATCAGGCGCAGAGGCATGGCAAATTAACGCCCTAAGATCCCACTCAGCGTCCGACCGGCGGACTGAACGGATCGATCAGTTCGATATACGCGTCGTCGAATCCGCGGACGTCGCGTGTGGCGATTGCCGCGCCATGCGCCATGGCGATCCCGGCGATCAGGCCATCCATGCTTCCGGTCGCGCGGCCCATGCGGTCACGGCGCGCGACAAATTTGCCGTACTCCCGCGCCGCTGCGGCATCGAATGACAATACGCGACCGGAAAATTCCTCCGCCAACCGCACGATTGACTGCTCCAGTTTGCCGCGCCGCACACCGGAAGGAAGAAGTTCGGCTCCGTAGTGCAGTTCCGCGAAGACCGGCGTACATAAGTACAATTCGTCTACAAGCTGCGCGTCGAGCCAGTTCTGGACATTGAGGTTTGGCTGAGGACGCAGACCTTCGGATATGACGTTGGTGTCCAGCAATATCATTCGAAAGTCGGCGGCGGCGAAACCAGATCATTGCGTTCGAATACGAGGTCGTCGCCCCGATATTCCGCCGGCAAGAGATTAAACAACCAGGTGCCCATTTTCGTCGGACGTTCGGGGCGACTTAACGCGCTATCGAGCACGCGCTTTGCTTCGTCTGACAGGCTGCGACCATGCGCGCGCGCGCGCTTTTCAAGTTCGCGCTTGAGCTTCGGATCGATCTTGCGGATGAGTAGATCGGTCACTTCGGCACCTCAATTTGATATCACTGATATCATGCGGCAAATCAAGTGTCAAAAATACGATAAACCTTTATTTACCAATGTGTTATCGGCAGAGAGCAGGAACCGCCGCGGTTACCCGATGTGATGCGAAGGCTCTTTGTCCTCGGCGAGCGACTTGCCGGTGCCGAGCTTGGCCGCCTTCTTGAACTTCTTCATCACCATATCGCGCTTGAGCTTGGAAATATGGTCGATGAACAGCACGCCGTTGATGTGGTCGATCTCGTGCTGCAGGCAGGTGGCGAGCAGGCCGTCGGCTTCGATCTCCTGCGCCTTGCCGTCGAGGTCGAGATATTTGACGCGCACGGCCTTCGGCCGCTCGACCTCTTCGTAATATTCGGGGATCGACAGGCAGCCCTCTTCCTGCGCCGCCACGTCGGGCGACGTCCACACCACCTCCGGATTGAGGAAGACCTGTGGGCTTTTGGCCTCGTCCTTCTTGGCGAGGTCCATGGTGACGACGCGCTGCGCCACGCCGATCTGGATGGCGGCGAGGCCGATGCCCGGCGCCGCATACATGGTCTCGAACATGTCGTCGATCAGGTTGCGCAGCGGCTTGTCGACCGCCTTCACCGCGGCGGACTGCAGGCGCAGGCGCTTGTCGGGGATGATGAGAATGTCGCGGACGGCCATGCGCGCGATGTAAGGGCCAATGGCGGCCCGGTCAATGCACGCTTTCCCCTTGAGCCACGGGGCTTATCGCCCTACCGTTCGCCCTTCGTTCGCGAGGCGTCACGAATTGGGGTAGAAGCGGCGCGACCTTGGAAGCCAATGTCGGAAACCGTGCTCATCGTCATTGTCTGTCTGCTCGCCGGCCTCGCCGTCGGCGCGCTCATTGTCTTTCTGGTGCGGCCGCGCACGCCGCGACCCGACCGCACCACCGCGGATGGGATCGCGCAAATCCACGGCCGCATCGACGCGATGGGAAGCTGGCTGCAAAACTCGCATGCGCCAGCTTCAGCAGAGCGTCAACGAACGCCTCGACGCCGTGAGCCAAAACCTCGGCGTGTCCATGAAGGACACGACCAAACAAACCATCGAAAATCTGCAGCAGCTGAACGAGCGGCTGGCGGTGATCGACACCGCGCAGAAGAACATCACCGATCTGGCGACGCAGGTCACTTCGCTGCAAAACGTGCTGGCCAACAAGCAATCGCGCGGCGCCTTCGGCCAGGGACAACTGGAAGCGATCGTCGCCGACGTGCTGCCGAAAGGCGCCTACGAATTCCAATACACGCTGTCGAACAAGTCGCGGCCGGACTGCGCGATCTTCATGCCGGACTCCGGCCCGTCTGATCATCGACGCCAAATTCCCGCTCGAAGCGATGACGGCGTTGCGCGAGGCGCCAAACGACGATGAGCGCAAGCTGGCGATGCGCCAGCGCGTCAAGCAGGACATTACCAAGCACATCGCCGACATCGCCGACAAATACCTGATTCCGGGCGAGACGCAGGACATCGCGCTGATGTTCATTCCGTCCGAGTCGGTTTACGCCGACTTGTACGAACGCTTCGACGATCTCGTGCAGCGGGCGCGGCGGGCGCGGCGTGATGATCGTGTCGCCGAACATGGCGGTCCTGGCCATCCAGATCGTCAGGCAAATCCGCAAGGACGCCGAGATGCGCGAGGCGGCCGACCAGATCCGCAACGAAGTCGGCCACATGATGAAGGATGTCGGCCTGCTCGGCGAGCGCGTGCGAAAATTGCAAGGTCACTTTGGCCAGACCACCAAGGACATCGAAGATATCCTCACGTCAGCGGGACAGTATCGAGAAGCGCGCGACAAAGATCGAAGAGCTCGAATTCGACGGCGACAGCGCCAAGCGCGGAAATCATCCCCGCGCCGATGACGCGCAAGCTCGGGACGAGCGACTAGCGCGATGACCGCCTCCCCCGGCGCTGCGCAGCCGCGCCCGTCGTTCCTCGACGCGGCGGCGGTCTACTTCAAGCCGCGCGTGCTCATCGTGCTGTTCCTCGGCTTCTCCTCCGGACTGCCGTTGGCATTGTCGGGGGCAACGCTCTTGGTGTGGATGCGCGAGTCGGGCGTCGATCTCGGCACCATCGGCCTGTTCGCGCTGGTCGGCACGCCCTACACGGTGAAATTCCTCTGGGCGCCGCTCACCGACGCGCTCGACGTGCCGCTGCTGTCGCGCTGGCTCGGCCGCCGCCGCGGCTGGCTGGTGTTCACGCAAATGCTGCTGATCGCGGCGATCGTGTTTCTCGGCTCCACCGACCCCGCCTCGGCGCCCGGACTGGTGGCGCTCGGCGCGCTTGCTGGTCGCCGCCGCCTCGGCGACGCAGGACATCGTGGTCGACGCCTTCCGCGTCGAGAGCCTGCCGGAAAACGAGCAGGCCGCCGGCATGGCCTCCTACGTCGCCGCCTATCGCATCGGCATGCTGGCCTCGACCGCCGGCGCGCTGTTTCTGGTCTCGGGCTTCCAGGCCAACGGCTTCGAGCGGACCGCGGCCTGGCACTGGGGCTACATCGCCATGGCGAGCCTGGTGCTGATCGGCACGGTGACCGCGCTGATCGCCACCGAGCCGGAGCGTTCGCTCGAGGCGGAGGTCAGCCACGCCGGGCAGAAGCCGCTGGCGCGCGTCGTCGAAGCGGCGATGGGCGCGGCCAGGGATTTCCTCGGCCATGAGCTTGCCTTTGCCATGCTCGCTTTCGTGGTGCTGTTCAAGTTCACCGACGCGCTCTCCGGCGCGATGACCGCGCCCTTCGTCATCGATCTTGGCTTCTCGCGCAACGAATACGCCGCGATCGTCAAGGGCGTGGGCTTGGCCGCACTGCTCGCCGGCGGCTTTGCCGGCGGGTTCGTTGCCCGCGCGCTGCCGCTCGCCACAAGTCTCTGGGTCGGCGCGCTGCTGCAATCGGCGGCGAACCTGGGCTTCAGCTGGGCGGCACTGCTCGGCCACAATCTGGCGGCGATGACCATCGCCATCACCATCGAGAACTTCACCAGCGCCATCGGCACGGTGATGTTCGTCGCCTACCTGTCGGCGCTATGCCAGAACCCGCTGCACACGGCGACGCAATACGCGCTGTTGACCGCGCTCGCCGCGGTCGGGCGCACTTATTTGTCGTCGGGCGCGGGCTTCATCGCCGAGGCGACCGGCTGGGCGTGGTTTTTCGTCATCTGCGCGCTCGCCGGCATCCCCAGCCTGATCCTGCTCGCCTGGCTGCAGCGGCACGGGCAATTCAAAAGGCTGGAGATGAAGAGGGTTTAAGCGCGTGAGGCGATCCCGCTTCACCTCTCCCATTGGGAGAGGTCGGGTCGCGAAGCGGCCCGGGTGAGGGGTTAGGGCCAATCGAGGCTCACTTGCCCCCTCACCCCAACCCTCTCCCCCAAGGGGAGAGGGAGCCCCTCTGTGCTCGCGGCACCGTCGCGTTCACATGCAAATTTAAAACAGCGTCCGCTGCTTGATGGCGGCGGAGAGCGTGCCCTCGTCGAGATAATCGAGCTCGCCGCCGACCGGAACGCCATGTGCCAGCCGCGTGACTTTCACGTTCGCATCCGGCAACAGCTCGGTGATGTAATGCGCGGTGGTCTGGCCGTCGACGGTGGCGTTGAGCGCGAGGATCAGCTCCTTCACCTGCGGCTCGTGCGCGCGCGAGATCAGCGCATCGATCGTCAGGTCCTGCGGGCCGACGCCGTCGAGCGGCGACAGCGTGCCGCCGAGCACATGATAGCGGCCGTTGACCGCGTGCGCGCGCTCCAGCGCCCACAGATCGGCGACATCGGCGACGACGACGATGATGGACTGGTCGCGTTTCGGATCGGTGCAGACGGTGCAGGGATTCTGCGTGTCGATATTGCCGCAGATTTTGCAGATCTCGATCTTCTCCATCGCCGTTTCCAGCGCGGAGGCGAGCGGCGCCATCAACAATTCGCGCTTCTTGATGAGATGCAGCGCCGCGCGCCGCGCCGAGCGCGGGCCCGAGGCCCGGCAGCCGCGCCAGCAGCTGGATCAGGCGCTCGATTTCGGGTCCGGCAACGGCGGTGGGCATCTTAGTTGGCGCATCCTTCACCGCGTGCCACAGCGTGCGCCGGCGCCTCGGTTCTAGCGTTCCCTCCCCCCTGGTGGGGGAGAGAGCACGCTGCGGTAAGCGGCGAGAGAATATTAGAGTCGCAGCACGCGCGAAAATCTTGCACGGAAAAATTCACCCCAAGCCCAACCCCGGCGGCAGTGGCAGGCCACCGGTCAGGCTTTTCATCTTCTCCTGCATGACGGCTTCGGCCTTGCGCCGCGCATCGGCGTGCGCGGCCACCAGCAGATCCTCAAGAATTTCCTTTTCCGATGGCTGCATCAGCGAGTCGTCGATTTTCATGCCCTTGAGCTCGCCTTTGGCACTGAGGCGCACGGTCACCATGCCGCCGCCGGCGGTGCCCTCGACCTCGATGCGGTCGAGTTCGGCCTGCAGCTCCTGCATCTTCGTCTGCAGTTGCGCGGCCTGCTTCATCATGCCCATGAAATCGACCATCGTTTATTTCCTTCCGCGCATGATCTTGTCCGGAAACCAGTTCCCATCCCCGATCGGCGTCGAGGACATGCTTTTCGGGATCATGCGCTAGTCGTCCTCATTGTCGGAAGGAACGTCCGGCGCGACATCGCCTGAAGTCGGGGGTGTTCTGCGTGACGCCGACGATCCTGGCGCCGGGAAAGCGGTTGAGCACCGCCTGCACCAGCGGATCGCTCTGCACGTCGCGCTCGATCTCGGCCTGCCGCGCATCCATCTGCGCGCGCAACGTTGCCGCGCCCTCTTCCTTCGACACCACTACGATCCAGCGCTTGCCGGTCCAGCCGGTGATCTTGCGTTGCAGGTCGTGCACCAGCGTCTTCGGCGCATTGGCCTCAAGCGCGATTTCGAGCTGGCCGTCCTCGCAGCGCACGAGACGCACGTCGTTTTGCAGCGCCAGTTTGGTCTGCACGTCGCGCTTCTCGGCGGCGAGCGCGATCAATTGATCGAACGATCCGATCGACAAGGTCGGAGCCGCCTGCGGCTGATCGGGCTCCGGCTGCTCGGCGAGGCGCGGCGACGCCATTGCCGAGGAGCGCGGCGAGCCGCGCGGCGCGTCATAGCGCGGCGCGAAATTCTGCGCCGGCGCCGCCGCAGCGCCGCCATTGCCTTGCGGGCGGGCGACGGCATTGCCCTCCTCGCCGGACGAGCGGATGATTTCGTCCGGCGTCGGCAGATCGGCGGCATAGGCAATGCGAACGAGAACCATTTCGGCGGCGGCGAGCGGGCGGCCCGCACTCTGCACTTCACCGATGCCCTTGAGCAGCATCTGCCAGGCGCGTGACAAAACCCGCATCGACAATTGCGTGGCAAAGGCGCGGCCGCGCACGCGCTCGGCTTCCGACAGCGACACATCGTCGGCGACCGAGGGCACCACCTTTACGCGGGTGACGAAATGGGTGAATTCGGCGAGATCGCTGAGCACCACCGCCGGATCAGCGCCGATGTCGTATTGCTCGCGCAGTTCCGTCAGCGCCGCACCGGCATCACCCTTCATCAGCGCCTCGAACAGATCAACGATGCGCACGCGGTCGGCAAGCCCGAGCATCTGCCGCACATCTTCGGCCGCGACCTTCCCCGCCGCATTTTGTTGGCCGGCGCCTGTTTCGGCACCGGCATGCGCGATCGCCTGATCGAACAGCGACAGGCTGTCGCGCACCGAGCCTTCGGCGGCGCGCGCGATCAGCGCCAGCGCCGCGGGCTCTGCCTCGATCTTTTCCTTGGCGGCGATGTCTTCGAGATGCTTGACCAGCAGTGCCGCATCGACCCGGCGCAGGTCGAAACGCTGGCAGCGCGACAGCACCGTCACCGGGACCTTGCCGATTTCGGTGGTGGCGAAAATGAACTTGGCGTGCGGCGGCGGCTCTTCCAGCGTCTTCAGCAGCGCGTTGAAGGCCGCGCCGGAGAGCATGTGCACTTCGTCGAGGATGTAGACCTTGTAGCGCGCCGACACCGGCGCGTAGCGGATGGCATCGTTGATCTGGCGCACGTCGTCGACGCTGTTGTGCGAGGCGGCGTCCATTTCCAGCACGTCGAGGTGCCGGCTCTCCATGATCGCCTGATCGTGCACGCCCATGACCGGCATGTTGACGGTCGGCTGCGCGACCGAGCCGTCGGGCAATTCGTAATTGAGCGCGCGGGCGAGGATGCGCGCGGTGGTGGTCTTGCCGACGCCGCGCACGCCGGTGAGAATCCAGGCTTGCGGGATGCGGCCCGAACTCGAAGGCGTTAGAAATGGTGCGCACCATGGCGTCCTGGCCGATCAGGTCGGCAAAGCTCGCCGGACGGTATTTGCGCGCCAGTACGCGATAGCCGGTTCCCTCGGAGCCGGCCTTGGCATTCGCGGATTGTGCGGCGTCGTCCATCCTTGCCATCCGATCCGCCGCGGCGCCGTTCGCCGCGCAACGCTGGTTCGATTCGTGAATGGGTGGGAGGCTGACGAGCGACCCGATCCGTGCTCGTTAGGGCTGCTTCCTTCCGGACCTGACCCGGTTGGCGAGTGGCTCGTCCACCGCCAACCTCCCGGGACTTATATCGGGCGAAAGAAAGCGGAAAGCAAGCTGATGGCAGCCGCCGTCCCCGCGAAAGCAGAAGTTCTCGCATCGTGCGGTGCCGGTGGAATCGGCAGAAACGGCCGGCAATGGACCCGATCTATCGGGCGGCCACGTAAGACGTATATTGCTTTTCTTCGATCAGACCGGAACCCAGGAGCTCGTTGATCGCTCGTTTGAGGTCGGCGCGCTGGTCGTTATTGATGTAAACCGATCGCGCCAGCTCGATGAATTGCCGGTCGAACGCGCCATCGGCTTCCTTGGCGCGAATCTGATCTTCGATGTCCCACAGCCTTTCGTTGACCGCGGCCAGGCCGCGCTTCAATTCGGCGAACTGCTCGGGCGGGCGAAGATCGCGCATCGCCTCATTGATTGCCGACAGCTCACGCTGAACATTGGCAACCGCGGCCGGCGAGGTCAGGCGTCGCGCCTTTATTTCCAGGATTGTGAGCTTATCGACGAGCTCGCCCCAGGACACTTCCACCGTCGGCCCGCGGCCGCGCACGATGGCCGCCGATCCCGGCGCGTCGTCTTCTCGTGACATAACCCACCCACTCCATTCGCGGCCTAAGCTATAATTCTATTCGCTGAGGCGTCCTTCGATCAACCGCGCGTCCAAGGCGCCGGCAGGCGCGATTGGCCGCCGCGGGAGAATTCTGATAGCACGCCGAGCCTGATTGCAGGTTTACGATCGCCATGGCGCATCGGAGGTCGGGATGACGGCGCCATCGCGTGCCACAGCCGGTTCGCTGGCGGCGGGATTGCCGGCGCGGCCGCGCATCCTGGTCGTGACCTTGCGCCGCATTGGCGATGTCCTGCTGACGACGCCGCTGATCCGCAGCCTGCGGCGCGCGTTGCCCGATGCCGCAATCGACGTGCTGGTGTTTGACGGCACCGACGGCATCCTCAAGGGCAACCCCGATATCGATCGAATCATCACCATGCCGGCGCGGCCGTCGGTCATCGAATCGGCCGGCCTCGCACTGCAGTTGTGGCGGCGCTACGATCTGGCCGTCTCGACGCAGAGCGGTGACCGGCCCACATTTTTTGCGTTTGCCGGCGGCCGCTGCCGCGCCGGATTGATTGCAACTGATGGCTCCTGGCTCGGCCGCTGGCTCAAGTCGCTGGTGCTGCAGCAACGCACGCCGGCGGTAGAGAATATCCATCGCGTCGAGCGGGCGCTTCGCCTTGCCGATGCGATCGGTATCGCGCGCGTGCCCGAACTGGTGTGCCCGGCGGCGACGATGCCGAGCGGCGTCACCGCCGGCGAGCGCTATGCCGTCATCCATGCCTCGCCCATGTTCGCCTACAAGGAATGGACCCGCGACGGCTGGCGCGCGCTGGCGGCCGGCCTCGAGCAACGCGGTCTTGCGGTCGTCGCCATCGGCGGTCCGGGCGAAGCCGAACGGCACTATCTCGATGGCATCTGGCAAGGCATCGCCAAGGTCCATCAGGTGCGATGGCCGGAAACGATGGCGCTGCTCGCGAAGGCGACGATCTATGTCGGACCCGACACTTCGGTAACGCATCTTGCGGCGGCGGCGGGGTGCCCGACCATTGCGCTGTTCGGGCCGATGGACCCGCGCGTCTGGGGGCCGTGGCCGGTCGGCGGCTTGAGCGAGCCGTGGCAGGCCAGCGGCAAAATGCAGAACCGCGGCAATGTGTGGATCGTGCAGAACCCGCTGCCCTGCCTGCCTTGCACGTTCGAAGGCTGCGAGCGCCACATCGACAGCCGCAGCATCTGCCTTGACGAGCTTGAACCGGCCCAAGTGCTTGCAGCGGTCGACCGCGCGCTGGCTTTATAAACACGGGAACCAGGGCGGATTGCCCTCGTTGCCGTGCCATGCGACTTTGCGGAACGCATGTCCCCTCGTCCTGATCTCGGTCCGAAACCACGCCTCGGATACGCCGGCAGCCGCGTCGAACGCGCAGCCGAGCTGCGTACCGACCGTGCCGCGCTCGAAGCGCTTGCCGCCGAGCCGCGGGCCGGCGCCTATGTGATCGGCGGCGAATTGATCGTGGCCAAGAAGGCGTCTCCGCTCGACCAACCCCTGTTCACCATGCAAGAGGCGCGCGCCCTCGCACCGGCAACCGAAACGGTGTTTCTCGGTCTTGTCGACGGCGCCGCGCGCTTCGGCGCCGGCATCGCGCCCGCCGCGGCGGACGCGCTGAAGGCGCGCGACGATCTGCTTGTCACCGATCTGCGCTCGATCGCGGTGCAAGGCCTGGTCGAAGCCGACCATCTACCGCCGATCGCGGAGGCCAAGGCTGTGCTGCACTGGCACGCACGGCACCGCTTCTGCCCGAACTGCGGCGCGGCAACGCAGCTCGTCAGCGGCGGCTGGAAGCGCGACTGCCCGGCCTGCAAAGCCGAGCACTTTCCACGCACCGATCCGGTGGTAATCATGCTGGCGATCGACGGCGAGCGCTGCCTGCTCGGCCGCTCGCCGCGTTTTGTGCCGAGCATGTGGTCGTGCCTTGCCGGCTTTGTCGAGCCGGGCGAGTCGATCGAGGACGCGGTGCACCGGGAAACGCTCGAGGAAGCCGGCATCAGCTGCGGCCGCGTCGCCTATTTCCGCTCGCAGCCCTGGCCGTTCCCGACGTCGCTGATGATCGGCTGCCACGCCGAAGCGCTGACAACAAAGATCACCGTCGACAAGACCGAGCTTGAGGACGCGCGCTGGTTCGAGAAAGAGGAAGTTACCGCGATGCTCATGCGCAAGCACGCCCAGGGACTGGCAACGCCGCCGCCGGTCGCGATCGCGCATCATATCATTCGCGCCTGGATCGATGACGAGGTCGCTTTTGGCTGAACGCCCGCAACGGAAAAAATCTCCGGCGATTCTCTGCTCTGGCATTTCGGTGCAGGACATCGTCATGCGGGTAAAGAGTTTCCCGGCGCCCGGCACCAAGATCGCGGCGTCCGATTTCATCGTCACCGGCGGCGGCTGTGCCGCCAATGCCGCGGTCACTGCCGCGCGCCTCGGCGCGCGCGTGCAATTCGCCGGCCCGCTCGGCGGCAGCAATGACGCGACCAGCGACCGCATCGTTGCCGATCTTGCCGCCGAGGGCATCGACTGCGGCGGCGTGGTGCGCGTGGCCGGCGGCACCGCTTCGGTGTCGCTCATCCTGCTCGACACGCTCGGCGAAAAGACCATCGCCACGCGGCGCGGCGTCAAGCTCGGCGGCGCGCAGCCTGCCGACGCGGCACAGCTCACCGCGGCGGCCGACGCGGTTCTCGTCGACAACCGCTTTCCCGATTTCGTCATGGCCGTGTGCCGGGCCGCGACGAAGCGCCGGCTGCCGATCGTGATCGATCTCGACCAGCCGACCAAGGTGAAGGATCCGCTGCTCGCGCTCGGCACCCATGTGATCGCCTCGGCGGAAGCCTTGCGCGGCACCACCGGGCTCGAAGATCACGCCGCGGCGCTGCAAAAGCTCGGCAAGCAGCTGTCCGGCTTTGTCGCCGTCACCGACGGGCCGCATGGCGTGTTTTGGCTCGACGCCGGCGCAATGCAGCACATGCCGGCGTTCAATGTGAAAACCATCGATACGCTCGGCGCCGGCGATGCCTTCCACGGCGCTTTCACCGTGGCGCTGGCGGAAAACCGCACCCTCCCCGAATGCCTGCGCTTTGCCTGTGCCACCGCGGCGATCAAATGCACGCGGTTCGGCGGCGCCTCGGGAGCGCCCAAACGGGCCGAAGTCGAGGAATTCCTCAGACAACAGGCCGGTTAGCGCCGGTGGCAAAAATCCCTATTGAAATAGAATATTATTCTATTTAGATGTCTGCAAAGCTGGCAGACAGAATATTTATACCTCAAACATCGAGAGACAAAATGGACGCCACCGACCGGAAGATCCTCGCCGTCGTGCAGGAGGACGCCTCGCTGTCGGTCGCCGAGATCGGGCAGCGCGTCGGCCTTTCGTCGACGCCGTGCTGGAAGCGGCTGCAGCGGCTCGAAGCCGACGGCGTGATCACGCGGCGGGTGGCGCTGATCGATCCGGAGAAGGTCGGCCTCGGCATCACCGTCTTCGTCTCGATCGAAACCGGCGACCATTCGCAGGAATGGCTCAAGCGCTTCGCCGAGGTTGCCAGCGCCATGCCGGAGGTAATGGAATTCTATCGTATGGCCGGCGACGTCGACTACATGCTGCGCGTGGCCGTGCACGACATGCAGAGCTACGACGCGTTTTACAAAAAGCTGATTGCGACGGTGCCGCTGAAAAACGTCACCTCGCGCTTCGCCATGGAACGGATCAAATCGACGACGGCGCTACCGATCGGCCCATGATGCGCGGGGACTATCAACTGCCACAGGCCGTGCCGTTATAGGTCGGCGTCGAAATGCGCGGGCTCGTATACATCGTGTCCGACAGCGTCAGCGTACCGGTAATGGTATAGCCGACGGCCGGCGTATACGGATAGCTTACCTCGGCGAAGATGAGCTGCGTGCTTGGCACCGCGAGCGCCGCGGGGATTGCCACCGCCGATCCGGTCGCGTGCGCGGTCCCGCCCTTGCTCACGCTCCACGCCACTGACACTTTGCCGGCTGCGTCGATGGCCAGGCAGGATACGGTGGCCGTCGCGCTATTGTTAGAATAAGGCGCCAGAATCGCTGTCGACGCATTCAGGATGTTGGTCACGTCGGCGGTGACGAGCGAGGTGGCTTGCGCCGTCAGGTTGGCGACGGTGCCGGCGGTCAAGGTGACCTTGCGGTCGATGGAAATGCCGGTCGAAACCTCGACGCTGCCGAGATAGAGCGCAACCATCAACGGCAGCAGCAGGGCAAACTCGACCGCCGAGACGCCGCCGCGGTCGCCGGCAAAGCGGGCGAACGGACGAGACCGTCGGAATGGCACGGCACGCTTCCTCATTGATAGGGCTCATTGCGGAAGACGTTGGTCGCCACCAGCAGATGATTGTTGCCGGTCAGATCCGACAGATTGTCGCCCAGCAGCGACACATAGATCGGCCACTGGTAATAGAGCGTCACCACGACGATGCTGCCGGGGCCGCCGGGCGAATAGGTCATATTTGTCGTGTCGAGCTGGCCGTTGACGACTGGCGGCGCGGTATTGATTGCGGCGAAATTGGCGTAGCTCTTGACGTCAACGGTCACGCCGTTGGCGCAATCGAACAATCCGAACATCTGGGCGCAGACGGATTGCTTGAATTGGTCCTTCGAAAAGCCGGCCGCCTGCGCCTGACCGGTCATGATCAGGCGTGCTGAAGCAGCGGCCGCGGCTTCCAGCGTCTGCCCGGAGAAGAAAACCAGCGCCGTTTCCATGATGGCGAAGGTGAGCGCCAGAAAGGGGAGAGCGACGAAGCTGAATTCGATCGCGGCGGCACCACTCTGCGCACGGATAAAACGGCGTGCGGCCAGGCGCGGCAACAGGCGGAGCAGGCGGCGGGTCATCGGGGTTCGATCGTTTTCACTCATGGCGACGACCAAATTGCTGCTTAGGCATCGTGACAGCTGGTAGCAAATCCACGTTGTCGAATTCTTGCCCGCATGGTCGAGAACAAGCGGAATCCGGTTAAGCGGCCGCTAACCATCCCGAAGCGAAGCGTGGCGAATTCAGCGCTTATGCGCTCAATGCGGCGCGGCGGCGCCGGCCGCCTGGCCTGCGCCGGTGCGGGTGTTGCTCTGGCCCAGCGCACTGGTGAAAAAGGTATTCGAATCGCCGAGGGTGATGCGCGCGGCGCATTCCGGCGAGCAGCTATAGGATTCGCGCTCGACGCCCTTATAGACCGTCACCAGGGCGGCGCCTTTGGGGCTCAAAACCTGCACGCTCTTGTCCATGATCACTCTGCCGCCGCGGTCGAGGGCAAGCATGTTGGTGGCGCCGTAACCCTTGCCGGTAATCACCAGGATGCCGCCCGCTTGCAGCGCCACATCGGCGATCAGCGGATTGCCGATGATGATGGTGGCGACCTTATCCGGCAGCTTCATGATCCGCGCCTGGTCGACCTGGACATCGAAGGTTTCGGCTTGAGCGGCGCCGGCGCAACTCACGGCGGCGCAAAGGATACAGGCGAATAAGCCCGATAGCCCTCGCATGCGAGGTCCGAACGCGCCCGACATCGAACTCTCCAGTACGCTACGCCACAATCCCCGGCCGCCACGGCGGCCAAGCGGATTTACTCACCTAGATTTGACTGCAAATAGGTGAATGAAGTGCAAATACGCATGATCCCGCAAAGCTGGGATCAGCTTTGGGAAAAGGCCATGCGCAGGATATAGACGTGAACTTACTGCCGAAACGGATACAGCAACTGACCAGCAAACCCTTCCGGAAATTGCTTGTCGGCGATGCCATAGGCGTCGGGCAGCTCGTTTTTCGGCATATAGAACGTGCCGAACAGGACATCCCAAATCGAGAAGGTACCGGCAAAATTGCTCGAGCCGCCGCGATCGGCCGCGGTGTGATGCCAGCGATGGAATACCGGGCCGGCGATCACGTACTTGAATGGGCCAAGCGTCCAATTGAGATTGGCATGTACGAAGGCGGACGATGCCGTCGTGAAGGGCCCGACCCACAGCATCACATTTGGCGAAATTCCGGCGAGCAGCAGCGCCACATCGACAAGAACCGTGCCGAGCAGAATGTTGACCGGATGAAACCGCGCGGCAGAGATCCAATCAACCTCTTCCGACGAATGATGGACCGCGTGGTATTTCCACAGATGCGCGCCATGATAAAGGCGGTGAAACCAGTAGAGCAGGAAATCCGACACCACCAGGAAGGTCAGCGCCTGCGCCCATAGCGGCATTTCAGCGAGCGGACCGAAACCATTGTCGTAGAATTTGATCAATGCGTCGGCGCCATGGATGTTGAACAACATCGCGGCGCCCATCACCATCAGGCCGATGCGCACGAAACGCGCCCCCAACGGGATCAGGAACCAATAGCAGACGTCGGTGACGATCGCGCGCTTGCGCCACCAGGGATGCCCCGGATTGCAGGCCGACCAATGGGTGAGCACGGCGAAGACGATACCAAGCGCAATCGTAATGGGGACGATCTTGAGCAGGGTTTCGCCGGCGACTTCGATCACCGACAGGAATTCGAGGAGCATGACGCAGACCTAATGCCTGGCCGCGATTGCGGCTTGGACGCCGGCAACAGCCTGATCCGGTATCAGCCGGCGCAGTTAAGATCGGGTGAATTCTGCAGCCGCCGCGGGCATCGCGGACCCGCAAACGCCGCCAGCGATCACAGCCGAAAGGTTTCGAGGGTGCATCATTTCGCCATAGGCCAGCGCAGGTGGCGGGAACTATTTCGGTCATTGCTGACGCACTTCTTGCGTATTCCTGCGAATAGTAAGACATTCTAATTGTATAGTATCGATCAATCGAATATTAACCGTAATCTTCTTTTAGATATGACTTGTTAACTACGTCGAATAGGGCCGCGAATACGCTGAATTTCTCTAAACGAATTAACCGCCACGCAATACCTCATTGTTAGGTTTTTGGGCATGGTTCAGACGAGCCGGAGGACCAATCCGGACGCCGGGATCAGCTCAGACAGCCACGCGTGGATCATGGAGCTAGCCAAATGAAGAACCTTCTTGTGCGTTTTGCGAAGGACGACTCGGGCGCGACCGCCATCGAGTACGGCCTCATTGCTGCTGGCATCTCGGTCGCGATCATCGCGGTCGTGAACGGCATCGGCAGCAAGCTGAACACCACCTTCTCGAGCATTTCAACCCAGCTCAAATAAGCTGGTACACCGATACCGCGACAAGGGCTCCGGCCGGTCGCCGGGGCCTTTTTGTCGTCCGCGTAATGCTCGCCTGGGCTGATCGGCACTATGGCCATCGCCAAATGAGTTCTTCCAGGCTCGCTGCAGTTAAAGCACGCATTGCCGCAACGACGTTTGAATGGCTCCGGCCGCTGCTGGGGCCATTGTCTTTTGCGGCCCGCGTTCACTGATCCGCAAGCATGGGCGACCTAATTTGGCTGCGGAAAGGATCGGGACATGCTCACGGACGCAATCAGGCTGCTGCTGTTCCCCGCCCTGATGGCTTTCGCCGCCTCGAGCGATCTCTTGACCATGACCATCTCCAACCGCATCTCGCTGGCCTTGGCCGGCGGATTTCTGCTGCTTGCCCTGGTCACCGGCATGAGCCCGGCAGCGGTCGGCATGCACCTGGCGGCTGCCGCGGTGGTGCTGACTGTCGCATTCACTTGTTTTGCCTTCGGTTGGATCGGCGGCGGCGACGCTAAGCTCGCGGCCGCGACCGCGCTTTGGTTCGGCTTCGATTATTTGCTCGACTACCTTCTCTATGCCTCGCTGTTTGGCGGCGCGCTCACATTGCTTTTGATCCAGTTTCGCCTGCTGCCGCTGCCGGCGATGATGGCGCGACAAAAATGGATCCTGCGGCTGCATGAGAAGGGCGGCGGCGTGCCTTACGGCATCGCGCTCGCCGCCGCTGCGCTGGTTGTCTATCCGCACACCGGATGGATGGCCGCCCTCGGCATTTGATCGCGCATTTTATTCGTCCGCACGCCGCGGCGGGAAGCAACCCAATATTAACTCGATTTAGATACGGCTCCTTAACCATACCTTGACCTTTAACTGGTGAAATTGGGTGCAGGCGGTCGCACAGGCCGCCATGTGGATTACGCGGCCTGACCCGGCCGTCCGGTGACGTAGAAAGTCGAAGAGTATGAAAGCCGCACGTGTCGTTGTGCTGACTGTCGCTCTGGCCGCTGGTGGAGTTGCCGCCATGCTGGCCGGCCGTTCGCAAAAGCCGGCCGAGGTCAAGGCGCCGGAGGCTCCGAAGATGGCCTCGGTCGACATCCTGGTGGCGAAAAGCGACATCACCATGGGACAGTCGCTTTCGCCTGGCGACCTCCAGTGGCAGGCCTGGCCCGCCACCACGGCCAGCGGCAATTTCATCCGCAAGAACGATCGGCCCAACGCCATCGAGCAGTTCAGCGGCAATATCGCGCGCGTTCCTTTTGTTGCCGGCGAACCGATTCGCGAAGCCAAGCTGGTCAACGCCAAAGGTTCGGGCTTCATGGCGGCAATCCTGCCGACCGGCATGCGCGCCGTCGCCACGCAAATCTCGGCGGAAACCGGCGCCGGCGGCTTCATCCTGCCCAACGATCGTGTCGATGTGATTCTGACGCACCGCGACCGCGCGGCGGAAAAGGCGAGCGGCGTCGAGATGCAAGTCAGCGAGACCCTTCTCTCCAATATCCGCGTGCTGGCAATCGACCAAACCGTTGATGACAAAAACGCGCAAAAAAACGTTCTCGGCAAGACCGCGACGCTTGAACTCACCGAACATCAGGCGGAGGCGCTGGCGCTGGCGCAAAAGCTTGGAACGCTGTCGCTGGCCTTGCGCAGCATTACCGATGCCGCGCGCGAAAGTCCGAAAGACGACGACACGCAGGATAACAGCCGCGCCGGCGTCAACGTTATCCGCTTTGGCGTCGGCACCGTGGTGACGCCGAAATGAACCAGCGAAGGGGAATGGGGGACATGCCGCCAGCGACATTGATCCGCGCCGCCGCGTTTGCAGTTCTCGCAGGCGCCTGCCTTGCGCCGAACCCGCCCGCCGCCGGCGCCGACGCGAGCGCGCCGGTGATTCAGGTGGCGGCGAGCGAAGCAACCTCCCGCTTTATCCCGCTCGGCATCGGCAAATCGGTCGCCATCGACCTGCCGGCCGATATCAAGGACGTGCTGGTCGCCGATCCGAAAATCGCCAATGCGGTGATTCGCACCTCGCGCCGGGTCTATATGATCGGCGTCGCCATCGGACAAACCAACATTTTCTTCTTCGACGCCAACGGCAAGCAGATCGCCGGTTTCGACATCGCGGTGACGCGCGATCTTAACGGCGTGCGCGCCGCACTGAAGCAGACCCTCGCGGACGCCGACATCCATATCGAAGGCGTCGCCGACGGCGTCATGCTGACAGGCAGCGTTGCCAGTCCCGGGGAATCGCAACAGGCCTACGACCTTGCCTCGCGGCTGGTCGGCGACGGCACCAAGGTTGTCAACGGCATCGCCGTCCGCACCCGCGACCAAATCATGCTCAAGGTTACGGTGGCTGAAATACGCCGCGACGTGATCAAGCAGCTCGGTGTCAACTTCAACGCGAGCCTGGGCTTCGGATCCGTGGTTTTGAACTCCAACAACCCGTTCTCGGCGACGGGCCAGCCGATCAGCAACTCAGTCGCCGGGTCTGCGTGGTCTAATCCTGTTTCTCAGGTCGTGAATTCGAATGTCCTGGGCGGAAACCCGATCACCACTTCCAATAGCTTCAACCCCCTTGCCGGGAACACCCTCGGCGCCACTCTGCAGGCAATGGACCGCGCCGGCGTCATGCGCACCTTGGCGGAGCCGAGCTTGACCGCGATCTCCGGCGAAACCGCAACCTTCATCGCCGGCGGCGAATTTCCGATTCCCAACGGGCTGTCGTGCGACACCACCAAATCGCCGCCGGTCTGCCAGCCACAAATAGATTTCAAGAAATTCGGCGTGAGCCTGGTGTTCACGCCGGTGGTGCTGTCCGCAGGCCGGATCAGCCTCAAGGTGATGACCGAGGTGTCTAATCTGTCAACTGACAACGCGATGACCCTGCAGGTGCCCGGTTCGAGCCAGAGCCTTACCGTTCCCTCCATCCAAACGCGGCGTGCCGAAACGACCGTAGAAATTCCCTCCGGCGGAGCGCTGGCGCTCGCCGGCATGATCCAGCAGCAGACCAAACAGGCAATCAACGGCGTGCCCGGTCTGATGCAGCTGCCGGTCCTCGGTACGCTGTTCAGGAGCCGAGACTACGTCAACGACCAGACCGAGTTGGTGGTGCTGGTCACGCCCTACATCGTGCATGCGGTCGCACAGAAGCAGTTGTCGCGGCCCGATGACGGCTTTGCCGATCCGGGCGATCCATCGGCCCTTCTGCTCGGGCGCCTCAACCGCATCTACGGCGCCGCCGGGAAGCCCACTGAACCGCCGCGCGACTACCACGGCAAATACGGATTCATTCTCGATTGAACCGGACCGGAGACGAGTGATGACGACTTACCTGATGGCTGTCACCAAGCGGCGCGGTGCCTTGGCGCTGCGGGCCATGGCGGCCATGGCCGTCGCCACCTCACTCGCCGGCTGCTTCTCGACGCACGAGGTAGCTACCGACACCTACCCCAATGACTACCGGGAGCGTCATCCGATCACGCTGAAGGAAGGCGTGCAGACGGTGGAGATTTTCCTCGGCCGCAATCGCGGCGGCCTCACTCCCGACCAGCGCGCTGACGTGCTTGCCTTTGCGCAAACATGGAGTCGGCAAGCGACCGGCGGTATCGTCATCGATATGCCGCGGGGCGGCCCGACCGAGCACGCCGCCGCCGACTCGATGCGCGAAGTGCGTTCGATGCTCGCAGCTTCCGGCGTGCCGCCACAGGCCGTCTTTGTGCGTGGCTACCGCTCCCCCAATGGCGCGGTCGCCAGCATCAAGATCAGCTATTCCAAGCTTGTCGCCACGGTCGGTCCTTGCGGCCTGTGGCCGCATGATCTCGGCCCCACGACGGACACCGCCTACGTGGAGAACCGCCCATACTGGAATCTCGGCTGCGCCAGCCAGCGCAATCTCGCCGCTATGGTCGACAATCCGGCCGACCTGGTGCAGCCGCGCGGCGAAACGCCGGCCTATACCGCTCGTCGCTCGGTCGCGCTCGAAAAATACCGCAAGGGCGACATACCTAGCGGCCTTTATCCGGCCGACGGCGGCAGCGGCTACGACAACGGCAAGATCAGTGACGTCGGCAAATGATCAAACACGCGCAACAAATGGCAGTCGCCGAACATGACGCGGTGCCGACGGCGCCGGTCGAGGCCGCCGTCGAGGAACATATCGCACCGGCCCCGCGCGTCTCGATCCAGGCGTTTTGCGAGACGGTGGAAACCGCCGCCGCCGTGCAGGCGGCCGGCGAGGACCGCCGCATGGTCAAAACCCACGTCAAGATTCAGATGGGCGGCGTTACCGCCGCGGTCGAGGCCTATCGCAGTTCGCCGACCCCGAACGTCATCATCCTCGAATCCAACAACCGCCCCGACGATATTTTGCATGGGCTCGATCAGCTCGCCGAGGTCTGCGATGCCGGCACGCGGGTGGTGGTGATCGGGCGCATTAACGACGTCACGCTCTATCGCGAGCTGACGCGGCGCGGCGTAAGCGAATACATGATCGCGCCGGTCGGCACCATCGACGTCGTGCGCGCGATTTGCAGCCTTTATTCGCAAACCGATTCCAAGCCGGTTGGCCGCATCATTGCCGTGGTCGGCGCCAAGGGCGGCGTCGGCGCCTCGACCGTTACCCACAATATTGCCTGGGCGATCGCGCGCGATTTCGCTCTCGATTCCGTGGTCGCCGACCTCGATCTTGCCTTCGGCACCGCGGGGCTCGATTACAACCAGGACCCGCCGCAGGGCATCGCCGACGCTGTGTTCTCGCCCGACCGCGTCGACACCGCGTTCATCGACCGGTTGCTGTCGAAATGCACCGAGCACCTGAGCCTGCTGGCGGCGCCGGCGACGCTCGAACGCGTCTATGATTTTGGCGCCGATGCCTTCGACTCGATCCTCGATTCGCTGCGCAGCACGATTCCCTGCATCGTGCTCGACGTGCCGCACCAATGGGCGGGCTGGACCAAACGGCTTCTGGTGAGCGCCGACGATATTCTGATCGTCGCCGGACCGGATCTTGCCAATTTGCGCAACGCCAAGAACATGGTCGACCTGTTGCGCACGGCACGGCCGAACGACCACCGGCCGTTCTATTGCCTCAACCAGGTCGGCGTGCCGAAACGGCCGGAAATCACGCCGGCGGACTTCGCCAAGGCGCTGGAAGACCGGCCGCTGGCGGTCATTCCGTTCGACCCGCAAATGTTCGGCACCGCCGCCAATAACGGGCAGATGATCGCCGAGGTCTCGGCCAGCCACAAAACCGCTGAGATGTTCCGTGAGCTCGCGCAGGTGCTGACCGGGCGCGCCGAGGCCAAACGCTCGCGCGGCGGCCTGCTCACGCCGCTGCTCGCCAAGCTGATGAAGCGGCAGGGCTGATGAGTTGTCTGGAGTAAAGTCCCGTGTTCGGTAAGCGTTCCTCCACCGCCGAAGCCCGCGCCCCGGCGCCTGCCGCACCTGCGGCCGGCGCGCCTGCGGCCGCGCCGGCGCTACAGCCAGCCCCGGCGCCGAAGGCGAGCGCGGCGGAAACCGGCCGCACGCCCTTTCCTTCCGATGGGCTCGGCGCGCCGCTGGTCTCGGCTCCCTCGCCGACCCGCGCGCCGGCCGCCGTCATCATGCCGGCGGTCGATACGCGTCGCTCGGAAGGCTATTACGAAACCAAAGGCACCATCTTCGGGGCACTGATCGAGGCGATCGACCTTGCGCAGCTCGCGCGGCTTGACGCCGATTCGGCGCGCGAGGAAATCCGCGACATCGTCAACGAAATCATCGCCATCAAGAATATCGTGATGTCGATCGCCGAGCAGGAAGAGCTGCTCGACGACATCTGCAACGACGTGCTCGGCTTCGGCCCGCTTGAACCATTGCTCTCGCGCGACGACATCGCCGACATCATGGTCAACGGCTCGGGCACCGTTTATATCGAAGTCAAAGGCAAGATTCAAAAGACCGGCATCCGTTTCCGCGACAACCAGCAGCTCCTCAATATCTGCCAGCGCATCGTCAGTCAGATCGGCCGCCGCGTCGACGAAGCCTCACCGATCTGCGACGCGCGCTTGCCCGACGGCTCACGCGTCAACGCCATCGTGCCGCCGCTGGCGATCGACGGGCCGGCGCTCACCATCCGCAAGTTCAAGAAGGACAAGCTGACGCTCGATCAGCTGGTCAAGTTCGGCACCATCACCGAGCAGGGCGCCGAAATCCTGCGCATCGTTGGCCGCAGCCGTGTCAACACCCTGGTTTCCGGCGGCACCGGCTCCGGCAAGACGACGCTGCTCAACTGCCTTACCCAGTTCATCGAGGACGACGAACGCATCATCACCTGCGAAGACGCAGCGGAATTGCAACTGCAGCAGCCGCACGTGGTGCGCCTGGAAACGCGGCCGCCCAACCTCGAAGGCGAAGGCCAGGTGACCATGCGCGACCTGGTGCGCAACTGCCTGCGCATGCGTCCTGAACGCATCATCGTCGGCGAAGTGCGCGGACCCGAGGCCTTCGACCTGTTGCAGGCCATGAACACCGGCCACGACGGCTCCATGGGCACGCTGCATGCCAACAACCCGCGCGAGGCATTGTCGCGCCTTGAATCGATGATCACCATGGGCGGCTTTTCGCTGCCTTCGCGCACCATCCGCGAAATGATCACCGCATCGGTGGACGTGGTGATTCAGGCCGCGCGCCTGCGCGACGGCTCGCGCAAGATCACCCATGTCACCGAGGTGATGGGGATGGAAGGCGACGTGATCATCACTCAGGACCTGTTCGTGTTCGACATGACCGGCGAGGACGCGCAGGGCAACATCCTGGGCCGTCATCGCTCGACCGGCATCGGCCGGCCGCGATTCTGGGATCGCGCGCGTTACTACGGCGAGGAGCAGCGCCTCGGCGCAGCGCTCGACGCCGCGGAGGCGGTCACTGACGGCGCACGGAAATAAGACGCGGGGAACCGATGCAATCGATCGCCATCTTCTTCCTGGCCGCCACCGCGATGGGCGGCGTCGCCTGGGTATTCCTCTATCCGATCCTGTCCGGTGAGCGCAAAGCCGAGCAGCGCATGGCCAGCGTCGCCAAATCCGAACCGGTGGTGCGCAGTGCACGCACCAATCAGAAATCCCGCCGCGACAGCGTCGAAACTACGCTCAAGGAAATCGATGAACGCCACAAAAGGCAGTCACGCATTTCGCTTTCGACCAGGATCGAGCAGGCGGGGCTTACCTGGTCCAAACGGCAGTTCTTCCTGCTCTCCGCGGCCATCGGCGGATTTCTATTCGCGTTCGGGATATTGGCCGGGGCCGGCCCGATTGCCGGATCGGCAATGGGCTTTGCCGGCGCTTTCGGCTTGCCGCGCTGGCTGTTGTCGTTCCTGAAGAAGCGCCGCGAGGCGAGGTTTCTCAACGCCTTCCCCGACTCCGTCGATATCATCGTGCGCGGCGTCAAGGCCGGCTTGCCACTGCTCGACTGCCTGAAAATGATCACGGCGGAAGCGCCGGAGCCGCTGAGCACCGAATTCCGCGCCATCCTCGATACTCAAGCGATCGGCATCCCGCTGGGGGAAGCCTGCGGCAAGCTCTATCAGAACATGCCGGTGCCGGAGGCCAATTTCTTCGGCATCACCGTCTCCATCCAGCAAAAGGCCGGCGGCAACCTCGCAGAGACGCTCGGCAATCTGTCACGCGTGTTGCGCGACCGCAAAAAGATGAAAGCGAAAATCAACGCGATGTCGCAGGAGGCCAAAGCCTCGGCCGCGATCATCGGCAGCCTGCCCATCGCTGTGATGACGCTCGTCTACATAAGCAGCCCGAACTATATCTCGCTGCTGTGGACCGAACCGCTCGGGCGCCTGATGCTCGCCGGCTCGGCGCTGTGGATGTTTACGGGTGTCATGGTCATGAAGAAGATGATCAGTTTCGACTTTTGAGCGCAAAGCCCGGAAAGGTGGAGCCGACATTCGGCAAAGATCATGCGCCATGTAGAGATGACCAATGCTTGACCTGCTGATCAACGCAATCAATGTGCAGACGCTGACGATGGTGTTTGCCGCCATCGCCGCGGTGGCGACGGTCTTGACGCTGACCATGCCGCTCATATCCGGCGACGCGCTCGCCGCGCGCATGAAGGCGGTGGCGGTGGAACGGGAAAAGATCCGCCAGCGCGAGCGCGAACGTATGGCGCAGGCGCAGCAGAAGGTCAGCCTGCGCCAATCGCCCAAGCTATATGTGAAGACCATCGTCGACCGCTTCAACCTGAGCAAGTGGGTCGGGCAGGAAGAGGCAAGGCTGAAGCTGGTGCAGGCCGGCTATCGCGGCCAGGCGCCTTATATCACTTATCTTTTCTTCCGCATGGTAACGCCGATCGCAAGTTTTATTGCCGCCGTTATTTACCTGTTTGTCATACTCAAATTCGACCAGCCGGCCCTGGTGAAATTCGGCATATGCATTGCCGCCGCTTTCGTCGGCATGCAGCTGCCGCTGATGTTTCTCAAAAACCGCATCGCGCGCCGCCAACTTTCAATCAAGCGCGCCTTTCCCGACACGCTCGACCTGCTGCTGATCTGCGTCGAATCCGGCATGTCGATTGAGGCGGCGTTCAGGAAGGTGAGCGAGGAAATCGGCTCGCAATCGGTAGCGCTCGCCGAGGAGCTGACGCTGACCACTGCCGAACTGTCCTACCTGCCCGAGCGCCGCTCCGCTTACGAGAATCTGGCCAAGCGCACCGATCTCGAAGGCGTCAAGGGCGTCTGCATGGCGCTGCAGCAGGCGGAACGCTACGGCACGCCGCTGGGCAACGCCTTGCGGGTGATGGCGCAGGAAAACCGCGATATGCGCATGTCGGAAGCCGAGAAGAAAGCGGCTGCGCTGCCGCCAAAGCTCACCGTGCCGATGATCCTGTTCTTCCTGCCGGTGCTGTTCATCGTCATTCTCGGCCCGGCGGCGATCAAGGTCATGGCGATCCAGCATTAGCGCGGCGTCGGCCACGCATCACGGATCAAGACCCGGGACGCCAGATCAGGTGCCGGCGTCAGGCGCAAGCAAACGCTGATTGCCAGACTTCTTCCAGTCGCGGTTCTGCGCCAGCATTGTGCGTAGATATTCGACATTGGCCGCGGCTTCGTCCGGCGGCAGGTCGGCAGAGGCAATCTTCTCGGCCTCGGCGAAGCGGCCCTCTAAACCGACCACCAGCGCCAGATTCTGCCGCACCTTCGGCGCCGCATTCGGCTGCGTCGCCGCGCGCTGCAATGTCACCTCGGCGTGCTTGAGATCCTTAGTGAGGACATAGGACAGGCCGAGATTGGACAGAATCGACGGCTCGTTGGGCACGATCTTGAGCGCAGCCGAATAATGCCGCTGCGCCTCCGCATGGCGCCCGAGCTGGTCGAGCACGGCCCCCTGCGCATTGAGGATACGCCAGTCGGGATTGTCCGGCGTATGCGCGCGGTCGAGCACGTCGAGCGCCTGATTGTAATCGCCGGCATCCGCCAGCGCGCGGCCATAGGCCCCGAGCAGCGGCATGTCATGCGGATTGCGCATCGAGGCTTGTTCCAGCACCGCCACCGCCTGGGCGCGCTGCGCGGTGGCGCGCAGCGCCTTGGCGTAATTGATCGCCGCTTCCGAATCGCTGGGATTTTCCTTGTAGCGCTGGCCCCAGATGTCGAGAGAATTCCGCCAGTCGGCGTCGGTACGGGGCGCGGCGGGAGCGCCGATCGAGCCGGTGATGTCGTCGCCGATCGTCTGGCAGCCGGCAAGCGACAGACCCAGCACAGCCGCCACAGCGGCCGAGCCAAGCAGACGGATCATACGATTGCTGGCAAGACGCATGCGGCGGAGGCCTTACACGGCTGGCGTTTGGGCGCGTTCACCCCCGAGCAATAAAACGTTAACCCTAACGACTGGTTAACTTGTAAACTGCGCGCCTTCTTCGCATTAGGATCGGCGCATGGACCTGGGCTTGAGCAAGGATGAAACCGCGCTGCAGGCGCGCGCCCGCGCCTTTTCGCAAGGCCTGGTGCGGCAGCGCGCAGCGGCCATCGACCGCGACGAGGCTTACCCCTGGGACATCGTCAAGGCGCTGGCTGAAACCGGCTTCCTCGGCATGACCATGCCGAAATCGCTGGGCGGGCAAGATCGCTCTTTCCTCGACGCCGTGCTGGTCATCGAGGAGATGGCGAAATCCTGCACCGTCACCGCACGCATCGTGGTCGAAACCAATATGGGCGCCATCTCCACGGTGATGGCCTATGGCACCGAAGAGCAGAAAAAGCTCGCAGCCTCCCTGGTGCTTGCCGGCGACAAGCCGGCGATCTGCATCACCGAGCCCGACGCCGGCAGCGACGCGCTGGCCATGACCACGCGCGCCGACAAGCGCGGCGACACCTACATCGTCAACGGCAAGAAGCACTGGATCACCGGCGCCGGCGTGTCCAAGCTGCATCTGATCTTTGCCCGCGTATTCGACGAGCGCGGCGAGGAACAAGGCATCGGCGGCTTCCTTGCCGTGCGTGATGAGGCGAAAGGCCTTCGCGTCACCCGCCGCGAGCAGACCATGGGTCTGCGCGGCATGCCGGAAGGCGAAATCGTCTTCGAAGACCTCGAAGTGCCGGCGCGCATGGCGCTGGCGCCGCCGTCCGGCTTTCGCCGCGGCTTTGCCGATCTGATGACGGCCTATAACAGCCAGCGCGTCGGCGCCGGCACCGTGGCCTTAGGAATAGCCGCCGGCGCACTGGAACATGCCCTGGGGTGGGCGAAGTCGCGCGAGCAGTTCGGCCGTCCGATCGGCGAATTCCAGGGGCTGCAATGGATGCTCGCCGACATGCAGACGCAGCTCACCGCGGCGCGGCTGATGCTTTACGCGGCGGCGCGCTCGCGCGGCGCGAGCGGCTTCCCCGATCCGATGCTGGCGGCGCAGGCAAAGATCTTTGCCTCCGAGAGCGCGATCAAAATCGTCAACGACGCGCTGCAGTTTTTCGGCGCCCGCGGCTATTCGCGCGAATTGCCGCTCGAGCGCATGGCGCGCGACGTGCGCATGTTCACCATCGGCGGCGGCACCGCGCAGGTATTGCGCACGCTGGTCGCCTCGAAGATGCTGGGCTGGAAGCTGCCGCAGACGCGCGACGGCTACGCGCCCAAGCAACCGATGCGCGACGCCGCGGAGTGACCATGCATCCTATCTTTGTAAGCAGCGGCGAAGCCGTGCCGATCCTGTTCGTCAACGCGGCGAATTTCGCCGCGGCGACAAAGATGCTCGATGCGCGCGAGCTCGCATTCGTCCGCGCCGCCGGCTACGAGCCCAAGCCCGGGCGGCATCTCATCGTGCCGGCAGCGGACGGCAAGCTTGCCGGCGTGCTGTTCGGCATCGAGGCGGCTGACGAGCCGGTCAAGGACCTGTTCCGCCCGGGCCAGCTGGTCAATCTGCTGCCGCCCGGGACCTATCGTTTCGCCAATGCGCCGCATGACGCGCGGCTTGCGGCGCTTAGCTTTGCCCTCGGCAGCTATCAATTCACCCGCTACCGCAAGGGCGAGCCGCGCAACGTGCAGCTGGTGGTGCCGGAGGGCGTCGATGGCGAGGATCTTTCCCGCATCGTCGAAGCGGTGACGCTCGCCCGCGACCTCATCAATACGCCGTCGAACGACATGGGGCCGGACGAGCTGGAGGGCGGCCGCACGCAAGCTCGCCGAGCAACACGGCGCTGCGCTTGACGTGACCCGAGGCAATGCGCTGGCCAAGCAATTCCCCCTGATCCAGGCGGTCGGCGGCGGCTCGGTGCGCAGCCCCCGCCTGATCGAATTCACCTGGGGCAAGGCCAGCGATCCGAAAATCACCCTCGTCGGCAAGGGCGTCTGCTTCGACACCGGCGGCCTCGACATCAAGACCGATGCCGGCATGCTCAACATGAAGAAGGACATGGGCGGCGCAGCGACGGCTCTGGCGCTGGCGCACATGATCATGTCGCGCGGCTTGAAAGTGCGGCTGCGCGTGCTCATCCCGGCGGTGGAGAATTCGATCTCCGGCACCAGCTTCCGCCCGCGCGATATCTACACCTCGCGCAAGGGCATCTCGGTCGAGATCGGCAATACCGACGCCGAGGGCCGGCTGGTCCTTGCCGATGCGCTCGACGCTCGCCGATGAGGAGAAGCCGGCGCTGATCGTCGATTTCGCCACCTTGACCGGCGCCGCGCGCGTCGCGCTCGGGCCCGACCTGCCGGCCGCCTTCACCGACGACGACGCGCTCGCCGCCGAGCTTGCGCGCTTTGCGGCTGCCGAGAACGATCCGCTGTGGCGCATGCCGCTATGGCGGCCTTACGAAGCGATGCTCGATTCCAAAGTCGCCGATCTCAACAATGCCGCGATCCGGCGGTCAGGGCGGCGCCATTACCGCGGCGCTGTTCCTGCGCCGCTTCGTCGCCGCGAAATCCTGGCTGCATCTCGACATTTTCGCCTGGACCGCCGCGGCCAAGCCCGGCCGCCCGGAAGGCGCCGAATGCCAGACCGCACGCGCGCTCTATGCGATGCTTTGCGCGCGCTATTCCTGAACCATGCTCGATCCGCGCATTCAACCATTCCGCCCCGAGATCGCGGCGAAGTTTTTGCAAGGCAAGGTCGAGGCCGAACGTTTCGTCGAAGGCACGCTGCACCAGATCGTCGCGGCGCAGGCCGCGGTCAGGCGCGAGCCGAGCCACGAAGCGCCGCTCGACACCGAAGCGCTGATGGGCGAGCGCTTCACCGCCTATGAGTTCAACGATGAAGGCTGGGCCTGGGGCCAATTGCAGCGCGACAGCTATGTCGGCTACATCGCCGCCGAGGCACTGGGCCGCGCCGGCGCGCCGCCGACCCACAAGGTCACCGCGCGGCTGACGCTCGGTTTCCCGGCGCCCGATATCAAGATGCCGCCGCTCGCGACTTTGCCGTTCGGCGCGCAGGTCGTCGTCGTCCGCCAGGACGAACGCTTTGTGGTGACGGAAACCGGCCTGTATCTGCCCTTGCCGCACGTGGCGCCGGTCGGCGCGAACGAGCGCGATTTCGTCGCCGTCGCCGAGATGTTTCTCGGCACGCCCTATCTGTGGGGCGGCAAGACTGCGCTCGGCATCGACTGTTCGGGACTTGTGCAGGTCGCACTGCAGGCCGCCGGCGTTGCCTGCCCGCGCGACAGCGACATGCAGGAATTGGCGCTAGGCAAGCCGTCGATGCTCGCCGAGCTGCGCCGCGGCGATCTCGTCTTCTGGAAGGGCCACGTTGCCATCGCCCGCGACGACAAAACGCTGCTGCACGCCAATGCGCATGCCATGGCGGTGGCGATCGAGCCGGCTGCGGAGGCAATCGCCCGCATCAAGGCAGACGGCAGCGAAGTCACCAGCGTGAGGCGGGTTTAAGCACGAATGGCGGCCTAGATCGTTCGATCGAGACGTTTCACTTTTGGCTCAGATCGGCAAGTCGGAAGCCGCGCGCGCCGGCCGCGGTCCAGCCGCCATCCACCGGAATGATGGCGCCGCTGACATAGGCGGCGAGCGGCGACGCCAGAAACATCACCATGTTGGCGATTTCATCTTTTTGGCCGAAGCGGCCAAGCGGCACCGACTTGCGTACGGCGTCCCGCGCTTCCTCCGTCGGCGACAACCTGGCCATGCCCTCGGTGTCGGCAATCGGACCCGGGATCACCGAATTCACCCGGATGCCGTCACCACCCCATTCGAGGCAAAGGCAACGGGTGAGCATGTCGATGCCGGCCTTGGCGGCACAAACATGCGCCTGCATCATCGTAGGATGCACGGATTGCGGCGCGGAAATGTTGATCACGGCGGCGCCTGGCTTGCGCAGAAACTGGTGCGCCGCGCGCATCACGTTGAAAGTGCCGAGCAAGTCGATATCGACCACCGCCTTGAAGGCGTTGGGCGACATGCCGAGCACAGCGGCAGGGAAATTTCCCGCCGCGCCGGATACCAGCACATCGAGGTCGCCGAATTGGCCGTGGGCCTCGGCGAGCGCCGCGGCGATTGCTCCCGCGTCGCGCACATCGGCGGAGCGGCCCATGGCCTTGGCGCCGGCGCGCGAGAGTTCCTCGACCGCGGCCGCGACCTTATCGGCCGAGCGGCTAGCCACGGCAACATTGGCGCCGCGGGAGGCGAAAGCAAGCGCAATGCCTAAATTGATGCCGCTGGTGCCGCCGGCGACGAAAACCGTGCGGCCGGCAAAATCGAATGGATCCATGCCATCCTCGCCCGTCCGCGGGTTATTGCGCCACCGCGCCCTCGCCCACGGTTTCCAGATTGAAGGCGGCGGCAAACAGCGCGCGGGTGTATTCGCTCTCCGGCTTCTTGAACAGCTCGGCGGCGGCACCCTGCTCAATCACCTTGCCGTTGCGCATCACCAGCAGCCGGCTGGCGAGCGCCGCCACCACGCGCAGATCGTGCGAGATGAACAGGTAAGTGAGCTCGCGCCGCTTCTGCAGGTCGCGCAGCAGATCGACCATCTGCGCCTGGATCAGCATGTCGAGCGCGCTGGTCGGCTCGTCGAGCACGATGAAGGTCGGCTCCAGCACCAATGCGCGCGCGAGCGCGATGCGCTGGCGCTGGCCGCCGGAGAACTCGTGCGGATAGCGGTGGCGCGTCTCCGGATCGAGCCCGACATCGTTGAGCGCGGCGATGACGCTGCGCTCGCCTTCGCGCCGCGACAGATGCGGATGGTGCACCCACAGCCCCTCCTCGATGATGTCGGACACCGACATGCGCGGAGACAGCGAGCCGTAAGGGTCCTGGAACACGATCTGCATGTTGCGGCGGAACGGCCGCATGTCCTTGAACTTGAGGCCCTGAATGGTATGGCCCATGAACACGATGGGGCCGTCGGAGGAGATCAGCCGCAGGATGGCGAGGCCGAGCGTGGTCTTGCCGGAGCCCGACTCGCCGACGATGCCGAGGGTCTCGCCCTTGCGCACCTCGACGCTGACGCCGTCGACCGCCTTGATGTGGCCGACCACGTTGCGCATGACGCCGCGCTTGATCGGGAACCACACCTTCAGGTCCTGCGTCGAGATCACCACCGGCGCATTCGGCCGCGGCGGCGCCGGATCGGGCTTCGGCTCGGCGGCGAGCAGTTCGCAGGTATAGGGATGCTCGGGCTTGGTGAAGACGCGCTCGACCGGGCCATGTTCGACGATCTTGCCCTGGTTCATCACGCAGACACGGTCGGCGAGCTTGCGCACGATGCCGAGGTTATGGGTGATGAACAGCATCGACATGCCGAGGCGCGTTTGCGTGTCCTTGAGCAGTTGCAGGATCTGCGCCTGCACGGTGACGTCGAGCGCCGTGGTCGGCTCGTCGGCGATCAGCAGATCGGGCTCGTTGGCGAGCGCCATGGCGATCATCACGCGCTGGCGCTGGCCGCCGGACAACTGGTGCGGATAACTTCCCAAACGACCGGCTGGATCGCGAATGCCGACTTCGCCAAGCAGCTTGAGAATGCGTTCGCGCGCTTCCGTGCCGGCAACCCCTTGATGCAATAGCAGAATTTCTCTGATCTGCTTCTCGATCGTGTGCAGCGGATTGAGCGACGTCATCGGCTCCTGGAAGATGATGGCGATGTCGTTGCCACGCACCTGGCGGATTTCGTTTTCCGGCATGGTCATGAGCTCGCGTCCGGCAAAGCGGATCGAGCCGGACGGGTGATGTGCCGCCGGGTAGGGCAGCAGCTTCATCACCGACAGCGCGGTCACCGATTTGCCCGAGCCGCTCTCGCCGACCAGCGCCAGCGTCTCGCCCTTGGCGATGTCGAAGGAGACACGGTCGACGGCAAGCGTCTCGCGCTTGCCATGGCCGAAGGCGACCGAGAGATCGCGGATCGACAGAATTTTTTCGCCCGGCCCGGTCATCGGAACGTCTTTCGCGGATCGAAGGCGTCGCGCACCGCTTCGCCGATGAAGATCAGCAACGACAACATGATCGCCAGCGAGAAGAAGCCGGTGAGGCCGAGCCATGGCGCCTGCACATTGGCCTTGCCTTGCGACAGCAATTCGCCGAGCGAGGGCGAGCCCGGCGGCAGGCCGAAGCCGAGGAAGTCGAGCGCGGTCAGCGTCATCACCGACGACGACAAAATGAAGGGCAGAAACGTCATGGTCGCCACCATGGCGTTCGGCAACAGGTGGCGGAAGATGATCACCGCATTCGATACGCCGAGCGCACGCGCCGCCTGGATATATTCAAAATTGCGTCCGCGCAGGAATTCGGCGCGCACCAGGCCAACCAGCGACACCCAGGAAAACAGCAGCAGAATGCCGAGCAGCACGAAGAAGCCGGGCACCAGCACCGAGGAGATAATGAGCAGGAGATAGAGCGAGGGGATCGAGGTCCAGATCTCGATGAAGCGCTGGAACAAGAGATCGGTCCAGCCGCCAAAATAGCCCTGCACCGCGCCGGCGGCGACGCCGATGATCGATGAAATGATGGTGAGCGTCAGCCCGAACAGCACGGAGATGCGGAAGCCGTAGATCAGGCGGGCGAGCACGTCGCGGCCGCCGTCGTCGGTGCCGAGCCAGTTGTATTCGAGGGTGTCGCATTTGGCGAAGCCATGCGTGGCGGCGAATTCGCAGTCCGCTTTGGTCAGCATCCAGGTCGGCTTCGATGGAAACGGCGACGGCGGGCGGCTCACCTGCGTGTTGTAGGAAAAATGGATCGGCGGCCAAATCAATATGCCGCCCTCCTTCTCGATCAGCCCCATCAGGTAATCGTCGCGGTAATCGGCCGCGGTGCCGAACATGTTTGGATCGTGGGGCTTGCTGAAGGCCGTGTCGGGATAGGTGATCACCGCCGGAAAGAACAACTTGCCGTTGACGTAGATGAAGATCGGCTTGTCGTTGGCGATGAATTCGGCAAACAGCGAGACGACAAACAGCGCCAGAAACAGCCACAGCGCCCAGTAGCCGCGGCGGTTGGCCTTGAAGTTCTCCCAGCGCCGCTTGTTCAGCGGCGATATCACAATCCGGTGGCGGCTCGGCGGTACGTCGAGCCCGGAGACGCCGACCGCGGTGGTATCGGGCGAGCGCACGTCCACCGCTAGACCTCCCGCGTCTCGAAATCGATGCGCGGATCGATCCAGGTATAGGTCAGATCCGAGATCAGATTCACCACCAGGCCGATGAGCGAGAAGATGTAGAGCGTCGCAAACACCACCGGATAGTCGCGGTTGAGCACGCTTTCGAAACCGAGCAGGCCGAGCCCGTCGAGCGAGAAAATCGTTTCGATCAGCAGCGAGCCGGTGAAGAAGGCGTGCACGAAGGCGCCGGGAAAGCCGGCGATCACGATCAGCATGGCGTTGCGGAACACGTGGCCGTAAAGCACCTGATTGCGCGAGCAGCCCTTGGCGCGGGCGGTGAGCACGTATTGCTTGCGGATTTCGTCGAGGAAGGAATTCTTGGTGAGCAGCGTCATGGTGGCGAAGGCCGACAGCGCCATGGAGATAATCGGCAATGTCAGGTGCCAGAAATAATCGAAAATCTTATGCCACCACGGCAATTGCGCCCAATTGTCGGAAAACAGCCCGCGCAGCGGAAACCAGTCGAAGAATGAGCCGCCGGCGAACAGGATGATCAACAGGATGGCGAACAGGAAGCCCGGTATGGCATAGCCGACAATGATGATGCCCGACGTCCACACGTCGAATTGCGAGCCGTCGTCGATTGCCTTCTTGATGCCGAGCGGAATCGAGATGAGATACGTCAGCAGCGTCATCCAGATACCGAGCGACATCGATACCGGCAGCTTTTCCTTGATCAGTTGCAGCACGCTGACGTCGCGAAAATAGCTCTTGCCGAAATCGAAGCGGGCATAGTTCCACAGCATGATGCCGAAGCGCTCATAGGCCGGCTTGTCGAAGCCGAACTGCTTTTCCAGGCTCTTGATGAAGGCCGGATCGAGGCCTTGGGCGCCGCGGTATTTGGAATTTCCGGCATCGACCTGCGAGCCGCCCTGCACGCCGCGGGCGCCGAAATCGCCGCCGGGAGAGCCGGAAATGCGCGAGGTGGCGCCGGTGTCGCTGCCGGTCAGCTTGGCGATCACCTGCTCGACCGGCCCGCCGGGCGCGAACTGGATCACCACGAAGGCCACCAGCATGATGCCGAGAAGGGTCGGCACCATGAACAGCAGACGACGAACGATATAGGCGGCCATAGCGTTTTGTTACCGCTTTATTTTCGATCCGTCACGCTGCGCTGCGCGAAAAAAATGTGACAGCCGTCACACTCAATTCGCTCAGCGCCTCGACGACAGAATGGTCGAACTGTGCCATGGGCGAACTTTAGCCTTTTTGTTCCAGTTTCGCCGCCTTGCCGCGATCGTACCACCAGGTTTCCGGGATGCCGCGAAAATAGCGCGGCCGTTTTTCCGGCCAGCCGAACACATCCCAGTGGGCGATCCAATACGAGGCCTTGTACCAGTGTGGAATCCAGTAGCGGCCGGCGCGGATGACGCGGTCGAGCGCGCGGCAGGCGGTGGTCAAGTCCTCGCGCGTCTTGGCGGCGATGATGATGTCGACCAGCCGGTCCACGGCCGGATCGGCGATGCCGGCGAGGTTCTGCGAGCCCTTGGTCGCCGCTGCCTGCGAGGTGAAATAGGTGCGCAGCGAATCGCCCGGCGTCGAGGAAAAGCTGAAGCGCTGGACGGTGACGTCGAAATCGAAACTGTCCATACGCGCGCGGAACTGCACCGGATCGACGATGCGCAGCGTCGCATCGATGCCGAGGGTCGCCAGATTGCGAATATAGGGCAGATGGTGCGGCTGGAAGGACGGCTCATCGATCAAGAACTCGAGCGTGACTTTGCTGCCGTCGGGCAGCACGCGCTTGCGGTTCTGCAACGTGATGCCGGCGGCATCGAGCAATTGCGCGCCGGCGCGTAGCCAGCGGCGGTCCTGCCCCGAACCATCGGTCACCGGCGGAACGTAGGGCTCGCCGAACACTTCATCCGGCACCTGGCCGCGAAACGGCTCCAGCAGAGCAAGCTCGGCGGCGTCCGGCTTGCCTTGCGCCATCATCGGTGAATTCTGGAACACCGAGACGGTGCGGTCATAGGAGCCGTACATGATGTTCTTGTTGGTCCATTCGAAGTCGAAGGCATCGATCAGCGCCTCGCGCAGGCGGCGATCCTTGAACTGCTTGCGCCGCGTATTGATGAACCAGCCTTGCGCGCCGGAGGGCGTGTCGTCGGGAAGGACCGCGCGCTTGACACGGCCCGCCTTGAAAGCAGGGAAATCGTAGCGTGTCGCCCAGGTGCGCGAGGTGAACTCCTCGCGGAACAGATAATTCTTCGCCGTGAAGCCTTCGAAGCCGACGTCGCGGTCGCGGTAATATTCGTAGCGCACCGCATCGAAATTGTTCTGCCCGCGCGCGACCGGCAAATCGGCACCCCACCAATCCTTCACCCGCGAATATTCGATGTAACGGCCAACTTCGAAACGGCCGACTTTATAGGCGCCGCTGCCGAGCGGGATGTCCAAGGTCGATTGATCGAACGGCTGCCTGGAATAATAGGCGCGCGAAAAGATCGGCAGTCCGGCGACGAAAAGCGGCACGTCGCGCCCGCGCTTTGCGGCAAAACGCGCAACCACGGTGTGATCGTCGGCAGCCTCGGCGCCCGCGAAGTCGCGCAGCTGTTGGGTGATGATCGGATGGCCTTTTTCCTTCAGCGTCGCCAGTGAAAAGACGACGTCATGCGCGGTGAGCGGCGTGCCGTCATGGAATTTCGCCTCGGACCGCAGGCTGAAACGGTAGGTGAGCCCATCGTCGGAAATGCTCACCGCCGCGCGCCGCAAGCCCGTACATGGCGTCCGGCTCGTCGCCCGAACGCACCATCAGCGTGGCGAAGGTCAATTCCATGCCCTGCGCCGCATCGCCTTTGAGGATGTAGCTGTTGAGCGAATTGAAGGTGAGCTGATTCTGGTTGAACTGGATGCCCGGCCCGATTTGCGAAAACACGCCGCCTTTGGGCGCGTCCGGATTGACGTAATTGAAATGGGCAAAGTCGGGCGCGTAGGCGAGATCGCCGAAGGCCGACATGCCGTGACGCCCGGTGTCTTGTGCCAACGCCGGCACCAGCTTCGCCGCGGCGAATGCGCCGACGGAAACCAGCAGAGCCTGGCGGCGGTTGATCAAGACTTGCGCGGCAGCTTGGCCGCCTTATCCGCGTCCCACCACCAGATCGTCGGAAACGCCGAGTTGCCGTATTTCGGCATGGTCGCCGGCCGGCCGAAGCGGTCCCAGCGCGCGGTGCGCACCTTGCCGTAGGTCCATTGTGGCACGACGTAGAAATTCCACAGCAGCACGCGGTCGAGCGCCCTGGTGGCGGCGACCAGCTCGTCGCGATCCTTGGTGAAAATGACGCGCTCGATCAGCGTGTCGACTGCCGGGTTCTTGATGCCGATCAGATTGCGCGAGCCGGGAATGTCGGCGGCCTGCGAGCCCCAATAGCCGCGCTGCTCATTGCCCGGCGACAGCGACTCACCCCACGAGGCGATGATGATGTCGAAGTCCCATTGCCGCATCCGGTTCTCGTATTGCGATGAGTCGATGACGCGCACCGAAACGCCAATGCCGAGCCGCTCAAGCGACGGCTTGTAAAACAGCATGACGCGCTCGAAGGCCGGCTCCTCCACCAGCAGCTCGACGGTGAAACGCTCATTGGTCTTGGTGTTGACGAGCTTGGTGTCGCGCACCTCATAGCCCGCCTCGCGCAGCAGCTTGAGCCCTTCGCGCAGATTATTGCGCACCGCCTGCGGATTGCCGCCGGCCGGATTGGTATAGGGCGTGGTGAACAGCTCCGGTGGAACCTTGTCCTTCACCGTTTGCAGAATTTCCAGCTCCTTGCCTTCGGGAAGTCCGGACGAGGCGAGTTCGGTGCCCTCGAAATAACTGGCGATGCGCTTGTACTGGCCGAAGAAGATCTGCTTGTTCATTTCGTCGAAGTCAAAAGCGAAATTGAAAGCGCGGCGCACGCGCGGATCCTTGAACTTGTCGCGCCTGATGTTAAAGGCAAACGCCTGCATCACCCCCAGATTGCGGATCGGAAATTCCTCCAGGACCACGCGCTTGTCGCGCACGGCCGGAAAATCGTAGGCGGTCGCCCAATTCTTGGCGCTGGTCTCGCTGCGCCAGTCCACCTGATCGGCCTTGAAGCCTTCCAGCGCCACGGTTGAGTCGCGGAAATACTCGAAGTGAATCTCCTGGAAGTTATTGGCGCCGACATTCACGTTGAGGTCCTTGCCCCAATAGTCAGCAACTTTCTCGTAGATAATATTGCGCCCGGGCGCGAATTCCTTGATCCGGTAGGGTCCCGAGCCGAGCGGCGGCTCCAGCGTCGTCTGCGCCACGTCGCGCTTCTTGCCGGACTTGTCGGTGCCTTCCCACCAGTGCTTCGCCAGCACCGGCAACTGGCCGACGATCTGCGGCAATTCGCGATTGCCCGGGCCGTCGAAGGTGAAGGTGACCTCGCGTTCGCCGGTCTTTTCCGCCTTGGTCACGTGCCGATAATAGGCGGCAAGCTGCGGGCTGTTCTTCTTGAAGGTATCGAAGGAGTAGACGAGGTCTTCCGCCGTCACCGGCTGGCCGTCCTGCCAGCGCGCAGTCGCGCGCAGCCGATAGGTTACGGACGAGTGATCGTCCGGGTGGCTGACCGCTTCGGCGAGCAGGCCGTATTCGGTGGAGACCTCGTCGAGGGCTGACGCCATCAGCGACTCGGTAACGAGCTCGGTGCCCTGGGCGAGGTTGCCCTTCACGCCGGAGATCACGGTGTTGAAATTGTCAAAGGTGCCAAAGGCGATCTCGCGCACCACGCCGGCTTGCGGCGCCGTCGGGTTGACGTAATCGAAATGCTTGAAGCCGTCCGGGTAATGCGGCTCGCCGAACAGCGACAGCCCATGCTTCCATTGTCGAGCGGCTTGCTTGGCTTGCGCGGCAGCCGGCGCCGCGCGCAGAATCTCCAAGGCCGGGGCGGCGAGCGCGGCCGCGGCGCTGCGCAAAACGGAACGGCGGGACAGTTTCATCGCAAGGCTCCTGCCACGCTGACGCGGGCAATGCTGCAATCGGCGCCGATTATGTCGGTTTTTCGGTACACGGCGGAACCTTTTTCAAACAGAAACGGCCGGGTATTGCCCGGCCGTTCGCAACATTGGTCGCCCACTCCGATCTATTTCTTCGGCTCCGCTGGCGCAGCAGAGGCTGCGGGCGCGGCGCCGGGCGCCGGATTTGCCGCGGCCTTCGGCAACGGCGCTGGGTTGTCGGACAGCGAGTTGAGGAAATCGATCACGTCGGCGCGCTGCTGGCCGCGCGACAGACCGGCAAAGGTCATGGCCGTGCCGGGGATATATTCGCGCGGATTCTTCAGGAACTGATAGAGCTCGCTGAAGGTCCAGGTTGCCGCCCTTGGCCCTCATGGCGGCAGAGAAGTTGAAGCCGCCGCGGTCTTCTCCGCGCGGACTTCCGACAATGCCCCACAGATTGGGGCCGACGCGGTTGGGGCCGCCCTTTTCGAAGGTATGGCAGGCCTGGCACTGCTTGGCGATTTGCTGGCCTTTTTCCACCGTCGCCGTGGCCATCATGGCTTCCATCGACGGCTCCTGCTCCTTAGGCGCGGCCTTTTCGCCGCCACCTTCCTGCTTGACGGCGATGGCGTAGCCGGGCTTGGCCGGCTTCTCGGTCGAGAAGATCGCGCCGGCAGCGATATTGAGCGCCAGCGTGATCAGGCAGGTGCCGAGGATGGCGCCCAGGACTTTATTGAGTTCGAACGAATTCATCGAAAACGGGCTCCCAAGGCGGGGACGGGGTGCCGGCCGGATGCCGCCAGGACGACGGCGGGCCGAGAGATACCGGCTTGCTTCGCGCATGGCAACCCGTCTAATCCCCCGACATCATGACAACCGCGATCATCCTCATCCCGGCGCGCATGGCCTCGACCCGACTGCCCGGCAAGCCGCTCGCCGACATCGGCGGCGAGCCGATGATCGTGCGCGTGCTGCGCCAGGCGCAGGCCGCCGGCATCGGCGAAGCGGTGGTGGCCACCGATTCCGAGGCGGTCTTGGCCGCCGTGGACAAAGCCGGCGGCCGCGCATTGATGACGCGCGCCGATCACGCCTCCGGCTCCGACCGCATCTTCGAGGCGCTGGAAATTCTCGATCCCGAGCGGCGCGTCGACGTCGTGGTCAATGTGCAAGGCGATCTGCCGACGATCGATCCGGCCGACATTCGCGCCGCGCTAAATCCGCTCGAGGATCCCGAAGTCGATATCGCGACGCTCGCCGCCGAAATCACCGACCCGGCCGAGCGCAGCAATCCGAATGTCGTCAAGGTGTCCGGTACGCCGGTCGCGCCGGATCGTTTTCGTGCCGTCATTTTCACCCGCGCCAACGCAACGGGCGTAGGGCCGCACTATCATCACATTGGCCTCTATGCGTACCGCCGCGCGGCCCTTGAGCGTTTCGTCAAGCTGCCGCCATCCGCCAATGAGCGGCGCGAGAAGCTCGAGCAATTGCGTGCGCTCGATGCCGGCATGCGCATCGACGTTGCCGTGATCGAAAGCGTGCCGTTCGGCGTCGATACGCCGGAAGAGCTGGAAAAAGCGCGCAAGCTGTTCGGCGGTTGACTTGATTGGCGGGGTCTGCGACCCAATCGCCGACAAATAGCTGGGCACGGGTCATGGCGAAGCAAAAGATCGTTTTCCAGGGCGAGCCGGGCGCGAATTCGCATCTCGCCTGCCGCGAAGCCTATCCCGATCACGAGCCGGTGCCCTGCCCGACCTTCGAGGATTGCTTCTCCGCGCTCAGCAGCGGCGACGCCGATCTCGGCATGATCCCCATCGAAAACTCGGTCGCCGGCCGCGTCGCCGACATCCATCATCTGATGCCGACTTCGAAGCTGCACATCATCGCCGAATGGTTCCTGCCGATCCGCAACCAGCTGATGGCGCTCAAGGGCGCCAGCCTGAAAACGATCAAATCGGTCGAGAGCCACGTCATGGCGCTCGGTCAGTGCCGCAAGATTATCCGCGAATTCAAGCTCAAGCCGATCGTCGCTGCCGATACCGCCGGATCCGCGCGCGAGGTCGCCGAGAGCAAAGACTTGACGCGCGCGGCCATCGCTTCGCGGCTTGCCGCCGAGATCTACGGCCTCAACATCCTCAAGGAAAACGTCGAGGACGAAACCAATTCGACCACGCGCTTCATCGTACTTTCGCGCGAAAAGAAATGGGCGCCGCACGATAACGGCAAGACCATCACCACCTTCGTCTTCCGCGTGCGCAACGTGCCGGCGGCGCTCTACAAGGCCATGGGCGGCTTCGCCACCAACGGCATCAACATGACCAAGCTGGAAAGCTACATGGTCGGCGGCAATTTCTTCGCCACGCAATTCTACGCCGACGTCGAGGGTCACCCGGACGACCGTGCGCTGGTGTTCGCGCTGGAGGAGCTACGGTTTTTCTCCAAGGAGTTGACCATCCTCGGCGTCTATCCGGCGCATCCCTTCCGCAATACGTTCAAGGAAGAGAAAGACTAAGGCGGCGCGGAGCAACGTGTCGATCCGCAAGCTCACGCCTTGCTCCGCTCCCGCTCGTAGCGCTCGACAAACTTCGGCGACAGCGTGCGCAGCCGCTCGAGATCGACGCGGCCGGAGCGGGTGATGTAGCTCATGGCGAAATCAAGGGGCGCAAGCTGCATGTGCTCGGCGAAATGTTCGTACCACTGCGCGCTGCCATTGGCGCCGGCGATGAGCTTGTCGAGAACCGGCCGCCGCGCCGTCTCGTAGGCCGCGAGCGCCGAGCCCACGTCGCGCGGATTGGCGGCGAGCGCCTTGTCGAGCGCTATCGCATCTTCCATCGCCAGCCGCGTGCCCGAGCCGATGGAAAAATGCGCGGTGTGCGCGGCATCGCCGATCAGCACGTATTTTCCGTGCCACCAGCGCTTGTTGCGCACCAGCGGAAACTGCCGCCACATCGAATTATTGGAGATCAAAGGGTGCCCGCCCAGCGCCGCGGCGAAGATCTTCTCGCACACCGCCCGCGATTCCGAATTGAGCATTCTTTCAAAGCCGGCGCGTGCGAAGGTCGTGGCGTCGGTTTCGACGATGAAGGTGCTGCGCCCCGGCGCGTAGCGGTAATGATGCGCGTTGAAATCGCCGAACGGCGTGTGGCGGAAGGTCTGTGTCAGCGTGTCGAAGACCTCGCTGGTGCCGAACCAGGCGAAGCGATTGCTCAAATGCGTGACGCTCGCGCCGAACCGGTCGGCAAAGCTGTGCCGCACCAGTGAATTGGCGCCGTCGGCGCCGACAACCACATCGGCGCTTTCGAACTCGTCAAGCGAGGCCACCGCGCGGCCGAATTCCGGCTCGATACCGACCGAGCGCGCCCGCGCCAGCAGAAGCTGCAGCAGCTTCAATCGGCCAATAGCGGCAAAGCCGATGCCGTCGATGACAATGCGCTCGTTGCGGTGAACAAGCGTCATGTCGTTCCAGGTTTGCATCTGCGGTGCCATGGCGGCAAATGTCTCGGGATCGTCGGCGCGCAGGAACTCGAGCGCGCGATCGGAAAACACCACGCCGAAGCCGAAGGTGGCGTTGGCCGCGTTCTGCTCGATGACGGAGACCGTATTTGGCCCGGCGCGGCGCTTGATCAGATAGGCGAGATAGAGCCCGGCCGGCCCGGCGCCGAGGATGACAATGCGCATGCGACTTCTCACCGCCTCATCCCGAGGAGCATTGCGCGGCAATGCGTCTCGAAGGCTGGGGCGGCCACATGCTTCGAGACGCGCCCTTGCGGGCGCTCCTCAGCATGAGGCCGGGAGATGCACAAAATCAAATCGTCGCAAGCAATCTCGTGCTACGATGCCGCCCATGCTGCAAACCGCCCTTGCCCTTACCTTTCACATCCTCGCCGCCGTGGTCTGGGTCGGCGGCATGTTCGCGGCCTATATCTGCCTGCGGCCGGCGGCCTCGGCGCTGGAAACGCCGCAACGTCTGATGCTGTGGCGCAATTTTTTCGCCAAATTCTTCCCCTGGGTCTGGGTTTCGGTGCTGCTGCTGCTCGCCAGCGGCTACTGGATGGTGTTCACGACTTTCGGCGGCTTTGCCGGAATGCCGCTCTATGTCCATTTGATGCAGGGGATCGGCTGGCTGATGATTCTGCTGTTCGCCTGGCTGTTCCACGGGCCCTGGCTCAAATTCAAGCGCGCGGTGGACGCGCAGAGTTGGGCGGCGGCCGGGCTGCAGCTCAACCGCATCCGCCAGATCATCATGATCAACCTGCCGCTCGGCCTGATCGTCGTGGTGATCGGCGGCACCGGTCGCTACTGGGGCTTCTAGCCGGCTTTCAAATCGTCTGGTTGTACTCGCCGACCATCGGGAACGTGCGCAGCACGGTATCGACCGCCTTGAACATTTCGCGCATGCGCGCCTCCGACACCGGGCTTTCGACCACGACGACGAGTTCCGGCTTGTTCGAGGAAGCCCGCACCAGGCCCCAGGTACCGTCCTCCACCGTGACGCGCACGCCATTGACGGTGACCAGATCGCGAATCGGCTGCCCGATGAAGCGGCGGCCGTCCGTCTTCATCGCCTCGAAATGCTTCACCACCGCGTCGACCACGCCGTATTTCTTCTCGTCGTCGCAATGCGGCGACATGGTCGGCGAGCCCCAGGTCTTCGGCAGGTCTTTGCGCAGATCGGCCATGCTCTTTCCCGGATTGCGGTCGAGCATGTCGCAGACCGCGAGCGCGAAAATCATGCCATCGTCATAGCCGCGGCCATAGGGCGAGTTGAAGAAGAAATGCCCGGACTTCTCGAAGCCGGCGATCGCGCCGAGCTCGTTGACCCGCCGCTTGATATAGGAATGGCCGGTCTTCCAGTAATCAACCTTGACGCCGTTTGCCTTCAGCACCGGATCGGTGAGGAAAAGCCCGGTTGATTTCACATCGACCACGAAGATCGAGTTCTTGTGCAGCGCCGAGATATCGCGCGCCAGCATGACGCCGACCTTGTCGGCAAAGATTTCCTCGCCCTCATTGTCGACGACACCGCAGCGGTCGCCATCGCCGTCGAAGCCGAGGCCCACATCGGCGCGGCTGATCAGCACGGCGTCGCGCATGGCGTGCAGCATCTTCATGTCTTCGGTGTTGGGATTGTAGCGCGGGAAGGTGTGGTCGAGCTCGCAATCGAGCGGCACCACTTCGCAACCGACAGCAGACAAAATCTTCGGCGCGAAGGCGCCGGCGGTGCCGTTGCCGCAGGCGGCGACGACCTTGAGCTTGCGCTTGAGCTTCGGCCGCTTGGTGAGATCGGCGATGTAGCGTTCGGGGAAATTCTCCACGAAGGCGTAACTGCCGCCGCCCTTGAGATCGAATTTCGCCTCCAGCACGATGTCCTTCAGCCGGTTGATCTCGTTGGGGCCGAAGGTGAGCGGGCGGTGGGCGCCCATCTTCACCCCGGTCCAGCCATTGTCGTTGTGCGAGGCGGTGACCATGGCGACGCAAGGCACATTGAGCTCGAACTGGGCGAAATAGGCCATCGGCGTGATGGCGAGGCCAATGTCGTGCACCTTGCAGCCGGCAGCCATCAGCCCCGAGGTGAGCGCCATCTTCACCGAAGCGGAATAGCTGCGGAAATCATGGCCGGTGACGATCTCCGGCTTCACGCCCATCTCGCGGATCAGCGTGCCGAGGCCCATGCCCAGCGCCTGCACGCCCATCAGATTGATTTCTTTTTCCAGCAGCCAGCGCGCGTCGTATTCGCGGAAGCCAGTCGGCTTCACCAGCGGCGAGGACTCGTAGGCATAAGTGTTGGGCGTAAGCGCGGATTTCGGCTTGGGAAACATCAAGGCCTCAAATGGGGGCGGAGAAATATTCATGTGCATACCTCAACGCCGCGGCGCGGCAAAGCGATCCGTTCAAATGGTGGCGGGAAGGTCCGAGGCAGCCGCGGATTACTGCTCGAGCACCATGCGGCCGTTGGCGTATTCGTAGCGCTTGAGGCGTGACAGGAACGAGACACCGAGCAGATTTTGCCCCAGCGCCTCATCCGGGAGCACCAGCGCCGGCACGTCGAAGATGGTGATGTCGCCAACCTCGATTCGGTCGAGCGTCGTCGGTGCCGCCTTGATCGTGCCGTTGGCGGTGGAGACCCTGGCGGTGTAGTCGGCGGGCTTGGGGAATATCTGTACCCTCGCGGCCGCGGATTCGCGCATGATCACCAGCGAGGCACCGGAATCGACCATGAAGTCGATCGGCCGTCCATCGACACGGGCGTCGACCTTGAAATGCCCGGCGTGATCGCTCGACAGCACCATGGTGTGCTGCCCGGCGGATGATTGGCGCGGCTCCCCGGCCGCCTGCGCGACGGCCGCCCGCGGCTGCTCGACAATCGTCTTGTCGGCATAGCGCGCCGCATAAGCGGCGACGACCAGAACGACGGCGGCGAGAATGACAATCTGGCGCATCGACCACAGCCCGGAATTTCTCCAGGCAACATGACACGGCGGCGCCAAATGCCGCCTTAACGCGGCGCTAGCAATTTTGCGATGGTGAGCGGCCGGTTAAACACACCGCGCCAATTGAATCTATTCGCCGCGGCGTTTGGCGCGGCGCGTGGCTGGCGCGGTCAACGGATCGTCCGGCCAGGGATGCTTTGGATAGCGCCCGCGCATCTCGGCTTTGACTTGCGCGTAACTGCCGCGCCAGAAGCCGGGCAAATCGCGCGTCACCTGCACCGGCCGGTGCGCGGGCGACAGCAGTTCGATCAGCAGCGGCACGCGGCCGCCGGCGATCGTTGGATGCTTGGCGAGGCCGAACAATTCCTGCACGCGGATCGACAGCTTCGGCCCCTCTTCCGCTTCGTAGTCGATCGGCACGCTGGAGCCGGAAGGCGCAGCGAAATGCATCGGCGCCTCCATGTCGAGCCGGCGGCGCAGATTCCACGGCAGCAAATTCATAACCGCGTCGGATAAGGCATCGGCGGAGACTTGGCTGCGCGCGGTCTTGTCAGCGAGCAAAGGCGCCAGCCATTCAGCCGCGCTGCGCGCCAGACCGTCGTCGGCAAGGTCGGGCCATTCCTCGCCTTCAGCGCGGCGCAGGAAGGCGACACGATTGCGGAATTGCAGCGCCGCCTTGCTCCACGGCAATTTGTCGAGGCCGAGCCCGATGAGGCCCTGCGCGAGGATGTGTGCGGTCTCCGCGTCTGGCGTCACCGGCCTGGTCTGCTCGGCGAGCGCAATCGCACCGAGCCGGCGGCTGCGGCGCGCCCGCAGCGACGCGGAGGCGACATCGAATGTCACCGTGTCGCGATCTTCGATCTTGCCGGCAAAGCGCGCTTCGATCTCGGCAAGCGTGATCGGCGCCGCCAGCACGATGCGGCCTGCCGCCGCCGCGCCGGTGAGTTCGGCGACGGCGAGAAACGGCTCGCGCGCAAGCGGCGAGGCCGGATCGACCATGCCGCCGCGGCCATTGGCGAGCAGGAAGCCGCGGCCCGCACCGCGGTTCTTCGCCACGCGGTCGGGGTAAGCGAGGGCGAGCAGAGACCCGGTGGATGCTTCTTCTCCCTCTCCCCTTTGGGGAGAGGGTCGGGGTGAGGGGGTTCGGGCCTCCCGATCAATCCGATCCCCCTCACCCGATCTCGCTTCGCTCGATCGACCTCTCCCCGCAGGGGAGAGGTTAAGAAGCCACCGTTTCACCATCGCCCGCGCCTCCTCGGCGCGACGCGAACGGTCGCGGCGAAATTGATCGAGCCGATGCGTCAGATCGACATCATCGCCGCCAAGCCCGCGCTCGGTAAGAATCGCGGCGATTGCCGCCGCCGTCTCGCCCGCGCCTTCCGCAGCGGCATCGACCACCATGCGCGCAAGCCGCGGCGGCAGCGGCAGCGCGCGCAGGCGCCGCCCCTCTTCGGTGATGCGCCCCTCGGCATCGATGGCGCCTAACTCACCGAGCAACGTCTTCGCTTCATTCAACGCGGCCTGCGGCGGCGGGTCGAGAAATGCGAGTTTCGCCGGCTCGGCGACGCCCCATTGCGCCAGATCGAGGACGAAAGACGACAGATCGGCGGAGAGAATTTCCGGCCGCGTGTAAGGCTCCAGCGACCCCGTCTGCGGCTCGTCCCATAGCCGGTAGCAGACGCCCGGCTCGGTGCGCCCGGCGCGGCCGCGGCGCTGGTCGGCGGCGGCGCGGGAGACGCGCACGGTTTCCAGCCGCGTCAGGCCCACATCCGGCTCGTAGCGCGGCACCCGCGACAAGCCGCTGTCGATCACCACGCGCACGCCTTCGATAGTCAGCGAGGTTTCCGCAATCGAGGTCGCCAGCACGATCTTGCGCCGCCGCGGCGGTGAGGGCTCGATGGCACGGTCCTGCTCGCGCGCATCGAGCGCGCCGAACAGCGCCACGATGTCGATAGTGGCGTCGTCGATGCGCTCCTTGAGCAGCGTCTCGGTGCGGCGGATTTCTCCGGCGCCGGGCAGGAACACCAGCAGCGAGCCTTTCTCGGCGCGCAGCGCGCGCGCAACAGCATCCGATACCTGGCGTTCGATCGGTGCGCGCGGATCGCGACCGAGATAGCGGGTTTCGACTGCAAAGGCGCGGCCTTGGCTCTCGATAACGGGTGCAGCACCAAGCAGCGCGGCGACGCGGGCGCCATCGAGTGTTGCCGACATCACCAGGAGTTTGAGATCCTCGCGCAGTCCTTGCTGGGCGTCGCACGCCAACGCCAGGCCGAGATCGGCATCCAAGGAGCGTTCATGGAATTCGTCGAACAGCACGGCGGCAACGCCCGCAAGCGATGGGTCGTCGAGAACAAGCCGCGTGAACACGCCTTCGGTGACCACTTCGATGCGCGTGCGTTTGGACACTTTCGAGCCGAAGCGCACGCGCAGGCCGACGGTATCGCCGACCTGTTCGCCGAGCGTCGCGGCCATGCGCGCGGCGGCGGCGCGGGCGGCGAGCCGGCGCGGCTCCAGCACCAGGATTTTTTTGTCTTTGGCCCAGGGCTCGTCGAGCAGCACCAGCGGCACGCGCGTGGTCTTGCCGGCGCCGGGCGGCGCCACCAGCACGGCGGCATTGCGCGCGTCGAGCGCCACGGTCAGGCGCGGCAACGCGTCGTCGATGGGAAGAGGCGTATCGAATGTTCGCATGTTTTCAGCGGCCATCATCCGCGCAAGCGGATGATCCAGTAAACGCGGGAGTCAATAGATTGCGATGTCGGCGATTACTGGGTCCCCCGCTTTCGCGGGGGACGACAACTTCTATTCGGCGGCGGCGCTGCAAAAATCATGATGTCTTCGCCGCGCGGCCGACGCTCTCATAGGCGAAGCCGTGGCGCGCAACTTCCTCGGCGCGGTACACGTTGCGCAAATCGACCAGCACCGGCTTTGCCATCACCAACTTCAGCCGCTCGAAATCGAGCGCGCGGAACTCCTCCCACTCGGTGACAATCACCAGCGCGGAAGCACCCTCGGCGCAGGCATAGGCGTTGTCGCAGAAGGTCACATTGCCGACGAGGGGCTTCGCCTGCGCCATGCCGACCGGATCGTAGGCGCGCACCTTGGCGCCCATGTCCTGCAATGCCGTGATCAGCGGAATCGACGGCGCTTCGCGCATGTCGTCGGTCTTCGGCTTGAAGGTGAGCCCGAGCACGGCGATGGTCTTGCCGCGGATGTCGCCGTTAAGCGCAGCCTGCACCTTGCGCGCCATCGCCCGCTTGCGCGCGTCGTTGACCGCGGCGACCGCCTCGACGATGCGCAGCGGCGCGCCGTGATCGAGCCCGGTCTTGATCAGCGCCACTGTGTCCTTGGGAAAGCAGGAACCGCCAAAGCCCGGTCCGGCGTGCAGGAATTTCGCGCCGATGCGGTTGTCGAGACCGATGCCGCGGGCGATCTCCTGCACGTCGGCGCCGACTTTTTCGGCGAGGTCGGCGATCTCGTTGATGAAGGTGATCTTGGTGGCGAGGAAGGCATTGGCCGCGTATTTGATGAGCTCCGCGGTGCGGCGCCCGGTGAACATGATCGGGGCGCGGTTCAGATAGAGCGGCCGGTAAAGCTCGGCCATCAGCTTGCGCGCGCGTTCGTCCTCGGTGCCGACGACGATGCGATCCGGATGCTTGAAGTCCTGGATAGCGGCGCCCTCGCGCAAAAATTCGGGGTTCGACACCACCGCGCAATCGGCGTCGGGCCGCGTCTCGCGGATGATGCGCTCGACTTCGTCGCCGGTGCCGACCGGAACCGTGGACTTGGTAATCACCACGGTGAAGCCGGACAGCGCCGCAGCGATCTCGCGCGCGGCGTCATAGACAAAGGTCAGATCGGCATGGCCGTCGCCGCGCCGCGACGGCGTGCCCACGGCGATGAGCACCGCGTCGGCGGCTTTCACCGCGTCGGCGAGCGAATTGGTGAATTTCAGCCGCCCGGCCCGCGCGTTGCTGGCGACAAGGTCCGCCAGCCCCGGCTCGTAGATCGGAATCTCGCCGCGATTGAGCGCGTCGATCTTGCTCTTGTCACTATCGACGCAGGTTACGTCGTGGCCGAAATCGGCGAAACAGACCCCGGAAACGAGGCCGACATAGCCGGTGCCGACCATGGCAACGCGCATTAAGTGTCCTCGCGCGGATGGTTAATCGAATCCGACCGCAGCCGGCGAGGTTTAATAGCAGAGGCGTCCGCGCGAGGCGAGCGCAGCAACGGCTCCAGTTTATGCGCCCGCGTAAACACGGGAGAAACCGCTTTCTGTCATAGGGACTTCATGAATGGCGTCAAAATGCATGACGGGCGGGTCGACTGGGTCGACTACGCCAAGGGCTTCTGCATCGTCTTCGTGGTGATGATGCATTCGACGCTCGGCGTCGAAGCCGCGGCCGGAGAGCGCGGCTGGATGCACGCCGTGGTCGCCTTCGCGCTGCCCTTCCGCATGCCCGACTTCTTCATGATCTCAGGCCTGTTCCTCGCCAATGTCGTCGACCGCAACTGGCGCGTCTACCTCGACCGCAAGGTCGTGCACTTCGCCTATTTCTATGTACTGTGGATGACCATCCAGTTCGCGATGAAAGCGCCGGGAATGGCGGCCGAGGGCGGCTACACGGAAGTCGCGCGGCTTTATCTCCTGTCGTTCATCGATCCGTTCGGCACGCTGTGGTTCATCTATCTGCTGCCGGTATTCTTCGTCTTCATCAAGCTGACCAGGCGCGTGCCCTGGCCGATCGTCTGGGGCTTCGGCGCGGCGCTGGAAATCTCGCACCTCAACACCGGCTGGATGGTGCCGGACGAATTCGCCGCCCGTTTTGTCTATTGCTACACCGGCTACATCGCCGCGCGTTACGTCTTCGCCATGGCCGCGCGCGCGCAGGATGCGCCGGTCCTCGGCATCGCCGGTCTGCTCGCCTGGGGCCTCGTCAACGGCACGCTGGTCTATTTCCACTACGAGCAGATGCCGTTCATTTCGCTCGCCCTCGGCCTCGTCGGCGCCTGCGCCGTGGTCACCGTCTCGGCGCTCATGACGCTGCACGATGTATTCAAGCCGCTGCGCTATTGCGGGCGCAATTCGATTGTCGTCTATCTCGCCTTCTTCCTGCCGATGGCGGCGACGCGCGCGCTGCTCTTGAAGACGCATGTCATCGCCGATGTCGGTACCATGTCGGTCGTCATCACCGCCGCCGGCGTGCTCGGCTCACTCGCCCTCTACTGGGCCGTGCGCGGCACCTGGGCCAAGTTCCTGTTCGAGCGCCCGGCGTTGTTCTGGCTGACGCCCAAGCCGGCGCCGAAGCTCACATTGCAGCCGGCGGAATAACTCGATCCGTCATCCTGAGGTGGCCGCCGAAGGCGGCCCTCGAAGGATGAACGGCCAATGCGTCAAAGACCTTGGCCGGCGCCCTTCGCGGCTCGCTGCGCTCGCTCCTCAGGGTGACGGAGATAGCCATGCACAGGACGCCCAACAGACATTGATTCGACACAGCCGCCAGCCCACATTGCGGCCATGCCGACAAGCGCCAAAGCCAAGACCACGGCCAAGCCCAAAGCCGCCGCCAAATCCGCGACCAAGCCTGCGTCTGCCCCGCCGCCCGCCAGCCCGGCGGCGCGGCCGCTGAAGAAGGGCGATCATCTCTTCCTGGTCGACGGCTCCGGTTACATCTTCCGCGCCTACCACGCGCTGCCGCCGCTCACCCGCAAGTCCGACGGCCTCCAGGTCAACGCCGTGCTCGGCTTCTGCAACATGCTGTGGAAGCTCTTGGCCGAGATGAAGGACGACAAGCCGACGCATCTCGCGGTCGTCTTCGACAAATCGGAGAAGACCTTCCGCACCGAGATGTACAAGGAATACAAGGCGCACCGGCCGCCGCCGCCCGACGATCTCATCCCGCAGTTTCCGCTCATCCGCGACGCGGTGCACGCCTTCGAGATTCCCTGCCTCGAACAGGCCGGGTACGAGGCCGACGACCTGATCGCCACCTACGCGCGGCTGGCGAGCGAAGCCAAAGCCACCACCACCATCGTCTCGTCCGACAAGGACCTGATGCAGCTCGTCGGCAATGGCGTCACCATGTACGACACCATGAAGGACCGCCGCATCGGCGCAGCCGAGGTGATGGAGAAATTCGGCGTCGGGCCCGACAAGGTCATCGAGGTGCAGGCGCTGATCGGCGATTCATCCGACAACGTGCCCGGCGTCCCCGGCATCGGCGTGAAGACCGCGGCGCAATTGATCGGCGAATATGGCGACCTGGAAACGCTGCTCAAGCGCGCCAGCGAGATCAAGCAGGACAAGCGCAGGCAATCGCTGATCGATAATGCCGAGATCGCGCGCATTTCCAAGCGGCTCGTCACCCTCGATCAGAACGTGCCGCTCGACGTGCCGGTCGATCTACTCGCCGTGCACGAGCCCGATTACAAGCACCTCATCGCCTTTCTCAAGGCGATGGAATTCAACACCATCACCCGCCGCATCGCCGAAAAGAGCGGCATCGATGCGAGCGCCATCGAGGCAGATGCGAAGTTGGCCTCTTCTTCTTCACCTCCCCCGCCTGCGGGGGAGGTCGCCCGCCGAAGCCCGAAGGGCGAAGGCGTGGCGGGAGGGGGAACCGGCGACCTGTTCCCGCCCCCTCCCCAACCCTCCCCCGCAAGCGGGGGAGGGAGAGCAAGCGCCGCGCAAGGCGCCCTCACCCCGATTTCGCTTGCCGCCGTGCGCGCCGAGAAGGCACGCACCGCAAAAATCGACCGCAGCAAGTACGAATGCGTGCGCACGATCGAGCGGCTCAAAGCCTGGATCGCCTGCGCGCACGAAACCGGCGTGATCGCCGTCGACACCGAGACCACCAGCCTTGATCCGATGCGTGCCGCGCTGTGCGGCTTCTCGCTTGCGGTGGCGCCGAATGAGGCCTGCTACGTGCCGCTCGGCCATCGCGAGGGCGGCGGCGAAGGCAGCGACCTGTTCGCGCCGGAATCAAAGCTCTGCGCCGGCCAGATCCCCGAGACGCAGGCACTGGCGCTCATCAAGCCGCTGCTCGAAGACCGCGCGGTGCTCAAGGTCGGGCAGAATATCAAATACGACTGGCTGGTGTTCGCGCAGCGCGGCATCACCATCGACGGCTACGACGACACCATGCTCATTTCCTACGTGCTCGACGCCGGCAGGGGCACGCACGGCATGGACGATCTCGCCAAGCGCTGGCTCAACCACGACACCATCCATTTCCATCACGTCGCCGGCTCCGGAAAATCACAGGTGACTTTCGACTGCGTCACTATCGAGAAGGCGACGGAATATGCTGCCGAGGACGCCGACGTGACCTTGCGGCTGTGGCAGGCGCTGAAGCCGCGGCTCGCCGCCGAACGCGTCACCACCGTTTACGAGACGCTGGAGCGCGCCATGCCGGCGGTGCTGGCGCGCATGGAGCGGCGCGGCATTTCCATCGACCGCCAGGTGCTGTCGCGGCTGTCCGGCGAATTCGCGCAGGAGCAGGCGCGGCTGGAGGACGAGATCAAGACGCTCGCCGGCGAGCCGCTCAATCCCGGCTCACCCAAGCAGCTCGGCGATATCCTGTTCGGCAAGATGGGGCTGCCCGGCGGCACCAAGACCCGCACCGGCCAGTGGTCGACCGGCGCGCGCGAACTGGAAGACCTCGCCGAGCAGGGTCATGCGCTGCCGCGCAAGATTCTCGACTGGCGCGGCGTCTCCAAGCTGCGCTCGACCTATACCGAGGCGCTGCCTGAATACGTCAATCCGGTGACGCACCGCGTGCATACGTCTTACGCGCTGGCTTCCACCAGCACCGGGCGCCTGTCATCGTCCGAGCCGAACCTGCAGAACATCCCGATCCGCACCGAGGACGGACGCAAGATCCGCAAGGCCTTCGTCGCCGCGCCGGGCATGAAACTGGTGTCGGCCGACTATTCGCAGATCGAATTGCGGCTGCTCGCCGAGATCGCCGACATCGCGGCGCTGAAGACCGCATTCCAGGACGGCGTCGACATCCACGCCATGACCGCTTCAGAAATGTTCGGCGTGCCGGTGAAGGACATGCCGCCGGAGGTGCGCCGCCGCGCCAAGGCGATCAATTTCGGCATCATCTATGGCATCTCGTCCTATGGCCTGGGGGCGCAGCTCGGCATCGATCCCAAGGAGGCCGGCGCCTATATCAAGAAATATTTCGAGCGCTTCCCCGGCATCCGCGACTACATGGACGAAACGCGCGAATTCTGCCGCGGGCATGGCTACGTGCTGACGCTGTTCGGCCGCAAGTGTCATTATCCGGAGATCAAGAACTCGAACCCGTCGATCCGCTCCTTCAACGAGCGCGCCGCGATCAACGCGCGCCTGCAGGGCTCGGCCGCCGACATCATCCGCCGCGCCATGATGCGCATCGAACCGGAGCTGGCGCAGGCCAAGCTCAACGCGCAGATGCTGCTGCAGGTGCACGACGAGCTGATCTTCGAGGTGCCGGAGGCGGAGGTCGCCGACACCATCCCCATCGTCAAGAGCGTGATGCAGGACGCCCCGCACCCCGCGGTCACGCTGCACGTGCCGCTGCAGGTCGAGGCCCGCGCCGCCGACAACTGGGACGAGGCGCACTAGGCGCCGCTTGCCCTAGCGCTTTCGCCGCGAGGCCTTCTTCCCGGCCTTGCCGCCCCGCTTGGCCCGCACGGGCTTTGCCGCTCTCGCCGGCAGCACGGCAATCGCCTCGATCTCGAACAGCCCGCCGGGGCGCGCCAAAGCGGGCACGCCGATGGTGGTCGAGGCCGGCGGCGCCTTGGTATTGAGATAGCGGTCGCGCACCTCGCGAAAGGCCGCCATGTTGCTCTCGATGCCGACAAGGAAATTATTGATCTTGACGACGTCGCGCCACGCGGCGCCGGCCGCCTGCAGCGCCAGCGTCATGTTGTCGAATGCCTGCGCACACTGCGCGCGGAAATCGCCGGGCGCGCCGACAAATCTATTCTCCGTGTCGAGGCCGAGCTGGCCGGCGAAATAGATTGTGCGCGACGGCCCGCTGGTCTCGACGACATAGCTGTAGCCCGGCGGCGGCGCGAGCGTTTTTGGATTGTGGAAGCGCAAAGATCCGGCCATGTGCCCCTCGTTGAATGGTGATGGGTCATATCACCATATCGCCGATCGCGCCGACAATCGATTGCGGCGCCGGTTCACGGCTGATACTCAACGCTCATCATGATCGGCTTGCGCGCAATCGCAAAATCGTCGGCCGGCGCCGCTTTGGCGGCACTGCTGTTGGCGCCGCATCCGGCGGCAGCCGCCGACCTCGACGGCGCATCGATGGGCTGGCCCTGGGCGCTGCCCTTCGCCGGCATCCTGTTGTCGATCGCGCTCGGTCCGCTGCTGTTCGCCAAATTCTGGCACGCCCATTACGGCAAAATCGCCGCGGCATGGGCGCTGCTGACGCTTGTGGCGATCGCGCTGCGCTATGGCGCTTCCGCCGCGCTCGCCGGCTTCGTCCACGCCATGCTCGGCGAATATATGAGCTTCATCATCCTTTTGTTCGCGCTCTACACCGTCGCCGGCGGACTGCTGATCACCGGCAATCTCGGCGGCAAGCCGTGGAGCAACGCCGCCGTGCTCGCCTTCGGCGCCGCGCTCGCCAGCGTGGTCGGCACCACCGGCGCCGCCATGATCCTGGTGCGGCCGCTGATCCGCGCCAACGCCCTGCGCGCGAACAACGTGCACGTCGTGGTGTTCTTCATCTTCCTGGTCGCCAATGTCGGCGGCGCGCTCTCGCCGCTCGGCGATCCGCCGCTGTTCGTCGGCTTCCTGCGCGGCGTCGACTTCTTCTGGCCGGCCCAGCATCTCTGGCGGGAGACGCTGATCACCGGCGTGTTGATCCTGGCGATCTTCATCGCACTCGATATCTGGTTCGTGCGCCGCGAGCCGCCGGCCGCGACCGAAGGCGGCGCCATCCGGCTGTTCGGCCTCATCAACCTGCCGCTGATCGCCGCCGTCATCGGCGCCATCCTGCTGTCGGCCGCGTGGAAGCCCGGCATCGATGTGACGGTCTACGGCACGCATGTCGCCCTGCAGAACCTGGTGCGCGACGGCACACTCGTTGTCATCGCGCTGGCCTCGCTGTGGCTGACGCCGAACGAACACCGCGCCGCCAACGAGTTCAGCTGGGAGCCGATCCGCGAGGTCGCCAAGCTCTTTGCCGGCATTTTCGTCTGCATCATTCCGGTGCTGGCGATGCTCGAGGCCGGCCGCGCCGGCGCGTTCGGCTGGCTGCTCGATGCGGTTACCTCCAAGAGCGGCGAACATCACGAGGCCGCCTTTTTCTGGCTCACCGGCATCCTGTCGGGCTTCCTCGACAACGCGCCGACTTATCTCGTGTTCTTCCAGCTCGCCGGCGGCGACGCCGCAGAATTGATGAGCAAGCTCGCGCCCACGCTCGCCGCCATTTCCATGGGCGCGGTCTACATGGGTGCGCTGACCTATATCGGCAACGCGCCCAATTTCATGGTCGCGGCCATCGCCAATGAACGCGGCGTGAAAATGCCGAGCTTCTTCGGCTACATGCTGTGGTCGGGCGCGGTGCTTCTGCCGGTGCTGGGCCTGCTCACCTTCATTTCCATCGGCTAGCGCGGCGCGCGTGAGCCCCCGCGCATTTTGCGTCACGGCGCGGCGCGTTGACATGAGCTCCCGCATGCCGGAGCTTGCACGTCCTCTGGGGGAATTCCGGCCATGACCGCGGACGCGGCATCTCACGTCTATTTCGGCCTCAATCCGATGTGGGTGTCGACCTGCATCCTCGCCGCCACCTACGCCGTCATCATGTCGGAACGGGTCAACCGCGCCATCATCGCCTTGGCCGGCGCCGGCATCATGATCATCGTCGGCGTGCTCGGCCAGGACGATGCGATCGAAGGCGTCGACTGGAACACGCTCGGCCTGCTCACCGGCATGATGATCCTGGTTTCGGTGTCGCGCCGCTCCGGCATGTTCGAGTTTGTGGCGGTGTGGTCGGCGCGCGGCGCCAAGGCGCATCCCGGCGGCATCATGATCCTGTTGCAGGTCACCACCGCCGTGCTGTCGGCCCTGCTCGACAACGTGACCACCGTGCTGCTGGTCGTGCCGGTGACCATCGCCATCACCAACACGCTGAAGGTGCCGCCCTACCCTTATCTGTTCGCCGAGATCATGGCCTCGAACATCGGCGGCACCGCCACGCTGATCGGCGACCCGCCCAACATCATCATCGGCTCGCAGGTCGGCCTCACCTTCAATGATTTCATCTACCACCTGACACCGGTGATCGTTGTCATCCTGGTGGTGCAGACCGTCATGATTCACGTGCTGTGGGGCAAGGACCTGCGCGCGATGCCGGAGGCGGAAACGGCCATCATGAGCATGCGGCCCGCCAACTCGATCAAGGATTGGCTCCTGCTCAAGCAGTCGCTGGCCGTGCTCGGCCTGGTGATGCTCGCCTTCGTGCTGGCGCGGCCGCTGCATCTGGAGCCGGCCACCATCGCGCTCCTGGGTGCCGCGGTGCTGATGCTGCTCGACAACTGGGCGCACCACTCCGAGAAGGCCGCGCACAATATCCACTCCACTTTCGGCGACGTGGAGTGGATCACCATCTTCTTCTTCCTCGGCCTGTTCATCGTGGTGCACGGCGTCGAGGTCGGCGGCCTGCTGCATCTGCTCGCCAAGGAACTCGTGACGGCGACAGGCGGCAGCCTGCCGGCCACCGGCTACGCGGTGCTGTGGGCCTCAGCCTTTCTGTCGGCGATCGTGGACAATATCCCGTTCGTCGCCACCATGATTCCATTGATCAAGAACATGGCGCCGGCGTTCGGCGGCCCCGAGCACATCATGCCGCTGTGGTGGTGCCTGTCGCTCGGCGCCTGCCTCGGCGGCAACGGCACCCTGATCGGCGCCTCGGCCAATCTGACGGTGGCCGGCATTTCCGAGCGCAACGGCGTGCCGTTCCGTTTTCTCACCTACACGCTCTACGCCGCGCCGATGACGATCGTGTCGATCGCCATCTGCCACGTCTATGTCTGGTGGCGCTATTTCTGAGTGGCCCGCAAGGCCATCTTGACTTGCCAGCGCCGTTGCCGGAGCCTCCCGCCCGCTGACGCGCATGATCCCCGAAAAGCGGGCACCGATTTTCGGATAAGATCACGCGCCGAGCAAAACGGGGCGCAGGCGTGCGAACGGCCGGCAAGGCCGAGCCCCCACGCCATCGGGGGGATTTCGGCAATGACCGCGCACGCGGTTTCTCACGTGTTTTTTGGCCTGAATCCGATGTGGGTGTCCACCTGCGTCCTCGCCATCACCTACGCCACCATCATGTCGGAGAAGGTCAACCGCGCCATCGTCGCGCTGGTCGGCGCCGGCGTGATGATCCTGATCGGCGTGCTCGACCAGGAAGAAGCGATCCACGGCATCGACTTCAACACCATCGGCCTGCTCACCGGCATGATGATCCTGGTGTCGATCTCGCGCCGCTCCGGCATGTTCCAGTATCTCGCCATCTGGTCGGCGCAGGCGGCGAAGGCGCATCCCGCCGGCATCCTCTTCATCCTGCAGATCACCACCGCGGTGCTCTCCGCCTTCCTCGACAACGTGACCACGGTGCTGCTCATCGTTCCGGTCACGCTGGCGATCTGCACCACTTTGAAGGTGCCCGCCTATCCCTACCTGTTCGCGGAAGTTTTCGCCTCCAACATCGGCGGCACGGCGACGCTGATCGGCGACCCGCCCAATATCCTGATTGGCTCGCAGGCGGGGCTCGCCTTCAACGATTTCGTCTATCACCTGACGCCGGTGATCGTCGTCGTCATGGCGGTGCAGGCGCTGATCATCCACCTGCTCTGGGGCAAGGACCTCAAGGCTTCGCACGACGCCGAGGCGCGGGTGATGGCGATGAATCCGACGGAATCGATTGAAGATTGGCTGTTGCTCAAGCAGTCGCTGGCTGTGATCGGCCTCGTCATGGTCGCCTTCGTGCTGGCGCGGCCGCTGCATCTCGAGCCCGCCACTATCGCCATGTTCGGCGCCGCCATCCTGATGCTGCTCGACAACTGGGCGCATCATTCGGAAAAGGCCGCGCACAACATCCATCAGACTTTCGGCGACGTCGAATGGATCACCATCTTCTTCTTCATCGGCCTGTTCGTGGTCGTGCACGGGGTCGACGTCGGCGGCCTGCTGGCGCTGCTCGCCAACAAGCTTGTCGCCGCGACCGGCGGCAACATGGCGCATGCCGGCTACGCCATCCTCTGGGCCTCGGCCTTTCTCTCGGCGATCGTCGACAATATTCCCTTTGTCGCCACCATGATCCCGCTGATCAAGAACATGGCGCCGTCCTTCGGCGGCGAGGCGCATATCCAGCCGCTGTGGTGGTGCCTGTCGCTCGGCGCCTGCCTCGGCGGCAACGGCACCCTGATCGGCGCCTCCGCCAACCTGACCGTCGCCGGCATCGGCGAGCGCAACGGAGTGCCGTTCCGCTTCCTCACCTACACGCTCTACGGCGCGCCAATGATGATCGTGTCGGTCGCCATCTGCCACGTCTATGTGTGGTTAAGATATTTCTGAACGATACCACGCCGCTTTGCGGCGATCGCACGCTGCCGCGCGCCGCGCCGCTGTCCCCGCAATAACTGGTAATTTACCGCTGCTGCTGCCTTATGGCCGCAACTTTCTGTGTGCCGAGGCGTTGAGTCGTGCATGCCCACGTCGGGCGGCATCACGAGCAATAGCGGATCAAGCATATGGCTGCGCGTTACGTCATTCGCGGTTTGGCTGCGAGCGCCGCGGTGGCGCTTTCGCTCGCGCCGCTGCAGGCCGCGTCGGCGCAGAACATTCTCCAGAGCCTGTTCGGCGGCTTCCATCGCCGCGCGCCGGTCAGCCTGCCGGTCAATTCTCGCGCCTTCGTCGATTCGTTCACCGCTCTGGCGCGCGCGATTGATTCGCCGCCACAACCGACGCGCTTCTTGCCGTCGGCGCGTGAGGAGCGCGCACCGGGCACGGCCTTTTGCGTGCGCAGCTGCGACGGCTTTAATTTCGTGGTGCGCGCCAATGCGGGCGCCAGCGCCGCCCAGATGTGCCACGCCTTCTGCCCCGGCAGCGAGACCAAGCTCTATTCCGGCAGCAATATCGACTACGCGACCACGAGCGACGGCAGCCGCTACGCCGACCTTGATACCGCCTATCGATACCGCAAGCAGTTGGTCGCCGGTTGCACCTGCAACGGCCGCGACGCGTTCGGGCTTGCCCATATCGATGTGAACAATGATCCGACGCTCAAGCCCGGCGACGTGGTGGCGACCAAGGACGGGCTGATGGCGTTCACCGGAGCCAAGGACAAGGTCGCCAATTTCACTCCCGTCGAAAGCTATGGCGGCTTTTCAAAGAGTTACCGCGACGCGCTCGCGGAATTGAAGATCGCGCCGCCCTACCTGGAACCGCCCGACACCATTGCCTCATCGATTCCGGCCGCGGCCACACAGAATGGCGAAAGCCGCAGCGCCGCGAACTGACCGAAGCTCAAATTTTCGCCTTACCCTGCGCCTTTAACACTCCCCAGTATTGGTCCTTGACCCTTGCGCGGCATGGGGCAGATTTGCCCCCGTAATCCTCGAAACAGGCGGATCAGACGATGCGGATGACGGCATTGACTTTGGCGATCGTGGCGCTCGGCGCCAGCCTGGCGGGCCCGGCCTTGGCCGCGAGCTGCCGCAACACCGGTTCCTACGAACGCTGGCTCGAGGATTTCAAGAAAGAAGCCGCCGCCCAGGGCATCTCGCCGCGCGTGATCGCCGAAGCGTCCCCGTCGATGACCTTCGACCCGGCCATCGTGCGCCGCGACCACGGCCAGGCGGTGTTCAACCAGACCTTCCTGCAATTTTCCGACCGCATGGTTGGCGGCGGCCGCATCCCCAACGGGCTCGCCAAGATCAAGCAGCACGCCAAGCTGTTCGCCGAGGTGGAAAAGAAATACGGCGTGCCGGCGCCGGTGCTCACCGCCTTCTGGGGCCTGGAGAGCGACTTCGGCGGCAATTTCGGCAACTACAAGATTCTCAGCGCCATCGCCACACTCGCCTATGACTGCCGCCGGCCCGATTTCTTCCGCACGCAGTTGTTCGACGCGCTGCGCATCATCGAGCGCGGCGACCAGACCGTCGACAGCATGATCGGCGACTGGGCCGGCGAGTTCGGCGGCATGCAGTTCACCGCCTCCGACTATCTCAAGAACGCCGTCGACTTCGACGGCGACGGCCGCCGCGATCTGATCCACAGCGTGCCCGACACGCTCGCCTCCGCCGCCAACTTCCTGGTCAGCCTCGGCTGGAAGCGCGGCGAGCCCTGGTTGCAGGAGGTGCACGTGCCGCAGAACTCTGCCGTGGCAGGAGGCCGACCTCACCATCACGCATCCGCGTTCGCAATGGGTGGCGTGGGGCGTGCGCGCTGCGCACGGCACGCTGCCCGCGGACAGCCTGCCTGCCTCGATGATCCTGCCCATGGGCCGCTTCGGTCCGGCCTTTCTCGCCTACCCGAATTTCCAGGCCTTCCTTGGCTGGAATTCGGCCTACGTCTATTCCACCACCGTTGCCTATTTCGCCACACGGCTTGCCGGCGCGCCCAACGTCGACCACGAGGGTGCCAAGAACGTGCAAGTGCTGAACACGCAGCAGGTCATGGAATTGCAGCGCCTGTTGAACAAGCAGGGCTACGACGTCGGCGAAGTCGACGGCAAGGTCGGCTCCGGCACCCGCGCCGCGATCAAGAAGGCGCAGCTCAAGACCGGCCTGCCGGCGGATTCCTATCCGACCGCCGAGCTGATCGAGCGCCTGCGCGGCAGCCCCAGGCAGTAGTTTTGCTCAAAATCTAGCCGCCACACCGCCGCCCTTTTGCTGCAGCGCATCGCGGTTCGCGTTCACGGCATCGCGATGAGCGCAGGGTGCGCGCCGCCGCGACGTTGATAGAGTTGAAGGACTCCGGTCATGCGTTCGCGTGCCTTGAGTCGATGCGTAAGCAACATGACCGGACGTTCATGTTCGATCGCAGGCGCACGAATAGCATCGATTCATTTGAACCAAGTTCCAGCGGAATCGTTAGTCGCATTGGGTCGAGGAGAATTGTCATGATGAAGCATTCCGGATGGATGGCGGCCGTGCTTCTGGCCACCGCTTTGACGCTGCCGGTCGCTGCCGGCGCGCAGGCCAATAAGAAGAACCAGCCTGCAGCCGCCGCGCCGCATCCCGCCGCTGCGCCGCATGTTGCTGCGCCACATGTTGCCGCCCCCCGTGTCGCTGCGCCGCACGTCGCCGCGCCGCAGCGCGCCGCAGCTCCACATTTTTCAGCGCCACAGCGCGCCGCGGCTCCGCATTTTTCGGCACCACAGCGCGCGGCCGTGCCCCACGTCGCCGCGCCGCAGCGCGCCGCGGCTCCGCACTTCACCCCTCGCCAGGCTTCGGCGCCGCATGTCACGCCGCAACAGCAGGCGGTACAGCATGTTTCCCCGCGCAATACGCTGTCACCCGCAGCTCCACGCAACATAGAGTCACATGCGACCGTGCCGAGCCGCGTCGCCCCCACGGCGCAAACCAATGCGGCAGCCGCACAGGTCAAGTCGCTCTCACCGGCGGCGCAGCGCCGCGCCGATCGCACCGAGCGCCGACATGAGCAGCGGGTGCTGCGCTCGCTGCCGGCGAGCCAACGGGCGGCCAAGCGCGAGGAATTCCGCCAGCAACGTGAGCAGCGTCTGAACGCCCGCAACAATACGCAGACACAGCCCAACGCGGTGGTGCAGTCGAATGCCGTCACCCGCTCGAGCGCGCTGACGCAACAGCGCAACGCACGCCGCAACGGCGGCGCCGCCTTGACCGCGCAGGCGGCACGGCAAGGCCGCTTTGCCTCGCGCTTCGGGTCGCGCACGCGAACCGCCAATGCCGCCGATCCAGTGGCCGCGCGCCGTGCCTGGCACCACCACCACCGTGCCGCCTTCGTCGGCTGGTACGGCCCGGTGTTCTGGCCCTACGCCTATTCCGACATATTCGATTACACGTTCTGGCCGGATGGCTATGACGAAGGCTATTGGGACTATGCTTACGACAACTTCATCGACGGGATGTTCTGGGGCGAGCAAGGTCCGCCGGCGGACTACGTCTATGCCGAGCCGGCTGCCGGCAGCGCGCGCACGCGCGTGAGCTATGCCGGCGTGCAGGAATTGTGCAACGACCCCGGCAGCGGCATCACCGCCTGGCCCTTCGCTGAAATCACCAGCAAGGTCGGGCTGAACGCCGAGCAGAAATCGTTGCTCGGTGATATGCGCAGCGCCGCCGGCAAAGCTGCCGCGGTGTTCAAGGCATCGTGCCCGGCGCAAAACGCCTTCCCGCTGACGCCGCCGGGCCGGCTCACGGCAATGACGGCGCGGCTCGATGCCACGTTGAAGGCGGTCGACGTCGTGCGCCCGGCGCTCGATGCCTTCTACAATTCGCTCAACGATGAGCAGAAGGAGCGCTTCAATGAGCTCGGCCCGGCGCCCGGCGCAGGTGGCGGCGAATGGCGCCGAGACCACCGGATCCGTTTCGCAAAGCGCCGAGAGCTGCAAGCAGCCCAAGCCCGGTCTCGCCAACCTGCCGATCGACAAGGTCGAGGACGTGGTCAAGCCGACCGACGACCAGGAGGCCGATCTCGACAAGCTGCAGGCGGCGACCGAGAAGGCGGTCGCTATCATGCAGGCCGCCTGCCCGGACGAGACGCCGCTGACGCCGACCGGCCGGCTCGACGCCATGCAGAAACGTCTGCAGGCGATGATCGACGCCGCCAATACCGTGCAGCCGGCACTGGCCGGCTTCTACGGCTCGCTCAGCAACGAGCAGAAGGCGCGCTTCAACCGCATCGGCGAGGAACTGGCGAAGTCGAACGGGTAAACGCCTGACATCGCACTCGGAAAAGGCGGCTGTAATGGCCGCCTTTTTCTTTCGCCCACCGCGGCGTTGCGGGCGGCGGCGGCATCACCTATTGGATGGGATGAAATCAGGACCTGCGGAGACCATTCATGGCCCGTCACACGTTCTTCTGTGTCGACGCTCACACTTGCGGCAACCCGGTCCGCGTGGTCGCCGGCGGTGCGCCTTTGCTGCCGCACGTGCCGATGATCGAAAAGCGCGAAATCTTCATCCGCGATTATGATTGGGTACGCCGCGCGCTGATGTTCGAGCCGCGCGGCCACGACGTGATGTCCGGCTCGATCCTCTATCCGTCGGCGCGCGAGGATTGCGATGTCGGCGTGCTTTACATCGAAGTCAGCGGCTGCCTGCCGATGTGCGGCCATGGCACCATCGGCACGGTCACCGCGGCGATCGAGGAAGGCCTGGTGACGCCGCGCCAGGCGGGCAAGCTTGCGATCGATGCGCCCGCCGGCCGCATCGCCATCGAATACGTGCAGAACGGCCGCTTCGTCGAGCAGGTGCGGCTGTTCAACATCCCGAGCTATCTGCACGCCTCCGACGTGACCATCGAGGTGCCGACGCTTGGGTCCATCAAGATCGACGTCGCCTATGGCGGCAATTACTACGCGATCATCGAGCCGCAGGAAAACTGGAAGGGCCTCGACTCGATGCCGGTGAGCGAGCTCATTCGCCTGAGCCCGCTGGTGCGCCGCGCCGCGCAAGAGAAGGTCGCGCCGGTGCATCCCGAAGACAGTCGCATCCGCGGCGTCACTCACATCCAGTGGTGCGACAAGCCGCGTAACGCGCGCGCGCATGCGCGCAATGCCGTGTTCTACGGCGACAAGGCGATCGACCGCTCGCCCTGCGGCACCGGCTCATCGGCGCGCGTGGCGCAGCTTGCCGCGCGCGGCCAGCTCAAGGTCGGCGACGAGTTCATCCACGAAAGCATTATCGGCACCATGTTCGACTGCCGCGTCGAGGCGGAAGCGAACGTCGGCAATTACAAGGCGGTGCGGCCGAGCGTCGCCGGCTGGGCGCAGGTCACCGGCCACAACACGATCTTCGTCGACGACCGCGATCCGCTGGCGCACGGATTCCAGGTCGCCTAGGAGGTCAGTCAGCCGCCACCGCCGGACCGAACTGGCTCTTTCCGATGACAGCGAGACGTACAGCAACCCGGCGCGTAAAACGCCGCGCCAAAAAAGATGGGCATGATCAGGGGAAAGAAAGGCGGCCCCAGTCGCGGCGTTGTGGCATTGTCGCTCGACTGGTAACCGCCCTAAGCGGAGCAGCGTCCGCTTGATCAACAGCATAAGGACTTATCGGCGGTACCACTATGACGGCGCCGCAACACATCCGCAAAAAAGAAGCGTAAAAAAAGTTCCACGGCGGGGACCAGGAAACACCGTTACCGCCCCATGGCGAAAACACGTTGCGGCCCGACACCCGACCAATTCATTGGTCGAAACTGGCCACCAGCAATAATCTTTCTTGGAAGACGGTCTCTGACGCTTGGGTTGCCTCTGAGGTCAGGAATCTGAACTCATAAGAGGCGCCCGCCAGACGAGCCAAATAACGACGAGCATTGACGGCATCATTGCCGCAAGCATTCCTTCCACGAAATATTCAACCATTCGATCGCTCCATCGCCACAATTGGGGCTTCGACTGAAATAGGGCTAAGGAAAAAGTTTCGCCACGAAATGGTGGCTGCACTGTGGCGATGCGCAGATAAAAAAGACTGCCGTTATATCAGTTGGTTCCGCTGATCCGGCTGCTGCTCACGCCGGCGAATGCTCGCGCTTTGCGCCCAAATTGAGATGTCGCATCGCCGTCCGATGCCCGCTCCGAAGGAGCGAGCCCCGTCGCCGGGCGAACCGGGGACGCTCACTCCGCCGCGATGCGCACTTCCGGCGCCGCCGCCTTGATGTCGGGCGTGACGTGGCTTTCGAAGCGGGCGAAGTTCTTCTGGAACATGGCCGACGAGATCGCGCGCGGTCTTGTCGAACTCGGCCTTGTCCTTCCAGGTCTTGAACGGGTTCAACAAATGCGGCTCGACGCCGGGCACCGACGTGGGCACCGAGAAGCCGAAATAGGGATCGGTGCGGAAGTCGGCATCCTTCAATGAGCCATCGAGCGCGGCGGTGAGCAGCGTGCGCGTCGCCTTGATCGGCATGCGGCGGCCAACGCCGTATTTGCCGCCGGTCCAGCCGGAATTCACCAGCCAGACGTCGGCCTTGTGCTTGGCGATGTAGTCGCGCAGCAGGTCGGCATAGATCGACGGATGTCGCGGCAGGAACGGCGCACCGAAGCAGGTGGAGAATTCCGGCTGCACGCCGACCAGCCCCTTCTCGGTGCCGGCGACTTTCGCGGTGTAGCCGGAGAGGAAGTGATACATCGCCTGCGTCGCGGTCAGTTTCGCGATCGGCGGCATCACGCCGAAGGCGTCGGCGGTGAGGAAGATGATGTTCTTCGGATGACCGGCGCGGCCGCTGCGCGAGGCGTTGGGAATGAAATCGAGCGGGTAGGCCGAGCGCGTGTTCTCGGTCTTGGATCCGTCGTCGTAGTCGGGAATGCGCGTGACCGGATCGAACACCACGTTCTCCAGCACCGCGCCGAAGCGGTTGGTGGCGTCCCAGATCTGCGGCTCGGCTTCCTTCGACAGCTTGATGCACTTGGCGTAGCAGCCGCCCTCGAAGTTGAAGATGCCGTCGGGGCCCCAGCCGTGCTCGTCGTCGCCGATCAGCGTGCGGTTGGGATCGGCAGAGAGCGTGGTCTTGCCGGTGCCGGAGAGGCCGAAGAACAGCGCCGAGTCGCCGTCCGGCCCGACGTTCGCCGAGCAGTGCATCGGCACGACCTTCTCGGCCGGCAGATAGAAGTTCAGCGTCGTGAACACCGACTTCTTCATCTCGCCGGCGTAAGAGGAGCCGCTGATCAGCACGATCTTGCGGGTGAAATCGATCGCCACCATGGTGTCGGAGCCTTCGCGCGCGCCGTGGCGCTTGGCGTCCGGCTTGAACGAAGGCAGGTCGACGATGGTGAGTTCGGGGATGAAGCTTGCGAGCTCAGCGCGCTCGGGGCGGATCAGCAATTGACGGATGAACAGGGAGTGCCAGGCGAGCTCGGTAAAGACGCGAACCTTGATGCGGTATTTCGGATCGGCGCCGCCATAAAGGTCCTGGGCGAAAAGTTTCTTGCCCTTGGCATGCGCCTGGAAATCGGCGAGCAGCGCGTCGAAGTTCTACGCGCGTCATCTTGCGGTTGTTGTCCCACCACACCGAATTTTCGGTGAGGTCGTCGACGACCGTGTGCTTGTCCTTCGGCGAGCGGCCGGTGTGATGCCCGGTCTCGGCACAGAGCGCGCCGCCTTCGACCAGCGAAGCCTCGCCGGCTGAAATCGCGAATTCGTAAAGCGCAGGCTCGGTCAGGTTCCAGCGAACCGCGACGAGATCCTTGAAGCCGAATTTGTCGGCGCCATAGGCGTCGTTCCGCACACCCGTTTCTTGCAACGCTAACTCCTCCCTCGCACAGGCCGCCCTCGGCCTGCCTCACGCGGCGCTGCCACAGTTTCACACTATAGCGCCTGCAAAAGGCGCGCGACCATAGTCAGCCACGCCATTCATGCCAAGGCCAAATGGCGTGCAACAACGCTGCACTGCGTCAAGGCAATAACCATTGCCGCCACATTGCCGCTGATGTTTAACCCATCAGACGGTCCGCGGTTTCGTGCGCCAGGCCTTTATCGATCGGCCATTTTTCGATCAGATCGGCGGTTGCGCCATTGCTCCTGTCCTTCATCGGCATGTGCGAGCGACCCTCGATGCCGATGTCCGGGAGATTAACCACATCCACGATTCCTGCCGGCCGCGCGCATCGCCGCGGCATCGTCGAGACCGGGCTGCCGTATCGCCGATGCGCCGCGCGCGGCAGTGCCGCAAAGGACCGGCACGAGCCCCCATTCGCTGCGCGCCAGTTGGCAAATGCTCCGGCGCTGCACTCCTCGATCGAGAGCCTCGACTCGCGTGGTTCTCGGTCGATATTCGGTGGATTACCGCCGACAAATTTACCACTCAAGCTTGCGGTAATTATAATGCAGCACGTGGTTGCATACGCAAAGGGTGATTCTCTCAATGAGCGGGGATGGCATCCGCAGCGCGACGCATCCGCGGAATTGTCCGCTCGTTAGCCCAGCCGGTCACCTACTTAGGCGTCGTGCTGCTGGTTTTCATCTATTGTGCGCTCGCCTATTTCCTCGTTTCCGACCGCCGGGTCGCTTATAGCGACGCCGTGCGTCGCGGAAGCAATCTCGCCCGCATCGTCGAGCAGTCAGACTCGCATATCTTCCGGACGGTCGATACCACCCTCGTCTTCCTGAGGAAATTATATCGGCAAAGCCCGGCAACATTTGACCTTGCCGGTTCGACCGCGAATCCAGAAGCGCTGGACGAACAGGCGTTCGAGTACGTGATCACCGACGCCGATGGTCGTATCGCCAATTCGAGTCTTTCGACCGTCATGGTCGGCGCCGACCTGAGCAATCAGGAATACTTTCGCTTTCACTCCACGTCGCCCGCGGACGGACTTTTCGTCAGCAAACCCTTGATTTCCAAATATACCGGTGAGTGGGTCATCGTATTAAGCCGTCGTATCGTCGGGCCAGACGGCAAGTTTGCCGGCATCATCGCAGCATTCGTCAATCTCACTCAGATCGCGGGGCAGATTAGTCCGCTCGACCTGGGCCCAGATGGATCTGTGGTGTTGACGGGCCTCGATGGCGTCATTCGCGCCCGCGCTATCAATGGGAAATTTGACTGGAGTTCGGTTGGTCGGCAAATACCGAAAGCGGCGGGCGTATTCGATCAGCTAGCAAAGGCCAAATCGGGACACTATTGGAACAATCGCAGCATCATCGACGCGGTCAAGCGGCTGATTTCCTACCAGGGTACTCGATCCGCTCCCGTTGATCGTCGTTGTCGCCATTGCGGAAGCGGAAGTGTACCGCGGTGCGAATAATAACGCGCGTATCTACTGGGGCATCGCTTCATTGCTCACGATCATGATCGTCATCGCCATAGGCCTTGGCGCCAAACGCGAACGCGAACTGGTCGAGATGACGTCGGAGATGAAACAGGCGCAGGAGAAGCTGCAGCAGAGCCAGGAGCGTTACACGCTGGTTGAGCGCGCCGTTAACGACGGAATATGGGACCGGAGCTTTGTCACGGAGGAGTGCTACCACTCACCACGCTGGAAGAGCATTTTGGGCTATGGAGAGCACGAGCTTCCCCACACCACTGCGTCGTGGCGGGGACTCATCCACCCCGACGACAAGGCCGCTGTTGCCGAAGCGCTGCGCGCGCATCTGGAAGGCAACGTCCCTTACGCGACGGAATATCGGCTGCTGCATAAGGATGGCAGCTATTGTTGGGTGCAAAGCCGCGGCAAGGCGATACGCGACGCCGCAAACCGCCCCATCCGCATGCTCGGCACAATGACCGACATCAATGAGCGCAAGCAGGCGGAAGCCTTGGTCGAGGAGAGCCGCAACAACCTCGAACGCGCCGAGCGCATGGCGCTCTTGGGACATTACAAGATTGAGAGAGCGTCAAACAAGTTGACCTGGTCCGAAGGTGTCTACCGCATCTTCGGCATGTCGCCTGCGTCCTACACACCCACCTTGAAAGCCAACCTGGATTTTATCCATCCCGATGACAGGCCGATTCTAAAAAAGCATCGTCGCGATGTGATGTCGGGCGTGCAACGCCCGCCCGCAGTGCTGCGTGCGGTCATGGAAAATGGCCGGACCATATACGTCGAAAACTGGTTGGTGCCCATCCGTGCCAGCGACGGCACGGTCACCGGGATGTTCGGCACCGTTCAAGATATCACCGCGCGCAAGCAGGCTGAAGCGGCGCTGGCGCTGGTCAACCAGGATCTCGAGGCTCGCGTCGCCGCACGCACGGCAGAACTCGCGCTGGAGATGCGCCGGCGCGAGGAAGCGCAATCGAAGCTGGCGCACATGCAGAAGATGAAGGCGGTCGGGCAATTGACCGCAGGCATGGCCCACGATTTCAATAATCTGCTGGCGGTGATCCGCGGCAGCCTCGAGTTCGTCGAGCGAGCAGCGGCGCGCGGACTCAGTGCGGAGCCGGACCTGATTGACGCGGCCGTGCGCGCCACGCGGCGCGGATCGGAATTGGTGCAGCGGCTGTTGGCGTTCTCGCGGCAATCGCCTTTGCGTGCCGAACCGACCGTCATCGATCAACTGGTGCTTGATACCCTGCGGCTCTTGCAGCGTACGCTTGGTGCGCAGGTCGACATCGTGACGCATCTGGATGCGACGGCGGCGACGGTCTCCGTCGACCGCAACCAGTTGGCGAACGCACTGGTTAATCTGGCGCTGAACGCCCGCGACGCCATGCCGGGCGGCGGCCAGTTGACCATCGCGACGGCGTGTCAGCCGGCCCGATGGATGGCCGCGGAAGGCTCCGCCTGCCCGCCAACGAGCGACGAGGTCTGCATCACCATAAGCGACACGGGCAGTGGCATGTCGAAGGAAGTGCGCGACCGCGTCTTCGAGCCGTTCTTTTCGACCAAGCCGGACGGCCTGGGCAGCGGTCTTGGCCTGAGCATGGTGCAGGGGTTTGTCGAGCAATCCGGCGGGCATATCGAGATCGACAGCGCGGTCGACCGTGGCACGACAATCGCAATCAGGCTGCCGATGATTGCGTCGGTGAGCCAAACGGATGCAACCGACGCAGTCATCGGAGTGTCCGTGACCAGGAAGGAAAAAACCGTACTGCTGGTGGAAGATGACCCCGACGTGCGGGTTGTGACCGCGGCGCAATTGCAGCAATTGGGCTATAAAGTTCGCGCCGTGGCCAATGGGGCCGAGGCCATAGACCTCATCGAGTCGCCGGCGCAAATCGACATTACGCTGACCGACATCGTCCTGCCTGGCGGCATCGATGGCGTGACGCTTGTGAAAGAAGCCATGCAGGTACGGCCGCGCATGGGGGTTCTGTGCATGTCGGGCTATGACCCGACGCAGCAGCACCACAAATGGCTGAAAGTCCAGAATATCGAATTTTTAGAAAAGCCGTTTTCCAGCCGCCGGCTGGCTCAAGCCCTTGATGCCTTATTGGTGTGATGGGACATGGGCATCAGAAATGCCGATGCGCAATTACTCTCCTCCAAAGACGTTACGTCGTGCGCCGCCTGCCCTGCCCTGGCATGCAATTTGTGCGGCGGCTTGGACCATTCGGCAACGTTCAGCCGGCTGAGCGCGCTGCTTCAACCTTCCGAACATGTGATCCCGGCGCGACGGCTGATCTGCGGCAAGCGTGACCGGCTCGATCGCATACCCATCATCTGTCAGGGTTGGGCGGCATCGGCGGTCACACTGTTCGACGGCCGGCGGCAGATCCTGTCGTTTCTTTTGCCAGGCGACTTTGTTTCTGCCGATCTCATATTCGAGCCGGAAATTCTTTGTTCGGCGGAAGCCATCACCGAAGTGCACTACCGGACCTTCGGGCGCGCCGAACTCATGGCTATACTGCTCAAGCAACCCACCTTGTTTAATAAATTGTCCAAGGCCTGGATTGATGAAAAAGCGCGAGTCGATCAGCTCGCCGTCAATCTCGGCCGTTGTTCTGCCGACGAGCGTATCGCCCGGCTGATCCTCGATCTGTTCGAACGGCTGGCGCGGCGCGGCTTGGCGCGCGAACGGATGATGGATTTCCCGCTGCGCCAGCATCACATCGCCGACGCCACCGGGCTAACCGCCGTCCATGTCAGCAAAGTGCTGTCGGAGTTTCGCCGCGCCGGCCTGATCAAGATCAACGATCGATCGCTGACCATCCTGCGCCTGACAGAGCTGCGTCATCTCGCCAATATGCGCTAGCGGCCGCGCGCATCGCCGCGGCATGGGCGCGACCCGACCGGCTTGCCGGCCATTATTTCGCCCGCGCCTCGTCGGCGAGTTGCTTGAGCATCGCGCGCAAGGGGCCTGGCGCGGTGACACGCTGCGGAAAGGCGAGCCGCAGCGCCGTGCGGCCCCGCTGCAGTTCGATGCCTTCCGGATCGACGCCGACGCAGGCCCAGTCGGCGGCGGCCGCGCCGAGCAATTTGCTGGCATAGAGCGCGAGCGCATCCTTGTGATCGGCATTCATGTGGTCGATCGCGTCGCCCTCGGCCTCGAGCAGGGCGTTGGCGCCGGAGATGTCGGTGAGGATATCGGCCGCGGCAAAGTCGACGATGCGGCCGAAGCCGGCGACCAGGTGCGCCTTCGCCAGCGCGATCCGGTACACGGCGAAATCGGCAAATCCGGCGAACATTTCGGCCTCTAGATGGCGTCTAAGGTAGGCTCGCAAGGCGTTCGGCTCGCTGTTCGGCGCGATTGTCCCCATCAGCATCACCCGCGCGCCTTCCAGCGGATCGCCCTCCTTGCGCTCATCGAGCATCAGCGACACGCGCGCATCGGCCAGAATGTTTTTGGTATGCAGCGCAAGCTGCGACAGCAGCAGCAGCGGCGCGCCGTCAGGCGCGGTCGCGACATTGACGAGGGAACAGTAGGGATCGCCGTTCGGCGGTATCAGGCTCGCCAGGGCGCCGGAACGCGCTTCGCGCAGCAGCTTTTTCGCCGCCAGACGTGGATCAAATGATGCTTCCGGCTTCATCGGCAGAACGTTAACGCTTTCGGGGCCGCCACCTCATCTTTCGCCCGACGGCCTTGTAATCGCAACCGAATCACATAGTTGTTGCAAAGAGGCCACATTTCAGCCCCCGTTTGTGGGCTTCAAAAAGTCGGGACGTCACGCCAGAAGCGTTTAAAGAGGGGCTTTCATGCCGACAATCGCTCTCGTCGACGATGACCGCAATATCCTGACCTCGGTTTCGATGGCTCTCGAATCCGAGGGCTACCGGATCATGACCTATACCGACGGCGCCTCCGCGCTCGACGGCTTCAAGACCTCGCCGCCGGATCTCGCCATTCTCGATATCAAGATGCCGCGCATGGACGGCATGGAGACGCTGCGCCGGCTGCGGCAGAAGAGCGATATCCCCGTCATCTTCCTCACCTCCAAGGACGAGGAGATCGACGAGATGTTCGGCCTCAAGATGGGCGCCGACGACTTCATCCGCAAACCATTCTCGCAGCGCCTGCTGGTCGAGCGCGTCAAGGCGGTCCTGCGCCGCGCATCGCCGAAAGACGGCACGGCGCCGAAGGAAACCGACGCCAAGGCGCTGGAACGCGGGCAATTGCGCATGGATCCCGAGCGCCACACCTGCACCTGGAAGAACGAGCCGGTCACCTTGACCGTCACCGAGTTCCTCATCCTGCAGGCGCTCGCCACCCGCCCCGGCGTGGTGAAGAGCCGCAACGCGCTGATGGACGCGGCCTATGACGACCAGGTCTATGTCGACGACCGCACTATCGACAGCCACATCAAGCGGTTGCGCAAGAAGTTCAAGGTGGTCGACGATGACTTCGAGATGATCGAAACGCTCTATGGCGTCGGCTACCGCTTCAAGGAATCATGACACTTCGTCGCAATGATCCCGAAAAGTGGGTACCGGTTTTCGGATAAGATCATTGCGCAAACTTAATGCTGCGGCCGCGCGGGGGACTCGAACGATAGTCCCGGCTTGCGGTAAAATGCCGGGAACCTCAAAGGCTCACGGAACCGGCTGGCACACGTGCTCGATCGAACCGCGGAAATCGTTTCGCAGACCGTCGCCGAACAAGCGGCCGAGGAAGCCCCGCGCGTTCCACGCAGCCGCTTCGGCGTCGTCCGCGGCATCGCGCGCTCGGCTTGGGCATTCTTCGTAACGCAAAGTTTTTCCAGCCTCACCCGGCGCATTGTCTTTCTCAATCTGACCGGCCTCGTCGCGCTGGTCATCGGCGTCCTCTATCTCACCCAGTTCCGCGCCGGTTTGATCGATGCCCGCGCGCAGAGCCTGCAGGTGCAGGGCGAGATCATTGCCGGCGCCATCGCCGCCTCGGCAACGGTGGAAACCGATGCCATCACCATCGACCCCGAGCGGCTGCTCGAACTGCAGGCCGGTGAAAGCTACGGGCCGTCCGACGAGGCGCAGTCGGGCATCGAATTTCCCATCAATCCCGAACGCGTCGCCCCGGTGCTGCGCCGCCTGGTGTCGCCGACCAAGACGCGCGCGCGCATTTACGACCGCGATGGCGTGCTTATCCTCGACAGCCGCAATCTGTACGGCCGCGGCGACGTGCTGCGCTTCGACCTGCCGCCGCCGAACGGGGAAAAGCCCGGCATCATGGAGCGTGCATTCATCGCCATCCGCCGCTGGTTCGGTCGCGGCGACTTGCCGCTTTACAAGGAACTCGGCCCGGAAAACGGCAAGGGCTATCCGGAAGTGCAGCACGCACTCAATGGCGTGCCGACGCGCATGGTGCGCGTCAACGACCGCGGCGAAGTGATCGTTTCCGTCGCCGTGCCGGTGCAGCGCTTCCGCGCGGTGCGCGGCGCGCTGATGCTGTCGACGCAAGGCGCCGATATCGACGACATGGTGCAGGCGGAGCGTCTCGTCATCGTCAAGGTGTTCCTGGTGCTCGCCAGCGTCATGGTGGTGCTCTCCATGCTGCTCGCCGGCACCATCGCCGGACCTGTTCGCAGGTTGGCTGACGGCGCCGAGCGGGTGCGGCGGCGCATCCGCACCCGCGTCGAGATCCCCGATTTCACCCGCCGCGGCGACGAGATCGGGCATCTCTCCGGCGCGCTGCGCGACATGACCAACGCGCTCTACAGCCGCATCGAGGCGATCGAAAGCTTCGCCGCCGACGTGGCGCATGAATTGCGCAACCCGCTGACCTCGCTGCGCTCGGCGGTGGAAACGCTGCCGCTGGCGAAGTCCGACGACAGCCGCCGCCGGCTGCTCGAGGTGATCGGGCACGACGTGAAGCGGCTCGACCGGTTGATTTCGGATATTTCCGACGCCAGCCGTCTCGACGCCGAATTGCAGCGCCAGGAGGTCGGCAGCATCGATCTTCCCAATCTGCTCAAAGCACTGGTGACCGCGGCCAACGAGGTCAACCCGACGGTGAAGGTCACGCTCGTCTTTGAAGGCGGCCCGCCCGCTGCGTTCCGAATTTCTGGACACGACTCGCGGCTTGGCCAAGTGGTGAGCAATCTCATCGACAATGCGCGCTCATTCTCGCCGCCGGGGGCGAGCGTACGCGTCACTTGCCGGCGGCTGAAAAGCGAAATTGAAATCGTCGTCGACGATGACGGCCCCGGCATTCGTCCGGAGGCGCTGGAAAAGATCTTCGAGCGCTTCTACACCGACCGGCCCGAGCAGGGCTTCGGCCAGAACTCGGGGCTCGGCCTGTCGATCTCCAAGCAGATCGTGGAAGCCCACGGCGGGACGATCCGCGCGGAAAACCGCACGGCGTCCCTGGGACCAGGTATTGAGCCCAAGGTGCTCGGCGCCCGCTTCGCAGTGCGGCTGCCGGCGCAGTGATGCTCGCGGTCATTCCGGGGCACGCCGAAGGCGCGAACCCGGAATCCATACGCCGCGGTTCCGCGAAAATGCGCAGGTGCCAACAACACTCACTGGGGTTATGGATTCCGGGTCCGGCGCTTTCCACGCCGTCCCGGAATGACAGATGATTGAAACGATCCACGCCTCCGCCGTCCTCATTGGGCCGAAAGCCGCACTGATCCGCGGGCCCTCCGGCGCCGGCAAATCACGGCTGGCCTGGCAGCTCCTGCAAGGCGCCCTGCCCTTTCGCCGTCTCGTCGGCGACGACCGCGTGGAGGTCGAGGATTGCTGCGGACGGCTGCTGGTACGATCCCATTCAACGCTTGCCGGCCTGATCGAAATCCGCGGGCTTGGCATTCGCCGGCTGGCGTATGAGCCGGTCGCCGTTGTCGGCCTGGTCGTGGACCTGGCGGCGCCGGACGCCGAGCGGCTGCCTCTCCCGGGCGCCGCCTGGGCAGAAATCGAGGGGGTCAAATTGCCGCGACTGGCGGTTGCGCCGGGCGCCGAGGCCCTCCAGATGACGCTCGCGTTCATTGTGACGGCGGCCGCCGGCGATTGACCGGGCCGATAAGCTGGGCTACCCCCGGCGGCCCTCCCACGTTCGGAAAAATTAACGATAACAGGCCTAAAATCTTGAACGCCGAATTAAACGGTTTAAACCCCCTCATTGGCCATGCCTTCTCGCAGTGCAGCAGAGCCTCAATATAGCGAGGGAAGCCCTTGCAATGGGCCTCTGGATGGGCCTCAATGCGGCCCCAATCGTGCGGCGCAGCGTAACGGCGCCCGCGAGGAGTTCGGGATGATCGGCCTGGTATTGGTGACCCACGGGCGGCTCGCCGTCGAGTTTCGCTCGGCTCTGGAGCACGTGGTCGGGCCGCAGCGGCAGATCGAGGCGGTAACCATCGGCCCCGACGACGACGTCGAGCAGTGCCGCAAGAACATCGTCGATGCCGTCAAGCGCGTGGACTTCAGGCGAAGGCGTCGCCATTCTCACCGACATGTTCGGCGGAACCCCGTCAAATTTGGCGATTTCGGTGATGAGCCAGCCCAAGGTCGAAGTGCTGGCCGGCATCAATCTCCCCATGCTGATCAAGCTCGCCAAGGTGCGCGAGACCTGCCCGCTGGAGCAGGCCGTGGCCGCCGCGCAGGAAGCCGGCCGCAAATACTGCACCATCGCCAGCCGTGTGCTTAACGGGAAATGAACGACCCCGCTCAAGCGGGCGGCAATTCCCCCCAGCCTGCCTCCGCGCCTGATGCTCCTGCGATGCGCGAGGTCCAGATCGTCAACAAGAAGGGCCTGCACGCCCGCGCCTCGGCCAAATTCGTGCAGACTGCCGAACAATTCGACGCCGCCATTACCGTGACTCGCGGCCACGAGAGCGTCGGCGGCACCTCGATCATGGGCCTGATGATGCTCGCGGCCGGCCCCGGCATCACCATCAGCATCCAGGCCAGCGGCAACCAGGCGCAAGCCGCGGTCGACGCGCTCTGTGCGCTGGTTTCGTCGAAGTTCGGCGAAGAAGAGTAGTCGCTTAACTACATAAAGAAATCTTTATATATGCATTGCGGGGCCGGCTAAGCCCTGTTATAGGCACGGCCAGAAATCATCCCGTTGTTGCCAGCCAGGACCGTCATGACCGCATCCGCCAAGCCTAAAGCCGTCGCCGCCGCCGACTACATCGTCAAGGACATCTCGCTCGCCGATTTCGGCCGCAAGGAAATCTCGCTCGCCGAAACCGAAATGCCCGGGCTGATGGCGACACGCGAGGAATACGGCCCGAAGCAGCCGTTGAAGGGCGCGCGCATCGCCGGCTCGCTGCACATGACCATCCAGACCGCGGTGCTGATCGAGACGCTCACCGCGCTCGGCGCCGACGTGCGCTGGGTGTCGTGCAATATTTATTCGACGCAGGACCACGCCGCCGCGGCGATCGCGGCCGCCGGCGTTCCAGTGTTTGCGGTCAAGGGCGAGAGCCTGAAGGATTACTGGGACTACACCGCCAAGCTGTTCGAATGGCACGGCGGCGGCACGCCCAACATGATCCTCGATGACGGCGGCGACGCCACCATGTTCGTGCACCAGGGCTACCGCGCCGAGCACCACGATCCCATGTTCCTCGACCAGCACAATTCGGAGGAAGAGGAAATCTTCTTCGCGCTGATCAAGAAGACGCTGAAGGAAAAGCCGAAGGGCTATTTCGCGGAACTTGCCAAAAACATCAAAGGCGTGTCGGAAGAGACCACCACCGGCGTGCACCGGCTCTACGACATGCAGAAGGCCGGCACGCTGCTGTTCCCGGCGATCAACGTCAACGACAGCGTCACCAAGTCGAAGTTCGACAACCTCTACGGCTGCCGTAAATCGCTGGTCGACGGCATCCGCCGCGGCACCGACGTGATGATGTCGGGCAAGGTGGCGATGGTTGCGGGCTTCGGCGACGTCGGCAAGGGCTCGGCCGCCTCGCTGCGCCAGGCCGGCTGCCGTGTCATGGTCTCCGAGGTCGATCCGATCTGCGCGCTGCAGGCGGCGATGGAAGGCTACCAGGTCGTGACCATGGAAGACGCCGCGCCGATGGCCGACATCTTCGTCACCGCCACCGGCAACAAGGACATCATCACCATCGAGCACATGCGGGCGATGAAGGATCGCGCCATCGTCTGCAACATCGGTCACTTCGACAACGAGATTCAGATCGCGCATCTGAAGAATATGAAGTGGAACAACGTCAAACCGCAGGTCGACGAGATCGAATTCCCCGACGGCCACCGCATCATCCTGCTGTCGGAAGGGCGTCTCGTAAACCTCGGCAACGCCATGGGGCATCCGAGCTTCGTGATGTCGGCCTCGTTCACCAACCAGACGCTGGCGCAGATCGAGCTCTACGCCAACAACAAGAACGGCAAGTACAGACGAGAAGTCTACGTGCTGCCGAAGACGCTGGACGAGAAGGTGGCGCGCCTGCATCTGGCCAAGATCGGCGTCAAGCTCACCGAGCTGCGCAAGGACCAGGCCGACTATATCGGCGTGCCGCAAGCCGGCCCGTTCAAGGCCGATCACTACCGGTATTGAGACTTCCGATATTTCGCGCTTACGAAGGCCGGCTGATTTCAGCCGGCCTTTTTCGTGACCCTCACCGCGACCTGGCCGCCGGTGCGCACATAGGCAAGAAACTCGTAGCCGAGCTTCTCGGCCACGACGAATTCCATGAACGCCTTGTACTCGCCCTGCTGCCAGCCGGGATAGTTGATCAACTCGTCGAAGGTAATGACCGTGCCCGGCCCGATCATCTCCTTGAAGCTGTCCAGCGCGGTCAGCGTCGAGCTGTAGAGGTCGCAGTCGATGTGCATGAGCGCGGCTTTGCCGCCGCGGTGGGCGGCGACGAAGCCCGGCAGGGTCTTATCGTAGAATCCCTTGATCAGCGTGACGTTGTCGCGCACCGCGGGCAGCCTGCCGCCGACGTCGAAGGCGCCGGCCTTGGCGCCGAGCGTCCAGGCCTCCGGCAGCCCCTCGAACGAATCGAAGCCGACCCACTGTGCCTTCGGAAACAGCTCGGCCAGCCGATTAATGGTGTCGCCCTTGTAGACGCCGAATTCGAGGCACAGCCCATCGCCCACCGTGACGGTTCTCGCAAGATAGCGGAAGAGTGCGTCCCGGTCCTTGAAGCTCGCCGCCTCGCTCAGATGTTTCGCCTCGAATTCGGCCGTGGAGAAGGGATCCCGCAGCCGGTCCATCAGGTCCATGTCGGTCAGGGCGATCTCAACCAGCTTGCGCAGGATCCGGCGCGTGATCTCGCGCATGCGAATGTTGATTCGCACGTTGAACTGACGAAGCGCGATCCACGTTTTTTCCATGCCAGCCCCCGGGGCGCCTCTACTAGAGGATCGCTAGGGGCGAGGCAAACCGCCGCCAGCGGGCGCGGCGGCCTGCCTTTTCACGAGGCAAATCCCGCTCCTTGCCGCACCGCAGCGCGAGTGTTATCTCGCCGCCATGACGGCGGTTCCCATCGAAAATATCCGCAATTTCTCCATTGTCGCGCATATCGACCACGGCAAGTCGACGCTGGCCGACCGGCTGATCCAGCTCACCGGCGGCCTCGAACTGCGCGAGATGAAGGAGCAGGTGCTCGATTCGATGGATATCGAGCGCGAGCGCGGCATCACCATCAAGGCGCAGACCGTGCGCCTGAACTATCACGCGCGCGACGGCAAGGACTACATCCTCAACCTCATCGACACGCCCGGCCACGTCGACTTTGCCTACGAGGTGAACCGCTCGCTCGCCGCGGTCGAAGGCTCGCTGCTGGTGGTCGACGCCAGCCAGGGCGTCGAAGCGCAGACGCTCGCCAACGTCTATCAGGCGATCGACAACGGCCACGAGATCGTGCCGGTGCTCAACAAGGTCGACCTGCCCGCCGCCGAACCCGAACAGGTAAAGAAGCAGATCGAGGAAGTGATCGGGCTCGATGCCTCAAACGCCATCGAGATTTCCGCCAAGACCGGCCAGAACGTGCCCGAAGTGCTGGAGGCGATCGTCACGCGGCTGCCGCCGCCGAAAGGCGACCGCGAGGCGCCGCTCAAGGCGCTGCTGGTCGATAGCTGGTACGACGTCTATCTCGGCGTCGTCGTGCTGGTGCGCATCGTCGACGGCGTGCTGAAAAAAGGCCAGCGCATCCGCATGATCGGCATCGACTCCGGCTACGAAGTCGACCGCGTCGGCGTGTTCAAGCCCAAGCTGACGCTGGTCGACGAGCTCGGCCCCGGCGAGATCGGCATGCTCACCGCCTCGATCAAGGAAGTGGCCGACACCCGCGTCGGCGACACCATCACCGACGAGCGCAATCCGGTCGACGAGCCGCTGCCCGGTTTCCGCCCGGCCGTGCCGGTGGTGTTCTGCGGCCTGTTTCCCGTCGACGCCGCGCAGTTCGAAGACCTGCGCGCGGCCATGGGCAAGCTGCGGCTCAACGACGCGAGCTTCTCCTACGAGATGGAAACCTCGGCCGCGCTCGGCTTCGGCTTCCGCTGCGGCTTTCTCGGGCTGCTTGCATCTGGAGATCATCCAGGAGCGGCTGGAGCGCGAATTCAATCTCGATCTGATCGCCACCGCGCCGTCGGTCATCTACAAGATCGCGCTGCGCAACGGCGACCATCTGGAGATCCACAATCCGGTCGACATGCCCGACCCCAATCATATCGAGGAAATGCAGGAGCCGTGGATCGAGGCGACGATTCTGACGCCCGACGAATATCTCGGCTCGGTGCTCAAGCTCTGCCAGGACCGCCGCGGCGCGCAGAAGGAGCTGACTTACGTCGGCATCCCGCGCGCTGGTGAAATACGACCTGCCGCTCAACGAGGTGGTGTTCGATTTCTACGACCGGCTGAAATCGGTGTCGCGCGGCTACGCCTCGTTCGACTATCACCTGACCGATTACAAGCCCGCCGACCTCGTCAAGCTGCAGATGCTGGTCAATGGCGATCCGGTCGACGCGCTGGCCATGCTGGTGCATCGCACCCGCGCCGAGAGCCGCGGCCGCGCCATGGCGGAAAAGCTGAAAGAGCTGATCCCGCCGCACATGTTCGTGGTGCCGATCCAGGCCGCCATCGGCGGCAAGATCATCGCCCGCGAGACCGTGCGCGCCTTCCGCAAGGACGTCACCGCCAAATGCTACGGCGGCGACGCCACGCGCAAGCGCAAGCTGCTCGACAAGCAGAAGGAAGGCAAAAAGACGCATGCGGCAGTTCGGCAAGGTCGACATTCCGCAGGAGGCGTTTATCGCCGCGCTGAAGGTGG
>CAVULS010000001.1:0-75729 GCA_963742385.1 uncultured Alphaproteobacteria bacterium | reverse complement strand
AAGGCCGCCGCGGTCGCCTGCGCGCGCGAAGGCGCCAAAGTGCTCTGCGCGGATATCAATCAGCCGGCCGCCGAGGAAACCACCCGCATCATTACATCAGAGGGCGGCCAGGCCTTCGCCATGCGCGCCGACGTCACCAAGAATGCCGAAGTCGAAGCCTTGGTGCAGGCCTGCATGCGCGAATACGGCCGCATCGATCTGCTCGACAACAATGTGGGGATCGCCGAGGTCGGCGGCGTCGTCGAGCTTGCCGAGGACGCCTGGGACCGCGTGATGGCTGTCGACCTGAAAAGCGCGTTCCTGACCATGAAGCACGTCATCCCGATCATGGTGGCGCAAGGAGGCGGTTCGATCATCGACATCTCTTCGATCGCCGCGCTGCGCTACACCGGCGTGCCTTACGCAACCTATTACGCCTCCAAGGCGGCGCTCGAGCCATCTCACGCGCACCACTGCGGTCGAATACGCGGCGAGGCGCGTGCGCGTGAACGCGATCCTGCCCGGGCTGATGGAAACGCCGATGGTCGCGCACAGCGCCGGACTGGCGAAGGCCTATGCCGAAGGCGACGTCGAAAAGATGTGGCAGAAGCGCGCGAGCCAGGTGCCTATGGGCATCGGTGGTTCCGGTTGGGACGTCGCCTGGGGCGTGGTCTTTCTCGCCAGCGAGGAGAGCCGCTATATCACCGGCATTGAATTGGTGATCGACGGCGGGCTGACGCTGAAATGTGCCTGAGCGGGCTTTGCACCTTCAGGCGTCCTGCCTTATGTGAACTCCATGCGCGAAAACGCCGCCTCAATGAACTCCTGCCCGATTCCGCGGCAAGCCGACCGTCCAGGCGGTCAAGCCGTTCTGCTCCAAGCGTTGCGCCGATATCGACCTCAATCGCTGGCTCTCCGGTGTCTATGCCGTTCCGGCAAAAGACGAGGAAGACGAGGACGGCGAGCGCCCGCAGGACGCCGAGGCGGGCGAGGCATGACCATTGGCCCCGATTGGCCCGATCGCCTCTACGCGACGCTCAAGCGCGCCGGCGTGCGCCAGGTCGGCTATGTGCCGGACGCCGGTCATTCGCGGCTGATCGAGCGCTGCCGCGCCGACACAGACATTCACGATGTTGCGCTCACCACGGAAGAGGAGGGCGTCGCACTTTGCGCCGGCGCTTGGCTCGGCGGCGACCGATCCGCGCTGCTGATGCAATCGAGCGGGCTCGGCAATTGCATCAACATGCTGTCGCTCGCGCGCAGCTGCCGCTTCCCGCTGCTGATGCTGATCACCATGCGCGGCGAAGTGGGAGGAGTTCAATCCCTGGCAGGTACCGATGGGTTCGATCGTCGATCCGGTGCTCGAGCTGTGCGAGGCGGAGGTCTATCGCGCCTCGAAACCTGATGAGGTCGAGAGCGCGGCCGAGCGCGCGGTGCAGCGCGTCTTTGGTGACGAGCGCATCGTCGCCGTTCTGCTGTCGCAACAATTGATCGGCAAGAAAGTGTGGACGAAGTGACGCTGGAGCGCCGCACCGCCATGGCCGCGCTGGTTGCCGACCGCGGCGACCTGTTGGTCGTCCCCGGCCTTGGCTCGACCACCTGGGATCTCGCCGCGACGGGAGACGATCCGCGCAATTTCTATCTGTGGGGCGCCATGGGTGGCGCCGCCATGATCGGGCTCGGTCTGGCGCTGGCGCAGCCGCAGCGCCGCGTTGCGGTGATCACCGGCGACGGTGAAATGCTGATGGGGCTTGGTTCGCTCGCCACCATCGGTGCGAAGCGCCCGGGCAATCTCGCCGTCATCGTTTTCGACAACGGCGTCTATGGCGAGACCGGCATGCAGCCGAGCCACACCCAGAGCGGCACCGACCTGGTGGCTGTCGCCGCCGGCTGCGGCTTCAAGAATTGCTTCGAGGTGCGGGACGAAGCCGGCCTCAACGCCCTTGCCGCGCGCCTCAAGACCTTCACCGAGACGCTGTTTGCGCGCGTGCTGATCGCGCCCGAGGAGCCGCCGCGCGTGCTGCCGTTGCGCGACGGCGTCGAACTGAAGAACCGTTTCCGCGCCGCTCTGGGCGTCAAGCCCTAGTGCACGAACCGGAAGACGTGGCGACCGGTGAACCAGGCCGGACGGTGTTCTGGACAGCGTAAAATCGAGCCTCTATAACGCCCGCGCTTCGCTTGTCCCGTGGTTTTTGCGGGTCCGGCCGCCCAGGTAGCTCAGTTGGTAGAGCACGTGACTGAAAATCACGGTGTCGGTGGTTCGATTCCGCCCCTGGGCACCACGGCCACTCGTGCCCATAGTGTTTCCAGACGCATTCCCATAACCTTCCCTCAATAGGCAGACGCAGACACGCATCCGGGGGAGGAAATCATGACAGCAAATACCGGAATTCCACGGCTTTTTGTGGGTATCATGGCATCTCTGCGAGGCCCTGCCACAGCTTCGCGCGGCACATTTTTATCCCATTAAGTTCAGCGCAGGACGAAGCTCGAATGGGATCCATCAACGCCGACAGCGGAAGACTCTTCTTTCAATCGGAGAGCTTTGCGACGCAGAAACTGGACAGACGCAAGCCGTCCGGGCGCGTCGTCGAGGAGCCGGCACAGTCAGTTCCGGTGCACACCGAGTGCGATGTGCTGGTGGTCGGCGGCGGACCGTCGGGAACCGCGGCGGCCGTTGCGGCGGCGCGCCTGGGCGCCGACGTGGTGCTGCTTGAGCGCTACAACCACCTTGGCGGGCTCTCGACCGGCGGTCTCGTCATCTGGATCGACCGAATGACGGATTGGACCGGCAAATATGTCATCCGCGGCTTTGCCGAGGAAGTACTGTCGCGGCTTACGCCCGACAAAATTGCCGGCCCTGTTGCCGCGGACTGGGGCTCGCACGATCCCGAGAAGGTCGCCTACTGGACGCTGCGCACGGCGGCGTACCATGGGACCGTGACCCACTCGCCAACTCTCGATCCGGAATGGCTGAAGGCCGAATTGCTGGCGATGGTTCTCGAAGCCGGCGTGCATCCGATCTTCCATGCCTGGGGCGTGCGGCCGCTGCTCGAAGACCGGCGCGTAAATGGATGCATCTTCGAAAGCAAGGAGGGCCGCCGCGCGGTCCTCGCCAAAGTTACAATCGATGCAAGCGGCGATGGCGATCTATACGCGCGCGCCGGCTCCGCCTTTGAAACCGAGGTCGACGCCGGTGATATCCACGGCTGCATGAACACCGTCTGGCTGTTCGGCGGCGTCGATATGGACGCCTTTCTGCGCTTTCGCTCGGAAACCGCCGAACAGTACGCGCAATTCATGGCGCGCGGCCGGGAGAAGATGCGCTTCTTCGAGCGGCCGGTCGTGTCCTGGCGCAACGATGTCGCCGTTTTCATGGGGCCGCGCTTTGCCGGCTACTCGGCGATGAAGGTCGAAGACCTGTCCGAGGTCGAGATCAAAAGCCATCAGCTCATGCTCGAACATCTTGCCTTTTTTCGCGAGAACGCGCCGGGCTTCGCCGACGCCTTCATCATGCTTTCGGCGCCGCAGCTCGGCGTGCGGCACGGCCGGCGCCTCGCCGGGCTCGGCAAGCTGACGCGAAAAAACTGGGACGGCACTGTTGCACTCGACGAGATCGGCGTCTCGCCGCCGTTGTCGCCAAAATTCGGCAATGTCTCCGTGCCCTACAGTACGATCGTTCCTCGTGAACTCGAAGGCCTGCTGGCGCCAGGCCGCCACATGTCTTGCGATATGACCACCCATTCGTTCATGCGCGAAATTCCGCAATGCTGGCTGACTGGCCAGGCCGCCGGCGTGGCGGCGGCAATTGCGGCAAATCGTGGCCTCGCGCTTGCCAAGGTGCCGATATCGGACTTAAGACGCCAGCTCGCCGCACAAGGGGCGTTTCTCAATCCGCTTCGCGCGATGGCTGAGAGTTAAGATGCTACGGTGGAGTAAGGCCCGCGAAAACGCTTTAAGACAATAAACAGACCAGGGAGTGAAACAATGCGTCGTTATTTGATCGGTAATGCTTTGCGCGTGGCGCTCGCTTCCGCCGTCGTCGGTTCCGGCCTTATGGCGGGAGTTGCATTTGCGGCGGAGCCTGCGCCGCTCAATCCGCCGCAGAAGGTAAAGATCGCCTACGTACCGATCATGAAATTCGCGACTGCCTATGTCGCGGCCGACCGCGGCTTGTTCAAGAAATTCGGCCTCGATGTCGAGCTAGAGAAGGTCAAGTCCGGCACGGAAGCGATCGCCTTTCTCACGCAAGGCACCGTCGATGTCGGCGGCATCGCCATTGTCACCTCGCTGTGGAACAGTTGGAATCGCGGGCTGGCGATCCGCATCATCGCGCCGGGCGGGCTCGAGCCGATGAAAGGCAGTTCGACCGACCTGCTGCTGAGCAAGAAGGCCGCGGATGCCGGCGTGAAGACGCTCGCCGATCTCAAGGGCAAGAAGATCGCGGCGGCCGGCGGCCCCGGCAGCGGTTCGGAATACCTGATCGCCAAAGCGTTGGAGCAGGTCCATCTCACGATCCGCGACGTCAACCTTGTTAATATCGGCAATCCCGACATCCCGGCGGCGCTTGCCGCGGGATCGGTCGACGCCGGCCTTGCCGGTCCGCCGTTCTCGACGCAGGCGCTCAAATCCGGCGCAGCGACGGTATTGGCGACCGACCTGACGCCGGGCTTGATGACGGTTGCTTTCGTCGGCTCGGGCAAGTTCATCACCGAGCGCCCGCAGGTTGCCGAGCGCTTCGTGGCTGCGCTCACAGAGGCCGCGCGCCTCATGCAAGGCGACAACTATTTGTCGAAGGAAAACCTTGACGCTTATCTGAAATACACGGCATCGACGGAAGCGGCGCTGAAGGCCGGCAAGCCCGCGGTTTACGACCCGAACCAGGCAATCCCGGTCAAAGGTCTGGCCGACATCGAGCGCGTCCATCGCGAGAATGGCCGCACCGATTATGACAAGCCGATCGATCTGAAGAAAGTTGTCGACGAGCAGTTCGTCGACAAGGCGGTCGCCGAACTCGGCAAAGCCAAGGAGTGATGGTTGGCGACGACGCGACCGGCGCCAGGCGCCGGTCGTCTTCCTTTTGCGCCAGGAGCGGCAGGTATGGCTGATCGCATGGCCGATGCGGCGCCGCACATGACGGCGCCCAAAATCGAGACCCGCAAAGTCTGCAAGGTCTACTATACGGCCGTCGGCCCGACGGTGGCGGTCGATGATTTCAGCCTCGACGTCGCCGACGGTGAGTTTGTATGCATCGTAGGGCCGTCCGGCTGCGGAAAATCGACTTATCTCCGGATGCTTGCCGGGCTCGACACGCACACATCGGGCACGATCCACATCCGCCCCGGCGCCGACCCGAAGAAGCCGCTCAACAGTGTGGTCTTCCAGGAATATGCCGTCTTCCCCTGGAAGACAGTAATCGAGAACGTCGCCTTCGGTCTGCAAATGCGCCGGATAGGCAAAGCCGAGCGATTAAAGGTCGCCGACTACTGGCTGGAGCGGGTCGGCCTGCGCAAATTCGCGCACTATTTTCCGTATCAGATTTCCGGCGGCATGAAACAGCGCGTCAGTATCATTCGTGCGCTCGCCAACGATCCGGAAGTGCTGTTGATGGACGAGCCGCTCGGCGCGCTCGACGCGCAGACGCGCATTGTCTTGCAGGATGAGTTGCTGCGCATCTGGGAGGAGACGCGCAAGACCGTTGTCTACATTACGCACAGCCTGGATGAGGCGATCCTCCTGGGTGACAGGGTCATCCTGATGACGGCGCACCCGGGTCGGCTGCTCGCAACGTTTCCCATCGGCATCAAGCGGCCGCGCACGATCGACACCATGAACATGCCGGAATTCGCCGAATTGCGCGGCGCGATCTGGGACCAGCTCGGCCGCGAGGTGAAGCGCGCCATGGAGATGCAGGTATGAGCGACCTTACCGATCGTGCTCCCGCCGCTGTAACCGCAAAGCCTGCTATCAATGCAGCGCTGGGAAAATTTGCGCCGCGCGATCTGCTGCGTTCGCTGCTCCTGCTTGCCGCAGCATGCCTGGTCTGGAACGTCGTTCTTTATTTCGGCGCGCTGTGGCGGCCCTACTGGTGGCTGGCGCTGCTCACCAATTTCGCGTTCATCGTGGTCGCAGCCGAACGCATCGGCCGCCGCGTGCCGCCGGCCAGACGCGCCCTCTACGAGCGCACGCTCGCCTTCGGCTTTCCGCTGTTGGCGTTGATCGCATGGCAGCTCATCGTCGATGCCGGCATTTTGAATCCATTGTGGTTCCCGCAGCCGACGCGGATCGCCAGGGCGCTGTGGGACGTGACCGTGAATTACGATCGCTTCTCGCAGACGAGCCTGATCGGGCGGCCTTGGCTGATCCCCTCGCGGTTCGAGACGGACGGCTGGACCGGCGTGTGGGCTCTGTTCGCCGAAAGCCATGTCTGGGCAACGCTCGGTCGGGTCGGGGGCGGCTTCGTCATCGGCGCTATCCCCGGCATCCTGCTGGGGGTGTTGATGGGGATCAACCGCACCATTCGACTGATGCTCGATACGACATTGTCGGCGGTCTACGTGCTGCCGAAGATCGCTATCTTCCCCATCGTGATGCTGATGTTCGCCAATCCGTTCGGGGAAGGGCCGAAAATCGCGGTGGTTGCGCTTTCAGTCTTCTTTTTGATGGCCATCAATACCATGGCGGGTGTCCGTGACATCGACCCCGTCTTTCTGATGGCTGGCCGCAATTACGGGGCGCACGGTTTTTCGCTGCTGCGCCACGTCATTTTGCCGGCAGCGATGCCGGTCATTTTCGCAGGGCTTCGACTCGCGCTCGGCACCGCGCTCATTGTCATCATCTCGGTCGAATTCCTGCGAGCCAAGCAGGGCGTCGGTTTCATGACCTTCTATTATTGGGAGGTGCTTAATCCCGAGAAAATGTATGCTGGTTTAGTGGTCGTCATGATACTAGGCGTTCTGCTCACCTACGGCCTGCACGCGCTGCAACGCCGGCTGATGCCTTGGCAACAGTAAAGTTCGTGAACTCCCTTCAAAGTGTAGACATAAAGCTGCATCGGCGGCGATTGGCACTTGGCGGACAATTTCGCAACGCCGATTGATGTTCGCTTCTCTAATCGGCTGTTCGAGGTCAAGCGCTTTCAGGCTATCCACCGCTGTAGTGTCGATGTCGCTCACGGGCTCGTGCTTCTCTTCGGAATCGGCACCAAGGCCCTTCCATCATGGGATTCGAAGACGAGGTGGAACAATCTATTGGGCGGCCTTGCCGTAAGACAGCGGCAGGTCCAAGCGGACATACGAACTCACCTCATCCATCGTCCCGCGAGGGACATCATTCCACCGCTCGGTGGAGCTCAGGTTTTCTCCTATCGTAATTGATCCGGCGCGGCTCTCACGCCGCTGCGACCTCCTGGGTCCATTCGAACTCGGTGCCGTCAACCCATATGCGGTGCATGATTACGGCCAGCCGGCGCGCCAGTGCCACGATCGCCTTCTTCATCCCCCGGTGCCTGGCAATCTTCATCGCCCAGGCCTTGAGCCAGGACCACTTGTTGGTACGGGTCAGCATGATGTGAGCCGCTTCGTAGAGCATCACTCGCATCATCTCGTCGCCGCAGCGTGATATGGCGCCGGATCGATTGACCTCGCCAGATTGATACTTGGACGGCGTCAGTCCAAATGCCGCTCCGACCGCCTTGGAGTTCCGAAAGCGGCCAGGCACGTCGACGGTGGCGCGATAGGTCAGCGCCACTACCGGGCCGACACCGGGCACTGTCATCAGGCGCTGGCACACCTCATCGTCCCGGACGATGGCCAGCAATCGGCCGTGCAGGATGCCAATCTGCTCGCGAAGCACCCGACGCACGACGAGCAGTGGTTCGACCAGAAGGCCCAAGTCGGGCAAGTTCTCGACCAGCTCCTTGATGCGCGCCTCGAACTTCACCGTCCCTACTATCCCAATCTTGAGACCGAAGTTACGCAAAGTACCGCGCAGATCGTTGTCGATGGCGATGGCCTTCGACTGCAACAGCTTGCGATGCGTCAGCAGCATCCTCAGCTTCTGACTGCGCAATGTCTTGATATGCACCGGGCGATAAAGCCCCGCCCGCATCATCTGCGCCATGCCGCGTGCATCGTTACGATCAGTCTTGTTGATCTGCGCCTGCAGCACCGCCCGCATGTGCCGCGTCTCGACACAGATCACCGGCAAGCCCGCTTCCGCGAGTGCGCTGTAAAGCCATTGCGACAGCGGCCCAGCTTCCAGTCCGATCCGCTTGAAGTGATAAGCAGGGCTTTTCAGCACCCGAAGCAGATCTTCAGGTTCGCTCGGTACCTTTATTTCCCGCACGATCCTGCCCGCATCATCCACAATGCAGACGCTCGTGTCCTTGACTGATACGTCTAGTCCAGCAAAATGGTCCATGCTGCGCTTCTCCTTCTGATGCTTGAGGCCCGTAACCACGGTGACCTCGTTTCACCATCAGCCTGAAGCGCAGCACCCAAAATCTTCAGCCTATCCACAAGCTGCCGGCCGATTACCCCATCTATTGGGGCAACAGCCAGCAACATGCCATGATCGACAAAAGGTTCTCTCAATTACCTCACTTTTCGATGGCCAAAATACTATTCATGTCTCCGTACGCGATTTAGGGCCGGGAATTGATCAGCCGGATAAAAGCCCGTACCGCTGGGCTATGAATTTTGATTGCCGCGGACGTCCGCGAACAGCTGCGAACGCCTGCTAAACGAAAAATGTTGAGGGCACGGCTGTTGGCATCCAGCAATATCGCGCACGAAAAAGATAACGAGTTCAATTCCCTAAGGGGTATGCGAACTTCCGCCCCTGGCCACCACCACCAAATCGCACAGCGTTGGGGATCGACCAGACGATTTTGATCTGGATCATTGGAAAAATCCCGCCAACCCCTCATTTTCGTCTGCGAAAAAAAGAGGAGTCGCGATCATGGAATCCGGCCCTGCCTGCAAGAAACAGCCACTTTGCCTTTGGGAAATGATGAAGCGGCTGGGAATCGATCCGGGCGGAGGTATTTTGCCGCGCCTGAGTCTGGCCTACGCAACGGCGCTGCATCGTTGCGAAGAATGCCGGTCGAAACAACACTGCCGGATGTGGCTCGACGCGACGCCAACAGACACTGTTCTTGCGCCGCACTTTTGCCCGAACGCGGACATTCTCTTTGAATTGCAATTTGATCAAGCGGGCAGTGCGTCCGCTCGCCGGCGAAGCCCACAGGGGGAGATCAGCCATGCCGTGGATTGACACGAAATCGCAGCGCGTGCGCTCTCCAGATCGGCAAAATCAATTGGATGATACGATAGGCTCTGTCGTGCGTGCGGAGGCGGCGGAAGCTGGTGACGCGCGCCAAACGCAGATTCCGGATCGGCGGCTCGGCACATCATACGTCGTTACGCCGGCCGTCTACCCGCAGCACATCGTCTGACGCGCATAGGGCGATCGTCGCTGGAGATGATTAAGACAACTAACGGCGTGCTCCTTGGGGCTTCGCGAATTTGGTCAACCGCTCGCCTAGCGCCGCACTTCGGCGCAATCCACATTTGGCGGGTGCCGCGCGCTAATTGTCCTTGGCTCCTTGTCGAATCCAGGTGCGAATGCTGTTGCGGTCGCAACTCGACAGCTGTTTCTTGCCGTGCGGCATGCGCAGCGCCGGTGATGCGCGCCAGTCGAGAAGCAGCATCAAGTTGCTGCTTTCCGGATCGCCGGGAATGATCATGGGGCCAAATTTTGTGCCCTTCATCACCCCGGCATAGGTTGTCAGATCGAGCCCGCTCTTTACAAAGCCCTCGCCGCCCTGCTCATGGCAGGATGAGCAGCGCCATTTCAGCAGCGGAAGGATGTCTTCCTTAAAGCTCACCTTTTCCTCCGCCGCGCACGCTTTTGGGGCATTAACAATGCCGCTACCCACGACGGCGCCCATGCCCAACGCGACAACACTCAGAAACAACAGCGGTCGCTTTTTCATCTGATTCTCCTATTTCGTTTCGAGCCGGCGCGGTGAAGCCAACAGCCGACGATCGAATACTCTTGAGGCGATAAACACCGTTGCGTAATACTCATTTAATATGAATGTCGCGCAAAGAAGTTTGATTTGTATCAAGCCGTTGCGCTCTCTCCCAATTTGCCCAACTATCAGCCGTCGAGCCCTAGGGCGTGGTCAAGTCGCGCTCGACCTCATGAAGTTGGCCGCGATAGACCGCTACATCGTTTCCGGAGTCTGCGGCCGCGCCTTTCTGCGCAAGGGGGAAGGCCACCGCGAATATGGCCGCCGCGGTCATCAATGCAAAAGTCAGCCACAAGATCATTGACTTATTCTACCGAACTTAACGCCCGGACTTCCGCCGGTGACCTGACGGACTCTTTAACTCCTGCTGTCCAAACGTTATCTGCTGTCGACGATGTCGCGTAGCGCCGCGGATTTCTGCGCGCCGCCGTGAATCGAGGACCGGATCACTTCACCTTAAAGCCATTGGCTTTGAACTTCTCTCCAAAGGCCTTGAGTTTGCCGCCACCCGCAGGGCTCGTGTGGCATTGCCCGCATGGGAGACCAGTCTGTGCCGCGAATTCCGGTTTCGCGGCGGCGGTGCGCGGAACGAGCAAGGTCACTGTGCCGCCGATCAAAAGCGCCGCACCAATGCCGATCGCCGTCCGAATGACAAAAACTGCTCGCGGCTTGGACACGTTTTTTTCTGCTTCAGCCATCCTAGTTCTCCTCGCTCGATGTTCGTCGCCAATCTTAACTCTATCGCCGTCGCCCTCATGCACAAGCGCGAACTTGGAATTGCGTGCATGTGAATGAATAAACCGCACCGTAAAATCTGCAGCCGAATTGATAGTTACCTTCGTAAACTAACAGGTCTTTATCTTGAGCAAACAGATACATCGACGGCACCAGCGGGCGCTTGATAAAAGTCAATGCGACATCTTGATCCAGGCCAAAAGCGCGTTGAAAAAAGCGCGTTGAAAAATGTCGCATTCGCAAAAAATCTCTCGCAAGAGAGCCTTTATCTCTTGATCGGCGCCATCATTAGAAGAAGACTAAACTGGGATTTGTGGCGGGGGAGTTGGGGGATGTGTCGTTCGGCGAGTACCGGCCGCGATAGTCGGTATTCACACTGGTGGTCGTCAGTAAACGGACGTGGCGGCTTCGTCGGATTGCGTCGGCGCATTGCAACGTTTGCGATCGCTGGGCTTGTCATCGGATCGGCAAGCGGGTTTGGCGGACCAACAAACGCGGCCAATTCAAATGTCGCCGACGAAACATTTGCAGCACTGCGCGATTACGCCCAGTCGGTCGCCAGCGCACCTGCGACGAAGCCCCCGCAGCCAGCCGGTCAAGACCGCTCCAAGACGACTAACCTCGGCGATGAAGGCAGCACCTTTGGGCCGCTGCGCGCTTTCGTTCAGGGTCTTAACGCCGATCGACAACGCTCAAGCGGAAGAAGCCTGACGAAATTGGCCGATGCGGACAATGCTGTCGATGCCTTGCGCGAATTATTTCAAAAGCAGAACGGCAGCGCGCCGGCTGAAAATCCGAAGCGGCCGGCTCCCGTCGTAGCCAAGCCAAAAGCACCGCCTGTCGAAGCGAGCTATGTCGGGACAAAAGTTTGTCTCGGCTGCCATACCAGCCAGGCGGAAGCATTCGGCCACACGTTGATGGGGCGGCTGCTCAAGCAGGGCAAGATGCAGTGCGAGTTCGTGCCACGGGCCGGGCTCGGCCCACGTCAAGGCCGGTGGCGGCCGCGGTGTCGGCGGCATCATATCCTTTCGCAAGGACGATACGAGCCAAACCGCGGAAGAGAACAACGGCATCTGCCTCGGCTGCCACGAGCGTGGCGACCGGACCAATTGGAGCGGCAGCCCGCACGAGACGCGCGGCCTGGCTTGCACGAACTGCCACACCGTCATGCAGGCTGTGTCACGCAAGTTCCAGCTGAAGACCGCGTTCGAGCCGGAAACCTGCTTCCAGTGCCACAAGGACCGTCGTGCACAGATGGCCCGCTCGTCGCATATGCCGTTGCGCGAAGGCAAAATGGTTTGCTCGGACTGCCACAATCCGCACGGCAGTTTCACCGAGGCGATGCTGAAGAAAGATTCGATAAACGACACTTGTTACACGTGCCATGCCGAAAAGCGCGGGCCGTTCCTGTTCGAGCACGCGCCCGTACGCGAGAACTGCCTGAACTGCCACGACGCCCACGGGTCGGTGAACGAGTATTTGCTCAAGGTTTCACGGCCGCGGCTGTGCGCGGAATGCCACACCTTCGACCACGGTCCGAATATCGCCAACGGACCCAATATCGTGTTTGCGTTTAGTCGCTCCTGCCAGAATTGCCACAACGCGGTTCATGGCACCAACAGTCCGTCGGGAGCTCTGCTCCATCGCTGAGAGGAGAAGGGCGGTCGCAAGACCGCCTGAGGCCGATAGTTGCCTTGGGGGGCAATTGAAATGAAAGCGAAGGCGCGACGATTATTGGTCACCGCGACGGCAATCGCATTGCTGTCATTTGCAGGTCCGATGATTCCCAAGGCGATGGCGCAGTCGAGCAGCGATCTTGCCGCACTGCAGGCTATTGCCAATTCCTGGTGGTACCACGGCTATATCGAAGCCGGCGGGCGCTTCTTCCTCAACAATCCGCAGAAGGACGGCGTAGCCAGCCAGGGCGGCAGCAGTTTGGCGAAGTGGTATGAGTACCGTGACATTAAGCCCGGCGCTTTCGGGAACTTCGATCTGTCCACTGGCACCAACAACGGCCTCTATCTGGTCGACGTGTGGGGTGAGAACCCGGGTTACGACGACCAGCATTACGAGCTCAATGCATCAAAGGCCGGCGAGCACTATTTCAACTTTTTGTGGGACGAGACGCCGCACGTCTATAGCAACAGTGCCCAGACCATTTATAACGGCGTCGGCAGCGACCATTTAACGCTGCCGTCAGGGCTGTCATCCACTTTATACGCCAATTCCGGAAATGGCGCGAACCCGCCCAGCGCGGCGCAGCGCGCGGCCATTCAAAATACGCTCAACGCCAACGAGCACCAAACCGATATCGGTATTCGTCGGGATACGGCAGCGGCCGACTGGCGGTGGACCCCGAACACCGCCTGGGACGTCAAGGCGGATTACTCGCACATGCACCGCTGGGGCACGCAAGTCGACGGCGTCGTATTCTCGCCGGGAACATCGGGTGTGGTTTCGCAGGTAACAAAGCCGGTCGATGACACCACCCAGAATTTCGGGGTGAATGGCGAATACCAGGGCACGTCGCCGTGGGGCCAGATGTTCACCTTCAAGGTCGGCTACCAGGGGTCGGTCTATCAGGACGCCTCCAACTCCTATCTGGTGGATAATCCCTTCTGCGCCTCGTCGACGGGCCCTTGCGCGCGCACTGCCTCTCTCTCCCAGCCCACCGCGCTTATGTCGCTGTGGCCCGACAACCAGGCCAATGGCTTCAGCGCCACGCTCGGCGCGAATTTGCCGTTCAAGAGCCGCTACATGGGCACGGTCTCCTACAACATGATGCGGCAGAACGCGAACTTCCTGCCGTTCACCGTCGGCACCAATACCATCGCCGGCGGCATCCCCGCGCTCCCGGCTGCGAGCCTGAACGGCGCCATCAACACGCTGCTGTCGAACAACGTGGTGACGACGCAGATCACGCCGGAGCTGAAATCGAAATTGAGCTATCGCTACTATGATTTCGACAACAGCACCCCCGAACTCTTCTTCAGCGATTGGGTTCTGACCGACTCTGAGCGGGCATCAGCGGCAAACACCGCCTACGTGAATCTGCACAGCATCTCGGTTTCGTACATCAAACAGAACGCCGCTGCCGACCTCGACTGGCGCCCGGATCGTCACTGGAACCTGGGCATTGGCTACGGCTTCGAGCGTTATGACTGGACGCGGGCGGACGCCAATATGACCAACGAAAATTCCGTCAAGGCGTTTGTCGACTGGAAGCCGGTTGTCTGGACCACGGCGCGCGCCTCGGGATTCTATTCGCAGCGCCGCTATGACAACTACGACTATCTTGGCTATGTCGGGAATTTCCAATGGATGAATGGCGGCTCGACCCAGTACTCGACGGCGATGCGTCAGTTCTATCTGGACAACCGAGATCGCAGCAAAGGTCAGTTTTCGCTGGCGGTTGATGTTCTTCACGGTCTGACCGTCACGCCGAACTTCGGCTACCAGGACGACGTTTACGATATTCCCTACGGGCAAGTGGGCCTGAGCCGCAGCCAGGTCTGGCGTGCCGGCGTCGAGGTCGCCTATATGCTCGACCCCCGCACCAGTCTGCTGTTCTCCTATTTGAACGAGCAGTACAATCAAGACCTGCGGGCGACGACATCTGCGACGGTACCGCCGCCAGCAGCCAATACCTACAGCACCGCGATCAAGGACAGCGTCAATACCTTCGTGGGCACCATCAATTTTGCCGCCATCCCGGACACCCTCGACCTGAAGCTGAGCTATTCAGTTTCCTTTGCCAAGGACGGTCAGCCCGTCATCTTCGACAATGGCACCACGCCCGCCGTCGCCAATGGCGGCCAATATCCGGATGTCAAGAATACGTGGCAGCGGCTCGAGGCATCTGCGAAATACACCTTTGACAAGGACGCGGTGCGCAATGCCGGCATCAAGGGCGAAATGTATGCCAAGCTTCAATATGTCTGGGAGCGCAACAGCTCCGAGAACTGGCAGAACGACATCATGCAGACTTACATGGCGGCCTACAATACGGGCTACAGCTACATGACGTGGCTCGCTTACGACAATCCGAATTACGACGTCCAGATGATCATCGCCTCGATCGGGTTCAAATGGTAGGCGATGGCCCGGGCAAAGCGAGATCGAGTTCGCGCCGCCGGATTGATGTCGATCAACACCGGCCGGGACGCCATCGCATAGCCTTCGTTGGTACGCGTGCGTATCCGTGCTGGTCGATGGCGCTACACGTTCCTGGAGTTCTTTCCGCGCGATAGCTGATCCAATCGGTCAATAGGCATAATCATGAGCGATACCAGCAATCCGAGCCCACAACCGGGACTCATCACACGCATTTGGATGTTTCTCTGGCGCCCAAGCGCACAGTTCTCGCTTGCGACATTGCTCATTGCCGGCGGTATCGGCGGAATCTTGTTTTGGGGCGGCTTCAATTGGGCGATGGAATCGACCAATACGCTCGGGTTCTGCACCGGTTGCCATGAAATGCGCGATACCGTTTACCAGGAGTACAAAAAGACCATCCATTTCAAAAATCAGTTCGGCGTTCGCGCAATCTGCTCGGACTGCCATGTCCCGCATCAATGGATCTACAAGATCGAACGGAAGATTCAGGCCAGCAATGAGCTGCTTCACAAGGTGATGGGTACTATAAGCACGCCGGAGAAATTCGAGCAGCACCGGCTTGAACTTGCCCAGCACGTGTGGGCGACGATGAAGGCCACGAATTCGCGCGAGTGCCGTAATTGCCACTCAGAAGACGCGATGGACATTCATAAGCAGTCCGAATCGGCGCAGAAGGTCATGGGCCCAGGGCTGCAGGCCGGTTTGACCTGCATCGATTGCCACAAGGGCATCGCGCACCAATTGCCAAAAATGCCTGACGAAGAGGAGGAGCCGAAGAAAAAATAGGCGTGCATAGCGTACGTCCTATGCCCCCATTTGACAGCTCGCGCTTATTGTTTGCCCTCGATCAGAGCCTTGAGTGTGAACGCGTTCGGGCAATAATCGCGGAAATTCTCGGCTATCACTCCCGACTCCAAATCCATGGCGCACTGCCGCTTGTGGCCGCAGGTAATGCATAGCCGTTGAAGATCGCGCATGACCAATGGGTCGTCATGCACAAGCCCCTCCGCGTCGACGCCAAGCGCGACAAGCAGCTTTTGCAGCAGATCGGCCGCGTTGGGGCCTTTTTTTCCAAGTGCCACAAGTTCGCTCGGATGAATCCTAAGCTCGCGAGCTATTCTGGCGACATCCTCCGGACCGCACGCCATCATCTCGTTACGTAAGCCGCGTGCGGAACGATATTTCACGATCCATTGCGCGATCGCGCCTAGAACCGAAGAAAGGCTCTCATGGTCCTGATGGACGCCGGACTGCTCGCTCATGTTCGACCCTTTTTTGTCAGGGTCGCAGAGATCCGGAAAACGGCATTGATTCAAATCAAGACGACTGGCCGTATGGCTGTTGTTTTAGTTGTCGAGGAGAGCGTTTGGCTTGGCAAATTGGGCCAAAGTTGCTGGATTATCGATGAATATGTCGCGGCCGGAATTTCGGACGCCGTATTTCGCCAATAGCGCCAGATTCCGGGAGAAATTTTCGGGGGTCATGCCGAGATGCGAAGCAAGGGTGCGTTTGTCGCATATCAACTCGAAGGCTTGCCCGTCGCCGTGCGCGGCGAAAGTTTGCAGAATCCAATTTGCCAGGCGTTCGGCACTGGTACGAAGTTTCATGTTCTTGAGCGCGCGAATGGAGCCGCGATAGCGCTCTGCAAGCTCGTTAAGAACGGCTTGCGAGAAATTGACATCCCGTACGCAAAGAGCGCGAGCGAGCCCTGCCGGGATCATTAGAATCTGCGATGTCACGAGCGTACGGGCGGAATAGAGGCAGCCAGTGTCTCTGACAACCGCAGCCAAATCCAATGGCGTGCCGGCTTTTACGACGTCGATAGTGGTCTTTTGTTCGTCGTGGTTGGCAAAGAGCTCGACGATGCCGTCAATAACGATATGGAGGAATCCCGGACACTCGCCTTCCTTGAAGACGTTCACTTGCTTCGAGAAGCGCTGAAACTGCGCGGCCCCCAGCATTTCCTTGACAATTGCGTCATTTACGCCGCGAAACAACGCCAATGCCCGCATCGCAGGAAAATCTGATTGACGCATCACGGTCTTCTTTCGTTTCTATTCAACGAAAATCTTTAGGCCGCTTTGCAGCAAAAATGATTGATCTTCATCAATTGGGCGCGCGATCGATTTGGCCGTAAACCCTTCAGGGCCAGGGGATTCTCGTACACTCTCAACGGAAGGTGCGCATGACTGCAGCGGGACGGCCCTTCGTGCGCCTCGCCGCGGCCGTTTTCGACGCCTATTTGAACCGTCAGGCCGCCCGCCACTCGGTCGCAATATAGCGGCATGGGACGTCGCGCAGCGTCCAGGTGCCGGGTTTGCCGCCGCCTTGGCGATTTTACGCTCTGGCACGCCGACAGCGGATAGTCGCTTTCAACGATCAGGTTCCTTCGTTCGGGCGCCTATCGAACCGCGCTAAAATAAAATGTGGCCGCGGGCACGCCGCCTATCGCGTGGCGCCGACAGGTGCACTAATATTGCGCCGCGTTGACGCTTAGCGGGGAGGATCGCGTGACAAACTGTGTGGGCCGGATGGTGGCGCTCGCTGCCTTGCTGATGTTGGCGAACTGCGGCGTCTATGGGCCGAAGGGCAACGACACCGGTGGCATCATTCCCTGGTCGCCCATTGCCGAGCAGACGGCGCTCGACACCGCGCAAGCCGATTGCGGCGCCTACGGCAAATATGCCGTGATCACCAGCATGCACCGCGAGTATGGCGACTACATTGCCTATTCCTGCAGCTGGAAGCCGGTACCTGCCAATTACCGGCGCTACCGCTAGACCTGCTCGGCGTTGAGATAGGCAAATCGCGCGCCGCAGAACGCACAGATCAGCCCGAGCCCGAGCGCGCTGACCCCGGCGATCACGTCCACCGTGCCGCCGAGATTGCCGGTCTTGCTGAGAATCCCGCCGGCGGTGGCGACGACGAAGACGAGCGCGATGAGAAAACGCTGCGCCAGCCGGTAGATAAATGCGCGCTCGCGCGCCGCGGCGATGAGATAGGCGCCCGCCGCCCAGCCGCCAACGAAGCCGGCGCCGCCGATCGCCCACCAGGCGAGCGCCGAAGCGAATTGCTGCTTGCTGCCGGCGCCCACATCGCGCAGCACTGAATCAAGCCCGACGCCGAATACCGTGAGCACGATATGCATGGCGAGCGCGGCAAAGACGCCGCAGGCGATGGCGGCGGCATAGTGCAGGCGGCGAAGGGCCTCGGTGTCCATGGGCAGAGTCGGCTGTGGCGGTGGAAGGGGCCGCCGCCGCAGGATAGCCGATGGTGGACGCCGCGTGAAACCGCTCAGCGCCGCCCCGGTTGCAACAGTTCGCGAAATTCGCGCTCTAGCGCTTCGAGCGCGGCGCGCAGCGCCGGCGTCATCAAGCTCTCTTGGGCATCGCCATCCTGCGACTGATGCGCGTCCGGTAGGGACGATCGAGTTTCAGGCGTGCCTGGGCGTATCTTGCCTCCCTTCGGCGTTGAATCGGGAGAGTGCTATCCGAGTTGACGGTTTCTACGAATCTGTGGAAACACCTAGCCTGGCATTTGACTTTCGCTGTGACTTTTCCGCGACAGGGGCAGGCGATTCCGCCGAACGATCGTCGCGGCTTCAGCGTTTGATTGGGGCAGCACGTGGGCCGGGGGCGCGAATGGCGGCTGATGGCATTGTCGATACCGACATCCCGGCGCGGCTCGACCGGCTGCCGTGGGGGCGCTTCCACACATTGGTGGTCGCCGCGCTGGGGATCACCTGGGTCCTCGACGGGCTCGAGGTGACGCTTGCCGGCAGCCTTGCCGGCGCGCTGAAGGAAAGCCCGGTCTTGCGCTTTTCGAATACCGACATCGGTTTGGCGAGCAGCGCCTATCTCGCCGGCGCGGTGATCGGCGCCATCCTTTTCGGCTGGCTCACCGACCGGCTTGGCCGCAAGAAGCTGTTTTTCATCACGTTGTCGGTCTATCTGCTGGCGACGGCGGCGACGGCGCTGTCCTGGAATCTGGCGAGCTTCGCGCTGTTTCGCTTTTTGACCGGCGCGGGCATCGGCGGCGAATATGCCGCGATCAATTCCACCATCCAGGAGCTGATCCCGGCGCGGGTGCGCGGCTGGAGCGACCTCGTCATCAATGGCAGCTTCTGGATCGGCGCCGCGCTGGGCGCACTCGGCTCGCTGGTGCTGCTCGATCCGGCGGTGATCGATCCCGAGCGCGGCTGGCGGCTGGCCTTTTTCATCGGCGCGGGCTTGGCCTGCGTCATTTTCCTGATGCGCTTTTGGATTCCGGAAAGTCCGCGCTGGCTGATGACGCATGGCCACGCCGATGAGGCGCGCCGCGTGGTCGAGGGAATCGAGGCGCGGTTTACTGCGCCGCCGTCACCGCGCCGATCTGCCGCGCGCGCGTTTGCGCGCCCGCGCTTCGACGCCGCTGTCGGAAGTGGCGCGCACGCTATTCGTGCAGCATCGCCAGCGCACGCTGGTGGGTTTGAGCCTGATGGTGTCGCAGGCCTTTTTCTACAACGCCATCTTTTTTACTTATGCGCTTGTTCTGACCGACTTCTACGGTATCGGCTCGGATTCCGTCGGCAAATATCTACTGCCCTTCGCCGCTGGAAATTTCTTCGGCCCCGTGCTGATTGGCCGCTTCTTCGACACCTGGGGCCGCCGGCCGATGATCGGGCTCACGTACATAGCCTCCGGCGCGCTGCTCGCCGTCACCGGCTATCTGTTCCTGCGCGGCGTGCTCTCGGCACCGACGCAGACCCTGTGCTGGACGGTGATCTTCTTTTTTGCCTCGGCGGCGGCGAGTTCGGCCTATCTCACCGTGAGCGAAACCTTTCCGCTCGAAATCCGCGCGCTCGCCATCGCCTTCTTCTATGCGGTGGGCACCGGCATCGGCGGCGTCGCCGCGCCCTGGCTGTTCGGCCTGCTCATCGACACCGGTTCGCGCGCCAGCGTCTTCGCCGGCTATCTTTTAGGCGCCGGTCTAATGGTTGCCGGCGGGCTGGTGGCCTGGCGGTGGGGCGTCAATGCCGAGCGCAAGCCGTTGGAAATGGTGGCGCGGCCGTTGACCTTTATCGATTGAATTTGCTTGGCCAAACCACAGAACGGCCAGGGGATTGATCGTATTTCCGCGGGGTTTTATTGCTGTACGAGCGCAGGTTGTTCGCCAAAGCTGGCCGAAACGGCTATCGTAGGCCCTAATAACAAAGAAAATTACGAGAATATCGGAGGAATACCTGCGTACGAAGCACCCACACCGCTCTTGGCATCGTCTTGACCGGGGATTGTTCCGCAAGCGCGATTTTTACGCCGGCGCCTTGATGATCCTGTTCGGGCTGGTGATGGCCCTGAAGGGACCGAGCTACCGCACCGGCACACTGATGCATATGGGGCCCGGATTTCTGCCGACGGCGCTGGGCGTCATCCTGATCTGCCTCGGCATCGCCATCGCCGCCCCGGCAGCCGCGCTGCGCCGAAGGCGAGGACGAGGACATCCTGCCCGAGCATCCGGAATGGTGGGGCTGGGCCTGTATCCTGGCGTCGCCGCTGGCGTTCATTCTGTTCGGCTCCTATGGCGGCCTGGTCCCCGGCCACCTTTGCCTGCGTCTTTGTCGCGGCGATGGGTGACCGCACCATGACCTACAAGGCCGCGGCGTTGTTGTCGGCGTTCATCACCGTCTTCGGCGTCGGGCTGTTCCATTACGTGCTGCAGGTGCCCATGCCCGTACTGGAGTGGAGAGGGCTGTGATCGGAACCGCGCTCACCGATCTCTGGTACGGCTTCGGCGTCGCGCTCGAGCCGCACAACATCATGTGGTGCTTCATCGGCGTGCTCGTCGGCAACATGGTCGGCGTGCTGCCGGGCATGGGGCCGCTCGCCACCATCTCGATCCTGCTGCCGCTCACCTTCGGCATCAAGCCGGTCGGCGCCATCCTGATGCTCGCCGGCGTCATGTACGGCGCGCAGTATGGCGGCGCCATCTGCTCGATCCTGCTCAATCTTCCCTGTCATCCGCCGCACGCCGTGACCTGTCTCGACGGCTTCCCGCTGACCAAGCAGGGCAAGGGCGGCGTCGCGCTCGGCCTCACCGTGTTCTGCTCCTTCGTCGGTGCCTCCTGGGGCATCACCGAAATGATCTTTCTCGCGCCGGTGCTGGTGGAGGTGGCACTGCAGTTCGGCCCGGCGGAGATCTGCTCGCTGATGCTGCTCGGCTTGCTCGCCGGCTCGACGCTTGGCGCGCGGCTCGCCGGTCAAGGGCGTCGCCATGACCGTGCTCGGCCTGATGCTCGGCATCGTCGGCACCGACCTCGAAACCGGCGCCGAACGCTTCACCTTCGGCATGACGCATCTCGACGACGGCATCGAGCTCATCGCGCTCGCGCTCGGCCTGTTCGGCATCGCCGAGTTCATGAACAGCGTCAACCAGGTCTCGCTGGTCAACGCCAAATACGCCAAGGTCCGGCTGCGCGACATGTGGCCGAGCAGGCAGGATTTCAAGCGCTCGATCGCGCCGATGTTCCGCGGCACCGCTGGTCGGCAGCCTGTGCGCACTGATCCCCGGCACCGGTCCGACCATCGCCTCCTTCGTCGCCTATGCGACGGAAAAGAAAATATCGAAGACGCCGGAGAAATTCGGCACCGGCATGATCGAGGGCGTGGTGGCGCCGGAAGCCTCCACCCACTCCTCGGTGCAGGGCGACTTCATCCCGACCATGAGCCTCGGCATTCCCGGCGACGCGGTGATGGCGCTGCTGCTCGGCGCACTGATGATCCAGGGCATCGTGCCCGGCCCGCAGCTCATCAAGGAGCATCCGGATATCTTCTGGGGCCTGGTCGCCTCGTTCTGGATCGGCAACATCCTGCTGGTGATACTCAACGTGCCGCTGATCGGCGTCTGGGTGAAGCTGCTGACCATCCCGTACAAGTATCTCTATCCGAGCGCGATGTTCTTCGTCTGCATCGGCGTCTACGCCGCCAACAACGACATGTTCCAGGTCGGCGAGACGGTGGTGATCGGCATTCTCGGCTACGTGCTGCTGCGGCTCGGCTTCCACCCGGCGCCGATCCTGCTCGGCTTCGTGCTCGGGCCGCGCTTCGAGGAGAATTTCCGCCGCGCCATGCTGATCTCGCGCGGCGATCTTGCCGTCTTCGTCGAGCGGCCGATCAGCGCGGTGTTCATCGTCGCTCTGCGTGCTGCTGATCGGCGTGCAGATCTACGTGCGCATGCGTGGCGGCAAGCCGCCGATCGAGGTCCCGTCCGGGATGGAGTCGCTGGAAAGCGCCGAATAGCGCTCATTCGAGGTGTCATCGCCATCAGTTCGAACGGATGCCTTCGAGGCTTGCTTTCGCATGGCTTCGCAGGCTGTATTTCGCTCCCCCGCCTGCCGCGTCTTTTCAACAGAGGAAATGAGAATGCCGGCTCGAAAAATCACCCGTCAGGACATGCGCGACGCGGCGGAGAAATACAAAAACTGGGGCAAGTGGGGTCCCAATGACGAGATCGGCACACTCAATTTCACCAGCCCTGACGACATCATCGCCGCAACGAAGCTGGTGAAGAAGGGCAAGGTCATTTCGCTGGCGCTCAACTTCGATCACACCGGCCCGCAGGGCGCCAAGAGCAAATATCCCTCAATGGGGCGCACCAATCCGATCCACACCATGCTGCGCACCGGCACCGACGCCTATTCCGGCGTGCTCGACAAACGCGGCATCCGCGCCGCCGACGACATGGTGACCATGCCGCTGCAGTGCGGCACGCAGTGGGACGGCCTCGGTCATGTTTTTTACGAGAATTATATGTGGAACGGCTACGACTGCCGTGAAGTGACCAGCGCCGGCGCGCAGAAATGCGGCATCGAGAAGACCAAGAATAAGATGGTCGGCCGCGGCGTGTTGCTCGATGTCGCCCGCGCGCTGGGCAAGAAGTCGCTCGACGACGGCTACGGTATCACCTGCGCCGATCTCGACACCACGGCGAAGAAGCAAGGCGTTGTGGTCAAACGAGGCGATTATGTCATTGTACGCACCGGCATGATGGAGCGCTGCAAGAAGGCCGGGAGCTGGGACGGCTATCCGGGCGGCGACGCGCCGGGGTTTGCCTTTGAGACATTGGAGTGGATCAAGCGCACCGAACTGGCGGCACTGGCCAGCGACACCTGGGGCTGCGAAGTGCGGCCCAACGAAAGCGAGGAGGGGATCAACCAGCCTTGGCACTGGATCACGATCCCCATCATGGGCATGACCATGGGCGAAATCTTCGATCTCAAGGAACTGGCCGACGACTGCGCCGCCGACAAGACTTACGAATTCATGTTCGTGGCACCGGCGATCCCGATCACCGGCGCGGTCGGCTCGCCGGTCAATCCGCTGGCGATCAAGTGACCGCGAAGCGGTCATCCCGGACGGCGAAGCCGATCCGGGATCGTTACAAAGACGGGATATGAAACGATCCCGGGTCTGCAGCGCACCACTCACGTGCTGCGCTGCGCTCGGGAATAGTGGAGAAGCTACGATGACGAAGCAATATCCGGTCACCCACTCCGAAGCGGAGTGGCGCAAGCTGCTTACGCCCGAGCAATACGCGATCATGCGCCAGCACGGCACCGAGATGCCGGGAAGCTGCGCGTTGCTCAGCGAGAAGCGTGCCGGCACCTTCCGTTGCGCCGCCTGCGATCAGCCGCTGTTCATCTCCAAGGTCAAATTCGAGAGCGGCACTGGCTGGCCGAGCTTCAACGAGCCGGTCGACGGCGCAGTCGAAGCCGAAACCGACACCAGCCACGGAATGGTGCGTGACGAAGTGCACTGCAGCCGTTGCGGCAGCCACCTCGGCCACGTCTTCCCCGACGGGCCGCCGCCGACGCATATGCGCTATTGCATCAACGGTGTCGCGCTGAAATTCGAGCCGGTAAGCTAATCCCGGCATGAGCAGCATCGGGCACAATACCAAGCGCGTCGGCGCCGAAGTTCTCGCCGACATGCTGGCGGGCTACGGCGTCACCCATGTGTTCATGGTGCCGGCGGTGCTGCGGCGCACCTTCGCCGAGATGGAGCGGCGCACCAAGATCGCGCGCGTGCATTGTCACGGCGAGAAAGCCGCCGCCTATATGGCCGACGGCTATGCGCGCGCCTCCGGCAAGCCTGGCATCTGCATGGCGCAGGTGATCGGCGCGCTCAATCTCGCGGCGGGCTTGCGCGACGCATATCTCGCCCATTCGCCGGTGATTGCCTTTACCGGCGGGCGCGATCCGAAAACGAAGTTCCGCAAGGTCTATCAGGAGATCGACGACGTGCCGGCCTTCGATCTGGTGACCAAGTTCAACGCCACCATCGACGACGTCGCGCGCATTCCCGACATGTTGCGCCAGGCCTTTCGCGCCGCGACCTCCGGCGCGCCGGGCCCGGTGCATCTGCAGTTTCGCGGCAACGAGGGCCAGCTCGACCTCGAGGAGGCCGAGATCGAGCCGCTCATCGAGCCGCAATTCGCCAGCGTGCCGCCGTTCCGCCCTGAGCCGGAGGCGGCGCACGTGAAAGCTGCGCTCGATCTGCTGCAAAAAGCCGAGCGGCCGATCATCGTCGCCGGCGGCGGCGTCCGCGCCTCGGGCGCTGGCCGCGAGCTCACCGCGCTCGCCGAAGCCTTGCAGATCCCGGTCGCCACCTCGCTCAACGGCAAGGACTGCATTCCCGGCACGCATCCGCTGTCGGTCGGCGTCGTCGGCACCTATTCGCGCGAAAGCGCCAACCGTGCCGTCAATCGCGCCGATCTCGTCTGTTTCATCGGCAGCGAAACCGGTGGCATGACCACGCATTTCTGGGCGGTGCCGAAAATCGGCACGCCGGCGATCCAGATCGACATCGATCCGCAGGCGCTCGGCCGCAACTATCCGCTGGCGGCGAGCGTGCTTGGCGACGCCAAAAGCGTGCTGGTGCGCATGCTCGGTCAGATCGACAAATCGAGCGCCGCCAGACGCGAGCCCTGGATCAAGGAGATCTCGGCGCTGCGCAACGACTGGTACGTCAAATACAAGCCGCGCTGGAGTCGGACGCAGTACCGATCCAGCCGGCGCGCATCTGCGGCGAACTGACCAGGCACATGCCCGACGACGCCATCGTTCGTCGTCGATACCGGTCATGCCGGCATGTGGATGGGCGGCATGTATGACCTGCGCAAAGCGACGCAGAGCTACATCCGCAGCGCCGGCCATCTCGGCTGGGCCTTTCCCGCCGGCCTCGGCGCCAAGGCTGCGTGTCCGGAGCGGCCGGTGGTGACGTTCACCGGCGACGCCGGCTTCTGGTATCACATCGCCGAAGTGGAAACCGCGGTGCGCTGGAAGCTCAACGCCGTGACCATCGTCAACAACAATGGCGGCGGCAATCAGTCAAAGCGCGGCTTCGACCGCGCCTATGGCGGCACCCAGACCGAGCAGGCGCGCGAATTGTGGACCTACAATCCGATGAATTTCGCCCGCCTCGCCGAGGACATGGGCGCGCTCGGCATCCGCGTTGAAAAACCCGACGAGATCGCTCCGGCGCTGCAACGCGCGCTCGCCGCCGGACGCCCGGCGGTCATCGACGTCGTCACCGACATCGATGCGCTGGCGCCGGTCGCGGTGATTTAGCTCTCGCCAATCTCGCGCAAGATCTCGGCGCTGTGCTCGCCGAGCAGCGGCGCCGGCCGCTCGGAGGCCGCCTTCCAGCCGTCCATCACGATCGGCGTGCGCACGCCGGGGATGCTGCCGCCTTTGGCGGCCGTGCTCGGCAGATCGAGCTTCATGCCGCGGTGCTTCACCTGCGGATCCTCGAAGACCTGCTCGAGATTGTTGATCGGCCCGGCCGGCACCTGCCGCTGCTCGAGCTTCTCCAAAAGCTCGTCGCGCTTCAGGCGCGAGGTGATGGCCGAGATCTTGCCGATGAGTTCGGCGCGGTGCTTAAGCCGGCCGATATTGTCCTTGTAGGCGGGGTTAGTTGGCGAGTTCCGGCGCGCCGAGCACGTTGCACAGCTTGACGTATTGCGCGTCGTTGCCGGTGGCGATGATCACGTGGCCGTCGGCGACCGGGAAAACCTGATAGGGGACGATATTGGCGTGCGCGTTGCCGATGCGCTTGGGGATGTTGCCGGACACCAGAAAATTCATCGCCTGGTTGGAGAGCACGGCGACGGTTGAATCGACCAGCGCGGTGTCGACGTAACAGCCCTTGCCGGTCTTTTCGCGCTGGCTAAGCGCCGCGAGGATGCCGATCACCGAATAGCAGCCGGTGAAAATATCGGAGACCGCAACGCCGACGCGCGTCGGCTCGCCGTCTGCCGTGCCGGTCAGCTCCATGATGCCGCCCATGCCCTGTGCCATCAGATCGTAGCCGGCGCGCCTCGCGTAAGGCCCGTCCTGCCCGAAGCCGGTGACCGAGCAATAAATCAGCCGCGGGTTCTCCGCCGCCAGGCTTTCGTAGTCGAGCCCGAACTTGGCGAGCCCGCCGACCTTGAAATTCTCGATCAGCACGTCCGAGCGCTTCGCCAGTTTGCGTACGATACGCTGGCCATCGACGCTCTCGAAGTCGGCCTCGATCGAACGCTTGCCGCGATTGGCGGAATGAAAATAGGCCGAGCCGATAGGCTTGCCGTCGCTGCCTTGCACGAACGGCGGGCCCCAGGCGCGGGTATCGTCGCCGCTGCCCTTGCGTTCCACCTTGATCACGTCGGCGCCGAGATCGGCCAGCAACTGCCCGGCCCAAGGCCCGGCCAGAATGCGCGCGAGTTCGAGCACACGGAGACCGGCCAACGGCTTCGGCATTAGACAAACTCCCCGACAGCAAAAACGATTACGGCTGCGGGTTATAGGGCCATCATTTCGGGCTGGCCAGAGCGGCAAAATTCCATTTGCCGCCGAGGCTTGGCCGCGATTATTACAGCATGACTATGGCCTTGCTTTGTGCCGCTCGGTATGGTGGCAACTGGGCGCGACAGGCCAATTTGGCTATTATACAGATTATCAAGAATGGCAACGCAACAAGCGTTGCCGGATGAGAGACAAACGGGAGAAACGCAATGAGAAAGCTATCGATTATTCTTGCCGGCGCCGCCGCGGCCGCTCTGCTGTCGGCCTCGGCGCAGGCGCAGGTGACGCTGAAGGCCTCGCACCAGTTCCCGGGCGGCAAGGGCGACGTCCGCGACGACATGGTGCAGATGATCGCCAAGGACGCCAAGGCCGCCAATGTCGGGCTCGACATTCAGGTCTATCCGGGCGCCTCGCTGTTCAAGCCGAACGACCAGTGGAACGCCATGGTCAACGGCCAGCTCGACATCACGCTGTTCCCGCTCGACTACGCCAGCGGCAAGGTGCCGGCCTTCAGCGCGACGCTGATGCCCGGCCTGATCCGCAGCCAGGACCGCGCCAAGCGTGTCAACAACTCGCAATTCATGAAGGACATGCGCGCCGAGATCGAGAAGCACGGCGTGATCGTACTGTCCGATGCCTGGTTTGCCGGCGGCATGGCGGCCAAGAGACGGCTGCCTCGTGAAGCCGGACGACATGAAGGGCCTGAAATTCCGCGCCGCCGGTCCGACCTTCGCCGGCATGTGGGAAACCGCCGGCGCCAGCATCGTCAGCCCGCCGTCGAACGAAATCTACAATGCCTTCCAGAGCGGCGTCGTTAATGGCACAGACACCAGCCTCGGCACCTTCCAGTCGATGCGCCTCTACGAAGTGACCAATTGCCTCACCGCGCCCGGCAACAATGCGCTGTGGTTCATGTACGAGCCGGTGCTGATGTCGAAGAAGAGCTTCGACAAGCTCAACAAGGCGCAGCAGGACGCGGTCATCAAGGCCGGCAAGGAGGCGCAGGCCTACTACGAGGGCAAGGCCGACGAAGTGAACAAGGACGCGATCAAGGCGTTCGAGGATCACAAGGTCAAGGTCGTGACCCTCAGCGACGCCGACTATCAAGGCTTGGCTCGACGTGGCGAAGAAGAGCTCCTACGCGAAATTCGCCAAGGACGTGCCGAACGGCCAGAAGCTGATCGACGAAGCGCTCGCGGTTAAGTAACAAGGCGCTGACGGCCGGCCGGCGAGGTGATCGCCGGCCGGCCTGCATGCCGTGCGCAATTCCGGAAATAATTCGCAGAAAATCTGGCCCATGGACACGTACATCCGGGCCGTCACCTTCCTGTCGCGAGTCGCCGGCGTGGTCGCGGCTTTTCTCATCGGTCTCGCCGTGCTCGTGATCTGCGACATGGTGATCGAGCGCTACTGTCTTTAACCTGCACGACGATCTGGCAGATCGACGTGGTGACCTATGCGATCGTCGCCGCGACCTTCATCGGCAGCGCCTATGTGCTGATGACGCGCGGCCACGTCAACGTGGAGATTCTTCCGCTCTATCTCGGCCCGCGCTCCCGCTACTGGCTGGCGCTGTTCACGACGCTGCTGTCGCATGAGTTTCTGCGTTGTGCTGTTCGTTCTCTGCACGCAGTATTGGTATCGAGGCCTGGTCGGAGGGCTGGCACTCGAACACGGTCTGGCGCGCGCGCCTGTGGGTTCCCTATCTCTCGATGCCGGTCGGGCTCGGCTTGCTGGTTTTGCAATATGTCGCCGAATTGATTCTGCCTGGTCACCGGCCGGGCGCCGCCCTTCGGCCTCAGCCGAAAGAAGACGCCGAGGAATTCGCGCGGGGCCAGGCCAAGCAAGCCCTGGGAGACGTCCCATGAGTCCGACCACTCAAGGGCTCCTCGTTCTCATTGCAACCCTGCTGATGCTGATGTCGGGAATCCCGGTGGCGTTCGGCCTCGGCGCGATCTCGATCATCTTTCTGCTTGTTGTTCCACGGCTTCGACAGCATGCATGTCGTCGCCGAGACGTTCTGGTCGGGCCTCGACGAATTCACGCTGGTCGCGATCCCGATGTTCGTGATGATGGGCGCCGCGATCGGCTCGTCGCCGGCCGGCAAGGATCTCTACGAAGCGCTCGACCGCTGGCTCTACCGCGTGCCCGGCGGACTGGTGATTTCCAATCTCGGCGCCTGCGCCATCTTCGCCGCGCTCACCGGCTCCTCGCCCGCCTGCTGCGCCGCCATCGGCAAGATGGGCATTCCGGAAATGCGGCGGCGCGGCTATCCGGACGACGTCGCCACCGGCTCGATCTGCGCCGGCGGCACGCTCGGCATCCTCATTCCGCCGTCGATCACCTTCATCCTCTACGGCATTGCCACCGAAACCTCGATCGGCCGCCTGTTTCTCGCCGGCGTCGTGCCGGGCTTGATGCTGACCGGCCTGTTCATACTGTGGACGATCTTCATCATCTGGAGCAGCGGCTTCCGCTCGCATGCGATCGATTTTCGTTATTCGTGGAAGGAAAAATTCCAATCGATTCCGAAGATCGCGCCGTTCCTCGTGATCATTTTCGGCGTCATGTACTCGCTCTATGGCGGCGTGGCGACGCCGTCGGAAGCGGCCGGCGTCGGCGCCGCGCTCTGCCTCATTTTGGCGGTCCTGATCTACCGGCTTTGGAAGCCGGAGCAGATTTGGCACATCCTGCGCGACACCATGCGCGAATCGGTGATGATCCTGACCATCATCGCCGCCGCCGTGTTGTTCGGCTACATGCTCACCTCGCTCTACCTCACCCAGACGCTGGCGCAGGCGATTGCCGACGCCCACTTCAATCGCTGGGTGCTGATGGGGATGATCAACCTGTTCCTGCTTGGTCTGCGGCTTTTTCATTCCGCCCGCCGCCATCATCCTGATGACCTCGCCGATCCTGCTGCCGATCATTACCGCGGCCGGCTTCGATCCCGTCTGGTTCGGCGTGATTTTAACCATCAACATGGAAATCGGCCTGATCCATCCGCCGGTCGGCCTCAACATCTATATTGTCAACGCCATTGCGCCCGACGTGCCGGTCACAAAAGTGATGTGGGGCACCGCCCCATACGTCGTATGTATGATGTTGGCGATTGTGATCTTGTGCTTCTTTCCTGAAATTGCCACATGGTTGCCCGATCATCTGATGGGCGCCGGCAAATAGGGGCGTGAGGACCGCGCGACGGGCCTGGATAGCTAATGAACACCTCGTTCTTTGGGGAACTTCTGCAGACCATTTCCGAGCGCGGCCGCGCGCTGCTTGAGCGTGGCCGCGGCAGCCGCATCGCTGCTTCTGCGCACTCCGAGAACTTGATCGAACTGTGCGAGGGCCTTCTGTCCGGCCGCGGCGAGGCCTCGGGCGTCGCGCTCGCCCGCGATATCCTGACCCGTTACGCGACGCTCACCATCGGGCCGCGCATCGCCTTTTTCGAGGCGCTGGCGAGCCGCTTCGGGCCCGATCCGGCGCGTATGGAACGCGCCATTGCCGCCTGGCGCGAGAAGCCGTCGGACGCGACCGCCGCCGAAGTTCATGCCGCCTCCGAGCCGCGCCGGCAGGAGCTTTTCCGTCGCCTCAATCTGGCGCCGGGCGGCACCGCCGCGCTGGTGCGCATGCGCGAGCAACTGATGGACGCGCTCGATCACCGCGAGGATCTTGCCGCGGTGGATGACGATTTCGTGCATCTGTTCACCTCCTGGTTCAACCGTGGCTTCCTGGTGCTGCGTCATATCGACTGGTCGACCCCGGCAATCGTGCTGGAGAAGATCATCCGCTACGAGGCCGTGCACGCGATCCACGACTGGGAGGATTTACGCCGCCGCATCGATCCGCCCGACCGGCGCTGCTACGCCTTTTTCCATCCGGCGCTGGTCGACGATCCGCTGATCTTCGTCGAGGTGGCGCTCACCCGCGAGATCCCCGCGGCAATCGCGCCGATCCTGAGCCCCGGCCGCGAGATCGTCGAAGCCGACAAGATGCGCACGGCCGCGTTCTATTCGATCTCCAACTGCCAGCGCGGGCTTGTCCGGCGTCTCCTTCGGCAATTTCCTCATCAAGCAGGTGGTCGAAGAGATCAACCGCGAAATGCCCAAACTTGCGACCTTCGTCACGCTGTCGCCGGTCGTCAGTTTCGCCGACTGGCTCAAGCGCGAGCGCGCGGCGGAGAATTCAACTGCCATCAACGCCGCCGACAAGGAACTGTTCGCGTTGCTCGATGATCCCTCATGGTGGCGCGACACGGAAAAGGCGGCGCGGCTGCAGGAGCCGCTGATGCGCGCAGCCGCGTCTCTATTTCCTGCGCGCGCGCACGCCGCGCGGGCTGCCGCTCGACGCGGTTGCGCGTTTCCATCTCGGCAACGGCGCGCGGCTTGAGCGCATCAACTGGCTCGCCGACACCTCCGACAAGGCGATGGCGCAGGCGCATGGGCTGATGGTCAATTATCTCTACGACCTCGACGAGATCGAGAAGAACCACGAAACCTATGCCGAAGGCCGTACCGTGGTTGCCTCCAGCGCCGTGCAGCGGCTGCTGCGTCCCTCGCTCGAGCTTGTTCCGGTTGCGGGCTGACGCACGTCATGCCCTGCGAAGGCGGGGCATCCGCTATTCACAAAGTCAGCGTGTAATCTCGGCGCCGGGGTTATCGAATTGTCCGCTTTCGCGATGACAGCCGATTGGTTCACGACTTCCCATACACCGGCACGATGGCGCCGCGGGTGACGCGGTTCTCCGGCGAAGCCAGAAACACGATGGTCGCCGCAACCTCTTCGACCTTTGGCCACAGATCGAAATTGGCCTTGGGCATGCCTGCGCGGTTTGCCGGCGTGTCCATGATCGACGGCGCCACGGCGTTGACCAGAATGCCGTCTTTCGCCACTTCCTCCGCCAGCGCCATGGTGAGCGCGGCGACGCCGGTTTTGGCGACCGTATAGGCACTCATCCCGGCGCCCAGGCGCGGCTCCAGCGCCGGCCGCGCCGCGACATTGACGATGCGCCCGCCTTGACCGGTGGCGATCATGGCGTTGACCGCGGCGCGGCAGCACAGAAAGCAGGACACCAGATTGCCGTCGAGCTGCGCCATCAGCGCCGCCTTGCCAGTGTCGGCCACCTTGCCCGGTGCAAAGCCGCCGGCGATGTGGATCGAGGCCCAGGGCTTAATGCCGTCGAACACCTTGGCGACCACCGCCTCATCGGCGAGATCGCCGGCCGCGATCAGTTTGGCCTTCGCGCGATGGGGAAACCGCTCTGCCTCGGCCTCGTGCACATAAGGCACGATGCAGGTCGCGCCTGCCCCGAGCAACATGCCCACCACCGCCGTGCCGAGGGCGCCGGTGCCGCCGGTGACCACGACCTGCCGGGTGGAAAAGTCCATTTCATTTATCCTTGCGCATGACCTTACCAGAAGGCCGCTTCCCACTGTTCTGGATCACGCACTATCCTCGTCCTCGCTTTACCCGCGTCGGCAGCACCTGAAATTCGATCCAGTTGGCGACCTCGCTGACGCGCAGCTTCCTGTCGAGCACGTTCTGGCTGATGCCGTAGCGCCAGGACAGGCGCTTGCAGCCGGGATCGCGGTCGAGCATATCGAGATCGTTGGCGAAGGTCTCGATGTCGGCGGCATCCTTGAAGAAGCCTTCGCCGATCAGCCGCGTGCCGATGCGGCGCACGATCGCCGCAAGCTCCCGCAGCGGATATTCCGGATGATATTGCGCCGCCCAGGCGATCGACCCATTGGTGCGGATTTCCACGCTCTGCACCGCCGACACGGCATTGGTGGCGAGCACCGTGGCGCCCGGCGGCAAGGTTTCCACTTCGTCGAGATGCACGGTCGGTGCGTTGAACACGTCGAGCTTGCCGGTGTACATCGGATGCTGGCGTCCCGCTTCGGTCAAGCGGATGCCGCGGCCGAAGCCGATCTCGCGGCCTTTGGGATTTTTCCGCACGCTGCCGCCGGTTGCCGCGGTGATCACCTGCAGGCCCCAGCACGAGCCGAACAGCGGCGTTCCCGTGCTCAGCGCCGCGCGCACGAGATCGATCTGCCGCGTCACTGCTGGCCCGCCGTCGTAGATGTGCAGCGAAGAGCCGGTGATGGCGATGCCGTCATAGCCTTCGAGCGCCTGACCGTTGGGGAGTTCGGCCGCCGTGTCGGCGGGATGGGCGCTGTCCACGATCGCGCCCGGCAAGAGTTCGCGCAGCAGATTGGAATAGCCCTGATGCGCCGGTATGCCGCCGACGGCAGTGTGTTCGGCGAGGCTCGCCGGCGCATTACCTTCGATTACGAGCAGGCGGGGGGAGGGCATTGTTGGTCCTGGCGGGAAAACTTATGGCCGGGCGACGGCAGTTTGGCAATTGCCGGCGAAATTTTGGGCTTTAACCGGCATTAACACGCCGCACCCTAGATTGTGCCGGATAAGCCGCCCATTGTGCGGCGTCTCCCGGCGAATCAGCGCACATATCAGCAGCCATGGCCGACTTCGACCTCGCCATTATCGGCGGCGGCATCAACGGAACCGGCATCGCCCGCGATGCTGCCGGCCGCGGCTTGCGCGTATTGCTTGTCGAGCAGCACGATCTTGGCTCCGGGACATCCTCGGCGTCGACCAAGCTGGTCCATGGCGGCCTGCGCTATCTCGAGCACCACGCCTTCCGTCTGGTGCGCGAGGCGCTGAGCGAGCGCGAAGTGCTGCTGCGCATGGCGCCGCATGTGATCCGCCCATTGCGGCTGGTATTACCGCCATTCCCGGGGCAGCGTTCGGCGCTGTGGCTCAGGCTCGGGCTTTTCATCTACGACCATCTCGGCGGGCGCAAACTGCTTCCCGCAACGCGCACCATCGATCTCGACCCATCATCCGGTCGGGCAGCCGCTGAAACGGATATTCCACTACGGCTTTGAATTTTCCGATTGCTGCGTGGACGATTCCCGGCTGGTGGTGCTCAACGCGCTCGACGCCGCCGAACGCGGCGCCGATATCCGCACGCGCACGCGACTGATTCGCGCCGAGCGCCGCGAAGAATGGGAACTGGTGCTCAATGCGAGCGGCAAACGCGAAACCGCAACGGCGCGTGTGCTGGTCAATGCCGCCGGGCCGTGGATCAACTTGGTGGCGGAGACGGCGCTGCGGCTGCCGCTGCAAGTCGCCAGCCCGGCTGATCAAGGGCAGCCACATCATCGTACGCCGCCGCTTCGCAGACGATCGCGGCTATCTCCTGCAAGCCGCCGACGGGCGCGTCGTCTTCGCGCTGCCCTTCGGCGACGATCTTCACCCTGATCGGCACCACCGATGAGGTCTTCGCTGGCGATCTCGACCGTGCTGACACCGGCACCGAGCGAGGTGATCTATTTGTGTGAAGCGGTGAACCGGTATGTCCGCGATGTGGTGACGCCGGATGATGCTGGTCTGGTCCTTTTCCGGCGTGCGCTCGCTCTATGACGACGGCGCCGACAAGCCGGAGGACGTGACCCGCGACTATGTGCTGAACTCGACGCGCCACTTCGTGCGGCGCCGCTGCTCACGGTCTACGGCGGCAAGATCACCACGCATCGCCGGCTCGCCGAAGCGGCGCTGGCTCAGTTGTCCTATTTCGAGGCGCGGCCCTCCTGGACCGCGCAGTCGAGTCTCCCCGGCGGCGATTTCGCGGTCGACGGCTTCTATGCCCAGGTAACGGATGTGCTCGATCGCTGGCCCTTCCTCTCCGAGCCGCACGCCAAGCGTCTGGTGCGGGCCTATGGAACGCGTGCCGAGCGCATCCTCGGCAAAGCGCAAAGTCTGCCCGATCTGGGACCCTTCTTCTGCGGCGACCTGACCGGGGCCGAAGTGAATTACCTGGTCGAGAACGAATGGGCGCGCAGCGCCGAGGACGTGCTCTGGCGCCGCAGCAAGCTTGGCCTCATCGCCACGCCCGAGGAACGCGCGGCGCTTGAGCGTTTCATGGCCGAGTCTGGTCGGCGAGCCGCCGCGCTGACGGTTTCCGAAGCGTTAAGCCGGTCGATACAATTGCCGCGGCAAGTTTCAAAGTACCGCCATACCATTGTGTCTTTATCGTCCCGGTTGCTGTTCGTTTGATGGATGCTGGGGCCAATGTCGACCGAAGCAAAAAATCTAGCCGCGAAATTCGCCGCGACCAAAGTGCTGGTGGTCGACGACGAATATTATATGCGCAAGGTGGTGCGCACGCTGCTTGTGAGCATCGGCGTGCGTAACATCTATGAGGCGCAGGACGGGCCGACCGGGCTCGAGGCCATCCGCACCGTGGCGCCGGAAGTTGTCATCGTCGACTGGGAAATGCCCGGCCTCGACGGCGCTGCCTTCGTGCGCATGGTGCGCTCGCCCGAGACGTTCCCTTACCCCAACGTTCCGATCATCATGCTCACCGGTCACGGCGAGCGCTCGCGCGTGGTGGAAGCGGTGTCGGTCGGCATCAACGAATTCCTGCTCAAGCCGGTATCGTCCAAGTCGCTGCAGGATCGATTGGTGGCGGTGCTAACCAAGCCGCGGCCGTTCGTGAAGACGGCCAATTACTACGGGCCGGCGCCGCGCAACATGGCGAAGATCCACGCCGACACCGACGAATCAATCGTCAAACTGGTGCTGGTGAACTAGTCTCGGCTTGCCGCGCGATCTCTGCGGCGTCCGGGGGATGGTCTTGCCGACCGCGCTCATCGCCATCGATCAGGGCACGACGTCGACGCGCGCCATCGTCTTCGATGCCGCGCTGAAGCCGCTCGCGACGGCGCAGCAGGAGCTGCGACAGATCTATCCGGCGCCTGGCCTGGTCGAGCACGACGCCGAAGAAATCTGGGCGGCGGTGGTCGCCACCGTGCGCGAAGCCATGGCGAAAGCCGGACTCACGGCGAAGGACGTCGCCGGCATCGGCATTACCAATCAGCGCGAGACCACCGTCATCTGGGACCGCGCCAGCGGTAAGGCCATCCACAATGCCATCGTCTGGCAGGACCGGCGCACCGCCGGTTATTGCGACGACCTGCGCCGCGCCGGCCACGAGCCGCAGATCGCTGCTAAGACCGGCCTGCTGCTCGATCCGTATTTTTCCGCCAGCAAGATCGCCTGGCTGCTCGACCATGTGAATGGGGCGCGGACGGCGGCCGAGGCCGGGAGGCTCGCCTTCGGCACCATCGACACGTTCCTGCTCTGGCGGCTGACCGGCGGCAAGGCGCATGCGACCGACGCCAGCAACGCCGCGCGCACGGCTCTGCTCGACATCGGCAGCGGACGATGGGACGACGAATTGTGCCGGCTGTTTGCCGTGCCGCCGTCGCTGCTGCCGGCGGTGCGCGACTGCGCCGGCGACTTCGGCGCGACCGAGCCGTCGCTGTTCGGCGGCTCCATTCCAATTCTCGGCATGGCCGGCGACCAACAAGCGGCGACCATCGGGCAGGGCTGTTTCCACCCCGGTATGCTGAAATCGACCTATGGCACCGGCTGTTTCGCGCTGCTCAACACCGGGCGAAAACGCGTCGCCTCGCGCAACCGATTGCTCACAACCATCGCCTATCAGCTCGACGGCAAGCGCACTTATGCACTGGAGGGCGCGATCTTTATTGCCGGCGCGGCGGTGCAATGGTTGCGCGACGCCTTGAAAATCATCGCCAAATCTTCCGATGTCGGCGCACTCGCCGCGCGCGCCGATCCGGCGGAAGAGGTCTATCTCGTCCCCGCCTTTGTCGGGTTGGGCGCGCCCTATTGGGACGCCCAGGCGCGCGGCGCGATCTTCGGGCTTTCCCGCAATTCCGGCGCCGCCGAATTGGCCCGCGCCGCGCTGGAGGCGGTGGGCTACCAGACCCGCGATTTGCTTGAGGCCATGCACGCCGATTGGCCGCAGGCGGCTGGCGCTGCGACGGTGCTTCGTGTCGACGGCGGCATGACGGCAAGCGATCCCGCCATGCAGTTCCTCGCCGATATCCTGGCGAGCCCGGTCGACCGGCCGATGGTGATGGAGACGACCGCGCTCGGCGCCGCCTACCTCGCCGGCCGCGCCGCCGGCATTTGCCCCGATCTCGACGGTTTTGCCGCGCAATGGCGGCTCGAACGGCGCTTTACGCCGCACATGGATGCGGCAACGCGTGACCGCAAATATGCCGGCTGGAAAGACGCCGTCACGCGCACGTTAACGCGCCGGTGAGGATTGCGGCACAGAATTGTCCCTGCAAGCGAAAGAAGCCATGTCGATCAGCGCCAAACAGGCCGAAATTCTGATCCAGCAGCTCGGGGTGCTGGTGGTCGACGACAATCCGTACATGCGCACGGTAGTGCGCAACCTTCTCCACAATATCGGCGTCAAGAAGGTCTTCGACGCCGGTGACGGCATCGCCGCCCTGGAGATGATCCGTCACGCCGCGCCGGACGTCGTGGTGCTGGATTGGGAAATGCCGCTGCTCAATGGCGCCGAACTGGTACGCATCGTGCGCTCGCCCGGCGTTTTTCCGACGCCTGACGTGCCCATCATCATGCTCACCGCGCACGGCGAGCGCTGGCGCATCATCGAGGCGATCAAGCTGGGCGTTAACGAATTCCTCTGCAAGCCGGTCTCGGCCAAGTCGCTGCTCGACAGGCTTATTTCGATTCTGCTCAAGCCGCGCGAGAGCATCCGCGTGGGCAATTACTACGGCCCGGCGCCACGCCGCGCCATGCTGGCGGCGATCGATCCATCGGATCTTGATCCCGATCTGCCGCCCGCCGCCTGATCGCTCGTTGCCGCCCGCTCTTAAGCTCCCAAGGCGCGGTGATACGGGACTATTCCGGTTTTTGCGCCGGCGCCTCTACCGGAGTGGCTGCCTGTTCGGCGGCGGGGATGGCGGCGGCAGGCGCCGCTGCGGGCGCCGCGCCGGTCAGCCGTTCGATCACCGAACGCACGGCATCGCGGGTGCTGCGCTGGCGCACCGCATTGAGCAGCGGTGCTGCCGCGCCGGAGCGGCGGATCAAAGCCTCCGCGTCGGGCAGCATGATCGGATCGTCCCACGAGCCCGCACCACAAAGGGCAGCTCGAACGGGGCTGCGCCCGGACGGTCCGCAGCCACCAGCGCCGCCGTGCCCTTGAGGTCGAGATCGCGCTCGGGGATCGAGGCGGAGCCGGTCATGGCAAGCCGCACCGCCGCGCCATCGATCTTCACGTTCTCGACCGTGATCGCGCCCTGGGCGATCTTCATCGTCACCGTCATCTTGTCGTAAGGCGTGTGGCCGCTGCGGAATTCGCCGCCGCCGGACAACGGCCGCCGTTCGAGGCGCCGCAGCAATTGCTCGACATTGATGCCGGCAAGCGCGCCGTTTTCGCCGGTCAGCGCTGGCGGTGCCGTTCAAGGTGCGGGTGACGCCGAGTACGCTTGCCCCCGAGCCCTCGACGGTCAAAGCGATATTGCCCTTGCCCTCCAGCCGGTGCAGCCCGAACAACTGGCCGAGGCAGGCTTCCAGATCGACGTCGGTGAATTGCAGCTGCGATTTCACGTCCACGCCGGCATCGAAATTGGCCAGCGCCAGCGAGCCTTTGATCACGCCGTCATAGGCTTGCGCCTCGCCGACGGTGACCGTGAGTTGCCCGCCGCGCAGATTGGCGGCAATTGCGGTGCGGCCGATCTTGGCATTGGCCATGACCACATTGGCGGCCGACAGCCGCAGGTCGATATCCATGCCGGAGAGGCCGTCGAGCGTGATGCGCCCGCTGTTCCATTCGCGCTGGTTGGCGGTGAGCAGATGCACGGTGGACATATAGGGCGTGAGGTCGAGGGTATCGGCGGCGAGCGTGCCCTGCAGCGTCTTGCGCCCATCGGTCGCGAAATTGAGCACGCCCTCGGCGGTGTTGCCGTCGAGCTCGACATTGACATCGGTCATGCCGATGGTGCCGCCGACCACGTCGGTCACCGCTTTCAGCGCGAAAGTGGCCGAAGCCGCCGCCCGGCAGCGGCTGCTGCCCGGTCCAGATCAGCGCGTCGCGCAACGACGACGAATCGGCCGCGAGCGTGCCCTCGATCTTCAGCGTCGGCTTCATGCCGATGGCGCCGTCGAAGGCGATCTTGATCGGCGCGGCGGCAAGCCGCACCTTCAGCCCCGAGCGTTTGCCGGCAAGCGCGGCGGCGAAATCGCCGAGCGCAAGGCTCATGTCGACCGGCTCGCCGTGCCAGACGAAGCGGCCGGTGGCGCCGAACGTCTTGGAGATCGACGGCCAGGCGAGCGACAACTGCATGTCGTCGAGCGTCCCCGACAGCTTGCGGTCTGGCTCGCGCACCGTCACCGTGCCGCCGTCGATCCTGATCTCGGTGAAAGCGGCAACGTGCGGCGCATTCGGCGCCTGGCTGCGCGCCAGCGCCTCGATCAGCCCCGACCAGTTGGAGCGTCCGTTCGGCTCAAGGCTGATATCGATGGTCGGGTGCTCGAGCGATACATCGGCGATTTCGACATGCCCGAGCAGCAGCGGAAAAAACCGCAAGCGCGCGGTCAACCGCTCGGCGGTCAGCGCCGGCTTGGCGGCGTCGCCCAGCATGACGTCGGCGAAACTGACGCTGCCGCGCGGGAACAGCGTGACCGCGGTGTCGCCGCGCAGCGTCGGGCTTAAGCCGGTGACGGCGCGGATCTCGTCGATCGCCTGCGCCCGCACGGCATCGCGGGAGATCAACGCGGTCGCGCGCCGCAAGCGCGGCAGCGCCGAGCTATGATCACCACGGCAAGCCCAATAGCCAGGCGTCTGAACCCAGAGACGGCGGTCAAAAGGATGATTTTCCAGCGGTTTCCCGAACGCCGAAGGACTATACCCACCGGCATTACATGCGCCAAGCAATGGGCGGCGTCTGTGACGCTTTCAAGGCCGGCCTAACGCGCTGAAAGCAGTGGCCCCCGGGGCTCGGCAAGGGCGATTTCAGCAACCATTTTGTTGATAATGGCCTGGCCGAACGAATTGAAGTCCTTGGCCTCCATGACGAAGGCGCCGGGGCCGCCGATGACGTGCTCGCGATAGTAACTGGCGAGGCCCCCGGGCGGATTCGTGTGCTCCGGGTTCCAGGAGAGCGGATGCTCGCTGAGAATCACCAGCCCGTTGATGGTCACGCCCTGCGCCAGCGCCTCATTGCGCGCCGCAACAACGTCGCGGCCGGCATTGTTGGTGCCGTCGCCGGAGACGTCGATAGTGCGGCGTTTGGTTTCGTATGGCGCGCGTGCCAATTGATCCATGGCGAAGTCGATGCCGCCGCTGATCGAGGTGCGGTCGGCAAAGGAGCGCGGTAACTCCAGTAACTGGTCGCCGAAGGCTTGCGCCGTTTTGGCGCCGTCGATGATGGTCCAGTCGATCAGCGTCTTCTGGCTGCCGACCCCGGACCATTCCTCGAACAGCACGCCGATGCGGCCGTTGACGCCGGAGCGGATAGCGTCCAGCACGCGCGGATCGGAAATCGCGGCGGCATAGCCGTCGCGTTGCAACTGGAACTTTTCCTGATCGACGCTGCGCGATACGTCCGCCGCCAGCACCAGCAGGAGATCGACCGTCTCAGCGGCACGCACGGCCGGCACGAGAAGCACAACAACAAAGACGAGAACCGCGAACCGGGCGACGCCGCGCATGATGGCTGAGCCTAGCCGGTTTCCGGCTTATTGCGCCAGCACCCTGGTGGCGGGGAACGCAATCTCGACCAGCGTGCCACTGTCGAGGTGGCTGGTGATGCGAAATCGCGCGTGATTGGCCTCCGCCAAAGCCTTGGTGATCGGCAGGCCGAGCCCGGTGCCGTTCGCCCCGTAACGGGTCGATGTGGCGACTTGGCGGAACGGCTCGAGTGCGGTTTGCAGTTCCTGCTCGCTCATGCCGGCACCGGTGTCGCGCACGCGCAAAGCCACTTCCGATTCATCAGTCAGCGCGGTGGAGATGATCACCTGCCCGCCGGCGCCGGTGAATTTTATCGAGTTCGACAACAGATTGAGCGCGATCTGCCGCACCGAACGCGCATCGGCCACGATTGGCGGCAGGTTATTGCTCAGCGCGGAACGGATGATGACGCGCCCGCGGTTCGCCTCCTGCTGCATGATGGAGACGCATTGCTGCACGATGTCATTGAGGTCGACACTGACGAAAGTGAGATCGAGTTTGCCGGCTTCGATTTTTGACAGATCCAGGAGGTCGTTGAGCAGCGAGATCAGATGGCCGCCGGACGTGTGAATGTCCTTGAGGTATTGCCGATAGCGGTCACTGCCGACCGGGCCTAAGCGCTCCTCCATCATCACCTCGGAAAAGCCGATGATGGCATTGAGCGGAGTGCGGATCTCGTGGCTGATCTTGGCAAGGAATTCGGATTTCGCCGACGAGGCCTCTTCCGCCTGTTGGCGCGCGTTGATCAGCTCTTCTTCGGTGCGCTTCCAGGCGGTCATATCGCGCAAGACCGCGCAAAGTCTTTTGCCGCCTTCGATGCGGCCCATGGTCGCATAAAGCGGCACCAGTCCACCCTGACGCACGCGGCCGATCAGCTCGCGGCCTTCGTTGAGCAGAACTGGCGTGCTGTCGTGGGCGACACGGTCGAGATAATCGAGCGCGGCGCGGCGGCTTTCCGGCGCGAACAGATCGCCGAACGTCAGCATGGCGACGTCACGGGCGGCGTAGCCGAAGAGCGCCTGCGCGCTGCGGTTGGCGGAGAGCACGCGGCCGGCTCGGTCGACTACCACGACACCGTCGGTCGCGGTATCGAGGATGGCCTTGAGCTCGCGATTTTCGTTCTCGGCGCGACGAAGGGCGGCTTCGGCGCCTTTGTCGCTTTTGTCGACGACAGCGGCCACGGCCGGCGTTGGATTGAGCATCAGCGCCAGCGCATTATCGCCGCCCCAGGCGATGCTGAACAACCTGGCCTCGACCGGCATTTGCTTGTCATTGGGGCTGATGGTCAGCGTTTGGCCACCATTTTTGCCGGCCGGTTCGATCTTGGTCTCGATGAACAAGCTATCGAGGCCGCCGGCCTCGGCCAGTGCATCCAGCGACGAATGGCCGGTCCAGTCGAGAAAGGCGCGGTTGGCATAAAGGAGAGAGTTGAGCCGGTAGACGAGGATGCCCATGGGCAGCCGGTCGAGGATCGGCCGGCTCTCCTGGGTGTCGCGCGCGCGCGGTTGTGGCGGTGCGGCAATCAGCTCGGGGCCGAAATCATCCTCCATCTGCGCCGGGACGTCCTTGCCGGCGGCTTTCTTTAGCCGGTCGCTCAGCTCGCGGCCGAGCTCATGAAAGGCCTTTTGCTCGACCGGGCTCAGGCTCGGCTCGGCCGGCTTCGGTGCCGGAAATGGCAGCACTGTGGCACTTTCCGCTGGAGCGGCGTTTTCCGTTTTTGCCGCGAGCGGCTCTGCCGCTGGCGGCGGTGGCGGGGTCAGCCGGTCAATGTCGCGGCAGATGCCGAAGCCGCGATAGCCGGCAAATTGGCGGTCGCGATCGAACACCGGCAGGCCCGACATCTCAACCGGCACATGGTCGGAGCCGCCGCCGGCCGGCCAGGGCACGACGATGCCGCTCCAGGTGTTGCGCGAGGCGAGCGCGCGCGCGACCTCGCCTTTGGGGTCGAGCTTGAAGTCGGCGGCGATCTCCGCCCAGGCACGACCGAGAAAGGCAGCCGCTCCCGCTCCCAGCAGTTCGACGAACCGCCCGGGTTCGATGCTGAAGCGGCCCGCCGCATCGATCTGCCAGACAAAGCGCAGCGTCGAACGGGAAGCCGGATTCGCCGGCGCGCTTGGCTGCGCTGGCGCGGCGGCCGGCGGTGCAGGCGGGTGCAGAGCCGCCGTGGCGCGGCGGACCGGGCGCAGGTCACCGTCTGCGGCTGTCGGCATTGTCGCCGGCTCAACCAGGCTCAAGAACAGCGCCATGGTCGGCCCGGCGCCGAGCCGGCGCAGTACTATGCGGCCCGCCGCGATCTCGCCTTCGGCGACGCCATTGAGGCTTGCTTCGCGCGCCAATTTTTCCGCGCCGAGTGCCGTCAGATCCGCCGTCGCGCCAAGGCGTTCGCGCGCCGCGGACCCGGCTTCGATCAATTCTCCGTCTGCGGCAAAAATCGCCGCGGCAAGCCCACAATCGGCAAGCAGCCGATGCGCCCGTTCGGCCAGCGGCAGATCGGGGCCCGCGCGCTCGGTTGAAACGACGAGGAGCGCCGGACTGTTGTCGCGCAGCCTGATGCGCGAGCACAGGCAGGTGAGCGGGCCGCCGACATTGGCGCCGAAGCCGCGCAGCCGCTCGAGCCGCGCCGCGCCGCCATGCGGCAGCGTGCCGGCGAGGCGGGCGATTTGCGCGGCAGCCGCATGATCGGCGTCGAAGCGCAGCGCGGAAATCGCGGCCGGGGAATTGGCCCCGAAAATTGCGGCGCCGGTCGGATTGGCCCAGAGCACGCGGCTTGCATCCGTGCTCCATAGCCAGACCGGCGTCGGGCTCAAGGCATGGGCCGCGAGCCGCGGATCGCTAAGGTCGGCGATAGGGGACTCGGTTCCACTCATTCCTGTCACACGGAATACGGCTAACAAATGCTTAATACGGCCGCCGGCCAATAAGGTCCACGACGCGGCTGCGGTATTGGCGGTGCGAAGCGCATGTAACGTTAATTTGCCCAGCCGGCACGGCTTCTGGGAGTGGCAGGCGCCGTTAATTATGGTTAACTCCGGATGCGCCGGGCGACTAAGGCAGGAGACTTTCCATGGCCAAGGATAACGGTGCGAATTTTGAAATCCCGCCGCAAATGCGGGAATTCGCCGAAAAGAGCGTCGAACAGGCCAAGCAAGCCTTCGACAGTTTCATTTCCGCTGCCCAGCACGCGGTCAAGACCGCGGAAACCCAGGCCGCCACCACGCAGAGCGGCGTCAAGGAGGTGGGCGAACTCGCCATGCGCTATGCCGAGCGCAACATCAGCAGTTCGTTTGAATTCGCGCAGAAGCTGCTGCGCGCCAAGGACTCCAAGGAAGTCATGGCGCTGCACAGCGAATACGTCAGCGGCCAGATCGCGGTGCTGACCGAGCAGGCCAAGGAATTGGGTAAGCAGGCGACCAAAATGACCGGGTAAGGCCGGTAAAATCGAGGTCGCCTTATGTTGGATTGCTGATTGCGCTGGCCGTCCGGGGCCGGCGAAGTGATTTATGACGATTATTGTGCAGCGCAATAATTTTTATTGCAATGCACCAAAATTCATGCTAAGGGCCTCCTTACAACGATCCCGCTGCTTCCTGCGCCTGCTTGGGCGTTGCGTTTTCAAACAGAGCGCGTGGCGGCGGGTCCTGAATAAGGCGCAGAGCCGCTTTGCCGAGGGCAGCAGCTCACAACGCGCACTAGGTCGCCCTCCCAAAATCGAAGGATCATTGCCATGCCCGAAATCGCACCGGCCGCCGCGCCGAAAACCAAGCCGAAACCCGTTGCTTCCAGCACTCCCGGCTTCGAGATTCCCAAGTTCGAAATGCCGAAATTCGAAATTCCGAAAATGGAAGTGCCGGCCGCCTTCCGCGAATTCGCCGAGAAGGGCATCGCGCAGGCCAAGGAAAACTACGAGAAGATGAAGAGCGTCGCCGAGGAAGCCACCGACACGCTCGAGGACACCTATTCCACCGCGGCCAAGGGCTGCAGCGGTTATGGCCTCAAGCTGGTCGAAAGCGCGCGCGCCAACAGCAACGCCGCCTTCGACCTGTTCGCCGAACTGATGGCGGCGAAGTCCTATTCCGAGGTCGTCGAGCTTTCGACCGCTTACCTGCGCTCGCAGTTCGACACCGTCTCGGCGCAAGCCAAGGATCTCGCCGAATGCGCGCAGAAGGTTGCGACCGATACCGCCGCGCCGATCAAGGAGAGCTTCTCCGCGGCCATGAGCAAGGCGGCCTGACGGCCTCAATGATCCCCCCGCGGCGCTGCCGCGGGCCAGCAAAGCCCGGGCGAATCAATCGTCCGGGCTTTTTGCTTTTTGCCAGCCCGCCGGCGCGGGACGGCAAACTTGCCAAATGTCGGGGTGGCTCTTAGGGTCCGCCCGCCGTCATGCAGGCGTAGCTCAGTTGGTTAGAGCGCTGGTCTGTGGAACCAGAGGTCGGTGGTTCAAGTCCACCCGCCTGTACCAATTTCGGTCCTGCGCCGTTTCCGCAAAGCCAAGGCGCGCGCGCCGCATACTCATAAATCGGGATTGGTAAACGGTGGACGGTCAACGTCCGCTTTGCTTCTGAAAGCACATTGGACGAGCCGACTTGAATGTCGGCTTTGGCCCACAAGCGAACATCCACATGCCGCGACGCGATCACTCAGCGTCGGGTCGTCGGCTCCTTTCGCTTCACCGGCTCTTTGTCAGGCCCGGTGTAGAATGGGTTTGGCTGACAAATTCCGCCTAAGCCAGAAATCGTAGCCCGGCACTGCTCGATAGTGACGAAACCACAGTTGGTGGCGCCGCCTTCCCGACCCCAACCGTATTCAGCACACCACTTGTAGGGATCGGCTGAGGCCGCACCGACCAAAAGGAATATTGATGCGACAAGCGCGGCGCGAACTGTGAGACCAAGAGCGGTTATGGGCATCGAATGCCTCCATTTCCCGATATCGCTAACGTGCTTCCCTCTAGCGCCGATGATGGTATTCTCGTTGTTGTGGGACGCATGACCACCGGCATCGGCAGTATCACTATGAGCATTGCCACAGCTAAGGTCGCGAGTAGTCTCACAAGTACGTTAGGCATTTTTCATCGTTCAGGCTGACAAAGAGCAGATCTTGTTTCAACGCCTAGCCCCCCTTTCTTATTGGGCATTCTTCATTGCCGCGATCATTCTTATTGGCCTGGGAGTATTTTCGGATATCGGCACCAGTTATCACGGCAAAATCGTTGTGATGATTGCGGGGGCCGTATTTTGGGCAATTGGATGGTTCGTCCGCTATTTGCTGCTGGAGCGCGGCTACTGACCAAGTCGTTTGACACGGGTGTCACACCCCCGATGTCCGGTTGGGCCGGAAGCAGCAGGCCATCACCGTGCATATCCGGTCACGGGGCTGCCGGAACCCGCCACAACGCTCCAACCTCAGCGAGCCGCCGAGTTTAGTCTCAGGTCTTCGAGCCGGATGTGATGGAAAAGCAAAACGCCGGCGAAGGGATCGCCGGCGTCTCGGTCGTGCGGAATACGATCAGCGTGTCGGGAAGAAGCGGCCGTTGTTGGCGGCGCGCGGCCCGTAAATATAGTAGCGCGGCTTTTCCGGCACCGCCGCCTGGGCTTGCGGTCCGCCGAACAGCATGTCGAAGAAGCTCGGGCCGCCGCCGTAGCCGCGTGAAGGACCGCCATACATGCCGACCGGCATCTTCACCGGCTTGGCCGAGGTATTCGGCGCCCGCTCGACGGCGATATCGGCGACCTTGCGCTCGCTGCCCTTGAGGATGGCGATCATGCGCGCGTCGCGGCCATAGACGTCGTCGCGGAATTGCAGCTTGCCGTTCTCGTCGACGAAGGCGGTCTGGTAGGTCAGGTGCACCCAGATCGGCTTGGGGAAGTTGATGTTGATCTCGTTGTCGCCGAGCATGCTTTGCAGCTTGGCCTCGCGTGTAGTGGCCTTCCGGATCGACCAGCGACAACAGCTTCTCGCCGTAGACGAACGGGTCCTGCACCCGCATGCAGCCGTGGCTATAGGCGCGCTTTTCGCGCGCGAACAGGTATTTGTCCGGCGTGTCGTGCTGGTAGACCAGGAACTTGTTGGGGAAGTTGAAGCGGATGCGGCCAAGCGCATTGGCGGCGCCGGGCGGCTGCGAAGATATGAACGGTGCCGTCGGGGTCCTGCGTGAGCTTGAGGCCGATGCGGTCGAGCGCCTCGGGGTCCTGCTGCAAGGCCGGCAGATATTCGTTCTCGATGATCGAGGGCGGCACGTTCCAGGTCGGATTGACGGTGATGAACTTCATCTCCGCCGTGACCATCGGCGTCGCCTTGGCCGGCTGGCCGGCGACGATCTTGGTGTGCCAGAAGACCTTGTCGTTGTTGTAAAGCGTCAAGGTGAAGTCCGGCACGTTGACGATCACGTGCGGATTGCCGAGGTCGCGCGGCAGCCAGCGCCAGCGCTCCATGTTGACGACGATGGTGTCGACCGGATCGGCCGGCGGACGCTTGGCCGCGCTGCTCGCCGTTGAGCGCGCGCACCGTGTTCGGTCCGACATTGCCGTCGGCATCGAGATCGACGCCGGTCTGGAACGCCTTGACCGCGTCGCGCACCGCGTCGTCGTAGAGCGGGCTGTCCTTGTCGCCGGAAATGTCGAGCCGCTTGCGCAGCTGCCGCGACGCGCGCGTCCTTCATGCCCGGGCGCAGGATCTTGCCGTCGCTGATGTGCACGACCGGCTTCGGCTTCTCTTCTTCAGCGGCGTGGCCACCGGACCCTTGCGCAGCTCGGCGAGCTTTTCCTTCAGCGCCTTGAACTCCTGCTGCGGCGGATTGTAGCTGTCGAGCGCGGCGCCGACGTCGCTTGCCTCGGCGAGCTTGGCCAGCACCTTTTCCGGCTCCGGCGCGACGAGATTGAACTGGATGTCGGCGCCGACGCGGCTGAAATGGATACGGCCGATCTCGGCCTGCCGCGCGTAATTGAGCACCGAATTGGTGAACTTGATCTCGGCTTCGGCCAGCGCGTCGGGCGTCGCGGCGGCCTTGAAATTCGGCACCGGATAATCGTTGGGATCGAGGCCGACGGTGTCGACCTGCGCGAGATAGGCGACCGCCGCCTTGGCGCGATCGTCGGCGGCGCCGTTGCTACCCACAGCGGCTTGTAGTCGCGTGCCTTGTAGAATTGCTCGACGCCTTCGCGGTCGGCCTTGCGCGACGACCACGCGGTCGAGCTGCTTGCCGGTAACGATGTCGCGCAATTTGTCGGCGAGCGCGCTGTCGGCGTTCGCCTCGACCGGCGCAACCGTCGCAGGAGCGGCCGCGGCCTGGCAGGCTCCGGCCGGGCTCATCGCGTCCGGCTTGCTGTCGCAGCGGCATCCTTGCGCGTCCCTTGTTGCATCCTGGCCGCGTCCTTCGCCACGTCCGCGGACCCTGCTGGGCCGGCACATCCGCGTTCGCAGTCGGCAACGGACGGGAGTCGGCAACGGATCGCCATCTGCGGCTTGCGGATCGCTCTCGTCTGCGCTGAACCGGGTGGCCGGCGAACAGAAGCCCAAACCGAGGGCACTCGAGGCCAGGAGACGATCAAATTTCACGCTTTTCACCGGAGTTTCTCCTCACCACCCGCCGCTAAGCCACCTTTACTACAACGCAATCTAACCGATAGTCCGGCTCTGGTTACGGATTTCACAACGGTACGATCCGATCAACCAGCCATCTGTGGCTATTTTGCACAGAATCCAAGAGTCCCAGCATAATTCGCATGTCCGTGGGCTCTCGTCCTAGGCAACGGCGGGGGTTCCCCACAGGTTCCTGGTCATTCGATGGGCATTGCCGATGACGTCTTCGTGAAGGCCGCCGGCCACCGTTGCGGATCGATAACCGGCGGCGAGGTATTCGCTCTCTCGAAAAAAACCGGGCCCCGTGAGGGGCCCGGTTTCAGTATGCCGGCGTGGGGGCCGGCAACTACTCCAGAGGGGAACATGCTGCACGTCGGCGACTCTGGGAGGATATCAATCCGGCGTAACAGCTGCCGACGAACTATGCGAGCGCGCCCGTTGGGCAAGCAACACGGCTAGCCGCATGTCAGCCATGCCGTTTCGCGGCTCTGATAGAAAAATAATTCCTGGCGGCAGCGACAATCTAGAAATTCCATCGCTGCGCGTTGGCGACGAGGAAATCGCGGAACACCTGGATGCGCGCGACCGACTTGAGTTCTTCCGGATAGACGAAGATAGGCATCGAGCGCGAGCGTGTCGGCGTCGCCGAACAATTGCACCAGCCCGCCGTTCTCCTCGACCAGATAGTCCGGCAGCATGGCGATGCCGAGGCCGCGCTGGCAGGCGCGCAGCAGGCCGAGCACGTTGTTGATGGTGAGCGTCGGCGTGCGCGGCGCCTTGGCGTCGCGGCCGACCTCGACCAGCCAGCGCCGGTTGGCGAAATGCGGCGGCACGGTGCCGCCAAGCAGTAAGATGCGGTGCTTGTCGAGGTCGTCGTAGCGTGCGCGGCGTGCCGAAGCGCTTGAGATATTCCGGCGAGGCATAGGCGTGGAAATGCACCGAGAACAGCTTGCGCCGGATCAGGTCCGGCTGCGTCGGCTGGCGCAGGCGGATGGCGACGTCGGCCTCGCGCATGGCGAGGTCGAGTTCCTCTTCGGAGGTGATCAGCGTGACGTGAATGTCGGGATAAAGATCGAGGAACTCGCCGAGCCGCGGGGTGAGCCAATGCACGCCGATGCCAGGCGTCGTCGACACCTTCAGCTCGCCGTTCGGCCGCTCGCGGCTGTCGGTCAGCTTGGTGCGCGCGGCCTCGAGCTTCATGAACACTTCATGCGCGGTGCGATAGAGCAATTCGCCCTGTTCGGTGAGGATCAGCCCGCGCGCATGGCGGTGAAACAGCGACACCGAAAGCTCGCCTTCCAGCGCCGAAACCTGGCGCGACACGGCCGATTGCGACAGGCCCAGCCGCTCGCCGGCATGGGTGAAGGAGCCTGCCTCGGCCGCGGCGTGGAACACCTTCAGCTTGTCCCAGTCCATCGTCGTATTGGTGCCGGCCATTGTCATTCTGCCGCCGCCCTTTCATGTTCGCGCGCCGCCAGGAATTTCTCCGCTTCCAGCGCCGCCATGCAGCCTTGCCCGGCGGCGGTGACCGCCTGGCGGTAGATATCGTCGGTGACGTCGCCGGCGGCAAAGACGCCGGGCACCGAGGTCGCGGTGGAATAGGCGCGGTCTGGATGTAGCCGGAGGGCTTCATCTGGATCTGGCCGGTGAACAGTTCGGAGGAGGGCGGGTGGCCGATGGCGATGAACACGCCGTCGACATTGCGCTCGCTCAACCGACGCCGGTCTTCACGTTCTTGAGCCGCACGCGATTCACCTTCAGCGGATTGTCCGCGCCCATCACGTCGTCGAGCACGCTGTCCCAGATCACCTCGATCTTGGGATGCTTGAACAGCCGCTCCTGCAAGATCTTTTCCGCGCGGAAGGCGTCGCGCCGGTGCACCACCGTCACCTTGGAGGCGAAATTGGTGAGGAACAGCGCTTCCTCGACCGCGGTATTGCCGCCGCCGATCACCACGACTTCCTTGTTGCGGTAGAAAAAGCCGTCGCAGGTGGCGCAGGCCGACACGCCATAGCCCTTGAACTTCTGCTCCGAGGGCAGATCGAGCCAGCGCGCCTGGGCGCCGGTGGCGATGATCAGGCTGTCGGCGAGATAGACATCGCCCGAATCGCATTGCAGGCGGAACGGGCGGTTGGCCGAGATCGGCCTTGTTCACGGTGTCGAACACCATCTTGGTGCCGACATGCTCGGCCTGCTTCTGCATCTGCTCCATCAGCCAGGGGCCCTGGATGACGTCGGCAAAGCCCGGATAGTTTTCCACGTCGGTGGTGATGGTGAGCTGGCCGCCGGGCTGGATGCCCTGGATCAGGATCGGCTCGAGCATGGCGCGCGCGGCATAGATCGCGGCGGTGTAGCCCGCCGGCCCCGAGCCAATGATCACGACCTTGGCGTGAGTTGTTTTGGCCATGCCGTTGCGCCCCCTCTGAAGGGCGGCGGCGGGGTTGCTTTGTTGGTCCCGCCGGGCCGGACCGGGCCGGCTCTTATGCGGCGCAATCTATGTCTTTCCCCGAGCTATGCAAGATACGCAACCCGACGCACCCACAGCCTTACGGCGCGGCCCGGTCAGGACAGCGCTGCTCCGCGCAATAATCTTTCGCGAAACTTTATTTCGCGGTATGGATATTCCGTCCGCGTTAACCAGCGCCGCAGGAGTCTCCGCGTTGCCCGCCCGCCTCGACGCCATCGACCGCAAGATCCTGAAAGAACTGCAGGACGACGGCCGCATCACCAATGTGGAACTGGCGCGCCGGGTCGGCATTTCCGCGCCGCCCTGCCTGCGCCGGGTGCGGGCGCTGGAAGAGGCCGGCTACATCAAGGGCTATCGGGCGCTGCTCGACGAGAAGAAGCTCGGCTACGAGGTCACCGTCTTTGCCATGGTGCATCTGTCGAGCCAGGCGGAGGCCGATCTGGCCGGCTTCGAGGGCTTCGTGCGCGCGCAGCCGCTGGTGCGCGAATGCTGGATGCTCTCCGGCGAGATCGACTTCGTGCTCAAATGCGTGGCGCCGGACCTCAAGACCTTCCAGGCCTTTGTCGAGAAGCTCACCGCCGCGCCGAATGTGCGCAACGTCAAGACGTCGCTGGTGCTGCGCAATTCCAAGGACGCGGCCATGGTGCCCTGACTGAGATTAAGAACCTTGAGCCGACAGCGCTTTTGCGCGCCGGACTGCTACGAAACGTACCAGTGCCGAGATGCGCGATCGTCCCCACGAAAGCGCGATCATGCTCCAGTGTGAACGGATCGCGTGCTTCCATTGTGCATGTTGGCGTGTTCGCCAATCGACACTCTCCGCACCCGACGACCAAGCTTGGAAACAGTCTAAGGTCAGGGCGCGTCAGACCGGCCATCTGCGTTATGTCAGGCTAGGGCCGACCAAGCGATCCGATCCCGGGCCTGTCTCGGAATCGCCGAATTCGATGAAAGCCGACTCGGGACGGCGAATCGCGACGCGCTTACCGCCACTCCACCTTCTTGATCTCATAGGCCTTGGCGCCGCCGGGGGTGACAACCTCGACGGAGGCGCCCTTGCCCTTGCCGATCAGCGCGCGGGCGAGCGGCGAGGTGATGGAAATCTTGCCCGCCTTGGCGTTGGCCTCCGGCTCGCCGACGATCTGCCAGACCCTCTTCTCGTCGGTGTCCTCGTCGATCAACGTGACCGTGGCGCCGAAGGTGATGCTGTCGCCGGAGAGCTTGGAGACGTCGATCACGTCGGCGCGCGCGAGCTTGTCCTCGAGCTCGGCGATGCGGCCCTCGTTATGCGACTGCGCCTCCTTGGCGGCGTGATATTCGGCATTCTCCGACAGGTCGCCGTGCGTGCGCGCATCGGTGATCTGCTGGATGATGCGGGGCCGCTCCACCTGCTGGCAGTGCTTGAGCTCGGTTTCGAGCGCGGCATAGCCTGCGGCCGTCATCGGAATCTTATCCATCGTCTCATCTCCTCCTGGCGGGCGCCGGAAACAACTTGAACGCGCCCTTCGCGCCGCCAAGCCCCTTCCACCTTCAAATTGCCGTCCCTTCGACTCGCAATACGACTCCGGCCACGGGTTTCCGCGCGCCAGAGTCACTGCTCGCCAAGGCCGGGACAAAAACGCTTCGATTGCGGCCGGTTTTGTCTTTGCCGCAACCGTAGCAATTCCCGGCCTTAACGCGCCGCCGCGCGGATCCCTTGGGGGCCCGGCGCGAACCCTGAGGGAAATCCCCGTCAGGCCCGGCCGCTGAAGTAGCTTTGCAGCGCCCGGACTTCGAGATCGCCCGCCAGATAGGCTTTTATGCCTTGCGCTGCCGCGACGGCACCTGAAAGAGTGGTGTAGTACGGCACTTTATGCAAGAGGGCGGCATGCGCGCAGCGAGCGGCTGTCGGCCAGGGCTGCCGCCCCCTCGGTGGTGTTGAAAACAAGCTGAACACCGCCGTTTTTGATGGCATCGACGATGTGCGGGCGGCCTTCCAGGACCTTGTTGATCTTGGCCGCCGGGACCCCCTGTTCGGCGAGATAGCGCTGGGTTCCCGAGGTGGCGATGGTCTTGAAGCCGAGAGAAGCGAGCAGCCGCACCGCCGGCAAGATGCGCGGCTTGTCCTCGTCCTTGACCGAGACGAACACCGTGCCGCCGCGCGGCAGATTGGTGCCGCCGCCGATCTGGCTCTTGGCGAAGGCGATCTCGAACGATTTGTCGATGCCCATGACCTCGCCGGTCGACTTCATCTCCGGCCCGAGCACGGTGTCGACGCCGGGGAAGCGGGCGAAGGGGAACACCGCTTCCTTCACCGCGCGGTGCTTGTAGATGGCTGGGCACGAGCTTGAAGCTGGCGAGGCTTTCGCCGGCCATGACGCGGGCGGCGATCTTGGCGACCGGCAGCCCGATCACCTTGGCGACGAAGGGCACCGTGCGCGAGGCGCGCGGGTTGACCTCGAGCACATAGATCTCGCCGTCCTTGATGGCGTATTGCACGTTCATCAGCCCGCCGACATTGAGCGCCAGCGCCAGCGCGCGGGTCTGCCGCTCGAGTTCGGCCAGCGCTTTGCCTCGCTCAGCGAATGCGGCGGCAGCGCGCAGGCTGAATCGCCGGAATGGATGCCGGCCTCCTCGATGTGCTCCATGATGCCGGCGATGAAGGTGTCCTTGCCGTCGCAGAGGCAATCGACGTCGACTTCGGTGGCGTCGGAGAGATAGCGGTCGATCAGCAGCGGGCTCTTTTTCGAGACGATGAGCTCGCTCGGCCGGTCGAGATCGGAGGCGAGCCGCGCCACATAGCGGTCGAGCTGGGCGCCGTCGCGCACGATTTCCATGGCGCGGCCGCCGAGCACGTAGGACGGGCGGATCACCACCGGATAGCCGATCTCGTCGGCGATGGCGCGCGCCGCGCCCGGCGAGGTGGCGATGCCGTTCTTCGGCTGGCGCATCTTGAGCTTGTCGAGCAGCGTCTTGAAGCGCTCGCGGTCCTCGGCGAGATCGATCATGTCGGGCGAGGTGCCGAGGATCGGCACCTTGGCCTTCTCCAGCGGCTCGGCGAGCTTGAGCGGCGTCTGCCCGCCGAACTGCACGATGACGCCGTGCAGCGTGCCGTTGCCGCGCTCGGTGTCGACGATCTCCAGCACGTCCTCCGGCGTCAGCGGCTCGAAATAGAGCCGGTCGGAGGTGTCGTAGTCGGTCGACACCGTCTCCGGATTGCAGTTGACCATGATGGTCTCGTAGCCCGCCTCCTTCAGCGCGAAGGCGGCGTGGCAGCAGCAATAGTCGAACTCGATGCCCTGGCCGATGCGGTTCGGCCCGCCGCCGAGGATGATGACTTTCTTCTTGTCCGAGGGCCGCGCCTCGTCGGCCGCTTGCGCCGGCAAACGGCGCCGCATAGGTCGAATACATATAGGCGGTGGGCGAGGCGAATTCGGCGGCGCAGGTGTCGATGCGCTTGAATACCGGGCGCACGTCGAGCGCGCGGCGCTTTTTCGTCACCGTCTCGGCAGGAGTTGCTGTCAGCTTGCCGAGGCGGGTGTCGGAAAAGCCCAGCGCCTTGAGGCGGCGGAAGGCGCCCGCCGTCGTCGGCAGGCCCTTGATCTTGATCTCGGCTTCCGCCTCGACCAGCCCGCGGATCTCGGCGAGGAACCAGGGATCGACGCGGCAGGCATTGTGGATCAGCTCGTCGCTGGCGCCGAGCCGCATCGCCTGCGCCAGCTTCAACAGCCGGTCCGGCGTCGGCGTGCCGAGCGCGGCGCGGATCGCCGCCTTGTTGTCGGTGTCATCGACGCCCTTGGCGGCGTCGTAGCCCTCGATGGTGATTTCGTCGAGGCCGGTGAGGCCGGTTTCCAGCGAGCGCAGCGCCTTCTGCAGGCTCTCCTGGAAGGTGCGGCCGATGGCCATGGCTTCGCCCACCGATTTCATCGACGTGGTGAGCACCGGTCGAAGCGCCGGGGAATTTCTCGAAGGCGAAGCGCGGAATCTTGGTGACCACGTAATCGATGGTCGGCTCGAACGAAGCGGGCGTCGCGCCGCCGGTGATGTCGTTCGCAATCTCGTCGAGCGTGTAGCCGACCGCGAGCTTGGCCGCGACCTTGGCGATGGGAAATCCGGTCGCCTTCGACGCCAGCGCCGAAGAACGCGACACCCGCGGGTTCATCTCGATGACCACCAGCCGTCCGTCGGCCGGGTTGACCGCGAACTGCACGTTGGAGCCGCCGGTCTCGACGCCGATCTCGCGCAGCACCGCGATCGAGGCGTCGCGCATGATCTGGTATTCTTTATCCGTGAGCGTCAGCGCCGGCGCGATGGTGATCGAGTCGCCGGTATGCACGCCCATCGGATCGACGTTCTCGATCGAGCAGATGATGATGCAATTGTCGTTTTTGTCGCGCACCACCTCCATCTCGTATTCTTTCCAGCCCAGCACCGATTCCTCGATCAGCACTTCGCTGGTGGGAGAGGCGTCGATGCCGCCCTCGACGATCTCGATGAACTCGGCCTTGTTGTAGGCGATGCCGCCGCCGGTGCCGCCGAGCGTGAAGAGGGGCGGATGATCGCCGGCAGGCCGATGTCGTCGAGCGCCTGCAGCGCCTGCACCAGCGTCTTGACCTGATGCGAGCGCGGCGTCTCCAGGCCGATCTTGGTCATCGCCTCGCGGAACAGCTCGCGGTCTTCCGCCTTGTCGATGGCATCGGCGGTGGCGCCGATCATCTGCACGTTGAATTTGTCCAGCACGCCCATCTTGCGCAGCGACAATGCGCAGTTGAGCGCGGTCTGTCCGCCCATGGTGGGGAGCAGCGCGTCGGGCCGTTCCTTTTCGATGATCTTGGCGACAATCTCCGGCGTGATCGGCTCGATGTAAGTGGCGTCGGCGAGATCGGGATCGGTCATGATCGTCGCCGGGTTGGAATTGACCAGCACGATCCGGTAGCCCTCGGCTTTCAGCGCCTTGCAGGCTTGCGTGCCGGAATAGTCGAACTCGCAGGCCTGGCCGATGACGATCGGGCCGGCGCCGATGATCAGGATCGATTTGATGTCGGTGCGTTTGGGCATTCGCTCGCTGGTAATCGGACACAAAAAAAGGGCGCGCTGACGCGCGCTCCCCGGGCCGCGCTGAGGTCACACCCCGCGCGCGCAGTGGTCTTTAGACTAGATTCGGCGGCCAGGAAAGAGCGAGGGTAAAGTCACGATGCGTCATCGCGCCGGCCTTCTTGGCGGGGCTTCAGCGGGCACCCGCCGCAGCAGGCCTCGCCGTGCCGAAGCGTTAGCGAAGGCGGGTGGAGGCCCGGCCTGGAATTGAACCAGGCTGGAAAACCTTGCAGGGTTCTCTGCGTAAACACTCCGCCACCGGGCCGCCGCCAGCAGTAGGGCGAGCGCCTTGCCAGCCGGTTACGGCACTGTGCCGATCGCAGTTTCGGTAAACGGTCGGTTACTGCGCGCGAAAACTCATGCGCGCCGGATTATGCTCGAGATTGTCGGCGAGCCGTTGCGGGACAAATTCGGCGGCGGCAAGCCGTGCCATGAATTCCGCTTCGCTGTAGCAGGCAATGCCGAGCCGGGAGCGCACGGCGCGGTAGTCGGAAAAGACGGTGCGGATCAGCCCGATCACAGCGGCGAGCAAAAATCCATTGCGGGCGGCGTAGCGCAGCAGCGCCATCGCGTCGCGGAGCGGGGTGGCATCGGGCGCGATCACATCGCCGACGATGAGCATGCCGCCCGGCGCGATGAGCCGCCGCATCGACGCGAGCAGGCGGTCGAGCTCGGCGGAAGAAAGATATTGCACCACCGAGTTGGCGACCACCACGTCGAGGGCGCCGTTCGGCATCCGCGCCACATCCTCGGGCGTCACGATCGCGACGGCTGCGTTGCCGGCGAACCGTTGCGCGAGATGGCCGCGCACGCTCGCCGCCGTCTCGCACAAATAGAGCTTTGCCGCTTTGGCGGCGACGCGGTCGGCGTGCAGCGCCTCGCCGCAGCCATAGTCGAGCACGCGCAGGCCTTGGCGCGGCAGCAGCCGGCAAATGCCGTCGGCGATGTCGCGATAATGAACGTCGAAGTGCCGCGCGTTGACGTAAATCGAATGCGGGTTGTCCCAGAACGTGATCCAGTCGCGCGCGTCGTTCATAGTGCTCCACTCGTAGACGTCGCGCCGCCATGGCGCGCGACATTGGTCGGCGGGACAACGAGGATGGTGAAACGGGCGGGCGCGCCTGCTTGCCCGAGAAAGTGCGGCACGATCTCGACCGTGCTGCGGCGGGCGCGCGGCTGCGGCCCTCCCGCATGCTCGGCGGCGGACATGCAGCCGGCATCTTGCGCATGGCACACGGCGGCAAAGCCTTCGCCGGCAAGCCGCGTCGGCGTGATCCACGGCGCCGCCGCCAGACTGGAATCCGGCGCCGCATCCGGATGATCCGGGCTGTAGAAGGCTACCGCCTGATCGAGCGTGGCGTCACCGAGAACGATCGTCAGCGGACGGCCGACGACGTCATGCCAGGCGCGCGTGACCGCGCCGCTCAACGGCACGATATAGGCGCGGCTGCCATCGCCATCGGCGCGGAAATTGCGCCAGGCCAGCACCGGCGCGATCACCGTCGGCGCAAGCAGCGTGAACGCCAGCATCGCCAGCGCGAAAGTCGCGGCGGCGCGCTGGGTCAAAACGGCGCTTGGCGGCGACAGCAGGACGATCGGCAGCAGGAAATAGGCCGGCATCGACCACAGCGATGTCTGCAGCACGCCGAAGCCGAAGACCGATATCGCCGGCAGCAGAAAAAATCCGGCCAGCGCGACAACGAGCATGCGGCGATCAGGGTCTGACGGCCAGATCGTTTCGATTACCGTCGCGCGGCCGGGCCGCACCAGCAGCCAATAGACCAGGATTGGAAGCGCCGCATAGCCCAAACAGCCGGCGAGAAAGCTCGGCGCGTTGATGAGTTCATCGCGCAGCGACGCGTCGCCGTGCACCGCATAGGCGTAGACAAACGGCTGGAAGCCCGTGGTCATGAGCCAGCGGATATGCGGCGCCAGCAGCAAGAGCCCGGTCGCGACCGTCAGCCACGGCGAGAGCGATTTGAGATAGGTCCAGCGCGCCGGGTGGCTCAACGCCGCCAGGATCAGGCCGCCGATGAGATAGATCGAATAATATTTGCCGAGCATGGCGGCCGCCGCCGCCGCTCCCGCCGCGACCGACCAGACGGCGGCGCGCGTCTCGAATGCGCGCAGGAAAAAATATGTAGCGAGCGGCCAGGTCGCGAGCATGACCTGATTCGAGGCGAAGCGCTGGCCGTGGAACTGCAGGAACGGAAGGCAGAGCAGCAGCAGCAGCACCGCCAGCCGCTTGCCGCCGGAGACATAGCGGCGCGCGATAAGGTCGGTGAAAAACAGCGCTGCCGCGGCGTTGACCATCGCCAGCAGATGAAACGCCCAGTCGGCGGCGGGAAACACCGCAAACCACGCCGCCGTCATCAGCGCGCCGAGCGGCGGGTGCTTGTAATAGCCGGCGGCCGGATGACGGCCCCAGGCAAACACCTCGGTGAGATCGGGGTGCAGTCCAATCGATGAATAGGTGATGATCTGAAACGCTCGTCCAGGCGGCGATGAACAGCGCCACGACGGCAAGCGCGCCCGCGTTCTGGTCGCGCCGGTGAAAGCCGGCATCGATCAGGCGCTCGATCGATGCCGAGGCGCGCCCGCGCAGCTGGGCGAGGCTCATGCCCCAGCCGCCGTGGCCGATTTGCCCGGCCTTACGCGGCCTGGGCATGCGCTCCGCCGCGAGCGTGTCTTCGGTCTCGGCAACGATATAGATCGGCCAGTCGCGGCTCTCGCGCACAAGCCGGCCGAGATATTCGCCCATGATGCCGAGCACCAGGAATTGGCCGGCGCCGAGAATGGCGATCGCGGACATGATCGACGTCCAGCCGGCAACCGTGTGCCTGACCAGAAGGAAGCTGATGAACGAGTAGACCAGCAGCAAGACTCCGACCGCGGCGAAGCCGAGCGAAAGATGGATGGCGATGCGCAGCGGCTTGACGCTGTGCGCGACCACGCCCATCACCGCGAGATCGATCATCTTGGTCAGCGAATATTTCGATTCGCCGGCGGCGCGATGACCCTGCCCGAACGGAATGGTCGCGGTCGGATAGCCGAACCAGCGCACCAGGCCGCGCAGGAAGATGTCGCGGTCCTCGAAGGCGTTGATGCGCTCCACCACCTCGCGGTCGAGCAGCAGGAAGTCGGCGCTGCCCGGCTCGATTTCGACGTCGCCGATCGCGTTCAGCAGCTTGTAGTACCAGAGTGAGGTGGCGCGCTTGAGCGCCGACAGCGTCGGGTCCGGCAGCCGCTTGGTCAGCACCACCTTGGTGCCGAGTTTCCATTCGGCGACAAGCGTCGGCAGCAGATCCGGCGGGTGCTCGAAATCGCAATCCATCAGCACGACGGCGGCGCCTTGCGCATGACGCAGGCCGGCGCGCAGCGCCGCCATGTGGCCGAAATTGCGGGCGAACGACACGTAACGCACGCGCAGGTCGCGCGCGGAAAGCTCCCTGATCTTCTCCAGCGTGCCGTCCGCCGAACTGTCGTTGACGAAGATGATCTCGTAGCGCCCGAGCGGCTCGAGCACTTCGGCGAGCCGCGCCGCGAGCGGCGCGATATTGCGCTCCTCGTTGTAGGCGGGCAGGACGACGGAAATTTCGGGTGGCGGCTTGTTCATCGATGCTCGCCGGGCGCACGTTCAGCATCGCCGGTTATCGACATGCGCGGCCATTTACGCGCAAAGCGCCGGCCCGGTCAACGAACGGCCATCGACCGCGGCAATCGCCACAGGTTCGTGCGCTTTTGCGGCGAAGGCCGTTCAGCGCCGCCACAGTTTCGGCAGGCCGTCCTCGCCCAGCACGGGATCGGTCCGCGGCACCGGCACCCTGGCGATGGTGGTGAGCGCCTTGTCGCGCTCGGCCGGATTGTCGCCGCGGCAGAGATTATAGGTGCCGTCCGGCGGATAGCCGCCGATCACCAGCAGATCGTCGCTGCCGATCAGCCGATGATGCCCGGTGCCCGCCGGCAGCACCGCGATATCGCCCGCCGCGAATTCGAAGATCATGCCGCCATGGCCGCCGAGCTGCACGCGCGCCGAACCTTGCGCGATGCCGAGCGCCTCGTGGATCATGGCGTGGTAGTGCACGAAGGGATAAATGCCGTCGCGCCACAGTCCGTGGTCCCAGCCATTGGCCGTGAACAGGCCTTCGATTTCGTCTGCCGGTGCCCTGCTGTTGGAGAGATCGAGCGCGGTCTTATAGATCAGCACCGGCAGCGCCGGGTTGTTCGGCACCAGCCCATCGTCGTTGAAATCTGAAAATAAGCGGCAGGGCTGGCATCGGGTTGCTCCCTGCTGGGGAAACGCGCGCCGTCGCCGAAGAGTTCCGTCAGGCGATCTTGCGTTTCGCCTGCCGCATCAGCTCGACGAAACGGCGGAAGAGATAATGGGAATCGCGCGGGCCGGGCGAAGCCTCCGGGTGGTACTGCACCGAGAACACCGGCCGGTCTTTGAGCGCGATGCCGCAATTGGAGCCGTCGAACAGCGACACGTGCGTCTGCTCGACATTCTTCGGCAGCGTGTCCTTGTCGACGGCGAAGCCGTGGTTCATCGAGGTGATCTCGACCTTGCCGGTGGTCATGTCCTTGACCGGATGATTGGCGCCGTGATGGCCCTGATGCATCTTCATCGTCTTCGCCCCGACGGCGAGGCCGAGCATCTGGTGGCCCAGGCAAATTCCGAATGTCGGCACGCCGGTGTCGATCAGCTTCCTGATCACCGGCACCGCGTATTCGCCGGTCGCCGCCGGATCGCCCGGCCCGTTGGAGAGGAACACGCCGTCCGGCTTGAGCGCCATGATGTCGTCGGCGGAGGTCTTGGCCGGCACCACGGTGACCTTGCAGCCCGAGCCGGCGAGCAGCCGCAGGATGTTGCGCTTGATGCCGTAGTCGACGGCGACGACGTGGAATTCGGGGTTGGTCTGCCGGCCGAAACCTTCGCCCCAGGCCCACGGCGTCTCGTCCCAGGTGAAGCGCTGCGCCGCTCGTCACCATCGGCACCAGGTCCATGCCGACGAGCCCGGGCCACTCGCGCGCCTCTTTCTTCAGCGCCGCGAGATCGAACTTGCCGGAAGGCTCGTGCGCGATCACTGCGTTGGGCATGCCCTTCTCGCGGATCAGCGAGGTGAGCGCGCGGGTGTCGATGCCGGCAAGGCCGACGATGCCGCGGGCTTTGAGCCAGTCGTTGAGGTTGCGCGTGGCGCGGTAGTTCGACGGCGCGGTGATGTCGGTGTGCAGGATGACGCCGCGCGCCCCCGGCGTCGCCGCCATGTTGACGGTCTCGATGTCGTCCTCGTTGGTGCCGACATTGCCGATATGGGGAAAGGTGAAGGTGATGATCTGCCCGGCGTAGGACGGGTCGGTGAGGATCTCCTCATAGCCGGTCATGGCGGTATTGAAGCAGACCTCGCCGACGGCGTGACCGGTGGCGCCGAGCCCATGGCCCTCCAGCACGGTCCCGTCGGCCAGTAGCAAAAGCGCCGTCGGCTTGGGCTCGGCCCAAGAATCGCCCGAAGCGCCGGTGGGGGCGGCTTTGGTCTGGGTCATGGCGTCTTACTTGCGTATTATAGTGTGCGAAGCAAGGGGAGGATGGACGTGGCCCCCAATTCGAAAGAAAGGCGGCTCTTTATCCTATGCGATCCCTGACCTTAACTCGGTTTTGCTTTCTTAGCCGAATTTCTTGCGTCAAGATCCAATTTGTCTCATTGCAATAATAGTCGCGCTGAACTTCGATAGGTCCATGATGGCTATCGTCTGCGACGATTTCTTTACGACCGCATCTTGGGCATGTGCGTGTCCGTATAAATTCTAACATCATCTGCAGGCCTCAGTCCTCGTGCAAACCGCCTCGGCCGAACGCGTGCAATTATCTAAGAGTCGTTTCGACAAGTCCACGCCCATATTTTGCTCAGCCCGTTTGGATGCTTCAACGGTGCACTTTTCGAGAACGTTCCAACACAATTGAGCATCGGCGTGACCGATCTCCACAAGCTTATTGGTGGTGCTAGTGTCGATTTTTTGTAGTCTCAAAGCCCCTTCTAAAAAAGCGATCTTTTGAGCAAGCAATTGTTCTTTGTCCCTGGTGTCTGGGTTGCCGCCCATCTTTTTTGTAAGGTCAATTTCGCGTCTGAGAACACCTGCACAATATGCAGCGCTCGTCAGGTCTTTATAATCATCCGACAGTGCGGACACTTGGAATAATCCTAGTACAAGTGCAGCGCACGAAACGGTGCTAAAGGTGTTGAACATTGACCTATCTCTTTCAATGATAACATAGACCTATCCTTTCCGTTGATGAATACATTCGGGTGTGTAGAGTGAGTGGAACGAGTGGTGGAAGCCGCTCCGAAACTTATAAATAGTCAAAACGAGATGTTCATGCTGCGCGACGACATCAATAACGCCTTGAAAGAGGCGATGAAGGCCAAGAACGAGCGCGCGGTATCGACTCTGCGCATGGTCAACGCGTCGCTGAAGAATGCCGACATCGAGGCGCGCGGGCAGGGCAAGCCGGCGCTCGGCGACGCCGAGGTGCTGCCGCTGCTGCAGAAGATGATCAAGCAGCGCCAGGAATCGGTCGAGCTCTACAAAAAAGGCAACCGCGCCGACCTGGTGAAGCAGGAAGAAGAAGAGATCGCCATCATCTCCGGTTACCTGCCCAAGCAGATGTCGGAGGCCGAGATGGCCGCGGCGATCGACGCCGCGATCAAGGCGACCTCCGCCGCCGGCATGAAGGACATGGGCAAGGTGATCGGCGCCCTGCGCGGCAAATATGCCGGGCAGATGGACATGGCGAAGGCCAGCGCCGCGGTGAAGACGAAGCTCACGGGCTGAGCCGGCCGTCTTTGATGCATGGCGAAACGCAGATCGTCCGGCTGCGCGCGGCGAAAGCCGCCGACTACGATTTTGCCCGCCGCGTGCATCACGCCGGCATGCGCTGGATCGGCGAGCGTCTGCTTGGCGGCTGGGACGACGCCTTCCAGAACGTGCGGTTCCGCGGAAAATTCGTGCTGGCGGAGGTCCGCGTCATTGTCGTCGACAGCGAGGACGCCGGCTACCTGCAAGTCGCCGCCGGCAAAGACGCCGTCGAGCTGAAAGAACTGCACATCGACGCCGCGTTCCAGAACCGCGGCATCGGCAGCGAGGTCATGCGTCTGCTCGTCGCGGAGGCGCGCGAGATGGCAATGCCGATTTCGGTGAGCGTGGTCGAATTCAATCCGGCCCGTGCGTTTTACGAGCGCGTCGGATTTCGCGTCGTCGGGCAGGAAGAGCACAAGTTGCTCATGCGGCACGACGGCGGATAGCCGCCGGCTTGCGCCGGCCGTGGCGGGAAGGCGAGCGGCGTGGTGGAGGTGAAGCTGTCGGGTTAAGCGCGTCCGCTGCCGTCGCGGACGAACAGCAATTCGAGATATTGCCGAAACTGGCGCGACAGCCGGATGACCAGCAGCGGATCGTTGAAGTTGCGCGACAGGATGAAGCCGCCCTCGATGATCGCCATGATGGTGTCGGCGAGTTCGCGCGCGGTTGTCGGCCGCGCCGGGCGATAGCGCGCCAGTACGGCTTCAAATCTCTTCTCGTAAAGCGCCGACCAGCGCCTGAGATTCTGGGCGATGAAAGCGTTGATCGACGGCTCGAACTGCAGGCTCTCGTAAGTGTAGGTGGCGAACAGGCAGCCGATGATCGGCTCGGTGAGGCCGACGACGAAATCCTCCCACAGCTTGAGGAAGTGCAGGGTCTGATCGAGCGGATCACCGGAGGCAGCCTCCGCCTCCGCCGCCAGCCGGTCGAGGACTTCGAAATCGTTGCGCGCATAGCGCTCGATGAGCGCGCGGGCAAAGGCCGACTTGTCTTTGAAATGATGGAAAAAGGCGCCTTTGGTCAGGCCGGCGGCGTCGAGGATGTCGTCGAGCGAGGTCCCGGCAAAACCTTGCCGCAGGATCAGCGGTTCGGCCGCCGCCAGGATGCGTTCGCGGGTGAGGGCGCCTTTGTCTGCCATTGTTGCCATGATCATACCGTCTGGTTTGGCAGATGGGTAGCATCGGTGCCTGTCGCAAGCCAGGATTTATCAATAGACTGATTCAACAGGATTATTTGTGTATTTCTTGTGCGCAATTTTTTCGCTTGCAAACATACTAAATGGTATGTAATAGATACCAAACGGTATGTTTTCATGTCTGCATAGGCAGCGTGACGCCGGCAAAGGAAAGGACTGACTATGAGCAAGACCAAGAGCGCCATCGTGAACGGCGTAGATACCGAGAAACTGTTCGCCACCATCGAAGCCATCAAAACCGATGCCTCGCTCGCCAATTTCCAGTTCCGCCTGTCCAACCAGTGGGTCGGCGGCGGCGAAACCCGCTCGCGCATCGATGACTTCTACGGCGTCGGCCAGGAAATGCGGCACAAGCAGCCGTTCTTCCTCGGCAGCGACGAGCCGGAGGTGCTGCTGTCCGAGGACCGCGCGCCGAATGCGGGCGAATACGTGCTGCACGCGCTCGCCAGCTGCCTGACCGGCGCGCTGGTCTATCACGCGGCGGCGCGCGGCATCGCGGTCAAGGGCATCGCCACGCGTTTCGAAGGCGACATCGACCTGCAGGGCTTCCTCGGCCTTTCCAAGGACGTCCGCCGCGGCTTCAAGACCATCCGCGTCGTATTCGACATCGACGCCGATTGCGACGACGCCGGGAAACAGGAGTTGATCGAAATGGCGCAGGCCTATTCGCCGGTGTTCGACATGTTGTCGAACGGCTTGCCGGTGAGCTGCAGGCTCGATGCCGGCGTCAAGAAAACCAAAGCCGCGTAACGCGGCGCCGGAATTCGCGGACGATCAGCCGCGGATTCCGGCGCGTACTTTCAGCTCCGGTTGAGCAGCCCGATAACGCTACGCCGCATCGAGCAAAATCTTCGCCAGCCACTCCGGCGCGTCGACCATGACGTCGTGGCCGCAGGGCGCATCGTAGGTGCGCCAGGACGGATCGGCTTTCACCCGCGCCAGCGCCTGGTCGAAGCCCGGGTTCACGTAACTCGCCGCGCGGATGAAGATCTTCTTCGCGATCCGCCCGTAGGCGCCGGTCACCGCGATCGTCTCGGTGAAGGCTGCAATCGGCTGCGGCGTGCACAGGCTGTCCACCCAGGCGCGGTCGCGCTCGTTGACGCCGAAAGCCTCCGCCGGCCGCGGCGCAATGCCGAGCTCGCCCTTCTGCTGGCCGGCGCGCAGCGCCTCACGCACCGCCTGGCTGGTGAGGGCGATGACCGAGTCGCCGTTTTCAGGAACGAAGGCGTCGAGGAACACGATCGATGAAATCGCCTTCGCCATCTGCTCGGCGACCCCGGCGATCACCAGGCCGGCGTAGGAATGTCCGCACAGCGTCACGTCGCCAAGCTGCTCCCATTTGAACACGTTGACGACGTCGGTGATGTGGGTGGAAAGCCCAATGCCGGGCGCCAGCAGGTGCGAGCGCTCGCCAAGCCCGGTCAGCGTCGGCGCATAGACCTTGTGGCCCTTTGCCTCCAGCAGGTCGGCAACGCGGCGCCAGCACCAGCCGCCATGCCAGGCGCCGTGCACGAGAACGAAGGTCTTGGCCATGGGCGTTGCTCCCTCCCAGCTTTTTATCGGTGGCGCGCGGCGGCCATTATTGCGCGGGCGCCGTGAAATCCTCCATCACCGCGACCAGTGCTTCGGGCCCGACATGGACTGTGCCGGCAAAAGGATGGTCGATGGCGATGATCGTCAGCAGGCCGCCGAAGATCAGCAGCGACAGCGCGCCGGACATCGCGATCTGGGCACGCAAATTCGCCGTGCCGAAGAAGAAGGTGAAGCTGATGGTGATGAAGGCGCCGGCAAACAGCACCATCCAGATGATGCCGGGCACGATGCCGCTCGCCACCACCAGCCGTTCGCGCCGCGCCTCGCCGATTTGATCGACGTTGCGCAGGATTTCCGCCACCACCAGCGCCTCGTTGGCGTCGAAGGCGTGATATTTGAGCACCGTGCCGTAAATCTTGGTCAGCGTTTCGGTGACGGCATGGCTTGCCCGGCCTTGTTTCATGGCGGGCCAGTCGCGGTTGATCGTGTCCTTCAGGTATTCGGTGATCGCAGCGCGGATCGCGGCGCCGTGCGGGGCGTCCAGCCCCTGCGTCAGGCGCAGCACGGTCGCCGCCGCGCCCGCTTCCTTGGCGACGTCGTTGTCGGCCTGGTTGAACCGTTCCCAGACAACGACGATGGCGAAGGCCAGCAGCACGGCATAGATCACGCCGACGGTGGCGAACTTGAAGCCGGCGACCTCGTTGTTGGTGCGTAGGTTCTCGAGCGGGACGTAGCGGCGCACGATTGCCGGCCCCACCATCGCGAGAATGCGTCGCGGGCACCAGCAGGACGATGGCGGCGATCCAGATCGGCTGGGCGGTGAGGAAGAGCATGGGCAATCGAGGCTGAGCGAGCGCGGTGCTTTGACAGTAGCCGCGAATCGCGCCGAACAACACGCGGTGCAATTCACATAAATCCACAGGTTGCGCACAGACGACTGTTAATATCGGTGATTGTATGCGCGCTATGGTTGTTAGAGCGCCTTCTCCTACCGCTTAATACCCGCGGGTCGCCATCCACTCGGACCGGCGGAGGCGGGGGACTATGCGTTTTTTAGCGTCGTTGTTGGCGTGCGCCGGCATCGCATTGGCGGTGGCGGGGTGCGATCTGATCGCTGATAAAAAATTTATGAACGAAGGCGCGGGCGTCGATCTTTATACAGCCGATCGAGCCAATCAGGTCGAACTGCAGAATCAATACGTTGCGTTCATCTGCGACCAGGCAGGTCCCAATTGCGGGGGTAGTTAGTCAACCTTTGTGCAGGCCGGCATGAATGACATTGACCAGCGTTGCGACGGCTTCCTCACGTGGCTCGACGCACGGCGCCGCGACAGGGAACCGGTTTTAAGTGAGCTTACGGCTATCGGTGCGGCGGCGCACACAATCATGACCGTGTCCGGCGCGGGTTCGGATTCGCTCGACATTGTCACCGCCGCCATGGCGCTCGCGGCCGCCACATACACGAACTGGAACTCGCGGCTGTTGCTGGCGATCAATCAATCGACGGTGCAGGACACGGTGTACACGAGCCAGGGACAGTTCCGCAAAACAATCAAAGACTACAACATCGCTGATCGTCCCTTTGCGATCTATCTGCTGCGCAATTACCTGCGTCTTTGTATGCCGACAACGATCGAGGCGAACATCAATACCAGTGCCACGCTCGTGCAACTCGGCGCTCCGATGGCCGCCACACAGAGTACTGTGATCAAGTCGATTACGCCGGCGGTGAGAATCCAGACGCGATTTGCACCCGATAATATCACCGCACTTTTAATGGGGTGGCTGAAGCCTGGCGGCGTTTTAGATCGCAACCGTCGCGATACGCTGCAAAAATTTGTAACGGATATAAAACTAGGCCTGCAGATTACAACTTTCCTTAATGGGCCTGAGTACGCCGCGCAGCGCGTCCAATTCGCACGCGAGCAAGGACTCATTCAATAGTTTCTTGTCTTGAGCAGAGTGGGAATCCAAATGCCGACAAGCATCAATACGATCACCAACGTGCCCGAACAAAACCTGCAGGACTTGATGAACAGTTTCAGGGAAATTGACGAAGCCGATATCGTTACGGCCGTTAATGATGGCAAAGGTACGTTTACTGTCGAGTCGACCATTTTTGACAAAGCGCCAGCGGCGGGCGGTTCGAGCATTACTATTGACGGCAAAATGTCGACTTTTGGCGGCCCCAACGACCCCGGCGTTCGTCCAGACGAAGGTCTTTCGTTATTTGACGCCTCCGACGTTGCGCCGAACACGGACCTTTTTCTTCCGACGCAACCGCCCGGTACTACCGGGCTTGCGAAACGTCTTAATCCGGATGCCATGTATCTGGCGTGCAGGTGGAACTTGGGCGTCACCCCCAAGAACTTCCTGAGGCTGAAGACGACCTTAGTCACTGTAACTAACCCGGCCAATACCAAGAGCGAAAAAGCCCGTCCGGCGGATACCGGTCCGGCCATGGAAACCGGACGCGTGGCCGACCTCTCGCCGGGCTTGGCAGAGACGTTGGGTCTGCATACAGGCCAGACTTGCCATGTCGAGATTCCAACCCCCCCCCCCGGCGTCCAGACGCCGCCATCGACTGGTGTCGCCTCTGGCGTCGACTTCAAATCGATCGATAGTACGATCTTTCCAAAGAACATGACGCGCGCGCTCGTCGTCATGACAACGTCCAACGACACGATATACTGGGTCATTAATCTCGTTAGCGAGAACGAGGGCGGACAGTCACTATTGCGCCATGTTGGCAATCAAACCGATGTCCTGCTCAGTGATACGACCGTTTTCCCAGTCAAGCCAAGCAATGAGATTCCGGATGCTGTCGCCGACGAATTGAATAAGGCGGCTCCGAAGCTCGCGTCCGAGGGCACCGAACCAGCCGGCCCGGAACCGCCCCCCGGCGCTGACATCGGCGCACTCGTGCTGGCGAGCGCAAAGGCCTGCGACAATAAACTCGTAACCAAAAATGTGCCCGGCACAAATCAGGGGCATTTGGCTTGCGCTTGGGCGGTGAACGAAGTTGTCAATCGCGCGTTGGGCAAGCCAATTGGCGGTGGCTTGAGCACCGATAATATGTTCGACGTGCTGAAAGCACATCATAATCAACTGCCTGCCGGGCAATTTGCCGCCGGTGGGATTGTTATTTCTCCAAGGCAAGGTAATAGACTAGGTCACGTAGGTATCGTTGGCGATATTGCAGTCAGCGTATCGAACACGGTCATTTACTCGAACCGGTCAAGTCTGGGGATTTTTTCCGACTTTTATAAAGTGGGGACCTGGAATCAGACGTTCAGTGGGCTTCAGGTTATTTGCTTCACCTTGAATGCAGATCAATTCTGATTGGGCCATATGATTGGACGGAGCGGTTGTCCAAATTGCTTGTGGCTAGCGGGGAAAATTTGCCCGCAGGGTGCCTTATTAGGCGAGAACAGACAAAGATCAATAATAAGGTCTGATTCGGCCAGCAAGAACCCCCCATGCGCTTCTCACCCCAGTTCCTCGACGAGCTGCGCGCTCGCCTCCCGGTGTCGGAGGTGGTGGGCAAGCGCGTCAAGCTTGTGCGCTCCGGCCGCGAGTTCAAAGGCCTGTCGCCGTTCAACAAGGAGAAGACGCCGTCCTTCTTCGTCAACGACCAGAAGCAGGCCTGGTTCGATTTCTCCTCCGGCAAGAACGGCAGCATTTTCGATTTCGTCATGCTCACCGACGGCGTCGGCTTCCCCGAGGCGGTGGAGCGCCTCGCGCAAATGGCCGGCATACCGCTGCCGAAAGCCTCGCCCGAGGACGCGCGGCGCGACGCGCGGCGCAAGACGCTGCACGACGTCATGGAGCTGGCGGCGAAGTTCTTCGAGGCAACGCTTGCCGCGCGCGCCGGCGCCAAGGCGCGCGGCTATCTCGCCGACCGCAGCCTCGATCCGGCGACGCAGCTCAAATTCCGCCTCGGCTACGCGACCAGCGAACGCTTCGCGCTGAAGGAGCATCTTGGCAGCCACGGCATTCCGGTCGAGGACATGGTGGAGGCGGGGCTGCTCGTCTCCGGCGACGACATCCCGGTGCCGTTCGACCGTTTCCGCGACCGCGTCATGTTCCCGATCACCGACATGCGCGGCCGTGTCATCGCCTTTGGCGGCCGCGCCCTGGAGAAGGACGTGCCGGCGAAATATTTAAATTCGCCGGAGACGCCGCTCTTCCATAAGGGTGCGACGCTCTACAACATCGCCGCCGCACGCCAGGCCGTGCACGAACGAGTGCAGCTCATCGTCGTCGAGGGTTATATCGACGTCATCGCCATGGTGAGCGCGGGCTTTTCCGCCACCGTGGCGCCGCTCGGCACCGCGTTGACCGAAGACCAGCTGACGCTTCTTTGGAAGATGGACGACGAGCCGGTGCTCTGTTTCGACGGCGACGCCGCCGGCTTGCGCGCCGCCTACCGCGCCGTCGATCTGGCGCTGCCGCGGCTTGCCCCCGGCAAGAGCCTGAAATTTGCGACGCTCCCCGACGGCCAGGACCCCGACGATCTGGTGCGCTCCGGCGGCGGCGAGGCGGTCGCCGAGGTCATCGCCGCGGCGCGGCCGCTCGCGGCCATGCTGTGGGCGCGCGAGACCGAAGGCCATCAGTTCGACACGCCGGAGCGGCGCGCGGCGCTCGAAGCCCACATCAACCAGATCACCGGCGCAATCGGCGACGAGGCCGTGCGCAAATATTACCGGCAGGATTTTGCCGCCCGCATCGCGCAGCTGTTTGCACCGGCGCCAGGCCAGCGCGGCAGCCGCCGTGACTGGCGCGACCAGTATTGGCCCAATCAGCCCGGGCGCGGCCGTGCCGGCAAATGGCGGCCGCGCTTCGGCGCTCCGCCGCCGGCCGAGCCCGGTTCGCACAACACGCCTTATGTCGTGGTGAGCCAGCAGCTGGCGACGAGCCCGGTGCATCGCGGCTCGCGCACTATGGTGCCGCGGCGCGAGGCGCTGATCCTGCAGGCGGCGCTCAACCACCCCTGGCTGCTGCACGATCACCTCGAGGAATTGAGTGGGCTGGAGTTCCGCCACCCCGACGCCGAAAGGCTCAAATCGGCGCTGATCGACATCGCGGCCCATGCCGCGGCCCTCGAACCGGAGGCGCTGAGGGCCGAGCTCGCCGCCCGCAACCTTGCCGCGGCGGTCGCGCGCATCGCCGCCTCGATCACCAGCCCCGGCGTCTGGGGCGCCGGCCCGGAGGCTGCGGCCGACGATGTTTTGGTGACCTGGCAACAGCTTGTCGCCTTGCATCGGCAGTGGAATTCCCTAACTAGGGAGCTCAAGGACGCCGAGCAGGCGCTGGGCCAGGACAGCAGCGAGGGCAACTATTTGCGGCTCCGCGACGTCAAGGCCCGCCTGTCCAACATGGACGGGACCGAGGCCCTGATCGAGGGGTTTGGAGCCTCTTCCGGTCGCGGCGTCCGTAGCTTATGACCGTCGCTTCCAGCCTTGCCGGGCGGAGGGGATTTATGCGCCGCGGGAAGTATGGGTCGATTTCCGCAGCCTTTCAGGGTTAATCGGAGCTTAAGCGGGTTCCGACGACACTCACCGACCTGATTCGGGCGGCAGCCGCCGGCGCGGCCGGTTTTGGCCGCGGGGACCGACTCAGGACCCTATTTATAGGGGGGTGTTTTTTTCACCCCCCGAGCCGGTTGCGAGGGAGAGGAACTTTACGATGGCCACGAAGGCAAAGGTGCAGGTCAAGGAAGAGGCCCCGGACAAAGAGGCCGAAGGCGCTCCTGAATCCCCGCTGCCGCTGCTCGATCTCAACGACGCCGGCGTCAAGAAGATGATCAAGGCCGCGAAAAAGCGCGGCTACGTCACCCACGACCAGATCAACGCCGTGCTGCCCTCGGAAGAGGTCACCTCCGACCAGATCGAAGACGTTTTTGCCATGATCTCGGAGATGGGCATCAACGTCGTCGAAAGCGACGAGACCGAGACCGACGAGGACAAGGCCGCCGCCGACGAGGCCGACGACGACGATGAGGATACCGGTTCCGAGGTGGTCGAGGCCAAGCCCAAGTCGCTTGCTGTTGCCGAGAAGAAGGAGCCGACCGAGCGCACCGACGATCCGGTGCGCATGTACCTGCGCGAAATGGGCTCGGTCGAGCTGCTGTCGCGCGAGGGCGAAATCGCCATTGCCAAGAGAATCGAGGCCGGCCGCGAGGCGATGATCGCCGGCCTCTGCGAAAGCCCGCTCACCTTCCAGGCCGTCATCATCTGGCGCGACGAGTTGAACGACGGAAAGGTCTTCCTCCGCGACATCATCGACCTCGAAGCGACCTATGCCGGCCCCGACGCCAAGCAGATGCAGGTGCCGGTGATCATCGGCCCCGACGGCAAGCCGGTGGTGCAGGCCGCCGTGCCTGGCGCGACGCCGGTGCCGGGCGCGCCGCACCTGCAGGTGGTGCAGACGCAGGCGCCGCCGGCCGCGCCGCCGGCCGCCACCCCGTTCAAGGCGCCGGGCGAAGCGGGCGCCGACGGCGAGGAGCCGAAGGATCCGGGCGAGGCCGCGGCCGAGTCGGACTACGACGAAGACGACATGGAGAATTCGCTGTCGCTTGCCGCGATCGAAGCCGAGCTCAAGCCGAAAGTCGTCGAGACCTTCGACAACATCGCCGACGCCTTCAAGCGGCTGCGCCGGCTGCAGGAGCAGGACATCCAGTTCCGCCTGAAGAGCTCGTCGCTGTCGCCGGCGCAGGAGCGCAAATACAAGAAGCTCAAGGACGAGATCATCACCGAGGTGAAGTCGCTGCGGCTCAACCAGGCGCGCATCGATTCGCTGGTCGAGCAGCTCTACGACATCAACAAGCGCCTCGTCTCCAACGAAGGCCGGCTGATGCGGCTGGCTGAATCCTACGGGGTCGCCCGCGACGAGTTCCTCAAGCAGTACATGGGCCAGGAGCTCGACCCGCGCTGGCTCAACCGCATCTCCAAGCTCTCGGCCAAGGGCTGGAAGAACCTGGTCGCCAAGGACAAGGACCGCATCAAGGAAATCCGCTCGCTGGTGCATGAGCTCGCCGGGCAGACCGGCGTCGAGATCGGCGAGTTCCGCAAGATCGTGCACATGGTGCAGAAGGGCGAGCGCGAGGCGCGCCAGGCGAAGAAGGAAATGGTGGAGGCAAACCTCCGCCTCGTCATCTCCATCGCCAAGAAATACACCAACCGCGGCCTGCAGTTCCTCGACCTCATCCAGGAAGGCAATATTGGATTGATGAAGGCGGTCGACAAGTTCGAATACCGCCGCGGCTACAAGTTCTCCACCTACGCCACCTGGTGGATCCGCCAGGCGATCACCCGCTCGATCGCCGACCAGGCGCGCACCATCCGCATCCCCGTGCACATGATCGAGACCATCAACAAGATCGTGCGCACGTCGCGGCAGATGCTCAACGAGATCGGCCGCGAGCCGACGCCGGAGGAACTGGCCGAGAAACTGGGCATGCCGCTGGAGAAGGTGCGCAAGGTCCTCAAGATCGCCAAGGAGCCGCTGTCGCTGGAGACGCCCATCGGCGACGAGGAGGATAGCCACCTCGGCGATTTCATCGAGGACAAGAACGCCATTTTGCCGATCGACGCGGCGATCCAGTCGAACCTGCGCGAGACCACGACGCGCGTGTTAGCTTCCTTGACCCCGCGCGAGGAGCGCGTGCTGCGCATGCGCTTCGGCATCGGCATGAACACCGACCACACGCTGGAAGAGGTCGGCCAGCAGTTCTCGGTGACCCGCGAGCGCATCCGCCAGATCGAGGCCAAGGCGCTGCGCAAGCTGAAGCATCCGAGCAGGAGCCGGAAGCTCAGGAGCTTTTTGGATAATTAGACGTGGGCGATATTTCATTTTCAACTAGCGAAGATATGGACGAGGTCATTTTCACGGCGCACACGCCGAAAGGCGAGCAGTGGCTGGGGGCGCATGAGCGCCGTATCCCGACTGGCGAAGCGCTAAATTTTCGGGAGGCGGCCAAAAATGCCAAGCTTAAGGTATTTGAATTTCCCTAAGCGCTACGAGCCTTTTTCCTAAAGAGAATCTGACCGGCGGTGCTTAGCCCCTGCTGCCAAGACCGATTGGTCCAATATTCACCTCTTAGTGCGCGTCCTTTTTCGTCAATGCTTAGCAGTGCTGCGCCTTCAAATACGCTATCGTCCGTCACGGCTTGTCGATCACGGCGATTTTTTTGTTGGTAGATGTATGCAATTCGATTCGGCAAGCCATCCGAAGCTCTGATAAGGCTGGCCGACAAGGTTCGCGATCCTTCGATAACGGACCTTGGATTTTCAGGCTCGCTCGCCCACATTTTTACGCGCACCCAATAAAACGACAGGTCTATTGACCCTTTTATTCGTGTTGGCGCGAGCGCTGGCTTATCTATGTCGGGAGACCGCGGGTCGAACTTTTCGGCGCGTCCTGCAGCCGCTTCCAACAGTCTCTGGTGAATTGGCCAGTTGGAATTCAATTCGACGTCGTAGTCACCATTCAAATCGGGAAAATAACCGTTGAGAAGCGGGATAGTTCTCCATAACAGACGCCACACGGGCTTAAGCGTTAGAACAAACAACAAAATATCTATGACAAGGACCGCATAACGGGCCTGCACCGGAACTGCGAGGGAAGTAACTGAGTCGAGCGAGATGATGACTGTTATCGCTAGCCATGCAGCAGCGAGCGCAAGAATGCGAGTGGGGATGATTTGGTACATTGCTGCCTCGGAATCGTCTGAATTGCTCTTACGCTATTGCACAATCAAAGATTGATTCCCATTTGAGCGAAAACCTAAGCACCGGGGCGACACTATGCCGTTGAATTTACATCGAATTTTTTCCGGAATACCGGAAAAAGACTACCTTTCTGCGCTTACAGTTGAAAAGCGAAAAGAAGATTCATTGCGATCAGCACGGGACGAAATCCGGGGCGCCCTTCGTTCAGCGCTCGGAAACCTGACGCAGTTTCCTCGCGAACAACTTTTTGAAGTGCTGGCACAGGATTCAGTGCCGACGTCTCTGAAGCCGAAGTTCAGAATGCAGGGAAGTTTTTCTTACCGAACTTGCAACGACCCGGCACACAAGCCGCCGCAGCAGGTCGATTTGGATGATGGAATGTTTTTGCCCGTCTCCTTTTTGCAGGAGAAAAGTGGCAGAGCACATCCGACAATAGTGTCGAAGGGTCTGTTTGCGGCCGTCGAACAGGCGTTGGCGCCGCTATGCAAAAAACACGGATGGCAACTGGTCGATAAGCCGTCTTGTGTGAGAATCGAATTGAATGATGATGCGCATATCGACGTTGCCCTTTATGCGATTCCGGACAATGCGTACCGAACTCTTGTTGAAAAAGCAGTCATGGCTGAGTCTGCTCTCGCCCGAGATAGCGCGCGAAAAGAGCTGACGGATGCAACGGAACTCAGCAGCAATTTCTATCAGGCCTTATTCCAGACCAAGCTATTGACTTTATTCCTATAGTCTTATATTCCTAGCCAGCCTACCCCAAGGCGAGGGGCGTTCCTGCAGGACGCTTCAGAAACGTGGGGTGGGTGCGGCGCCTGCGCGCGGGGCTCGTGACCCTGCGCCCGGGCGGCTCCGGGGCCCCGCCCGTCCGGCATTACGACCGGGCTGCGAGGTGCTCGCTGGGCTGGGACAGGCTGAAGCCGGGTAACACCCGTCGGAGCCAAGTCCCAGGAAGCGCGGGCCTGGAGCTGAGCTTCGCGGCGTCAAGTCGCGTTGCGAGAGCCGCGCGTGGAGCGCCGAGAGGCGACGGGCCCTGCTCGCAAAAGGGCTCGGCCCGCCGGAGCCGAAAGGCTTCAGGCGGGAGGTTTGTTGGACGCGCCTTTCGGCGCTCCACCCCCTCGCACTTTTTCTGCGGGGGGTGCTTGTCGCGCCGAAGCCCGCGAGGGCGGCGGCGGACCATAGCCCGGCGCGGTTTCCGCGCGCGGGAATGCTCAGGCATGTCTGGAGGTAAAGATTGAAATGGCAGCGCGCGAAATTGTTTTCACCGGTCATTCCGGGACACCGCGAAGCGGCGGGCCCGGACTCCATAACCCCGGTCTGTGTTTATGGATTCCGGGCTCGCGCCTGCGGCGCGCCGCGGAATGGCGGAAAGTGGAAGGCCGGACAGCGATCGGCGATCGCCGCCCGCCGCTTACGACGCGCGTTCCTTCACCCGCATCATCTTGTCCGGCTTGGCGCCGACGCGGGCGATGCTCTTGATCGCCAGCGGCGCCCGGCCGGACTTCTCCGCGATCTCGCGGTCCTGCTCGATGATGAAGCCGCGCGCCGGCTCGTCCTTGGTCAGGCCGCCGAGCAGCTCGGCCGGCACGCGCCGGTTGGAGCGCTGCGAGCCGTCCTCGTAGACGACGTCGAAGAACACGAATTCGCCCTTGGGGTTGGTTCCCGGTTTCTTCGCCATGGTGTCCTCTTTGCGCGTCGTCCTAGCAGAAACATTGAGTCCCGCAAAAATAAAAACGCCGGCGCTTTCACGCCGGCGCCGTCGTTCAAAGCGAAATCAGGCGGCTTGCAGATTGGCGGCAGCGGACTTGCCGCTGCGCGGATCGGCCTGCACGTCGAACGAAAGCTTCTGGCCTTCGTTGAGGTTGCTCATGCCGGCGCGCTCGACCGCCGAGATGTGAACGAACACATCGGGGCCGCCGCCGTCCTGCACGATGAAACCAAAGCCTTTTTGCGAGTTGAAGAACTTAACGGTACCTGTGGCCAAAGTGGCCTCCTTTTGAAAACGCAGAGTGTGC